>JBILMS010000080.1:0-12060 GCA_044375415.1 Flavobacteriales bacterium
TTAAGTTCAGTCCGGAAAATGAAGAAATAACAGTGCGATCGTCCGTTCAAAAGGATATTCTCCACATTACAGTGAAAGATCGCGGTATTGGAATTTCTGCAAAAGATCAAGAGCATCTTTTCGAACGTTTTTTTCGCGGAGAAAATGCAGTAAACATTCAAGGTACCGGTCTAGGCTTGAACATTGTTTTGAAGTACTTAGAATTAATGAACGGTAATATTATTTGCGAAAGTGAATTAAACAAGGGTACGACGTTTCATATTTCGATCCCTTTAAATGAAGTAAATACTAATTAGAATAAAAGAGATGAAATCCATACTCCTGATTGAAGACAGCGAAGAAGTTCGCGAAAACACAGCCGAAATCTTGGAACTTGCCGGATACAAGGTATTATGTGCCCAAAATGGCAAGTTGGGTGTCGAATTGGCCATGCAGGAAATTCCTGATCTCATCATTTGCGATATTATGATGCCCGTGTTAGATGGTTATGGGGTCCTTCATTTACTTGGCAAGAAAGAAGAAACATCTAGTATACCCTTTATATTTCTGACAGCGAAAGCCGAAAGAAGTGATATTCGAAAGGGAATGGAAATGGGTGCAGATGATTATCTCACCAAACCTTTTGATGATACGGAATTACTCAATGCAGTAGAAAGTCGTTTTAAGAAAATGGCAAAAATCGAACATGCTATTGGTTCCGCTAAATCCGGAGTAAATGACCTTTTGAGTTCATTACACGAAATACACGATATCAAAAAAATATCGGAGCGCCAACAAGTCAAAATATACCGTAAAAAGGATTTGATATTTTCTGAAGGTGACACTCCCGTGGGTTTGTATCTTTTAGAAAAGGGAAAAATTAAAATTTATAAAAGCCACGAGTTAGGAAAAGATCTGATTACACGCTTGCTTCAGCCGGGCGACTTTTTTGGCTATTTACCCCTCCTCGAGGGAGGTGCACACACATCTTCAGCAGAGGCACTGGAAGATGTAGAAATTACCGTTTTTCCTATCGATGATTTTTTCACATTGCTCGAGAGATCTCCGCAAGTGAGCAAGAAGTTTGTGGAATTATTAGCCGGAAAAATGCATGAAGAGCAAGAGAAACTCTTGGCCCTAGCCTACAGCAGTGTGCGCAAAAGAACTGCAGAAGCTCTGATTAATTTGCGTGAGCATTATCATGATGGATCGGATAAAGATTTTACAATGGCCATTGCTCGCGATGATTTGGCAAACATGGTTGGTACAGCCACAGAGTCGTTGATAAGAACGTTAAGTGATTTTAGGGCCGAAGGATTGATCAATATTTCCGGATCTTCTATCACGCTTGTCAATGTCGACAAATTACGTGCGATGAAAAATTGATCTCTCAATAATGGAGGGCTCTGATCTACTTTTTTTTATTCTCGCAATTTTATGCGAAGTCGTTGGAACCATCAGTGGATTCGGGTCTTCGGTTTTTTTTGTTCCTATCGCCGGCTTGTTTTATCCTTTCCATGAAGTCCTCTTCCTAACAGGGTTATTGCATGTGTTCAGCAACTCAACCAAAATTTGGTTTTTTAGAAAACACATTGCTTGGAGCCTTGTGTGGAAATTCGGAATACCAACCATAGGCTTCACTATTCTGGGAGCTTTTTTGTCTCGTTATGTCGATACCAACCATGCGAATATTTTTCTGGGTGTTTTTCTGATTCTATTTAGTTTGGTAATGCTCATGTGGGACAGAATTAGTCTCCATCGCGATTATAAAAATATTCTGATTACAGGAAGCGTTTCAGGTTTTGTGGCGGGAATAGTGGGAACAGGTGGTGCCATCCGTGGTCTTGGTTTGATGGCATTTAGTCTCGAAAAGGAGCTATTTGTTGGTACCTCCGCAGCAATCGATATGGGCGTGGATGTGAGTAGACTTTGGATCTATATCGTAAATGGTTTTGCCGTTGATAAAGCGATCTATATGGTTCCAATGCTCGTTGGCGCATCGGTTGTAGGAACTTATCTCGGGAAAATTCTTTTAGGAAAAATGACACCTATCTTCTTTAGAAAAATGGTGTTGATTCTAATTCTTTCAATAGGGATTTACCTCATGTTGAAAACGATGGTATGGTAGAATTGAACCAAGTCACTGAGGCTTTTCACAGCAGCTCATTTTAGCATTTTCTACTTTCGGACTTATATAGGGAATGCCCAAATTGCTTCCTCTAAGTATCAGTAGTGCACCTGAAATCAAAAGTGTTACTCGAATCCATCTGGCCGTATTGACCTTGGCTTTTGTTTTAAGCCATTCCAAAATCCCTCCGAAAGAGAGTAGGGCAGGTACGGTTCCCAAACCAAAGATGAACATGAATAAAGCACCTTTCCAGGGAGTACCTGTCGCAGTAGCTGCAGCCAATGCAAAGTAAACTAAGCCACATGGCAAAAGTCCGTTTAATGCTCCCAATAAAAAGAATGTTCGTTTCGTTTTGTGTTTCAGCAGAGATGCAAAACGTGTTTTGATCTTGCTTACAAATCCAACGGATATTTTAGCAAGCCAACCGGAATTTGATTTGTAGTAGAAAAATACCAGGAGAAGAATTACGACACCCGAGGCAATCGATAACCATTGCTGGGCTCCTGCGGCAACCATACCCTTACCCAACAATCCGGCTATCGAACCTAATAGAGCATAGGTGAGTAAACGTCCTGAATGGTTGAGTAATCTGCTTTGAAAATGTTTCCAGTTGGTTGATCTGTTAAAAGGAATTGCTGCATGCAAAGGACCGCACATTCCGATGCAGTGCAAACTACCTGCAAGGCCCATCAATAAAGCTATTCCAATGAATTCCATTAGATTTTAATCTTTTGTTGGACGAAGTATTTTTCGCCCGCCTCAGTCCATTCAAAGTAGACTTCATACGGGCCGGAATTGAGCAACGATTTATCTATGATCTGCGGGTTTCCGGAATTAAATGACATAGGGAACTCACTATCACTTTTCGCATTATTCGGACAATAGAATCGGATTTTTCCACTTGCAGCGGAATTCCATGTCTGCGGATACTGAACCACAATTTGGTCGTCTAAAAGCGACAGACTCGGCTTAAGCTCTAATGCGTTGCCACGACTAACAGCAGCCATTCGCTCTGAGAATGCCAGTTCTTGCTCATAATAATCGGATGATACGAGATCAATTTTTTCGTTGCGTGCGCGCATCACAAAAGAGATCATGACACCTACGAAACTTAAATACACCAAACCCATTTTCCAACCCCAGTTCATTGTTTTATATTTTTAGATTTAATGCTTTTGATTATTCGATGGACCGATAAAAATTATGGGTTCCTTGTGTACTAATTTATCTCCGTTATACAGTTCTAAAATGAGGTCTGTCTTTCGTTTTTTGAGATCTTCCTCGGGTATGATTACAAAAAATTCCCCATCTTGTAAGTTGCCTGCCGGCACTACCATTTGTTTACCTATCATTTGCACTTCAGCATCCATTACTTTGAATGTAATAGCTAGGTCTTCTCGAATCTTGTTTACAACTTTGATGGAATATAAATTACCAATACGACCATCATCCATTTTAGTAAATATCTGCCCGCGCGCGCGATTCACTGACACATCTATATCTGTTCGTGTAACCAACAGAAACGACTCAATACCCACTAACACGACCAAAACTCCCGTATAGGCTACCATGCGGTATGTCCATTTTAGTTTTTTTCCTGTGCGTATAGTATACTCGGAGGCATACCGAATAAGGCCCTTTGGCTTATTCACTTTTTCCATAATGTGATCACAGGCATCAATACAAGCTGTACAGTTTGTACACTCCAGTTGAGTACCATTGCGAATATCGATTCCCGTAGGGCAAACTCTTACACATTCATGGCAATCGATACAATCGCCGACCCCGGGTTCGGGAATTTTGCTATATTTCTTTCTTGGTTCACCCCTCTTGTGATCATACGCCACCACAATCGAGTGTTTGTCGAGTAGTACTCCCTGCATTCTCCCGTATGGACAAACAACCAAGCATACTTGCTCACGAAACCAATTAAAAATAAAGAAAAAGACACCGGAGAAAATAATCATGGCTAAAAATCCTCCCACATGTTCGGAAAATTTGCCTGTAATAATTTCTTTCAATTCATCAATACCTATGATGTAAGCCAAAAAGGTGTTGGCTGCAATAACCGATATAATAAAGAATAAGGTCAACTTAAGAAAGCGTTTCCATAGTTTCGACCACGATAAAGGAGCCTTTTTTAGGGCTCTTTGTTCGGCAGCATCTCCATCAATCCAATATTCGATTCTCCTGAAGACCATTTCCATAAAAATGGTTTGTGGACAGACCCAACCACAAAATACACGACCATAAACTACTGTAAACAATGCGATGAACAGAATGAAAATAAGCATCCCCATAACAAAGATGAAAAAGTCTTGAGGCCAAAACCTAACACCGAAGAGTATGAATTTTCTCTCTATGACATTGAATAGAAAAAGAGGGTCGTCATTTACTTTCACAAATGGCAACCCGAAAAGCGCAATCAAAAATAAGTAGCTGAGATACTTGCGCCAATTGTATAATTTTCCGTAAGGTTTCTTTGGATGGAAGAAAACTCTCTTGCCATCTTTATCGATATGGGTGACCGTATCGCGAAACGCCTCATCATTAAACTCTTCAACCTTCGCCATTTTTATGTGGTCTAAAAAACATTATTTCGCCTTCGCCTTCAAAGTATCAGGTAATGCTGTTCCGAGGCTATCGGGAACAATAACAGCTGTAGTATCGCTAACAATGCTCGCCGGTATATACTCTATACCCTGAGGTGGCATCGCACCCGGAGGATTCGTGCCTTGAATGCTCATTATATAGCTTGCAATCAGGGCCATGTCTGGAGCACCGATATCGGATTTCCACGCTTTCATACCCTTTTCAGGAACACCGTATTTGATAGTTTTGAAAATATCATTTATGCTCCCTCCATGAATCCAAAATTTATCTGTGAGGTTTGGTCCATTTTTACCTTCCCCGAATTGTCCATGACAAACTATGCAGGTTTTTTCTGTAAATAGTGCACGGCCTTTCGCAAGTTCATCAGAGGAAGCGAGGAACACAACCGTTTTTTCATCGACCTTGTTCTTCTGGGTTTTTTCGTATTCGGCCAAATCAAATGCTGCTTGCTCTTCCTCGTTTTTCAATTCTTGTAGCTGTAAAGCACCTGTTCCGAAAACATGGAAATGCGCGAGATAAAATACTGCCCATACAATAGTCAAATAGAACCCGTATTTCCACCAAGGTGGTAGATTGTTGTCCAATTCTTTAATGCCATCGTAGTCATGGTCTGTAAGAATCGCAGCTTCTTTCTCGATTGCAACTGATTTGTTGAAACGATCCCAAAACGGAGTTGTTTTCTTTTCTACAAAAGGTTCTGCTTCTGCTTCTTTTACTAAAAAACGTTTTATCAGAAAGGCATAATAGAGAACAACGATTAACTCAATTGCGATGATAAGTGCTAGAAGGTTTAATTGCATATTACCAAAACCATCATGCAAAAAAGAAAATTGCTCTTCAACAGCAGTTGCATCTGCTCCGGTGGCACTTGTCTGCGCAATGGTGGTTTGAGATGTAAGCAGTGTGCCGCCTATCAGGGCTATAAGCATCATCATTTTGTCTCCGCCTTTGCGAGCTAGGTTTTTTACAATGGCGGCAAATAGCTTACCCAATTGAGTTATAAAAACAAGCAAAATCAGTGCAATCGAAGCTAATCCCCAAAATAAGGGGTCACCATAAGGTGATGGCTCTGGTTTTACATCCAAGGGGGGGGCACCTTGTTGTTGTGCTATTCCTATTGTAGTAATAAAAAGTAGCGCTGTAATAGTGCCTATGTATTTAAACTTATTGATTTTTTTCATAAGTCTCTTAATTTATTCGAATGGAAGATTTTTGAATTTGTTGATGCTCTCTTTTTTCTCGCGCATTACCATATAAACGGCTATTACAAACACGAGAACAAAAATGATTTGGGCCGTCAAGGGGTATATCGATACTCCTGTGATTCCCTCGAGATAGTTGATAAACTTCATTTTGCTGTCGTATTAGATTGTACTCGGATGTCCGTTCCCAATCGCTGCAAATAGGCAATCAGAGCTATAATTTCTGCGTCTTTATTCAAAAGAGATTCGCCATCATCGTTTCTGTACAATTTGCCGGCCTCGTCGAGAGGTTTTAGCACGTCATAAATCTGTTGACTTTGCGCTTCGAGGTCTGCCTTGTAATTATTGATGTAATCTTCATCGTATGGCACTCCGATAGTTGCCATAGCATTGAGTTTGGCTTTGGTTCCTTCTTTGTCAATCAAATCAGTATATAACCAACCATAGTTTGGCATGATCGATTTTGTTTCCGTTTCCCTTGGACGAGCCATGTGGTTGTAATGCCAATCGTGGCCATATTTTAATCCTTCACGCGCTAAATCCGGACCGGTACGTTTTGAACCCCACTGGAATGGGTGGTCATATACGAACTCACCGGCCTTGCTATAGTCGCCGTAGCGAACTACTTCAGAACGGAATGGACGAATCATTTGCGAGTGGCAGGTATAACAGCCCTCTCGAACATAAATATCCCGACCTTCCAACTCGAGTGCTGTGTATGGTTTCACGGAACTAATAGTGGGTATATTCTCCTTGATAAGGAATGTAGGAACCAATTCCAGTATACCACCAATAGCGACCATTACCAAGGCAAGAATCAACATCTGAATAGGTCTTCTTTCAATTACTCTGTGCCAATGTTCTTTTCCGTGGATAGTCACATTCTTGGTAAGCGATGGTGCTTCTGCGGATTCGTTCGCCAAAAATTTGCCTTGCTTGGCAGTTTTCATGAGGTTTACAACCATTAAAACAGCACCTACTAAGAATATTAATCCTCCCAATGAACGAAGCAAATAGAAACTCTTCATACCGTCGAGCATATTCACGAACGTATATGTAAGCGTTCCATCGGGATTAAATTCATTCATCATCTCATAATGTCTCCAGCCTGCCCAGTACATTGGAACTGCATATAAAAGAATTCCAAGTGTGCCTAGCCAGAAGTGCCAGTTTGCCCATTTTTTCGAATAGATTTTAGTACCCCACATTTTCGGTACGATCCAATAAAGGACACCAAAAGTTAAAAACCCATTCCATCCCAAGGCTCCCACGTGAACGTGAGCAATGGTCCAATCTGTAAAGTGCGAAATAGCATTTACGTTTTTCAATGAAAGCATCGGACCTTCGAAAGTGGCCATACCGTATGCTGTTACGGCTACCACCATAAATTTCAAAACAACATCTTCTCTTACGCGGTCCCATGCACCTCTGAGTGTGAGCAAACCGTTGATCATCCCACCCCAAGAAGGAGCGATGAGCATAATCGAAAATACTGTTCCAAGAGACTGTGCCCATTCGGGAAGTGAGGTATACAACAAGTGATGAGGACCGGCCCAGATATAAAGGAAGATCAATGCCCAAAAGTGTATAATTGAAAGTCTGTAAGAATATACCGGACGGTTCGCTGCTTTAGGAACGAAATAGTACATCAATCCTAAGTAGGGTGTGGTTAAGAAAAACGCCACCGCATTATGACCATACCACCATTGCACCAGTGCATCTTGTACTCCTGCGTACCAAGAATAACTCTTCAATAAATGAACAGGCATTTCGAAACTGTTCACAATGTGCAGCATTGCAACGGTAATCCATGTGGCTATGTAAAACCAAATAGCAACATACAAGTGACGTTCGCGACGAAGAATAATCGTCCCGAACATGTTCAAACCAAATACCACCCAAATGAGAGTGATCAGGATATCTATCGGCCATTCTAACTCGGCGTACTCTTTTCCGGTAGTATAACCGAAAACCAACGTAAGAGCGGCTAAAACTATAATCGATTGCCAACCCCAAAAGTGAATTTTACTGAGTTTATCACTCCACATGCGCGCTTTGCACAAACGCTGCAGCGAATAATAAACACCCATGAAAATACCATTTCCCACAAAAGCGAAAATCACTGCATTGGTATGCAGAGGACGGATTCGCCCGAATGAAGTATAAGGCAAGTCGAGATTTAATCCGGGATATACCAGTTGCAAGGCAGCCAGCACGCCTACTAGCATACCAACCAAGCCCCATAGGGCCGTAGCAATGGCAAATTGCTTGACAATCTTGTTGTCGTATTGGAATTGTTCAATCTGTGCACTCATATGCAAATCATTATTTGGTGTTGGTTTTGTTTTGGTCTTCTGCTATTGGTGTTTCGTCATTCAACATGCGAATCGATGGTGTATAATCATCATCAAATTGTCCATTTTTAGCCGAAATAATAAAGGCAATCAAGAAGCCTAAGGCGATAGGTAAACTAGCGGCGATCAGTATATAGAAAACTCCCATTGATTGCGGTTTTTGAATTGCCCAAAAATCCATTATGACTAATCTTACTCAAGTGAGTTGGGTCAATTGGCATACTGACATAAATCAGAACAAACAATATTCCTGCGATAAAAAAATAGGAGAAATCAGGATTGAAGTCCGAGCTTCTTTTTGTACCAGCTAGAACCCAACCATGTGGCGCCTGTGGTGAAAAGCACAATGCTGATAGAGCTGGCAGGCATAAGTATGGCAGCTACAACAGGCATGAGTTCTGCCCGAACGGAAAACCATAAACCGATCATATTGTACAGAATCGAAATGGCAAAACTTGATAGGATAACACCATGTATCAATTTACTGTATTGAAGTATGAAAGGAATCATCCGAAATGATTCGGCATCCATAATCACATCGCATGAAGGCGAAAAACGATTGGAATCATCACTTATACTCACCCCTAAATCACTTGCCCGCAGAGCTCCGGCGTCGTTTAAGCCATCTCCAATCATCATCACAACTTCTCCTTGCTTTTGAAGTTTGTGGATGTAGTTCAACTTGTCATCCGGACTTTGATGAAATAGGAGAGTGGCTTCTTTTCCAAAGACACCTCTTAAATATTCTTCTTCGGCTTCATTGTCTCCTGAAATCAACGAAAGTCTTTTGCCTTCCTTCTTCAACTTTTCTACCATAGTCGACAGTCCCTCCCGATAATCGGTTCCAAACCAAAAATATCCTCTGATTTGTCCGTCGGTTTCAAGCCAGGTCCTTGAACTTTTCTTGGATAAGCCGGGATCAAAGCCTAAATAGTCGGACGAACCCAGTCTTAAAAATCCAATAGGGGTAGACCCTTCCAAACCTAAACCTGCGATCTCTTTGAAATCATCAATTCGTGTAACAGAAACATCTTCGATATAGGAACTAATGCTTCTACTCAAAGGATGTCCACTTTCGCGGCACAAACAAGCTACGGCCGACCACTCAGAAGGGCTTAGTTCACCAACGAAACCCATTTCCTTGAGTCGACTGCGCGTAATGGTTCCCGTTTTATCGAATACAACATGCGTGATCGATTTACCTTGTTCAACTGCATCGGGACCTTTCACATAGATTTTTTGATTGCCCAATACGCGAATGCCGTTGCCATAAGTGAAACTTGCCGATAAAAGCAGAGCACAAGGACATGCTACTATTAAAACAGCGGTAAGGGCATCTATAGCATGTTGCGAATTAAATGGCAACCAAGCTAGAAATGACCCGAGCGAGATGGCCAATACACCCCATGTGAAATATTTTGATACTGCATGGATAAACGATTTTTTTTCAGTTCTCTTTTTTGAAAACGTATCCTTATTCCATAACTCAGTTAAATAACTCTGAGCTGTCGATTTTTGAGTTTCTACTCGAATAGTTGCCCCACATTGTCGTCCACCGGCGTATATCGTTTCTCCTTTTTTAATGAAAACAGGTGTAGACTCACCATTTACAAAGCTGTAATCAATGCGGGCTTCACCATCGATGAGCACACTATCTGCCGGAATTAGTTCGTGGTTGCGAATCAAGAGATGATCTCCGGGTATTATGTCGGAAATCGGAATGGTGTCTTCTGTTTGGTTTCTCCAACAGGTAACCCAAAGAGGGAAATATGATTTGTAATCTCGATCGAAAGATAAGGTTGCGTATGTTTTGTCCTGAAAATAACGGCCAATCAACATGAAAAAAATGATACCCGACATAGAGTCCAAGTAACCGCCACCGCCAATAAAAAATATTTCGTACACACTCCGAACAAATGTGATAGCGATAGCTAGCGCAATGGGTGCATCTATATTCAGAAATTTGCTGCGGATTCCCGCCCACGCATTTTTAAAAAATTCGGCGCCGCTAAATAGCAGTACCGGTAATGAAAGCGAGAAATTCAGATAACCGAATACAGTACGCATCTTGGTGTCGCCTGTTTCCGAGAGACCGAAGTACTCCGGAAAACTCAGCATCATTATATTTCCAAAACAAAACCCGGCAACTACGATTTGAAAAAGTCTGGCAGATCGATGCGATGTAGGTTGCTTTTTAGTGAGATCCTCCAAACTTAGGTTGGGCTCGTAACCGGTCATCGCCAATGTCTCGATCACCTTTCTCAAGGAGGTAACCTTCTTATCGTAGATGATATTTATTTCCTTGTGCAGAAAATCAACTCGGCTTTCCGAAATCCCCTTATTGAGTTTGTATAGATGTTCGAGCAACCAAACACAACTCGCGCAATGTATTTGTGGAAGAACTAAACGAATGTGCACTTGATCACCACTTTTGAAATGGGTGAGAGCTTTTTCCACAACCTCGTTATCTAAAAAGGAAAATCTATTTTTTATAGGTTGTGCCTTTGGACTTTTCCTCGAAGCATCTTCTAGATCATAATACGCGCATAGGTCGTTTTCACTTAATAATTCATGTACGAGTTTGCACCCATCACAACAATAGAAATGAGCGCCATCGGTAATTTTTTCACCTGGACATTCATCTCCGCAATGATAGCAAAGCAAAACCTGATCGATGCGGGAATTACTCAAATTGATGTCGACTAACTATAAGTAAAGACTATTCTTGTTCGTGATAATCTAACTCCTCATCCAGGGAACGACCTTGAACGTTGTTTAATTCTTCACCTTGACTGTTTTGTTCAGATAGCGTCCAACTGTCGGTAGCTGTCGTTTCCAACCAGAGCTTTCCGGACTTTCTAAACACCTGAACATTTAAGCCAAATTCATTGTGGAACAAACCTTCCAGCTCATTTACGCGCATATTGGACTCGAATGACAAATCTCCTTCTCGGCCTTTCACACGACATTCACCGATGGTTACCCCGCTATCTTTCATATAAAGCTTAGGGGAGCCTTTACCACTTTTGTGAGGACGCGAGAAAAATTCAACTTTTAAATATGGGAAAAGCCCCGAAAAATCTCGTTGAATTTGTGAAATTGTTTTATGATCTGCGATGTGTAATTTCATGATTTCCGGTTTTTAGTCTCTTACTTTTTTTCAGCTAAAACCAACAGCGGTCTGCTGGTTGAAAACGCCATTTTCTTCGTATTGCGCTCATGAATTAAACGCCATAAAAAGTTGTGCTCGCGAGCCACCATGACAAGTAGATTTATTTTATATCGACGGCCAAAGTCTTCTATCATCTCTACTTTTTTGCCTTTGATGCTCTTTAAAAAATGAACGTTTTTCTGCTCATCATTCAACAAAGTGAAAACACTCCGGAGTGAGGACTCATCTTTAATCGGATAGTTTTCGTCCATCACATGGGCGTAATACACTTTCGAATCAAAATGCTCTTTCAATTCTGCAACTGTTTTTAATCCTGTCCCTGTAGGTAGTTTGTTGCCATCAAACGATAAACATATTCTTGATAGTCCTTTGTAAGATGCTTTTTCAGGGATAATGAGAACCGGTGTTGCGATACTGCCGGCCAAAGCCGTAGAAGTACTACCAAATACTACCTCGCTGAATTTGTCGGCCGGTCCGATCCCTAAGGTAACAAGCGACACTTCACTTTTCTTTGACAGTTTTCGAAGTATTTCCCCCACAAATCCGATTTCTACATGTGCGGTAATTTTCACCTTCGGAAATTTCTTGCTCAGTTTGGCAGCCAAAAGATCC
>JBILMS010000165.1:0-3295 GCA_044375415.1 Flavobacteriales bacterium
AGGCCAGATTTAGGAAGGCGTGATCTAGGCAGGGGTGATCTAGGTAGGCGCGAACTAGATAGGAGCGATCTAGATAGGAGCGCCTCGGGCAGGAGTGACCTAGAAAAGCGCGGCTTAGGTAGTGGTGACCTAGGCGGTGGCGACCTATACGGTCGGGATCGTTATGATCGAGATCCTGGTAGCTTCGATGCCGAGGCGGGCGATCCAGGTAGTCGTGATGCCTATAGCCGTGACGCTTCAAGTCGCGATCCTTATGGCCGCGATCTAGATGGTGGTGATGCTTATGGCCGTGATCACGACAATCGAGATCTAGGTCGCCGAGATTTAGATCTGCAAAATCGCGAGCCCCAACTACAAAACCGCTGGGATCAGGATCCCCGGGAGCTGGATAGACCAGCCAGCCGCAGCCTTGATCCGATCAAGGATCGCCAACTCGATGGAGGCGAAGGATCCCCTTCGGAGCCCACCGCTCCCCCCGGCCGTGCCCTACAGGCCCGCCCAGCGCCGCGCCGCCAAGATAGTGGTCCCCTGGATGTGGAGGTGGAACCGATGCCCGAGGCCGGGCGCCAGAATCCAGCCCCCCGTCAGCTAAATGATCGCGACACCGGCTTTGAAGATCCCTGGTAAAACCTACTTGTTCATTTGCTTGGCCTATCCGTAACCATGGGAAATATCTCTGCGGATCAGGGCTTGCTCAATAGGCTATGCCTGCTTAGGGGGGCAGATATGGCCTGCCCCGATCTCTGAGAACACTACGAATTGCGCCTGTGCTAGGTCGAGGACAAAAAATACAGCAGTTGACCAGGCATGGCCTTTTGTCCTGAATCAACTGCTTTGTACGGATGGATGATCTGGCTGCTGGTTGGCTGGCTATGTTTAAATGATGGAGAAGGAGCTGTTGGTGAGCGCCAGGCCCGAGCTAAGGGTGGCGAAGCCAATGGCGCCGATAGCTCCAATGCCATCTCTGTCATAGGAGAGGGCGCCGGTGGCACTGTTATAGAGGATGCGCTGATTGGCAGTAGTGGCTGCAGCTCCGATGACAAAGGCCGATGCTGCAAGAGTGCCAGAGGTGGTAAATGCGGTGAAAATGCTTCTAGAAAGCTGGATCATATCTCCCTGAATAATTGAGAAATCTGTGATTGAGTCTACGTTAGTGGCGGTATTGAATGGTGAATCAAACCGGAATGCGTCTGCGTCAAGACCTCCTGAGAGGGTGTCATTGCCGGCGCCGCCGATCAGGGTGTCGTTGCCGTCACCGCCATTGAGGCTGTCATTGCCAGCGCCACCAGAGAGATTATTGGCAGCAGAATTTCCCAAGATGACGTTATTAAGATTGTTGCCGGTGCCATTGATTGCCGCTACACCAGTGAGGGTGAGATTCTCAACATTGGCAATGGCTGCCAGGGAGGAGCTCACACTGGAGGCCACGGTGTCGGAGCCAGCATTGGCGGCTTCTGTGATCACATCGGTGGTGGTATCCACGGTGTAGGTGTCGTCACCGGCGCCACCGATCAGGGTGTCGATGCCGGCACCGCCATTTAGGCTGTCATTGCCAGTACCGCCAGAGAGATTATTGGCAGCGGAATTTCCCAAGATGACGTTATTAAGACTGTTGCCGGTGCCATTGATTGCCGCTACACCAGTGAGGGTGAGATTCTCAACATTGGCAATGGCTGCCAGGGAGAAGGTGACACTAGAGGCCACGGTGTCATTGCCAGCATTGACCACTTCTTTAATCGCATCGGTGCTGGTATCAACGATGTAGGTGTCGTCACCAGCGCCGCCGATCATGGTGTCGACGCCATCAAGACCTGTGAGAATGTTATCGCCAGTATTACCGGTGATGATGTTACTCAGGCCATTGCCGGTGCCGTTTAAGTTGGCTGTGCCGGTGAGTACAAGGTTTTCGACCTCACTGCTAAGGCTGTAGCTGATCGATGCTGCGACTCGATCAACGCCCTCTGAGGCGATCTCGATCACCACTTCAGCGAAGCTATCCACGATGTAAATATCGTTGCCGCCGCCACCGACGAGGGTGTCTACACCAGAGCCACCGATGAAAATATTATCGCTGGAATTACCGATGATGACGTTATTTAGATTGTTGCCGGTACCATTGATTGCCCCTATACCAGTGAGGGTCAGATTCTCAACATTGGCAAAGGCTGCCAGGGAGAAGGTGACACTAGATGCCACTGTGTCATTGCCAGCATTGGTCATTTCTCTAATCAAATCGGTGCTAGTGTGCACGATGTAGGTGTCGTCACCAGCGCCACCGATCAGAATGTCGATGCCTTCACCGCCGATTAATGTATCGTTATACTGGGTGCCGACCAATCTGTTGGAACCGGCATTGCCTGTGATCGTGAGAGCGTTCGGGGCAGCCGAGGCGTCGATGTTGAGAGCCGTGGTGCCTGAGAGAACTGCTGTAGCGGCGGAGCCAGTGCCGATGGTGATTCGTTCCAGGCCCGTATCGCCGGCAAAGACTCTAAGGGTCTGGCCAGCAACGGTGCCGGCAAAGCGAAGTTCATCGGTACCGCTAGTGCCGGTGTCATTAATTTCAGCGGCTAGGTGTTCAATGGTATTTTCAATAAAATATATATCGGAACCACCTCCACCATCCATTGAATCAATGACTTTTCCAGTTCCACCATAAATAAAATTATCAATATCTGATTGCTGGCGAACTTGAATGATGTTTGTCAGGGAATTGCCAGTGGCGGTCGTGGCGCCTCCTATCAAGGTTAGGTTAAACCATTTCGTCGGCATGTCAAAGATACTGGTCGCGCTGATGAATGTATTAGCTGAAAATCCAGCCGCTGCGATAGCAGCCAAGTCCTGACCATATAGATCCTGCACAACGCCAGTTATATCATCCTGAGGAGTGAGGTCGCTGTAAGTTATTGCCACGCCCTGATTGATATTAACCGCTTCCCCTTCCATGGTAAGCAGAAGAATTGAGGCGGTGTCTGTTGGCTCAATGTTGTTGACTTTCCGCGGCGAGCCATCCACCAAAACCGTGAATCGTTGAGAGGACAGCCCAGCTATAGTCACGGCATCAGAAAATCGAAGCCGGAGCTGATTGGCTTCAACTGCGACAGAGAGGAGTGCTAACTTATTGACAGTAGCTATGTTAAACTGACCTAGCTCTTGGGTAGAGAGATCAACGTATACAAAACTCCCATCGGTGTTCGCCTGAGTTACCAGCAGAGTGGGGGCGGGAATGGTAAACAAGTACTCTACATTGTTCTTATCTAGCGGATCAACCGCAAAGAAATTCCCAGAGACATAGTCG
>JBILMS010000005.1:0-90660 GCA_044375415.1 Flavobacteriales bacterium
ATCCAATACCCACTGCTCTGATACATTTTCGATGATCGCCTCGAGTGTTGCGCTCGCATTAAAATAATCTTTCATCGAAATGTAATTATCGGCAAGCAGCAAAAATGTCTTGAACTTCCACTCATCGAACGAAGAATATTTTTCGATCAATTCAAAACACTCCGTTTCACATTTAGTAAATTGTTCGGTTGCATTCAGGATAAAAGCGATGTGGTATTTCGATTCGGCCGCCATTGCACCACCCTTCTTTATTACTTCCTTAAAGTCGGCAGTTGCTCCGGTGTAGTCTTCTTCCGCCAAGAGAATCCTACCTCTCCACAAAATCGCTGTTCGCTTGATTTCATCGGGAGTACCGGAATTCGCAATGACCAGATTTGCATATTTCTTCGCATCGGCCATTTCACCCAAAAGATAATTGCATCGCATCTGACCTATTTGTGCTTCCAAAAGATCTGTCGATGAAATCTGTTCTAATTTTTTATACAGATCTAATGCCTCTCGATAATTTTTGTTGTTGTACTGAATCGTTGATGCCATGATCACACATGAAACGGTGTATTCATTAGAAGGTGATTTTAATACCTCATTGCATGCCAAAAGTGCATTGGCCTTGTCGTCTTTGTTCCAATAACATTCGGCGAGGTAATAGTTCGCTTCTACCTTGTGGATCGCCGGATTATATTGCTGCAAATAATTATTCAATTTTGGAATTGCATTGTTACAATCACCAAGAAGTGCATATCCTTCGGCCTTTTTGAAAACCTCATCATCTAAATCTGCTGTTTGAACATCTAAAACCGTAATATTCTTAGCATCATTTACAAACTGTGGATCATCTATCAAAATAGCTTTTAGAACATTGTACGCCTCTTTCAACACCTTGTCATTCGGGTAGGTGTTCTTCATTGTATTCCATGTTTCTTTCGCACTAGCGACATCATCCTTTTTGGTATAAACAAGACATAGTCCCAATAAACTTGGCTTTTTGAATGGTGAATTTGGATGGTTATTCACAACATCTTTGTAATAGGTCTCGGCTTCATTCACCCTGTCGTCTTGCATGTAGGTGCTCGCCAATTCGTACTTCGCTTCAATGGCATATTCAGAATTTGGCATCTCGGCCAGCATATTTTTCAATACCCATGCTTTCTTGTCGTTCTGATCATTTAAACCATAACAAATTGCTTTTTGAAAAGAAGCATAATCCTTCTGACTCTCACTGGTTGCAACACCTTTGTCATAATAAGCAATTGCCTGACCGTATTCCTTCGTAGCGTAAAAACAATCGCCAATTCGCATATATGCATCAGCTAACTTTTTGGAATCTTTAGTTCCCGGACCATCTGAGAACTTTCTGAATGCCGAATTCGCAGCAGCAAATTTTTCATTGCGCATTTGAATACTCTGGTTGTCGGTACCATCTACTCCAATACCTTGCTTAAACAAAGAATAGCCGTCGCCATATTGACCCATTCCATAAAACGCACTTGCGTATGCTCCGGGCATTGCGGTGAAATTCGTGTAAAGAGAATGTGCTTTTCCAAAATCCTTTTGCTTGTATGCGCTCTCAGCTTTCCAGAATATCGCTTCAGCCGTGATTTCGGGATTGATGGGATAGGTTGCTACTTTATCGAAAAACTTATCGGACTCGCTGTAGGATCCGGTTTGAAATAACTCAACCCCTCTGTTGTACGCAACCACTTGATAGGCTTCTTTCGTTCGGGCATCTTTGTTTGCAATCTTATCGAGCGACTTGAGGGCCGCTTCGTAGTTGCGTGTTTTCATATACACATTCAATAAAAACTCGTAAGCTTCATCCCTTCTAGGTGAATTCGGATATTCTTCCAAATACCCTTCAAATGCGGTTATCGCCTCGTGAAAAGGATTGTAGGAGAGTTCAAAAGCCAACTTCGCATAATTGAAGAGGGCGTCTTCTTTTATCTGCAAATTAAAATTGAGATCAGCTGCCTCTTTGAATGCATTTCGAGCGTATGTCTTTTGATCCAATTTCAAATAACAATCACCCATATTGTACGTCGCCATCTGATCCAATGAATCATTTGCAGCCGTACAATTGCTAAATGAATCGAGTGCCTTAGCATATTCATTGGTCCGATAATAGGTATATCCCAACTGATAAAAATCTTCAGAGCTCTTATCCGACTTATTTGTTTCTCCATGATACATCAACAAATAAGGAAGCGCTTCTGCGAATTTTTCCTTACGGTAATATGCATCACCGATCAATCGGGCAATTTCAGGTACACGTTTAGTTGTGTTCACTTTGGCATTTTCCAGAACAGCCGGAGCATAGGCAAGCAATTCATCGTATTTACCTTGACTATATAAAATCTGTGTGATGTAGTAGGGTACCACGGGAGAAAATGCCGGGTCGTTTTCCAATTTGCGAAAGCCCTCTAATGCCGTTTGATAATTTTTCTCTTCGTAAGAAATGTGAGAATAATAGTAGATCGCTGCATTCTGATATTCTCCCGGAACATCCTTCACCTCATAAAAATCCTTTCTCGCTTTTTCAAATTTATCAGTTTCAAAATAAGAATATCCGCGCTTGTAGTATACCTCTGTGAGCTGATCCTTCGAAAGTCCATCCATCTCCACTTTATCAAACCACTCGAGTGCCTTTTTAAAACTTTTCTTCTTGTAATTGTGTGTCGCCAATTGATAATACACATGCCATACCCAAGGACTGTCGGGATGATCTTGTACAAATCTCTCCAAATCGAATTCCGCATCTTTGTGAAAAAGATAGAGCGCACAGATACCTCTATAATATTCCGCATTTACACGAAGCTCTGATTTCGGATTTGACTCAGCCAAAATGTATTGATCGAACTTCTCCTGGGCAGCCACATATTTTTCCTTTTGGAATAATTCGAGGGCTTCGTAATAATGGCGATGAATGTCGTAAAAAGTAGCAGTCTTCTGGGCATCGCTCCAGGTGCTTACTAATACTACGACAGCAGTTAAAATGTATTTGGACATGATCCTCTATTTGGAGTTCTCGTAAAAGGGGTGAAATTAGGTTTCAGGCGGTCTTGCTCACCCTTGTTTCCTTGCATGATTTGAACGTATCAATGTTGATCCTATTGTGCCATTCAACGACAATGCCAAATTCTCGAAAAGCTAAATTTTATCAGGCCTGCTTTACATTCTCCGATCTATCTTGCCTCACATTTAACGGACATGAAGTTATTTAGTACAGAAGACATACGGAATTGGGACCGTGCAACAATACTAGAAGAAGGGATTTTATCCTCCGAATTGATGGAACGCGCTGCACGTACTTGTTATGAATTTATAAAAATTCATTTCCAAGAAAAAAATTTCACTCTGATCTGCGGAAGTGGCAATAATGGTGGCGACGGTTTGGCTATTGCCCGTATGCTCAACGACACCACTACCTCCGTTCAGGTCTTTATAGTGGGCAACTTAAGCCCCGACTCCACAATTCAGTTCAATCGTTTAAAAAACGAAACGAATATTGTTCCCGCCTTCATCGAATCTTCTGCTCAGCTTCCAAATGTTTTGTCTGCGGGCATTGTTGTAGACTGCCTTTTTGGAACAGGTTTATCGCGACCTGCAGAAGGACTCGAGGCGGAAGTAATACATTGGATGAATGAAATCGGTTCAACCACTATATCCATTGATGTTCCGTCCGGCTTAAATTGTTCTGTTGAAAGTCCCCAATCGGGTGTTATAGTAAAAGCGGACTATACGCTCACTTTTCAAATACCCAAAAGACCCTTTTTATTTCGAGAAAATGCGGAGTATGTCGGGAAAATAATCGTGCTCGACATCGGGCTATCCAAGACTTTCGAGAAAAACACTCCTTCATTATGGTTCTGGAATGATCTTTCTGCCGTTCGAAAACTTGTTAAGCCCATTCAAACTCATCAATACAAAAACAGCAAAGGGCATCTCCAATTAATTGCAGGTAGTAAAGGAAAAATGGGTGCAGCAGTTTTGGCAGCGCGTGGAGCCAAACGCAGTGGTTGCGGACTCTTAACTGCCTACATTCCTCACTCGGGAATTCAAATATTACAAACTGCCGTACCGGAAGTTATGTGCGTAGCGGATGAAGGAGAGCATTTTTTGAAAAGCGCTTCACTAGATCCAACAAAAAACGCTTTGGCGATTGGACCCGGCATAGGCACTGAACCGGAAACCGCACTTTTGTTGCGCAGAATTTTATCCGAACCTCAAATTCCAATGGTGCTTGATGCTGATGCTCTAAACTTGATGGCTGATAAGACCTTTCTCACCAAACTTCCGCCATCCGCGATTATTACTCCACATACGGGTGAATTTGATCGGCTTTTTGGGAAACACGTTGATTCCTATTTAAGGCTTCAAACCCAAATTAATAAATCCAAAGAACTTCAGATAGTTATTGTGTTGAAGGGTGCTTTTACCTCGATAACCACCCCCGACGGCAATGTCTATTTTAATTCTACGGGAAATCCGGGAATGGCTACTGCGGGTTCAGGGGATGTGCTTACCGGTGTAATCGGATCATTGCTCGCACAAGGATATGCTCCTTCCGATGCGGCTATAATCGGAGTTTTTCTGCACGGTTTATCTGCTGATATATGTAAAACTGAGAAAGGTATGGATGGATTAATGGCCGGAGATTTTGCTGAAAATCTTCCCTTGGCATGGAAAAAACTTCGAGGATTGAGGGCTATAGATTAAGTAATTCCATTCCCTTTCCTTCACGCAGGACTGCAATTTCTCCCCCACTACAATCGAGTACGGTCGACACTTCCAATCCGCCGATACCACCGTCGATTACAAGTTCAACTTGGTTGCCAAACTGCTCATGTATTTCTTCCGGATCCGTTAAATATTCCACAATCGAATCGTCGCTGTGCAGCGATGTACTAACGAGTGGTCGACCTAACATCTGCACTAAATCACGAGCAATATTATTGTCGGGAACACGGATACCAATGGTTTTCCGATTGGCCGAAAATATTCGGGGAACATTTCTGTTGGCTTCTAAAATGAATGTAAATGGACCCGGTAAAACACTTTTCATCATTTTGAAAATGTGATTTTCCATCGGTTTGCTGAACTCCGATATATGTGAAAGGTCATTGCAGATAATCGAGAGATTTGCCTTCTCAGGTTTAACACCTTTGATACGGGCAATGCGCTCTATACCTTTCCCATTGAGCATATCACATCCAATCGAATACACCGTGTCTGTCGGAAAAACGATGATACCGCCATCTTTCAAAATGGAGACGGCTGTTTCCATTTTTCTCTTATCCGGATTGTCCGGGTGAATGCTCAGTATCATGCGCTACGGCGTTTATTTCGCCTGGGCAGCAGCTTTCTGGTGATCGGCCAGAAACTGAGCCAGACCGTTGTCGGTAAGTGGGTGTTTGAGTAAAGCGAGAATGGCAGACAATGGCCCTGTCATTACATCTGCACCAATCTCGGCGCACTGAATGATGTGCATAGGATGACGAACTGAGGCAGCGAGAATTTCAGTGTCGTAACCATAATTGTCGTAAATCAATCGAATCTGTTCGATTAACTGAATACCATCGGTAGAAATATCATCGAGACGTCCAACAAAAGGCGAAACATAAGATGCTCCGGCTTTAGCGGCTAAAAGCGCTTGACCGGCGCTGAAAACCAATGTGCAATTCGTGCGAATTCCCTTATCCGAAAAATATCGAAGAGCTTTTACACCCTCTTTTATCATTGGAATTTTCACAACAATATTATCATGGAGCGCAGCCAACTCTTCACCTTCGCGAATCATTCCGGCGAAATCCGTGCTTATTACTTCGGCACTTACATCACCATCTTCAACGATCTTGCAGATATCTACATAATGTTTCATTACCCGATCGGTACCACTGATCCCTTCCTTCGCCATAAGGCTAGGATTCGTTGTTACACCATCGAGAACGCCGAGATCTTTGGCTTCACGAATTTGGTCTAGGTTGGCTGTGTCAATAAAAAATTTCATAGTATGTTCTTAAAAAAGTGCTGCGAAATTACTTCTTTGCCTCCGTTTTTATTCCGAAAGAAATGAGCATTTATTCACGATCTCAGCTTAGATAACCTCTTCATCTCCCAAAAGGTTTAGATTTTACATGCTTTAGGCAAAAACCTTCTAAAGGTCCACTAGGCCTTGAGTTGTTCCGCTTTTTTCCAAAAATTCGCAATTCACGTTTCACTTGCAAAAGCCTCTTACTTTTGTGCCATGAATTTAGAAGAAAGACCTAAAGTAAAGTGGGACGCTAACGGTGCGATCCTTCAAATCATGGTTTCATCCATAGCCCTGCTGGTGGCGGATTACCTGATGGACAGTGTTCGTTTCGAGAAATCCTGGGTTGCCATCGTTACAGCAATAGTTTTGGCTCTATTGAACACATTCGTAAAACCCTTGCTAGTGCTACTTACACTGCCGGCAACCATACTCACTTTGGGGCTTTTTATGCTGGTGATTAACGCAGCAATGATTCTATTGGCACGAGAAATTGTTCCCGGATTTTCTGTTGATGGTTTTTGGTACGCCCTCTTGCTGAGTCTCTTTTTATCATTAGTAAATGGAATCTTTAATGGACGGGTTATAATCAAAAGACATCGAAGCGGCGACTTTGAGTGATGGAAGTACTTGTGTTAATCGAAAGCTGAGGAACTTCTATTCTCCAATTGTTACATAAGGTATCAGACCACGGATACCCATATCAACCACATTTTCTCCGGCCCCGGGCTCAAATTTTCCATCAACATTTACTTCCGTCCATTCAAAACTCTGATTAGTTGAAAGGGAAATGGTAACTATGATGTCTTCTGTTTCATTGCCCTGAATGACGAGCGGTTCAGCGAATTCACCGGTAACAACACATGAGCCGGCCGGAATGGGAGACGAAGCAAATAAAGGGTTGGGAACAGTTGTAGCCCCGGGAGGCGCTTGTCCAGTATAAGTTTGCACACCTACAAAAGGAACCTCCGTTTCAAATGCCCAATAACCCTGGAGTCTATCATCATTAACCTCAATATTCTGTGTATTGATTGTATAGTTCTGTATATACGTGTTAAAACCAATAAAACTTGCTAAGGTTCCTGTTAACTCAAATCCTTCTGCCAAAAAATCGATGTCGTAATTCTGATATGCCAATGAAACCCTAACAAATTCATAAGATCCTGCTGTAAGTTCACTTAACGGTATGGCCAAAAAATCTTGCCCTTCAGCTACTACTATTGCCTGATTAAAGTCAATTGCGGTATCCCCGCCTGCATCTGTTTCCGGTGCTTTATACACTATTTCTCCCGCGCCTAAAGCGGTAAACATGGTGGGAGTTAGCTCAATGTAATGCGCGCTTATTTTATTAAAAACTGGATTTTGAGCACCATTTCCCGTTGGAACTGTACTTATGTTTCCAAGACTATTCAATCGCTCCTGTGTTGAGTCAAATGCGAATTTAAATATTATTCTAGGCCCTATTTCCACTGTAGAATCAGTCGTTTCATCATCTTTCTTGCAGGATGAAAAAAAGGTCAAAATGATAATTATTATAAAAAAAAGAGGTTTCATTCGTGTTGTTTTATCTCTAACAAAAGTAATCTCCAAATATTGAAAACATGTATGAGAAACCACAGAAACTCTGTTAAAACATTGTTCATAAATACGGATTCCATTAACGCTTCTTAATCCTTTGAAGGGGGACTAAAAATCTATCTTTGAAACAAGTCATGAAAGCCTACCTAGCTTTGACATTCCTCGTACTGTGTTCGTACGGGAGCATATTTGTATGCGCCCAAAACACTACTGTGCTTAATCAATTTATGGGTGATACCACCGGTAAAGGGATCGAGGGTTTCCGTCTTGCCCAATCATCTGAGCAAAAAATTGTCATCAATTATTATGAGCCGATTGAAGAAAATGAACTTGATCGTCTCGAAGAATTAATTGCAGCTTCATTAAGTTTTTATATTGATCACAGCATTGTTCGCGACCAGAATCAATACACTTTCAAAAAACCTCGGAAACAACTTTTGAAAGACATGAATGACATTGTAGAGAATGCATTACGGTTTTATGAATTCAAAGAAATCAAGGCATTCGATGGATTCTCTGCCCAAATTGAGGATGAACTCATTCGATTGGAACAAGAAGATTTCAGTAAATTATCTTGGGCTAAAACTTCTTACGATACTCAAAGGTTAAATAAGCTTGCCCATGAACACGTTCAAAAAGAGCTTCGCGCGTTGAAAGACATGGCAATTGCTGAGGTCGCTCACTTTTCCGATGAAAATCTAGTTTCACTATCGGGTAGCGATACAACCTACACCGATACACGCACTACCGAGGAAATCATAGCAGATCTTACGGCCTACGATGCAGAGGCACTGTTGCCCATCAAAACATATTCAGATGATGGTTCTTCATTCACCGTGCTCTCTGTGGAGGACAATACCCGATTGCCATCTTTAGAAAATTCCGGCCCTTTCAACAATGACCTTTTCATGCAGCAGATGCTTGAAATGATGCAATTGAACAACGTCGAAATGCGAGCTATGCGCGAAGAGTTTAATGAATTTCGAGACGATCAACTTGCGATGTGGAAGGAATCTGAAAACAAAAACAACGAAAATCTGCAAGCTCAAATCGACGACTTAAAAGAAATGGTGGTCGATATTATTCGTCACGAAGCAGGTGATGATGCACTTGTATCTACGGATCCTGTGATTGTGAAACCTAATCCATCGAATACCGGGGGTTATCCTGCCAACCTGCCTCGTTTTGTGAATGTCTACTTTAGTTCGGGAAGCACACAACTCAACGCCGCAAGTTTGCTTTCGCTAAACGAAATCGTTGACCTACTCGCACGTAACCCACAGCTGAATATAATCATTACAGGATATGCCGACAGCAGTGGAGACGAGATGAAAAATTTACTTCTTTCACAGGAAAGGTCACGTGCAGTAAAGAAATTTTTAAGTCAAAGTGGACTAGAAGAGTCTAGATTTATCACCAAATTCTTAGGAGAAAAAGATGCCATCGAATCGAACCAATTGGATCGCAGAGTAAGTTTAGAATTTGTGCTACAGTAAACCCTATTTTATGAAAATTATTTGCATCGGAAGGAATTACGGAGAACACGCAAAAGAACTTAAAAACGATGTCCCGACAGAACCTATCTTCTTCTGTAAACCTGATTCAGCGATACTCCCAAAGGGCAATCCCTTTTTTATTCCCGAATGGAGCCACGACATACATTACGAAGTAGAACTCATTTATCGAATTGAAAAATTGGGGAAAAACATCGATAAAAAATACTCGTCAAGGTATTATTCAACCATTGGACTCGGTATTGACTTTACCGCAAGAGACATTCAATCCGATTTAAAAGCAAAAGGATTGCCATGGGAAAAGGCAAAAGGATTTGATGGCTCAGCAGTTGTGTCTGAAGAATTTTTATCGCTCGATTCTTTTGAAGATGCCAATGCAATTTCTTTTTCATTGTATAAAAATGGAAACTTGGTTCAATCGGGAAATTCCGGTGATATGATTTTTTCGATTGATCACATTATTGAATACGTCTCCCAATTTATGATGTTGAAAATTGGTGATCTCATGTACACCGGTACTCCAAGCGGTGTCGGCCCCGTTGCAGCAGGTGATGAACTGGAAGGAAGAATTGGGGATAAAGTGATGTTTAAGACGAAAATACGGTGATAATGTGCTAATGTGCTGATGTGCTGATGTGCCAATTGTCTATCTTCGGGTAAGATGATTAATCCTTTCGGTTCTAAAATCGTCGACGTGCAGCCTCATTAGCACATCAGCACATCAGCACATTGGCTAATTAATATTCTCCTTCCCCGAAGTATTCATGATTTTCGTTTGGGTTCGGATAGATTCTTTGTGCAACTGCTCTAAAAATTGACGAATAAAATCGTCCGACAATCCCAAATCTTTTGCCCACGAAGAGCGGGTTTTCATGATTTCCATGTAGCGATCCAATTGAAAGATCGTCATGTTGTGTTCGCGTTTATAATCTCCTATTCCCTCTGCAATCTTCATGCGTTGAGCAATTAATTGAATGATCTCCTCGTCGAGTTTATCAATTTCTATTCGATGTTCAGAAAGTTTATTTTGAAGTAATGGATCAAATGACTCGCCGGAACGAATGTTTAATTGATCTATCAATGAAATAAGTGCATCCGGGGTAACCTGTTGTTTAGCATCGCTCAAGGCGTTGTCAGGGTCAGGATGTGCTTCGAGCATAAGACCCGACATACCTAAATCCAAGGCTTTTTGAGCTACCTGCAGCAACAATTCGCGATTTCCGCAAATATGACTTGGATCGCAAAAAATGGGAAGATGTGGCAACTCCGATTTTAAAGCAATCGGAATTTCCCACATCGGTTTGTTTCTATACAAACCTTTTCCATAATAGCTGAAACCTCGATGCATGGCGATAATCTTGTCGATGCCTGCATCCTGCAATCTTTCAATTGCCCCAATCCAAAGTTGTAGGTCCGGATTAAGTGGGTTTTTTATAATCACCGGAATATCTACTCCGCGCAAAGCGTCTGCTATTTCCTGAACTGAAAATGGATTTACTGTTGTTCGAGCACCAATCCACAACACATCAACGCCATACTTTAGGCAGAGCTCTACGTGCGATGCATTCGCTACCTCAGTGGTAACCGGCATTTTTAATTCCTTTCTTACCCGGGACAACCACTGCAAACCGATTTCACCCACACCTTGAAATGCTCCGGGACGTGTTCTCGGTTTCCAAATGCCGGCCCGCAACAAGTCCACTCGTCCCGATTCTTTCAATCTCGAAGCCGTTTCGAAAACTTGCTCTTCGCTTTCGGCACTACAAGGACCACTGATTAAAGGCAGTTCACTCGTGGAGTACCACCAAGATGTGAGGGGTTTAATCAACGGTCTATTTGAATCATTCATTGGATGTGCAAAAATACTATGCACTTAAACCTATTAATAGCATTGATGTTCTCAAAACCTCAACATCAATCCGCCTAATACTTGTGGAATCATTAATCCATCGTAACTGCCTCGCATTTGCGGATCTATAAATGCACCAAAGGGAAAATTATTTGAAGAAAGGGAAACCCTTATTCCTGCCGAGGGTGAATAGAAAAAATTAGTTTCTTCCGATGTCTGGTATACACCTAGTCCGGAAAAAATGAAGTAGGGTGATATATCAATATTCTTAAACGGATAAAAGTGATAACTCACTCCATCGGGAATCATAAAGGAATAACCAATAAGTCCAAAACCCTGATCGAAAGAACAAAAGCCGGAGCAGGCCCCGCATGTACTAAGCGATAAAGCACCAACGCCTACTGTCGCTCCAATTGGTAAGATATATTCAGAAGTGTACAAACTCGATTGTGCAATATTTAAACTTCCGCGATACACGAGGCTCCAAGAATCACTGATAAAATAATCAACCGTCAACTGGTGCTGTTGCTGATTTATACCCGGACCAAACGCATAAGAAATGGCGAAATCGCCCTTTTCAAAGGTCAAATTGTCGTCTAAATTGCCCTGTGCATAGGATAATAAAGTGCTAAATACTATTAGCGTAAGAAGATATAATTTCTTCATTTCGAGCAAATTTAAGGAACCGAAAACGCTTTACAAAATCTGTACCGTTTTTGTTAATGAAAAGTGAAGGGGGGATTATGAGTTATGAATTATAAATTATGAATGGAGTGTGCGTTGGGGGAGAAGATTGTTCTTCGAGGGGTTATGGGTTATGAGTTATGAATGGGGTGCGCGTTGGCGTAGAGGATTGTTCTTCGATGGTTATAGGTTGTCCCCCTGAGTCCCACGTATAAAATCCAACCGTGAGTGCTGACAAAACCGTCGGAAAGGCTCACCCCAAAAGCAGTTCTGAGTTTGTAGAAACAGAAACAGGTAGATCCTTCTTTCAAAACGATTCGTTCACTCTCACTCTTCGCTCTCACTCTGTAATTGAGGGGGACGTTCACTTTGGGTGAAATCATCAGTTTGCAAAAGCGTGAACTTTTCAGTTTGCAGAATCGGTCCCCTCTCCTCTGGAGAGGGCGGAGGGTGAGGCCCTCGGAGAAGAATGGTATTAATGAAAGGAGGGAAATTAGATTGTTCATTTTCAATCTTAATGCACTACTTGTCATTGGCAGCTTGTCGAAGTGTGGATGATGGATTATAGAAAATGGAAAATGAGAGAACGGCAACTCGCGATGGATACGCGCCTCAAAATCTTTACAATAAAATTACTTGGAAAAAAGAAGAGGTCTACAAAGAGACCTCTTGAATTTAATTTGGGTGCCCGAGACTGGACTCGAACCAGCACATCTTTCGAAATACGCCCCTCAAACGTACGTGTCTACCAATTTCACCACCCGGGCAAATCTTGTTAGCTTATGAAGAGTAAAAGGGCGGCTTTCACCGCCCTCTCTCTTCTTCCTTTCCGTGACCCCGCTGGGATTCGAACCCAGGGCCCATACATTAAAAGTGTATTGCTCTACCAGCTGAGCTACGAGATCATCACTTCGATTAATTTCTTAAAAAAAGCGGGTGCAAATATAGTGGCGTTTTCCACGGGGATACGGTATGCTAATAACTTTTCGAAAAAATGTCGAAAACCCCTGATTTTATTGGCCTACCCAATATCAGGATGTCGTTCAAAAGGTACCTCCGGGTCGAAAAACAATCGAAATGTGGCCAATCTTCGGTATAAATCTGCCCCTAAATTCTGAACTACTTTGATCATTTTTGGATTAAAATCTCCTATCCATGTCAAGATCGTTTGATCATAAAAATCTAAGGGTACCACATGCTCTTCAGTCCACTTAATCATGGCTCCTTCAATGCCTTTACCATGATATTCGCGGTCTACGCCAAATATTACTCCTACCATCGTCCGGTACTTTCGACGTTTGAAACGCCATAAAAAGACCAGTTTTCCCCATAAATTCAAATTCCCATGCACGTGTTGGAATATCTCGTTCAACTCGGGGATATTGAGATAAAAAGCAATGGGTTTGTTTTTGCAGTATGCAAAAATCATTACTTCTTTATCCATAATGGGTTTCATCGCTTTCATAATCCCCATAGCCTGACGGATATCCATCTTCTTAAACCCAAGGTGTCCGGCCCATGCGTTGTTATAAACAATCAAAAACTCTTCGGCAATTTCTTCGATCTTTTTGCCGACACTATTGCCGACACGGTAATCGGGGTCGCTCATAATGATGTTGTTTTTTCGAACAAAAACATCTTGAACGGCCAGTCTCATATCTCTTCGATAGCACCACTGTTCGTAGTACAAGTTAAACCCGAAATTCTCAAAAAATCTTCGGTAATACGGTGGATTATAGTTCATCCGATAACTGCCCATGTCGGTGAAATTTTCGATCAATAACCCCCAATAAGCATCCTTTTCTCCAAAGTTTATGGGTCCATCGACGGCTTCCATTCCCTCAGCCTTCAACCACTCGCAGGCTTCGGAAAGCAGCATTCGAGCCGCTTCATCATCCTCAACGCATTCAAAAAATCCAATGCCGCCAGTTTTTTGTTTCTGGGCGCTCGAATATTTTTTCCAATGAAAAGCAGCTATTCGGCCAATACACTGATTGTTATCATCTTTTAATATCCATCGGCAAACTTTTCCCTGCACGAAAAATTTATTCTTTTTTGGATCAAAGACCTTGCTGATATCCTGCTTCAAATGAGGAATCCAGTTGGTATCTTCCTTATAAACAAGCGAAGGGACTTCAAGCCATTGCCTCGCAGTAGATGTATCGATTACCTCGAAAATTTTCATTTCTTGTTCCTTTTGAGGGGGTGAAAATACTCGAATGCCAAAAACCTTGATAATTTCTGTGCCCTCAGGCAACGAAGAGGGATGTATCTTTGTCATGAGTTCAATTACTTACAAACCAGCATTTATGAAACCAATTTCACTTTTGTCTTTCTGTTTGCTTTTGGTCCTGAATTCTTTCGGACAAGGCATTACACCCGGAGCTAAACTAACAGCAGCGTATTCGAGTCAACAATTGTCTGCTATGGAATCTGCCGAAATTGAAAAAATGAATTTTGTGGCCGACCATCTGTGCATTATTCAAGATGCAAATACAAAAACAGCAAGTCTGCCGGTATTGAATCTTGTGGCTCCGGATGGAACAGTAGTTCCTGCGGATGTTAACACGGAAACTTTCAATCCTATTCTATACGGAATTGAAGCTCAACAGCAAAATCAGTACTACAGTATTGCTAATGGAACCAAAACATTGTTTGTTTATTCAAACGAACGCCTCGACGTTTTGTACGCACGCTTCAAGGCCAATCAAAAATAATTCTGAGCTACTAACATTATGAAAAAAATACTTTTCCTATTCACAGCTCTTACCGGTGGTATGAGTTTGTTTGCTCAGGAATATCCTGTAAGCACACCTAGCATAACAGATTGCGGAGGTTTTTTAGTGGATGCCGGTATGAGCGCATCCGACTACGGCCCCAACGAAAACTTTACTTCAGTAGTTTGTCATGACGGCACGGATGATCCCATTGTAAATCTTTATTTCAGTTTTTTTGAATTAGGCACCGGAGATGAAATGTCGATCTATGACGGTTCAAATACCTCTGCTCCATTAATAGGAACTTGGTCCGGAACTGAATTACAGGCTCAAGATATTACTTCCACGAACGTAGATGGTTGTTTGACCGTAGTCTTTACGTCGAACAGCGATGCAAGCGTTGGTAGCTTCGGAGCAGAGATTTCTTGCGGACTTCCTTGTGCTAAACCATTTGCCATCGTAACTACGGATGAAGTGGAAGATGACCCCATCAAAGTTTGTGTTGGCGAAGAAATCGTTTTTGACGGTTCTGCTTCCACCTTTGCTGAAGGAACTGCCCTTGCAGGTTACCTATGGAACTTCGACGATGGAACTACAGATAATTCAAACTGGCCTAATGTTACTCACTCTTTTGCTGAGCCTGGCGCATATGTAGTTCAGCTATACCTAACTGACGATAATGATTGCTCTAGTGCCAATCTACCTGATCGCGTTGTGTTCGTCTCCACGACTCCCGATATGCCTGTTTCGGCCAATGACCTTCAAGTATGTATAGGACAAGAAGTTGATATCACCGGATTGGCAACACCTGTTATGTGGTCTGCACTTCCGGATGTAGATTTTGGCGGAGGTTTATATATCCCTGATGATCAGTCACAGTGTTTTTCCGATGTAATCTTATTTGGTGGTTTCACACCCGGTGAAACAATTGATGCCATTAGTGATATCGAATATTTCTTCATCAACTTTGAACACACCTTTATGGGTGACTTGGTTATATCATTTATTTGTCCAAATGGCCAATCAATAGCCGTCCACCAGCAAGGAGGAGGAGGAACACACCTAGGTGTTTCCAATGAATTAGATGACGAAAATTTGCCGGGTACAGGTTGGGATTATTACTGGGCTCCTGATGCAATCAACGGAACGTGGGAAGCTTCTAGTGCCGATAATAATCTTTTAGTTGACAATGGAACAGGTGCTATTTCACTAATCTCGGGAATTTACGATAGTTCACAACCTTGGGAACAATTGTTAGGATGTCCGCTAAACGGTGAATGGACTGTTGAAGTATGCGATATGTGGGGAGCAGATGATGGATTTATTTTCGACTGGTCTGTTCAATTCGCTCCTGAACTTTATCCTGATTTGATTTCATTCACCCCATCAATCGGACAAGGTTGCGACTCTACTTTCTGGGCAGGTAGTTTTATTACACAACAAGATGCAGGTTGCGATAACATCAGTATTGTTCCAACGGAAGAAGGAACCTTTACTTATGTGTTTACTGCAATCGACGATTTTGGATGTACGTACACAAACCAAATTGAAATTGAAGCTTATCCCGGTCCGGTTCCTTCAGCAGGTGAGGATGTACCCTACTGCCTCGAAGAAATGAGCCTTGAAGCTATTGTTGGCAATGAGCAACAAGGCATCAACTATATTTACAATTGGACTCCGGGAGGACCGCTTCAAGGCGATAATACCCTAACTCCAACGATTACTAATCTTTCTGAAGACACTGAGTTTATATTTAGTGTATATCCGCAATCGGATCCACAGTGTCTCGTAAATGATACCGTATTAGTCTTCATCCCACAGGCTCCGGAAGCCGGGCCTCTCGATTCCTTGGAATTCTGTGCCGGTGATGATGCCATTCTCGCGGCACCATTTCAGGAAAACGGATACACCTACGGATGGTACTACTCGGAAGATGGTATAGAGGAATATGAAAATGTTGGTTTTAATTCAACCTACCCGGGCACTCAAACGGGATTCTATTATGTTGAAATTACCGAACCCGTTTGTGGATTTACTTCGGAAACTCCATTCTATTTAAATGTGATCAGTTGTGAAGTTATCATTCCAAACGTCTTCACTCCTAATAACGATTCCGGAGACTTGAACAATTCTCTTGTCTTCACGGGATTGGAAAATTTCGAAAAAAGTACTCTTCGTGTATACAATCGTTGGGGCAACTTGATCTACGAATCAGACAACTACAACAATAATTGGAGACCCTCAGAAGAAGATGTTCCTGAAGGAACCTATTTCTTCATCTTGGGAATAAATAAAAATGCAGGTTTCGAATACCACGAAGGTCACTTGACTATTCTTAGAAAAGAACGATAGTATCTTTGCACATACATCAAGGGCGGTCTGATGCAGACCGCCCTTTTTTTTGACTATGGATTCTATAACCGAATTAGGGAAAACAGCTGAGTTGCTTCGAATGGAGCAAGACGAAGATTTTGCCATTCACGAGGCGACATTAAAAAAGAGTAATATTCAGGAACGTCGAAGAAATGGCGTTACTTGGTTTCCCTTGCGCATAGCCGAAACAGGATATGGTTTAGGTGCTTATCCCTTCATCGTGGTAGAAAGAAATCCCGGAGACAATTTTCCTCATCATTTCAGTAATTCATCGCCGGTCAGCTTATTCACTGCAGCTCCCGGATACGACGATTCTCAAATCAACGGAACCATCGGATACATCGATGACAGCCGAATGAAAATTTTCTTTCGAGCCGATGAGCTGCCGGAATGGACAGATATGGGGAAGATCGGAGTGAACTTACTCTTCGATGCGAAGTCGTACGAAGAGATGTACAAGGCTTTGAACTTTTTCATAAACATTGATAGAGGAAGATCAAAAGAACTTCGCGATAAAATTCTTGGATATCAAAGTTTATCCTTTCGCAATATTCCCTATTCACCCGCCAGCTTTTTAAACGATTCTCAAAACCAAGCCGTTCAGGATATTCTGAACGCCGAAGATGTTGCCGTTGTACATGGTCCTCCGGGAACAGGCAAAACAACAACTTTGGTGCACGCCATCTCTGAGTTACTGAAATTAGAAAAACAAATTTTGGTCTGTGCCCCTAGCAATGCAGCCACCGATTATTTAACCAGAAGTCTGGCAGCAAAAGGAGTAAGTGTAATTCGAATTGGAAATGTAGCGCGCGTTGAAGAGGACACACTTGGACACACAGTTGATTCTGCCTTGGCTAAACTAAAAGAGTCGAAGCAGATCAAAGAATTAAAAAAGAGAGCGCTGGAGATGCGCAAACTTGGAGGAAAATATAAGCGCAGCTTTGGAAGAGAGGAAATGGAACAACGAAAAGCTCTTTTGCAAGAAGCTCGCAATTTGAACAAAGAAGCTCGCGAATTGGAAAGTTATCTGGTTCAGAAAATCATTGATGATGCTAGTGTAATTACCTGCACTCTTATTGGAAGTATGCACGAATACCTCAGTGGAAGAAAATTTGAAACTGTTGTAATAGATGAAGCCGGACAAGGAATAGAACCTGCTACTTGGGTGCCCATTCAAAAAGCCGAAAAAGTGGTAATGGCAGGTGATCCCTTGCAATTAGCCCCCACTGTAAAAAGTCATGAAGCCGGAAAAAAAGGATTGAATATTACGCTCATTGAAAAAATCATTCAACGTCAAAAAGAATCTTCGCTTCTAACTACTCAATATAGAATGCATGAACAAATCATGGCATTCAGCAATCGAAAGTTTTACGAAAACAAATTGATTGCCCATGAAAGTGTTGCTCACAGCACACTATTGTTCTCTCCTCTTCCCGTGGAATTTATAGATACAGCAGGTTGTGGTTTTGAAGAAAAGGCCGGCGATAATAATGAGTCGCGGCAAAATCCGGATGAAGCCGAATTGGTTCGCAAACACCTCGACGAATTGATTTCTTCGGGATTGAGCGATGAGAGTGTAGGAATCATTTCTCCCTACCGTGCTCAGGTGGACGTATTACGAGCCATGTTTTCTCATCTGAAAAATGTGACCGTAAATACTATTGACTCATTTCAGGGTCAAGAACGAGATGTGATTTATATCTCCATGGTTCGCAGCAATGCCGATGGGGATATCGGCTTTCTAAAGGATTACCGGAGGATGAATGTTGCAATGACACGTGCCCGCAAAAAACTTGTTGTAGTCGGGGATAGTGCCACTTTGGGCGGAGATAAGTTCTACGAAGAATTTTTACTGTTTGCCGAATCGATTGGTGCTTATCGCAGTGCTTGGGAATATTCTCAGTGATGTGAATTTCTCTTTTCGAGCATCGGCACAAATGAAAATTTACCAAATAGTTGCGAATCGAAACTTCCGTCTTCTTTTTCTTCTACGACCATCATTTGTTGAACTTCACCCTCTCCATAAGGCATTACCAATAAACCTCCCGGCTTCATTTGCATTAGAAGTTCATCGGGCAATTTCGGTACTGCACATGTAATAATGATTCTATCGAAAGGAGCGTAGGAAGGCATGCCTTTGTATCCGTCACCATAGGTCAATTGAGGAGTGTAACCCATGCTTTTAATGAGGGCTTTTGCATTGTCGTGAAGCAATTTTTGTCGCTCGATCGAATACACTTTAGCACCCATCTCACATAAAACACAGGTTTGATAACCGGAACCCGTGCCAATTTCAAGAACTTTCATTCCCGGTTCGAGCCTTAATAATTGACTTTGGGTGGCAACAGTAAAAGGATGGCTGATGGTTTGGCCTGCCCCAATCTGAAATGCTTTATTCTCGTAAGCAAATTCTAAAAACGCACTTGTGAGGAAAAAATGGCGGGGTACGGCGTTCATGGCGTCCAAAACTCGGCGATCGGAAATACCCATCGCCTCCATCTCCTGAACCAATTTCTTTCGCAAGCCTTTGTGCCTGTATGAATCGTTTAACATAGTCGGCCAAAGCTAGTTTCGACAATAGTCTATATTTCGTGTGTTGAAAAGTAAAAATGAACGTTCACGTGTAAATACCTCTGCGCATCAAATTTGCGATGGTTGAAATTAGGAGCCTTAGAACCTGCAGATATGTTGAAAATAGGAGTTTTGGGAGTCGGACATCTCGGTAAAATTCACATGAAATGTATTTGTGAATTGCCCGATGTCTTTGAATTAACGGGCATTTATGACCCTGATAAAGAGAAGGCTTTAGAGGTTGCAGCGCTATACAACACCACCGCCTTCGATGAAATGGAGGCACTGATTGCCGCGGTTGACGTAATCGATGTGGTAACTCCTACCCTAGCTCATTATACATGTGCCGTTGCCGCAATGCGTCAATTCAAGCATGTTTTTATAGAAAAACCTTTAACTCACACACTTGAAGAAGGGCGTTCGTTGGTGCGATTGGCCAAAGAAGCCGGAGTGAAAGCCCAAGTAGGTCATGTAGAAAGGTTTAATCCGGCCTTCCGTGCGGCACTGCCCTTTTTCGATCAACCCAGATTTATTGAAACGCATCGTTTGGCTCAATTTAACCCAAGAGGCACCGATGTTTCTGTTGTACTTGATTTGATGATTCACGACATCGATATCGTATTGGCTGTAACCGGCGCCGGAATCCGTAGGATAAGCGCCAGTGGGGTGGCTGTTTTAAGCGATACCCCTGATATTGCCAATGCCCGCATTGAGCTCGACAATGGCTGTGTAGCGAACTTAACGGCCAGTCGCATTTCACTCAAAAACATGCGGAAATCGAGGTTCTTTCAAAGGGATGCCTATATCGCCGTAGATTTTCTGACTAAAGAATCTGAAATAGTAAGAATGAGAAGTGTGGAGGGTGAACCCGATCCCTTCTCGGTTACTATAGATCTGGGTCAGGGGCGAGGTATTAAAGAAATTCTGTTTGAAAAACCTCAAATCCCGGCCGGAAATGCCATTCGCGATGAGCTCAATGCTTTTGCAACCTGTATCCGAGAGGATAAAGAATCGGAAGTGCCGCTTTCTCAGGGATTTAAGGCTTTAGAAGCTGCACACTTAGTCTTAGAAAAAATGAAACAAGGAGTGCTTCTCAATAATGAAGAGTAATATGCTTGATACATCATACTCCCTGATGATCAATAGTTTGCAATAGAAATGGCCTTTTTACAATAAGTAGCACCTTTTTTCGTTAACGCTTAGCGACAGAATGACAAGTAGTGCGTCTGCTTCATTACTTTCGCCGACCTTTAGACCAAGACACGTTGTTGAAGCATCTTTACACGAATTATGTACTCGTATTTGGTATCGTGATCTTTTTGGGATCATGCGACCTCATAAATCCGGAAGAATCGGTTCCTTCCTTTATTCATATTGATGAATTTAGTTTTTCCGCTGCTCCCGGCGAAGGAACCTCGAGCCAAAAAATTACAGAAGTTTGGGTTTACTCAAATGGTCAGATGCTCGGAGCGTATGATCTGCCTGCCCACATACCTGTGCTCGACGTAGGGGCCAATCAGGTTACGATTTTAGCAGGTATTAAAAACAATGGAATCTCCTCGACACGTATTCGCTATCCATTTTATACAAGTTTTGATACTACCCTACAGTTTACCCCTGGCAGTGAAATTGTTTTAAAGCCCCGATTCTTTTATCGCGATGATATTAGTATTGATCAATACGATTTTGAAGGTGGCTCCAATCTTTTTAATGCCACAGGTACTTCAGACGTTGATCTAACAAATATTTCAAATGCAGAACAAGTCTTTGAAGGAAGTGGATCCGGTTACGCTATCCTCGCCGATGGGAATAATCAGTTACTTGTTCGTACCAATCAAATATTACAACTCTCCGCCGGTAAAGTGACCTTTTTGGAATTGAACTATAGTACCAATAATACACTCGCTGCCGGATTGTATTCATTTCAATCGGGAACAGAGAAAAAGAATTTAGCTGTTCTGATTAATCCGACTACTGAGAGCATTGGTACACCCGTTTGGAATAAAATATACATCGACTTGGGTTTGATACCTTCACAAAACATCAATGCAGATCACTTTGAAATCTACTTTGAAGCTGTTGCGGATACACCCGGAAAGACAGTGGAAGTCTTTTTGGATAATGTAAAACTCGTGACTTTCGATTGATCTTATGAAAGAAAGCAGACAGGTTTTAAAATATATTTTGGTCGACTTGCTTACTGCTGCAAGCGCATGGACCATCCTGTTCGCGTACCGCAAGAAAGTACTTGAAACCATGAAATTCGGAGATGATGTTTCGCTCATCTTCGATCAAAATTATTTTCTTGGATTAGTTATCATTCCTGTTTTCTGGATTGCTCTTTATTGGCTCAGCGGACATTACAACAAAATTTTTCGCAGGTATCGTTTAAAGGAGCTTGGTCAAGTGGCCATCGCATCGGTACTCGGTTGTCTAGTCATATTTTTTGTCTTTTTATTGGATGATCAGATCTCGGGATATAAGAGTTATTACAAGTCATTGCTTGTACTTTTTACTTCTCACTTTTTACTTTCTTTAATAGGTCGATTGATACTTACATCTCGAACTGTATCACTTGTTCATAAAAGAAAAATTGGATTTAATGCACTCATCGTTGGGGGAAATGCCGAGGCTGTTGGTATGTATGAAGAGATTCAGAGTATGCCTAAGTCTCCGGGGTATCGCTTCGTTGGATTTGTAAGAGTGAATGGAAACGACGATTTATTAAAGAAACATTTACCCTACTGCGGACAATACCAGGACCTACCGAATCTCATCAGGGAAAAAGGAATTGAGGAAGTCATAATAGCCATTGAAAGCGGTGATCATGATGATCTCGAAAATATTGTTGCGCTTTTGGAAGACGAGAAAGTTAATATCAACATCATACCCGATATGTACGACATTCTTAGTGGTAGTGTGAAGATGAATAGCATCTATGGTGTTCCATTGATTCGAGTTAATCATGAGATTATGCCGGCGTGGCAATTCTCTGTAAAACGACTCATGGATATTGGTGTTAGTTTAATAGCGATGATATTGCTTTCACCTGTTTACATAGGAATAGCATTGGCTATAAAATTCACTTCTTCGGGTCCGGTAATTTTCAAACAAGAACGCATAGGTAAATATGGCAAGCCATTTTACATCTATAAATTCCGTACGATGGTGAAAGATGCAGAATCTAATGGTCCGCAACTGAGTAGTACTCACGATAACCGTGTGACCAAAGTGGGTAGATTTCTTCGCAAAACACGAATGGATGAGTTGCCTCAATTTTGGAATGTGATGATCGGGGAAATGGCTCTTGTTGGTCCTCGTCCAGAACGTCAGCACTTCATAAATTTGATTACTCAACGTGCTCCACACTACAGACATCTGCAAAAAGTTCGTCCGGGCATTACCTCGTGGGGACAAGTAAAATATGGGTATGCGGAGAATGTCGATCAAATGGTTCAACGTCTCAAATACGACATCCTCTACATCGAAAACATGAATCTTGCGATGGACATCAAAATTCTCTTCTACACGATTTTGATTGTGATGAAGGGAAGTGGTAAATGAGTAAAATCGTTTTATAAAACGTGCTGCTACCGGAACTGAAACTGTTTCTCGATTACAAACAAGAAAATATTTTTTCTGATAAATCTTCGTCAATCCTTCGACTCGTACTCTTCGAGTACTCGCTCAGGATGACGGTCGTAATATTGGGGAATAAGGGGGAAATGGGCCGCTACGCGGCCCATTTCCCCGCAGTCCGGCATTCATAACTCATAATTCATAACTCATAATTCATCCCATTTCTCTCGCGGCATCCATCGCCGGTTTGAGGTAAATGTCGTTTTCGATAAAAGGAATAATGGAACGGAATTTTTGGTGGAATGATTCGATTTGCGGAGAACTTTTAAGTGGTCTTCTGAAATCGAGGGCTTGTGATGCCGTGAGTAATTCTATACCTACTATCGATTTTACATTTTCAAGAATGCGCAAACATTTTGTCGCTGCATTTGCACCCATGCTTACATGATCTTCTTGACCATTGCTGCTATCGATGGTATCTACCGATGCCGGAGTGCATAACTGTTTATTCTGACTTACAATAGAGGCCGCAGTGTATTGCGATATCATGAGTCCGCTATTTAATCCGGGGTCTTTGGCCAAGAAGGGTTGCAAGCCACGCTGACCACTAATAAGTTTGTATGTACGTCGTTCGCTGATACTTCCCAATTCGGCCAATGCGATGGCGAAAAAATCCATGATAAATGCGAGTGGTTGACCGTGGAAATTTCCTCCCGAAATAATCTTGTCTTCACTCGGGAAAATGATGGGGTTGTCGGTTACACTATTTATTTCGGTTTCAAGAACATGTAAGCAATGCAAATAAGTATCCCACGTAGCGCCATGCACTTGAGGCATACATCGAAAACAATAGGCATCTTGTACATGCTCCTTTTTAACCTTTTGTATTTCGCTTCCTTGAATTAAGTCGTTTATGGTTTTAGCAACCATTACTTGTCCTTTGTGATTTCGCACTTCGTGCGTGAATGAAAGAAAAGGTTCCGGTCTGCCCATAAAAGCATCGAGACTCATCGCCGCTATCGCATGTATTTTATCCCACAAACTTCTAAATTCGGTAAGAATGTGAGAGGCAAATGAACTCATAAATTGAGTTCCGTTGATTAATGCCAAACCTTCTTTCGATTGCAATTTGATTGGTTCCAAACCACAGCTTTTCAGGGCTTCCTTGGCGGGCATTCGAACACCTTTAAAAAAGACCTCTCCTTCACCTATGAGCGGTAATGCTAAATGTGCCAGCGGAGCCAAATCGCCACTAGCGCCTAAAGATCCCTGTTGATAGACGATCGGACAAATCCCCAAATTATAAAAATCCACCAAACGCTGAACAGTGGCTAATTGTACACCGCTGTGCCCTCTCGCGAGTCCTTTTATTTTGAGCAAAATCATCCATTTCACGATCGGTTGAGGCACTTCCTCTCCCATTCCACAGGCATGACTCAACAATAGATTTCGCTGCAGTTCTCCCAATTCATCGTCGGCGACCACCGTATTGCAAAGGGCACCGAAACCCGTGTTAATACCATATACCGGATCGCCACCGAGGGCCATTTTTTTGTCGAGGTATTCGCGACAAGCGAGAATTCGTTGTTTATCATCGGAATTTAATTCCAACGTAGCTCCGGAGGCAATGAAAGCCGCAAGCTCCTGTAGAGTATGATGTGCCATGCGGCGAAGATAGGAAATGCCCGCTCATCGCGGAGCAGAACCAAATATCACAGGCATTTCGCCGTAGGAAAAATCGGTGCTATTTTCGCGCTTCAATCGAAATCATTGAAAATGAAAAAAATACTCTATTCTCTGGTCCTCTGCGGTTTCGCCGTATCCGGTCGGGCACAAAACATTCAGTTTACAGAATTCGACCTGAAAAACGGACTACATGTGATCTTACACGAAGACCACAGTACCCCAATAGTAGCGGTAACCGTGATGTATCATGTTGGATCCAAAAATGAGTTGCCCGGCAAATCCGGTATGGCTCACTTCTTCGAACACCTGCTTTTCGAGGGTTCAGAAAACATTGGTCGCGGACAATATTCCAAATTTGTGGAAAATGCGGGCGGCGGATTAAATGCAAATACATCTTTTGATCGAACATTTTACTACGAATTATTACCGAGCAATCAATTGGAATTAGGTCTTTGGTTGGAGAGCGAGAGAATGCTGCATGCCAAAGTAGAAATCGAAGGAATTGAAACGCAACGCGAAGTTGTGAAAGAAGAAAAACGTCAGCGAGTTGACAATCAACCCTACGGAAATTTGTTGGGTGAAACCATGAGCCACTCATACAAAGTTCATCCATATAAGTGGATGCCTATTGGAAGTATGGATGATTTGAATGCAGCTCAGGAAAAAGATTTCATTGATTTCTATAAGACGTTTTACGTACCCAATAATGCTGTTTTGAGTATTGCCGGCGATATCAATCCCGAAGAAACAAAAAAACTCATAGAAAAATATTTTTCAGGTATCCCTAAAGGACAAATTGATGTTCCACGTCCGAATATCACAGAACCTACCCATTCGGGTGAAGTGCGCGATACGGTGTGGGTAAAAGATCAACTTCCGGTGGTGGTGCAAGCGTATCATATACCTGCTCAAGGAACTCCCGAATATTATGCCGTGGATATGCTCAATCAGCTTTTATCTCAAGGAGAAAGTTCACGTCTCAATCGCTCAATCGTAGATGAAAAAGAACTTGCTCTTTTCTGTGGTGCATTTTCATTTGGATTGGAAGATCCGGGATTGACCCTTGGATTTTCGATGTGCAATATGGGCGTTGATCCTAGTCAAGTTGAACAAGCAATGGATGTTGAGTTTGAAAGAGCTAAAGCGGAATTGATTTCTGACATGGAGTTGCAAAAACTAAAAAATCAGGTTGAAAATGACTTTGTATCTCGCAACAGCACAGTAGCCGGTATTGCAGAAAGCCTTGCAAATTATCACATGTATTTCGGGGATACCAATCTCATTAATACAGAAATTTCGAGATATCAGGCAGTAACCAAGCAGGATATAATGAATGCCGCTAAAAAATATTACGACAAATCAAATCGTGTCGTGCTTTATTTCCTTCACAATCCTGAATTACTGAAATAACCCAGAATTACATTTCTATTTGACAACATGAAAAAGACAATCATATATGTTTCCGTTTTTGCAGCTTTATTGTTAGCTGCATGCGGCACTGTTCAGCAAATCGATCGTTCGAAGGTTCCGGCAGCCGGACCTGCCCCTGCCATTCGCATCGGTGAATACCAAACGTTTCAACTTGAAAATGGTCTGAAATTGATCGTAGTTGAGAACCACAAATTGCCACGTGTTTCCTACCAAATTAGCTTGGATATCGATCCGGTTTTGGAAGGTGAAAAAACGGGCTACGTTTCAATGGCCGGTGATTTGATGCGAACCGGTACTGCTACAAAAAGCAAGTCGCAAATTGATGAAACCGTAGATTTCATCGGTGCGGATTTGAGTACTTCTTCGAGAGGTGTGAGCGGATCTTGTTTGAAAAAACATGGGGCCACATTACTTGAAGTGATGAGCGATGTGCTACTCAACCCATCTTTTCCTGAAGATGAACTTGAAAAACTTCGCAAACAAACGATATCGGGTTTGGCAAGTGAAAAGACTGATCCCAACGCCATTTCAGGACGAATTGCGAGTTTATCGAACTACGGAAAATCACATCCATACGGAGAGTATCAAACTGAAAAATCTATTGAAGCAATTCAGCGCGACGATCTAGTGAAATATTATTCTACCTATTTTAAACCTAACGTTGCCTACCTCGTTGTTGTAGGAGATATTACTCCTGAGGAAGCCAAATTGCAAGCTGAACAATATTTTGGCAAGTGGAAAAAGGGAAATGTAAATGACATCAAATATAAATTGCCCGCTCCTCCGGCCGGCAACGAAGTGGTTTTTGTTCCGATGCCCGGAGCAGTTCAAAGCGTTATTGATATCACCTACCCTATCGATCTAAAACCCGGCACTCAAGAAGCTATTGTAGCAAGTGTATTAAACAATGTGCTTGGTGGAAGTGGTTTCCAAGCTCGATTGATGCAAAATCTGCGCGAAGACAAAGCATATACATACGGTGCTTATTCTTCTATCAGCCCTGATGAAATAGTAGGGGCTTTTTCTGCCGGTGCCAGTGTTAGAAACGAAGTAACGGACAGTGCCATCACCGAATTCCTATTCGAGATGGATCGTTTGACAAAAGAACCTATTCCGGATACAACACTTACGGTTATCAAAAACATCATGACCGGTAGCTTCGCGCGATCACTCGAACGTCCGCAGACCATCGCCAATTTTGCTTTGAATATTGAAAAGTACAAATTGCCCAAAGACTACTACGAAACGTATCTACAAAAATTGAATATGGTTACTTCTGCTGATCTTTTGTTGGCAGCACAGAAATATATTAAAGCATCAAATGCATACATCACTGTTGTTGGAAACAAAGATGTGGCAAAGAGCCTGGAGAAATTCTCGGCAACGGCTAAAGTGAACATGTTGAATCCGGACGGAACTGTTTTCTCAGATTTGAAAGCTGCTCCGGATGGTTATACCGCCAACACTGTGCTTGAGAAATACATTCAAGCTATTGGTGGACTTGAAAAAATCAACAAAATCAATTCCTTTGAGCAGGAAGGAAAAATGAATATGGGGCCTATGGCACTCGAGATGAAGATCAAAGGAAAAGATGGCGGCAAACTCAATATGAGTGTTCTGATGGGAGGAAATCCAGTGATGAAAACCATTTGTAATGGCAAAAAAGCATGCATGGAAGCAATGGGTCAAAAGACCTATCCGGAGGGCAACGAATTGACTCAACTCCGCATGCAATCCGATATGAAAGCCGAAATGCACTATCAGGACTACGGAATTACTCCGGTGTTAAAAGGTATTGCAAACCTCGATGGAAAGGAGTATTTCGTTGTCGAATTAAAAGATGCTGAAGGTGGCATGGTTAGTACAGATTATTTCGATGTTGCGACAGGTCTTCGCTATAAAACGGTAGTGGAAGAAGAAGGTACTTTAGCGGAAAGCGTTATTAAAGAATACGCCGAATTCGAAGGAATAAAGCTACCGTCGCTCGTTTCATTGCAAAATGGTTCTATGGAAATAGTAACTACCAAAGTGACTTGGAATGTTAAAATTGATGATAAAGAGTTTGTAGTAGAATAAAAAATCTTTCTCTTCTTTGTGGGGTGAATCGACAAAGGTTCACCCCTTTTTTTTATCTGATGAAACAAATTACACTCCTAAGTATTCTCCTGATTAGTCTGAGCTCCTCAGGTCAAAAGTTCAATACAGATACCATTGCTCCCATGAAAGGATACTTGGGTTTTCATTTTGGCTTTAACTACTCGAACCTTCAAGTAGATGCCGGACCCTTTGTGTTTTCTGATTCTCTTGCTCCGGGGTCGTTGAAGGCCGTTAATGGCGTAGGATTCGCCGGTGGTGCCTTTTATGAAGGTCGAATTCTAATGAAAAACGGATTCTCACTCACTTCTTGGCGAATCGGTTTTCAATTTGAATTAAATACAGCTTTTCTCGAATACGACACCCGTAGAAAAAACAAAGAAGAGTATGACATACACCCGGTATGTGTGGAACTACCTGTACAATTTGCATATTACCGCAAACCAATCAGCCAGGATATACCTCTTGAATTGAATTCTGCCAAAGCAAGTTCATTTGCACCAATGATTTCTATTCGTCCCGGAATTCCCTTGGGATTTGCCAACTCAACTCACCCCGAAATGAACAACTTTTTCCTTTTTGGAGAAGTGGGGGTCGAACGCAGTTTACGCCTCAAGTCTACGATTATGACCGTTCAGCTTTCCTATGCCCGCGACTTGATTTCGAGGTTAAAAGGCGGTAGCAACGATAGTTACAATACTCCTATTAATTCTATGCAAAAAGACCTGATTAATTTCACCCTTTTATTCAGGTGAATCGCATTGTTCCTTGCAGGTTCGAGGCACATAGATAAAATCGAACCGAGAGTGCGGAACAAACCGTCGGAAAGCCTCACCCCTAACCCCTCTCCAGAGGAGAGGGGGACGTTCACGTTGAATGAAATCATAAGTTTTTAAAAAATCGTGGCTTTAAAAAACGTTTACTTTTCAGTTTGCAGAATCGGTTCCCTCTCCTCGTCCTCCTGAGCCTGTCGAAGGATGGATAGGGCGGAGGGTGAGGCCTTCGGCGATAAATGTACTTGATATATATAATTCATTTTCAATCAAACCCAAGCACCAACATGTTATTTGCATAAAGACAAGCTCAAATGTTCAAAACTATATACGAGGATTATCTTTCCTTCGTTAGTGAAAGGTAATTTAGGCCAATCATTCAGCAAAACCGCATGAGCGAAGCAGTAATACAACTAGAAAATGTTCGCATCGATCAGGAAGACAATATTGTTCTCCGCGATGTGAATTTACATGTAAACAATGGCGAATTTGTCTACCTCATTGGTCGCACAGGTTCTGGAAAAAGTAGTTTGCTGAAAACTTTATATGCCGATCTACCTTTAAAATCGGGAAAAGGTATGTGTTGCGGATACGACCTATCTACGATCAAACGCCGACAAATTCCCTACTTACGAAGAAAACTTGGAATCGTTTTTCAGGACTTCGAATTGCTTACTGATCGAACTACCGACGAAAATTTGGAGTTCGTTTTACGAGCCACCGGCTGGAGCGATAAAAAAGCGATTTCAAATCGCATTCAAAGTGTACTTGAACTTGTGAATCTGGAGGGAAAGGGATTTAAAAAGCCACATGAATTATCGGGTGGTGAACAACAGCGAGTTGCTATTGCACGTGCTTTGCTGAATACACCGCAACTGATTTTAGCTGATGAACCTACAGGAAATTTAGATCCGCAAACATCGGTTGAGATATTAAATTTATTGTTGGCCATTTCACATAGCGGCACCGCGGTTTTAATGGCCTCACACGACTATGATACCATGCGGAAATTTAAGTCGCGCGTGATCATGTGTTCAGATGGACGACTGAGTGAACGCGAAACAATAACACATCTGGCCGACGCAGACTGATCATCCTGCTATGGATAAAATCAGTGTTATCATACCTTGTTTTAATGCCCGGAACACGTTGCAAAGGGCCATTCAAAGCGTACAAAATCAATCCTATGACTCGATAGAATTGATCCTCATTGATGGTAAATCTACAGATGGTTCCGTTGATCTGATCAATACACTTGAAAATAGACCTGACTATTTTATCAGTGAACAAGACCTTGGTGTTTACGACGCCATTAATAAAGGTCTTGATAAGGCTACAGGAGAGTGGATATATGTTTTAGGGGCAGATGATGCCATACTCAACAAAAATATTTTCGCAGAAATGATGAACCTCGTTGCCGAAAATTCTGACATCGTATTTGGGTATGTGGAAAATGAAAGTCCGGCCAATACTTTTGTTCCACTCTTACACAAAAGTGAATTTGGAAAAAAACTACTTTGGAAAAACACACTTCATCAACAATCCGTTTTATATCGCAGATCGTTGTTTACTGATTTTCGATTTAATTCCTTGTATAAAATTCTAGCCGATTACGATTTCCACTTGTTTTTACTCCGGCAAAAAACACAAGGACAATTTATATCTACCATCGTCGCTAAATGTGGATCGGAGGGACTTTCCAAACGATTTACAATTTCACTCTATAAAGAAGAGCTCACCATTAAAAGAAAGCGACTGGATATTTTTTATTATTTACTCAACATTCCATGGGTGATGTTAAAATATCTTGGAAAGAAGGCGGGTAGATGGAAGTTGAATCTATTCGCTTTGGGCAAAAAGTAAACCCTTATAAATTTCAACGATGGTTTTCTCTTCGTTCTGCCAATTGTTCTCTAAGGCCGACAACCGGAGATTTTCTTTCCATACGTTTCTTTTTTCCGACACCAAGGCTTCAGAAATGCATTGAGCAATGTGCTTGGGTTCATGCGAATCGATGAACATTCCCACCTCATATTGTTTCATCAAACGTTCCAATTCGGGAAGTCGAGAAATGAGAACGGGGATTCCGGCATGTATGTAATCAAATATTTTATTGGGAAGACTGTACTTATAATTGAGGTGAACCGGTTTATCCAAGGACAGACCCAAAGAGGCCATGGAAGTATATTTTCTAAGTTCGGGAAAAGGTAATTTTCCCATAATCCAAACCCTCGATTCCAATTGTTCTTCTTTTACAATACTCTTCAACCGATCCATTTCTCTGCCGGAACCGATAATTAATAGAAGAGCATTTTCCACCCACTTCATGGCCATAACAGCTTCCGCCGCACCGCGATCGGGATCAATATAGGCACCCTGTAATATAATGATTTTTTTGTTAGCCGGCAAATTGAGCTCCGAAGTATCTGATATTGCTGCTGTAGGCATAAGCGCCGGAACGTTTTTAACGACGCTTACATCCACTTTGTATTTCTCTCGATAAAACCCGGCGATCGATTCGTTGACCGTATAAACTCGTTTCAATTTTGGGAATATCCACTTCTCAATTTTCTCCCAAATGCGTTTTACATTTTCTCTACCTGTTAGACCTTCTGCTTCGGTAAAATACTCGTGACTATCGTATACGATTTCTTTCGATCTCAATATCCCTATCAAAAAAGCGGGAAGTAAGGTATCCAGATCATTGGCTAAAATAATGTCGGTCTTTTTGAACAGAAGATGAAAAAATAAAGCTACGTTGAGGCCGGCATAAAATAAAACACCTTTAGAGAAAGGAAGTCGGACACGGTGGTAATGAAAAGGACTTTCGAATGGACGGCTCTCGGGCATCATCCTACCGAGCAAATGAATTTCGAAACCCATAGAAGAAAGCGTGGTGCATACTTTGCGTACACGCTGGTCAAATTCAAGATCGTTGGACACCAAAACGGTTATCCGCTTCATGATATAGGCATTGAATTTCTAATTTCTAGCAAAACCTTTTTGGTATATAAAGGAAAGTCCGCTTGCATAAGCCAACCAAAGTATCCCTGATCTTTTTGCAAGACCTCAACGACACTCATCCCCTTATATTTTCCGAAATTAAAAACGGCAATATTTTCATCATTGTACACCATGTGACCCGCCAGATCCACTTTCTTGCGACGTTCGCTGGTGGCATGAATATGTTTCATGTCATTTACAACCGGAACTGTTTTGTTGCCATGGTTGTCCTGAATTTCTTTTCCTTCGTAACGTTCCATCATCGATTGAAACACCTCGAAGGTTGCCATCGCATCGGGCAATGCCTCGTGTGCATCGTCCAACGATTTGTCGCAGTAAAAACGATATGCTGCTTTTAGATTTCTCGGTTCCATTAGGTGGAATAAAACTTGAACATCGATAAGGTTTCTGCCTTCAATGCTGAAATCAATCCCTGCTCTTAAAAACTCTTCAGCCAGAAGTGGAATGTCGAATTTATTTGAGTTGAATCCTCCCAAGTCACAATCGAACATAAACTTAAAAAGCTTGGGTGCTATGTCTTTGAAAAGAGGTGCATCCACAACGTCTTTGTCCCAAATACCGTGCACCATAGAAGCTTCTTTCGGAATCGGCATTCCGGGATTAATTAAGAATCTACCCTCCCCTGCTGCTTTGTTTGGTTTCGTTTGAAACGTTCCATCTGGCAACACTTTAACTATAGCCAATTCTACAATGCGATCGCGACCTACATCAGTTCCGGTTGTTTCAAGATCAAAAAAGGCGAGTGGACGTTCGAGGTTGAGTTTCATCTTTTTTTTTAAGCTCTGTAAAATATTTCTAAAACAATGCGGTTATAGCTGCACAGTAGCAGGTTGTTTGTCTACGGACAGGCAACACAAGTAGCAAAAGAAACCCCCGGAAGTAGCATCCGAGGGGTTTCGCTTTTTGGGCCAAATTAGCCGTATGTTTTTATACTTATGGCTGTTGTTCAAGCTCAGCCTTAATGTTGATATATTGGTATTGTTCGTAGTAAGTGCGCTGTAAGTCGCGGTCATTTTCATAATCCTTACCTTGAACTAATTCTTTCGCAGTTCCGAAATCGTAGTGTTTTCCGCGCACATAACCGAATTTCTTGAGCTCGCTTACCACTTGATCTGTTGCTGTTTTGTTTCTCCATTCGGTTAAGTCCTGATTGTCTTTGAATTTTCGTGAAGGAACTTTAGATGCACTCGACTCGATGATAACAATTACTTTACCCTTGTTCATGTCGATGATCTTCTTAATGTTTTTGATGAACTCTTGGAATTTTGGTTCCTCAACACCAAAATCTTTGAAGTCATATACAAAAAATCTAGAGAACTCTGCATATCCCAATTCTTCGATGTATTGAATTTTAACCGGGTTTTTATCGTCGAAAGTCAATACTTCTTTCTTAGGTTTCTCTACGATAATAGGTTGATCAGGAACTAAAGCTACAGGCATTAAATAAACTTCTCGTTTCAACTCTTGGTAGCTCGATTCACAAGGCACATTGATGTATTCTTCATGGAAAATTTCTTTTCCTTTGATGTACTCTATATTATAGCCCACACAAGGTTGCAGAATTGCCACGTAACCCCCATCGCGTTTTCTTGGACGGTATTCAGTTACTTCATTCGTTTTACTATTTGTAATCAAAATACGAATATCGTTTGGAAGATCTTTTTCTAGTTCAGGTATTATGAAACCTTTAAGCACCGCTAAACTGCTTTCGTTGATTGATTCAGGAAGTTCTACGAGGTATATATCTTTTAAGCCATAACCACCTTCTTTTGCGGAAGAGTAATAGGCGTGACGACCGTCGGCCATCGGTACAAAAAATGCATCATCGTCAACCGTGTTCAATGGATATTGCATATGAATCGGCCTGCTCCATTCTCCATCATCACCGAGATTACTATAGAAAATGTCGAAACCACCCATGCTCGAATGACCCTGTGATGCAAAGTAAAGGGTACGTCCATCTGCAGAAAGTACGGGGCTGTCTTCTTCCCAAGAAGTATTAATTGTTGGGCCGATATTCAAAGCTTTACTCCAATCACCATTAGGCATTTTCACACAACGGTAAATATCACGGCCACCTTTGCCACCATCGCGATTAGATACAAAATAAAGTGTATTTCCATCCGCAGAAATCGTTGCGTGTGTTTCCCATGCTGACGTATTTATGTCGCTACCCAATAATTGGGGATCGCTCCAAGATTCACCGATCAGCTTTGATTCGAAAAGTTGACCGTCACCTGCTTTGTCTCGGTAGATAAACAAAGTTTGGCCATCCGGTGAAACCGACAGAGTTGCATCGTGTTCATCGCTGTTCAAGTTCAAAAGCTCAGGGGTAGTCCAATTGCCTGATTGGTCTTTGTATGATACATAAACATCCTCGCGCCACTCACCCGTGTCAATATCTGTAAATACACTATTTGAAGTATCGTTACGCAAACGGCGACTAGTGAAGTACATGGCGCTTTCATCTATACTCAATACGGGACTATAATCGTTCGTTTCCTTATTAATTACAGGGCCCACGTTGGTGATGATGAAACCTTGCGGATTGGCAACCTGCAATTTGGCCTCTTCGCACATTTCGATGGCGCGTTTGGCTTTTATAGCTAGGTTGTGCTTTTCCGGTACCTTCTTCAAGAAAGTGCTGTAACTGGAAATTGCCTCATCTAGGTTATAATTCAGCTGCTGCGCATATCCCAGGTAGTACAAAACTTCCATAGGAGCTTTGCGTTCTGATGGGTCAAAAGGATCGTACTTTTTCGTTAGATCACTTGATGCAGCGGCTTGCAGATACTCAAGTGCTAACGACTTACTGTTCGGGATCTGCAACATGCAATATCCCAATTTGTAGTTTACGTTGGCATTTACTGTATCGAGTTCAACGAGCTCTTGCCATAAATCTCTCGCTTTATTCCAGAATTTTTCTTCCATGAGCTTGTTAGCTTCAAGGAATTTAGATCCGAAATCGGCGGGAGCCATTTGTGCAAAACTTACACTCACCCATGCAACAAGGGCTATCACAAGACCGAAACGTTTCATTTGGTAGATATTAGTTGTATTGAGGGTTTTCAAAAACTTGTCCAATTTACTTATTTTTTTTTTATCCGTCAGCTGTACAGTGATTACCATTCTCGGTTCATGTCAAAACTCTCGAGGTAATCGGCTACTCTTCGCACGAAACTACCTCCCATCGCACCATCTACCACACGGTGGTCGTAGCTGTGAGAAAGGAACATCATGTGTCGTATAGCTATGGCATCTCCCGATGGAGTTTCAATAACAGCAGGCTTTTTGCGAATAGCACCCACTGCCATGATTGCCACCTGTGGTTGATTTATAATAGGAGTCCCCATTACATTTCCAAAGGTTCCAACATTAGTCAGAGTATAAGTACCACCCGAAATTTCGTCCGGCGTTAGCTTATTATTTCTAGCCCTATCTGCCAAGTCGTTCACTTTTTTTGCGAGACCAACCAAATTGAGTTGATCGGCATTTTTGATTACCGGAACTATAAGATTTCCACTAGGCAGCGCCGCAGCCATTCCGATATTGATGTCACGACGCATGATAATTTTATCGCCATCAACAGAAATATTTACGCCGGGAAAATCTTTTATCGCTTTAACAATTGCTTCTATAAATAAAGGTGTAAATGTGATTTTGGTCTTTTCCTTTTGTTCAAACGCTTTTTTCACCTTTTCGCGCCACATCACAAGATTCGTAACATCGGCTTCTACGTATGAGGTTACGTGGGGAGACACATGTTTACTCATGACCATGTGATCCGCAATTAACTTGCGCATACGATCCATTTCAACGATCTCGTCGTTCGGTCCAATATTCACTTTTGGTCGCTGAATAACCGGCTGTTCTGACGTTACCGAAACTGCAGCAGGTTTTTCCTGAACCCCATTCGATGTATGTGCAACCGCCGGAGCTGATACCACCGGTGCGGATGAAACTGCCGGAGCGCCGGCAACACGATTTTTAAGATAATCCAAAACATCACCTTTGGTGACTCTACCGGCGGAACCGGAACCTACAATTGCCTCCAATTCGGGAAGACTTACTCCTTCGGCCTTTGCAATATTCCGAACTAGTGGGCTAAAGAACTTACCCCCATCGCTTTCGCGAGGGATGTCTACCGAAAGGGGCGCTGAAGTTAAAGGGGCAGTAGCAGCAACCGGGGCCGGAGGCGCTATTGCTGCAGGAGCCGCTGAAATGGGAGCAGAAACCACAGCTGATGCGCTTCCAATTCCAATGATGGCAATGGGTTTACCCACTTGAACGACATCTCCTTCTTTTACCAAACATTTGAGCAATATGCCATCTTCAGGAGCCGGAACCTCACTATCTACCTTGTCTGTAGCAATTTCTATGATTGGCTCGTCTGCTTTTATAGCGTCGCCTTCCTTTTTCACCCATTTGATAATGGTAGCTTCGGCGACACTCTCACCCATTTTGGGTAGCAAAAGTTCTATTTGGGACATCTCTGTATTCTCTGCTAATATTGAGGTGCAAACCTACGTGAAATTTGGTGTTTTCCGCCTATGTCGGGCATTCTAAAAACAGAGAGTTTCATACCAATTATTCACATGGTAGAAATCGCAGAAATCGAACGCAAAAACGAGGTTAACTAACAGGTTATCAACGCCTAAGATCCCAAATGCGACTTGCACTTCCAAACAATATACAAATCATTCATCCATCTATAGTCGCGGGCATAGAGTACATTAAGCTTCTGAATGTGCTCTTTGGTGAGGGAATCCGTCGGCACATAGGATGATGTATTTAATACCCCTTTCTTTAGTGGCGGTAAGTCATGTTGTTTCACAAATTCTCTATTAAACCCGACCCACGTTTTTTTTCCAAAAACTACTTTCGCAATATTCTTTAAAAAACCTAATGGCCGCTTTACCCACAGAAAGGAAGTAGGCCAGAGCAACAGGAAAACCAACGATAACAGCACATCCGTTAGCCTTTTGAGTCGTCTATTTTTTAGAAGTGAAACAGAATTTACATCCAGTATAAAGGTATCATTACTTGTTTCGATGCTGTTGGAACCAATGATGTAAAGAGCTTCGGGAGGCGCGATTTTGAACTCTACATCTCGCTCTCCGGTGCCGCTCATAGATGAAATAATATCGGCTGAACTTACATCTTTGGCACAAAATATCACGCTGTCGATGGCATGAACCCTGATAATTTCCTGGAGTTGTTCGCGCGTGCCGACACACTCATTTCTCATTTCAGATCCCTCGGCCACATTTGCAACAAAACCCATTTGGTAATTCGTCTGACGTAAAATTCCAAGTACACGTTTTATCTCTTCATCGCTGCCTACTATCGCAAAACGCTTTCCTGTAGCAGATTTTATTCCTGTTGTACCTGTTGTGAATAGGGTAAAGATAATGCGGTTGAAAAGAAATACTCCTATAGCGGAAGCCGCACCCAAAAGCAAAATAGCCCTCGAAAAACGCAGCGACTCGGGTAAAAAAGAATATGCGATGGCCAAAGTTGCCGATCCAACTAATAAGGGACGGATTACTTTTAATGGTCGGAAAGGTTTGTCGTAGCCACCGCCTAACCACACACTTGCACACCACAACAAGGCATACGAAATGAATGCCATTTGAATCAAACTTGGATCGTAGATTTTATGTTGGCTTTCGGCGTAAAAATATTTTATCAAATAAAGAGCACCCAGCGATGCTGCAAAATCGAAGGCCGGTAGAATTATAGATCGCACAAAACGGCTTACAATCGCCGCTCCCGCACGAAGCCAAATGGCAACATTGATTAAAAAAGAAAATAAACGGGCGTTTTTCTCAGAAAAATGTTTCTTCGCAAAAATCACCATTGCATTATAAAATACAAAGACGTAGTTGAGACTGCCCTTTTTAGTGCTTTCCCCTTTGTAGTGAATGATGCGGGTCTCAGGGAAGTAGTAATTCTTCCAACCACCTTGAACTATTCTCCATGACAGATCAATGTCTTCTCCATACATGAAAAAAGCCTCATCCAAGAGTCCCACTTTATCGAGAGCTACTTTTCTCATGAGCATAAAAGCCCCGGAAAGAATTTCAATTTCGTGAATTTCGTTTTGGTCGAGATAACCTAAGTGATAGCGGTTAAAACGTTTTGACTTTCGAAAAATCCTGGATAGACCGAATATCTTGTAAAAAGATGTTTCCGGAGTCGGTAAACCCCTCTTACTCTCCGGCAAGAAATGCCCCTTTCCATCCACCATTTTAACCCCAAGTCCACCCGCATCGGGATGCTGATCCATAAAAGCGAGCACTTTGGTGAAAGTATCTTCTTCTACTACCGTATCCGGATTTAAGAGCAAAATGTACTCCCCTTCTGCCAACCGCATAGCTTGGTTATTGGCCCTCGAAAAACCCTTGTTGTCTGAATTGGCAATGAGTTTGGCCCAAGGAAACTTTTCGCGAACCATTTCTACAGAACCATCTACCGAATTATTATCAACCACAAACACTTCGGCTTCAACATTCCGAATGCCTGCCCATACAGATAGCAAGCACTGTTCGAGGAAGTACTTGACATTGTAATTGACTATGATTATAGACAGCTTTTTCACGCTCTGGTATGCAAAGATGTGAAGGAATGCACCCGAAACCGACTACCTCTTCAACGAAACTTCGTAGGGGGTTCGCAAAATTATACTTCTGCCGAGGGTCACTTCGTCGGTATATTCCAACTCTCCACCAACGGCAACACCTCGAGAAATTGTACTAACCTTTATCTCAAAAGGCTGAAGTTTCTTGAATAAATAGAAAGAAGTTGTTTCGCCTTCCATGGTCGCATTGATTGCGAGAATGACCTCCTTCACATTCCCTGACCTCATTCTTTCGACCAACTCTTCGATGTGCAAATCGGAAGGACCGATGCCATCCATTGGAGAAATAATACCACCGAGAACATGGTATTTCCCTTGGTATTGCCCCGTGCTTTCAATGGCCATCACATCGCGAATATCACTGACTACGCATAAAAGGCTGTCGTCGCGAAAAGCGGAAGAGCAGATGGAACATTGCTCCTCGTCGGACAAGTTGAAGCAGGTGCGACAAAAATGCACATGCGATCTCATTTCGGAAATGGAAGTCGTAAACTTGTTTACCAATTCGGGTTTTCTCTTCATGAGGTCGAGAACCAAACGCAGAGCTGTTTTCCGACCAATGCCCGGTAAACTGGCCATTTGTTCTACTGCCTCTTCTATATACTTCGATGGAATGTTCACGATGCGAAGTTAGGCATGGATGAAACAGCTTCGGCTTCTACCTCAATAATCATATCGGGATCAATAAGTGCGGAAATGCCCACCATTGTAGCCACCGGTTTAATTTTACCAAAAAATTCGCCGTGAACTTTACCGATCACTTCCCACTTGGAAATATCGGTTGTGTATATTCTTGTTCGAACGACTTCTTCTAGCGATGATCCCGCTGATTCCAAAGCCTTCGAAATTTTGTCGAGAATACAGCGCATTTGAACTTCTGCATCCCCTCTGCCCACTACCACTCCATCCACTACGGATGTGGTTCCGGCAACTTCTATCCGCGATCCGATTTTAACAACCCTGGAATAACCGATGGTATCTTCCCAAGGTGCACCGCTTCCAAAATTCTGTCTTTTCATGTTGTCCATGTTGAGAACGTTTTTCTGTTGACCGAATAGTTTTGTTGTATTCGTTCTTTTTTTGTCAAAACTACATTGCCCCATGAGTTCTACTACTATGCTGATCATTTTGATCAGTTATTTTTTACTACTTCTTCTCATTTCCTGGTACACTTCGAGAGGTGCAGGTGAGGCCGATTACTTTTTGGGTAATAAAAAATCTCCATGGTATGCCGTTGCTTTTGGAATGATTGGAGACTCCCTTTCCGGAGTAACGTTTATATCCGTTCCGGGAGCTGTGGGTGGACAGCAATTCAGTTATCTGCAGTTGGTGTTTGGTTATTTCTTTGGATACATCGTCATTACACAAATACTCTTGCCCCTTTATTACAAGCTCAATTTAACAAGTATCTACTCTTATCTCCAACAGCGATTTGGCGATTACAGCGAAAAAACAGGTTCATTTTTCTTTTTGTTATCTCGAACTTTAGGAGCAGCAGGACGATTATATTTAGCAGCTTCGGTTATTCAAATTTTCATATTCGATGATCTGAAAGTGCCCTTTGAAATATCCGTAGCAGTTATTATCGTTTTGATCTTATTGTACACTTTGCGCGGTGGAATTAAAACGCTTGTATGGACCGATGTATTTCAGTCCTCGATGTTGTTGCTAGGTGTTGTTCTATCAATCATGGCCATATCGCAAGCGCTCAATATTAATTTTTCGGAGATGGTGAGTAAGGTCTATAACAGTGCTTACACCGAAACTTTTTTCTGGGATTGGAAGGAGAAATCTTTTTTCCCCAAGCAATTTATTGGCGGGATGTTTATTGCGATTGCTATGACAGGCTTGGACCAAAACATGATGCAAAAAAATCTGAGTTGTCCGAATTTAAAAGATGCTCAAAAAAATATTCGCTGGTTCAGTGCCGTGTTAATTTTTGTAAATATCTTCTTTCTCGCACTCGGTGCTTTACTTTATATCTACTGTGCCGAAAAAGGAGTTTCGATTCCGGCATTGGCAAATGGAAAACCAAACACAGATCATCTTTTCCCAATGCTTGCCTTAGAACATCTTGGGCTATTTGCAGCAGTTGTTTTTATGATTGGATTAACGGCAGCCACCTTCTCTTCAGCAGATTCTGTTCTTACTACACTCACCACTTCCGTTTATGTGGATGTGCTTCATGCAGATAAAAAAACAGAATTGAACGAGAAAAAACGTAAACGTCTGCGTCATGTCATCCACATCGGATTTGCCGTGATACTTTTGATCGTTATTCTTGCTTTCAAGGCAATGAATAACGATGCTATCATAAATACTATTTTGGCAATCGCAGGATACACGTATGGTCCACTTCTCGGATTATTTTCATTCGGGCTTTTCACCAAAAAAATCGTAAACGACAAACTTGTTCCAATTGTATGTGTGATAGCTCCGGTACTTTGCTACATACTAAGCATGAATAGCGAAAAGTGGTTGGGCGGATATAAGTTTGGATTCGAGTTATTATTGTTGAATGGGGTGCTAACCTATGTGGGATTGCAGTTTATTAGTCGGCAGTCGACAGTCGGCAGTTGGACTCATCGTTGATTGAAACGTAATCAGACCCCCTTTCCCTTTCCAAATTGTGCATTATTGAAAACGAAATAACAATCGAACTTATCTGAAAAATGCTACGTGTTATTATTCTACGTATAGGTCCTTCGCTATTGCTCTGCGAGCACTAGCGAAGGATGACGGGCATGAGGGGAGGGAGAATAAGGGCCGCTGCGCGGCCCATAATGATTGTTTGCGATTACTCCCTCTGTACATTGGGTTAAACATTCACACCAAAGAGATATCCAACAAGTCCGGAAAGGGCCATAGCAATCGTTCCCCAAATAGTAATTCTCAGAATTGCTTTTACAATTCCGGAACCTCCGGTTTTTGCAGCCGTAGCTCCGAGAATTATTAGAAATACAGTTGTGAAACCGTAGAGCCAATATTCCATGCCTTTGACCGGTGCCAAGAGTATTACTAAAAGAGGTAATAATCCTCCTACTGTGAAAGCTGCTCCAGAGGCCAATGCAGCTTGTATGGGGTTGGCTTGACTAATCTCATTAATACCTAACTCATCTCTAATGTGAGCGCCTAAGGCATCCTTTGCAGTCAATTCTATTGCCACTTGCATGGCTGTTTCTTTTTTTAGACCGCGCTTCTCATAGATCTGAGCTAAAATAGTTAGTTCTTCTTCCGGCATTTCTTCCAGCTCCTTGGTCTCTCTTTCTATGTCCGCTTTTTCTATATCCGTTTGTGAACTTACTGAAACGTATTCGCCGGCCGACATGGACAATGCTCCGGCAACGAGTCCGGCGACGGTAGCCAATACAATAGGCTCTCTCGTTGAACCTGCAGCCGCCACCCCGATAGCCAGACTTGAAATTGAAATAATCCCATCATTGGCGCCCAAAACAGCGGCTCTCAACCAATTACTTCTGTGGATATAATGACTGTCTAAGTAGTTGTCGATGGTTACCATTGCGTTGTTGTTTTGTGTTATTATTAACCTAATCACTCTCCCTAAGTTTCTTCCAATCCCCATCAGTAAGCGAGTACATTTCCGAATCCGTATTTACTCCATCTACTCGGTAGTGCTTACGAGCTGTGCCTTCCCATTTAAAACCAAATCGTTTTAGAAGTTTTACAGACGGAATATTTTCAATATCCACGAAAGCTTCAATACGTTCGAGTTTAAGTTCATCGATTCCATAATTCAAAGTAGGTAGCAAGGCTTCACTCATGTAACCTTGTCCTCTATATTCTCCATAGTGCAAGTTGTATCCAAGTTCGGCACGCTGATGTCGAGTATACAAAGTGTGATAACCACATGTACCCAATGTCGTTTTTGTTTCCTTCGAAATTAGATGGAACATAAATATCGACTTTCCAAACATACTTGATCCATATTCAAATAATTCCCTTTCGCGTGTCATTTCTTCTACTGTTCGATAACCGAAAAAAGAAAGCAATTCATCTTCATTGAGAAGGCCAAAAGCTTCATTGAAGGTCGATGGTTCAAGGGGTCGCAAAAAAAGCCTGTCGGTCTCGAGAGTGAAGGTATGAGAGGGTAAGAGTTTCATTCTGACAAAAATACCGCTTGAATCGCTTGATGGAACCTCAAAATATGCAAATACGTAGTTTACCGTAGAAGGGCCGCAAACCAGCTACCGTCTTTTGTACCGCAAAATTCAACTTATAACCTCAAACAGCTTTTCATGAAAAAGACAGTATTTCTTCTTGCTCTGTTGGCTTCCTTTACCGGAAGGGCGGCAGATCTTATTGTAGCCGATGGCGGTGCCGGTGGTGCATATTCAACCATTGGAGCGGCCGTTACAGCGGCTGCCAGCGGCGACCGAATCATTATTACACCAAAACCCGGCGGAGCTACTTACAATGAAAACATTACGATAACAAACAAGTCCTTGCAATTTCTTTCAGCCACCGAAGGAACTTATTGGAAACTAAACGGTAGTATGACCCTCAATCCAAGTGTTGCCGGTCTAAGCTTCACTATTTCGGGAGCACATATTACAAGTGGTAATATCAGTTCAGGAGTAAATGCTCCGGCCGGAACTCGTTGCACGGTGAATATTCTAGGTAGTAAACTCACCAGTGGATATATCGACTTTGCAGTAAACAATTTCGATATGACAGTTGCTGCTGACAGCATTATGAATGGTTACGTTTATCTACGCTTCGGGAACATTTTCGGTAACTACATCAATGTGGGTTCCTTATGGGCTCATGCAATATCATACGGCAACGACCCTGTTGCTACCAATGATGTTTTGAATGTGGTTGGAAATAAAATCCTGGCCAGTACTTATGGTGTTCAAGCAACTTATGGCATCTACATTGGTAGTACCAATCATGTTTTCAATATTGCCAATAATTATTTTGATGGTGGAGGACAGAATCAAAATTTGATTTACATAGCTTCAACAAAATCAACCACCACAGCAAGTAATTACATTATCAATAACACATTTGAACATTCAAACACCAACTCTTGGTGCATCTATCTGACCTCACACAATTCATATGTATATGTGTTGAACAACGTAATTGAAAACAATGGAACCGGTATTTATGGTATCGGAGCTAATACACCTACTATTTCAGATGTATTTGGTTACAATTATGTAGAAGCTACTAATACTCCTTTTGGAAGTATATATAACGATGGAACAAACGTTGGCTCATCTCCTATGACTATCAACACATCCACAGGAGCCCTTCTAACAGGAGCCGGTATAAACGGTGGTAGTCCTGACCTTCAATACAGCGACATAGATCTTAGTCGCAATGATGCAGGATGTTTTGGAGGTTCCCTTACACGTGCAAACTATATCGGAATGACCGCAACTAGCACACAGGTTATTTTCTTCGATGCTCCAACGCGCATTCTCAACGGACAAACTATAAACATATCAGCTAAAGGTTTCGACCGATAAGCACAGACTTAACTCATTTAAACAAAAAAGAAATCATGAAAAAGATATTTTTTATCCTCATAGCCTTTATTACTGTTTCTAACCTCTCTTTTGCAATCGACCGCATCGTCGCGGAAGGTGGACAAGGAGGAGCTTTTCCAAGCATTATGGCCGCAGTAAATGCAGCGGTTAGTGGTGATAGAATTCTAATCTATCCTAAAGCAAATGGAGCACACTACAGCGAAAACGTTTCGATTACAAACAAATCACTGCAACTTCTATCTGCAGAAGAAGGAACACGTTTCAAATTGAGTGGATACATCTATTTCGATCCAACCACAGCAGGTTTAGAATTAGTTATTATCCAAGCTCATTTGCTTCCCGGGGGAGTAATTGGAACGAATGTTAATGCACCGGCCGGAACAAGATGTAAAGTGACGATAATGGATAACTTACTTGAATCAGGAGCCATAAGTTTCGATGCGAACTACTTTGATTGCAACATCGCGAACAACACTCTTTTATCCGGATTAATTGGATTTCGTTTCGGAAGAGTTGTTGGCAATACTGTTACGCATCAAAATACATGCAGCCATGCAATATATGCGACGACTGATGCCGTGGCCACAAATGACATTAACTACATTGTAGGAAACAAACTAATAATGAACACTAACAATTTCTGCGGAACAAGCATTGGTGGATTATATAACTCGAGCACTTCTCAATTCTTCTATATCGCGAACAACTTTGTAGATACAAACGCATCATGGCAAATAGCGATATACATCGCCGGTACAAAGACATCAACTGCTGATAAAAATCGTGTTTACAATAATTCCGTTCTCAACAATGGAAGTAATAATAACTGGTCTCTTTATACTCAATCTCACAATTCACTCACAGAATTTTTCAACAACACTATTGAGGTGAGTGGTGTTGGTGTTTATGGTTTCGGCAGTAACACGCCAAGTGTGAATGATGCTTTCCAGTACAACTACACAAATTTGAACAATACACTTTCGTTCAGTAGTATCGTAAATGATGGAACGAATGTTCAAGGTGCAGTCTTTACAATGAATTCAACAACGGGGAATGTAACAGCAGGAGCTCCGGTAAATGGAGGAAATCCGGATAACGCGCATACCGATTTGGATTTAACGCGCAATGACGCCGACTGTTTCGGTGGTTCATATAGCAGAGAAAATTTCACTCAAACTCCGGGCGGAGCCGTGACATCCTTTGTGATAGCACCTCGCCGAGTTTTAGCCGGTCAGACTATTTCAATCAGCGCCGACGGATACGACCGTTAAACAACCACAGATTATTTACCAAAAAATTAATCCAACACTATGAACAGGATGAAACACATCCGGGTGTGGTTGACAATGGTTATCCTTTTGCTCAGCACGATAATACACGCACAAGTGTATTCAGTTGCGGCAAGCGAATATTTCATCGATACAGATCCGGGAACAGGTTTGGGCACGCCCCTTAACGCAACGGATGGGACCTTCAACAATCTATGGGAATCTGTGAGTGGAAACATTGCAGCTCTTTCTGTGGGTCAGCATACATTGAACATCCGAATACAAGATGGCAATGGTAACTGGGGTCCGGTATTTACAAGAAGTATTGTTGTAGAAAACCAAGCAACCGTCCGAGATATTCAGATTACACAAGCTGAATTTTTTATTGATGCGGATCCGGGAGAAGGCAATGGAACAGCTATGATAGCCTTCGACGGAAATTTTAATGATGCCATTGAAACACTCTCGTTAAACAGTATATCCGTAACAAACGGATTGCACAAATTGAACCTGCGTGTAAAAGGCGAAGATGGTTCTTGGAGTGCTGTATTCTCTAGAGTGATCACAGTTGAATCTCTTTTAACGGTTCGTGATATTCGCATAACCTCCGGTGAAGTATTTTTTGATACTGATCCGGGAACAGGAAACGGAATAGCTCTTGTAGCTTTCGATGGAAACTTCAATGATGCCTTTGAATCCGTAATTCAAACCTCTTTGAATACCACCGTTGGTTTGCATTCCATCAATATTCGATTGAGAGGATTGGACAACACATGGGGCCCTTTATTCTCAAGGGTAATCACAGTGGAAAATCCGATTTCTGCAAACAACACAAAGATCAATTTCGCTGAATATTTCTTCGATACTGATCCGGGGGAAGGAAATGGCACTCCCATCCTTGCATTCGACGGCAACTTCAGTGATGCCTTTGAAAAGGTTTTTGCTTCTTCGGTCAACGTTCCTTCTGCGGGTCAACATAAACTATTCGTTCGTGTTGCCGACATCAACGGTTCTTGGTCTGCTGCTTTTAGCACTATGATTAGTGTAGAAAATGCAATTACCGCTCGAAACATCAACATTACAAACGCCGAATACTTTTGGAACACAGATCCAGGCGTAGGCAATGGAACCGCCCTGCTCTCATTTGATGGCAACTTCGATGAAGCATTTGATGTAGCATTTGCATCTGCGGCTTCTACCCCATCAACCGGAGTGCATACTCTTTTTGTTCGCACAAGAGGTATAGACGGTTCTTGGTCCGAAAGTTTTCACATGATTGTTTCGGTTGAAAATCTTTTAACATCTAGAAATGTACGAATCACCCAAGGTGAATACTATTGGGATACAGATCCCGGAGAAGGTTCGGGAAATGCGCTGATCGCATTTGATGGAAATTTCAACAATGCATTTGAAACAGCTTTCACGGGTTCGGCCGCTTCACCTTCAAATGGAGTACACACTTTGCATGTGCGTGTTGTTGGAATAGATGGTAGTTGGGGGCAAACATTTGCTACAGTGATGACCATTGAAAGTCCTATCACTTCTAGAAACATCAAAGTAGCTTATGCCGAGTACTTCTTCGATGCAGATCCGGGAGAAGGCAGTGGATCTCCTGTTCTTGCCTTTGATGGAAACTTCAACAATGCATTTGAAAAATTAAGTACAAGTACTAACTCCGGTTTGCTACTTCCGGGTGCCCACACATTACACGTTAGAAATCTCGGTCTTGATGGAGCATGGAGCCAGCCTTTCCGCACAATTATTTATGTGGACCCTTGCCTTACTTCTCCCGTTGTGACAACTTCACCCTCGGGAGTTATTTCTATTTGTCCGGAAGATAGTTTACTACTCACGGCAAGTGCAGGTTTGCAAAGTTACCAATGGTTTAGTGGACTAAATCAAGTTGGAAACAATCAAACTCTTTGGGTTGATAGCGCCGCATTCTACCGAGTAATCGGATTCGATATAGACGGTTGTCCCGGTGTTTCGGCCAATGTGCAGATTCTTGAATACACCGTTCCATCGAATACAATTTCCGTAAATGGATCTCTTTCATTCTGTGAAGGTGGAAGCAGAATACTCACTGCGAGCAACGGATTTGCATCGTACCTCTGGAGCAATGGTCAAACGACGCAGAGCATTTCAGTCAGTGCATCAGGAACCTATTCGTGTGTTGCAACGACTGCGGGTGGTTGTTCCAGAACATCCGCTCCTGTTGTGATCGATGTATATGAAGCACCATCAGCTCATGTGATAACACCGTCGAATCCGATCGTTTGTTTTGGTGATTCTATTGTGTTGAGTTCATCTTACACAACAGGTAATCTCTGGAATACGGGGGCTACAACACAAGAAATATTTGTTGGAGCCGGCAGCTATAGTGTCACATACACCGATGGTAGCGGATGCTCATCCAATGCCTCTATTGTTGTGGGTACCGAAGATGCAATCTCTTCTATTGCCGCAAGTGGATACCTTTTTTATCTGCCGACTTCAACCGTGAATTTCACTTCAACAACAAACGGTTCCATAACTAATTACCTCTGGGACTTTGGAGATGGATTTACTTCAGGTGATCAAAATCCAAATCATACGTATGCAGTGAGCGGCACATATATTGTATCTCTCACAGTAACTACGACTAGTGGATGTAACACCGTCGAATACCTTGCTCCTATTCAAATTTGGCAGGTATTCCCTACAGAAGATAATTCACTCCCAATAGTAGTCGACGCAACAGCAGCTACATGGCTTTCACCACTTATTGGATATGTAACTCTTCCAAATGGACAATTGTGTTACACGACAGATGGAGGTATTACATGGGTTCCTGTGGTTACCGGAACGACGGATGATATTTACGGTGTATCATACACCGGAGATGCGTCAAATTATGCCGTGTGGATATTTGGTGCGAATGGTCTTGTATGTGTATCGTACAACGGAGGTCCATTTTTACCTGCAAATCCATCCGGATTGCCGGGAGGTACGACCTTCTATGGTGGATTTTGGAGTGGAGGAAATGGCTACTTCTTTGGAAGTAACAACACCATCTGCTATTACTCGAATGGTGTATGGTATCCGATCAATCCAACCGGTGTGCCCGGCGGTACAACATGGTATGGAGGTTGGTACGCAGGCGGATATTTATGGGCTTACGGAAGCGGTGGACTTATCTGTTACTACAGCAATGGTCAATGGTATCCTGCAAATGGTACCGGAGGCATTGGTGGTGGAACTAGCTTCTATGGTGGTTACTATTCCGGTGCCAGCTCATGTGTGTTCGTTGGTGGAAGCGGCGGAGTATTGTGGGGTTCGTATGATAATGGCAACACATGGGGTTCTATCAATACGGGTTATCCTTATGCGTGGTACGATGTATACGTAAATGGAAGCACGATCATTTGTGTCGGTGAAGGCGGAGCAATCTGCGTAAGTATGGATGGTGGTTTAACATGGGAACTCTATTCTACAGGTAATAACAACGACTGCACCGGTATTGAAGCTAATGGTTGTCTGGCATACATCACTACAACAAATGGAGGTGTATTCCAATTCCCTATTTCACAAGTACCATTGAGTGCTCCGGTAATTTCTGCTAATCCGGGAACGATTTGCTCAGGTCAGAATTCAACACTAAGCGTGTTAAATCCAAGAATTGGTAGTACGTTTTTATGGAGCAATGGTGCAACGGGATCAAGCATTTCCATTTCTACAGCGGGAATCTATTCTGTTACCGAACACTCGTATTGCGATACAGTAACGTCTCTCACTGTTGGAGTTTTAGCTGAAACAGGTATAACTTATTTCGCGGATAACGACGGAGATTCTTTTGGTAATCCGGCGTCCGTTGTTCTATCATGTGATGGAGCTCCTAACGGATATGTTGTTAACAATACAGATTGCGATGATACAAGAGCAGATGTGAATCCACTTGCTCCCGGAACAGGAGAAGGCATTGACAATGATTGCAGCGGTGAAATTGATGCCGACGAAAATTACTGTCCAGCCGATTTGAATAATGATGAAGTTGTAGGAGTTTCCGATCTACTCATCTTCCTTGGTCTCTATGGTACTAATTGTGCAGGACCTCCTTGCACGGGAGACTTTAATGGAGATTACCAAGTGGGTGTATCCGATCTATTGATTTTCCTTGGCCTTTACGGAAGTCCGTGCCCATAAAACACGGCTGATTAACTTAACCAAAAGGAAAACGCCCTCTTTACGGAGTGCGTTTTTTTTTGCTTTAAAATTATCTCACGCCGTAGACTTTATTCACGGCTTCCATTCTTGACTGAACCTGCAACTTCTCATAAATATTGCGAATGTGCGTTCGAATCGTATCAGGGCTTAATTCGAGGTTAGCCGCAATTTCTTTATATCGCAAACCATGTGATAAATGATCTAGGATTTGTCTTTCGCGGTTCGTAAGAAGATCGGCTGAACTGCCCGGAGATTGAGACTTTCGAAATGCCTCTACTACTTTTCTGGCAATGTGAGCTGTCATAGGTGAACCACCTCTGTTCGCATCTACAATCGCTTCCCTAATTTTTTCGGGAGACGAATTTTTTAATATGTAACCACTCGCTCCAGCGCAAATAGAATCGAATATTTTATCTTCTTGTTCGAAGACTGTACACATTACTACTTGGGTCGAAGGTGCTACCATTTTCATCTGAGTCACACATTCGATACCCGACATTCCGGGAAGTTCTATATCCATGAGAACTACTTCTGCATTTATATCCTTACAGATATCTAAAAAATCCTCCGCAGATGGAAATACATATACGTCGCTTACTTCAGAAAAGGATCGCGCAACACTTTCCATTGCTTCTCGCATGGTTCGGTCGTCTTCTACAATAGCTAGTTTTAAAGGCATATGCAAATATCTAGGTAAACGTATGTATTCATTTGTTCGTATTTCATGTTATCAGACTTCCGGAAATATGAACTACGGCACCCTTGTCCTCTCCGGATCGAATTTCTATGTTAAAACCGGCCTGTTTCGCCCTTCGTTTCATACCGGACAAACCGTGACTATTCGAAACTTTGTCCACAAAAAAACCTTTTCCATTATCTTCTATCTCCAAAACAAATTCTTGACCTTTGACTTGAAATTTTAACTTCACCCTACTCGCCTCACCATGCCGTACAGCATTGGTAAGGGCTTCTTTGGCAATCATAAATATGGATCTTCTCTTAACCGGATTTAAAGGTCTGTTAGCAGCTAATTCATCCATTTCAAACACAACATCAATTCCTGCATCTTCTAGAAAATCGGAGGAATAGGATCTCAAATGAACATGTAAATCGTTTAGGGTATCATATCCCGGATTAGTGCTCCATATAACTTCCTTCAAACTGGAAGAAAGAGATCGAGCAACTTGACTGAGCGATTTGAGTTTTGAATGATCTTTCAAATCTCCACCCGAAATAACAATGCTATCAGAGAGTAGAGCTATGCGCGTAAGACCTGCTCCAATTTCATCATGAATGTCTCCTGAAATCGTATTCCGTATAGCTTCTATTTCACGTTGGTGACGGAGTTCTGCAATTTGTCCTCGGAATTTTCTCCTTTGCCAATATACAATGATCCAACCAAAAAATAAAACAGTAAAAATTATGGCAATGGCAATAAACCAATATGCCATCCAAAAAGGTTCTACGATATCGATCACAAATAAACTGCGCGCTAATCCCCACTCTGCTTCACCTGCTGATGTTCGAGCATAAAAAGTGTATTTACCCGGTGGGAGACCTGTATATCTAACACTTCTGTTGGTTCCCGCATCATAAAATGCTGTATCGAAACCCAAGAGCATATAAGAATAACGATTCCTATCGGGGTTCGTGAAATCCATTGCACATAAATCTAGTGTAAAACCATTTTCAGAATAAGAAACTGTATAGGTGCATTCCTCATAGCATTGCCTTGGCGTCCCGCTTCCTACAATCAAATTTTCCATTGAAATATCGGGATCACTGGAATTTTGCAAGATACTCTGATCTGAAAAATGATTAAAACCCTCTATACCTCCGAAGTAGAGTTCACCATAGTGATCCTGGTATGCGGAACCTGAATTAAATTCGTTGGATTGCAGTCCATCTTGTTTTGTGTAATTCTGAAACGTGGATAATTTACTGTCAAAACGCGTGAGTCCCTTGTTGGTACTAATCCAAAAAATGTTCGTTTCGACTCGCAAGATGGCGTTGATATACGTGTCGGGCAATCCATTTTCTATACTGTAAAATTTCTGAAATTCGAAGTTGTCGTTGACCAAAAACAATCCTGATGATGTACCCAACCAATAGCCTCCGGTTGCAGCTTCAGCCATGGCTCGCACCATTACCACTTCCCGCATTTCTTCAATCTTAGAAAATGATAGAACCTCTACCCAATCATTTCCATCATGCTTAAAAATGCCTTTATTGCGAACACAAACAAACAACTCCTTTTGTGGTGATTTGTACAGATGAGTAATGATAAATGGCATAACTCTTTCAGTGGTTTTATCGGACAAATTGAACTTCAGGAGACCTTGATTTGTCCCAAGCCAAAATTCGTTTTCACTGCTCTGAATTACACTGTTTATCCTCCAATCAGATGGTCCCAGGTCGATAGTATGTACGCTGTATTCTCTCGTTTTAACATCGAAACTAAAAACGTCCTTGTGACCGAAAGCCAACATCGTGTTTTCATTTGCTGAAATTAAAACAGAAACTCGACTTTGCATTTCTACATTCCAACCTTCGATATGTTCCACGAGTCGGTATGACTGATCAAACACGTAGATCCCTCGATTCGTACCCACCCACAAGTTGCTGAGGCCATCCCGACCAAAGGTCCATACAATTGGATTTAATTCTTCATCCGATTTTCTAGGGATTATTACATTACCGAAGCGAAGATTTCGAGTTCGAATTTGAATCAGTCCCATAGCATCGGTGCCAATCCAAATATTTCCATTTCTGTCGCAGAGTAATTCCTGTATGGAAATATTGCTGAATGCAGGCAAACCATTCGGCCTAAAATTGGAGCCGTATTCGTTTATAAGGTGTGATGTTTTGTCAAAAACTACAATTCCCTTGTTCTGTATTGCCAGCCATATAAAACCTTCTTGATCAACGCATGCCGCCGATGCACAGATATTCTCTGTTGACACATGGAAAGGAGAGCATGTGTTTTGCTCTAAATTTATTCGATAGAAACCGGTAGAGCAACAAATCCCCAGTTCACCCTCCATCAATTCAACGATGGCCGTAATGTTCGATCCTTCGAGCGCTTTGAATGTCCAAACACCCGTTTTTTCAGAATTTAAATCCGTCATCAAAATGTGACCTTTGCGATTCGCATAAACGATGCTATTGCTTTCTGGACGGAAGAGATATCCCTTGGCCAACGTATCTATATAAAGACTCTCAAATCCCGGCTTTTCATCTTGAAAACGAATTAATCCACCTGCACCTTTGAGTGCATATAACCAACCACTTTTTTCCGCCATGACACGGATAGTATTGTTTACAAAAAGCGGTTCTTCAAAAACTGAAAACTCTTCAGAAGAAAGATCATATTTATTCAAATCACCTTCTGTCGCTATCCACAAAGAACCCTTGCTATCCTGAAAAATCCCTCGAACGATATCATTTGAAATCGAATGTTCGCTGGAAGTATTCAAAAAGGACCGAAATCCGTATCCGTTAAATTGATTTAGGCCATGTCCGCTTCCAACCCACAAATAGCCTCTTTTGTCCTGAAACAACCCCGTGATTGTGCCTTGCGAGAGACCTTCATTCACCGAGTATGCACTCACAACAGCTTCCTGCGACCGGAATGAGGCAACATAGATCAAATTTAGAAATAATAAGAAAACGACTCTAATCACGAAACGATCGGGCTTAAGGATGTAAAGAAGCAATCTACGACTTATATGTCAGTACGCAAAAATGCGTATAAAAAAACACCATCTGAAACAGTTCTTTGCATGATAAAATATTCAAGCCATAAAAGGATATTGAACAACACCAATTAACCAATTTTATTCAAATCTCCAGGATTATGAAGACGACAACCTTTCTTTTCATATTTTTCATCTTTGCATCCCAAATGGGATTCGCCATCGACCGAATCGTAGCAGATGGCGGTGCCGGTGGAGCATATGCTACCATTACCGAAGCTATTGATGCTGCTTCAACCAATGACCGAATTATTATCTACCCTAAAGCAGGTGGGGTTCCATATGGCGAAAACTTGACTATAACGAATAAATCTCTCCAACTTCTCTCAGCGCTAGAAGGTCAGCGCTGGACTCTCAATGGTAACATCAACTTTAATCCTACCATTGTTGGACAAACTTTAACCATTATTGAAGCAAACATTCTCAATGGAAATATAACTACCTCGGGCAATGCTCCGGCCGGTAACAGAGCGAAAGTTCGCATTCTTGAGAGTAAACTTCAAAATGGAAGTATCCTTTTTGATTACAACAATTACGATATGAATATTTCTAGAGATTCACTTATGAATGGTCGTATTGTGATGCGTTACGGAAAGATAACCGGAAACTACATCAATTACAACAATACTACAGGTTCTGTAATTGCTGTCAATACCGACAACTCTGCGAGCAATGATTCTCTATACATTGTAGGAAACAAAATAGCCTATGCAGGCTTCTACTACTATGAATATACCGCAGGTATTAGTTGGAATTCGACCTCGCAATTCGCCTATATCTCCAATAACTATATCTCAAGTTCTGCATCCGGTTATTACGGATCCTTTGGAGTGTATATCGGTAACAATGCAACTTCTGCTACCGGGAAAAATGCCATTTTAAACAATACTCTCATTTGCGGTGGAGGTCAACACGCCGTTTATATACAAGCTCACAACTCATATAACGCTGTTTACAATAACGCCATCAATAGCACATCCGGAATATACAGCAACACGCTTTCCACATTTGATCTTGTAAGTTACAATCACCTCACTCAATCGGTTATTTCGAGTGCTCTAACAAATATTTTACAAGATGGAACAAACGTTCTCGGAGCCACATTCACCTATAGTAGCAATGGTCAGGTTCTCACCGGATCTCCTATTAATGGTGGTTATCCTGACGCTGCATATTATGATTTAGACCTAAGTGTGAACGATGCGGGATGTTATGGAGGTTCTTATTCAAGAGCCAATTTCGTTGGTAATTCTGCCGGTGCTGTTGCCAGCTTTATGACCGCACCCCGCAGAGTACTTGCCGGACAATCAATCACTATTCAAGGCGAAGGTTACGATAAATAAACAGTTTTAACATGAACAAAAAACGCATTATGAAATACGCTTTCATAAGCGGGTGTCTGTTGATGCTGTTGTGTATAGTCAGCACTTCGACCTACGGTCAGGTGTATGAAATCACTGACGCAGAATACTTCTTCGATACGGACCCGGGCGTTGGCCTAGGTACTCAAATCAACCCGAACGACGGGAGTTTTGATCAAGTTTGGGAAGAAGTGTCCATCAATACCACAGGCTTATCTGTAGGTGCTCACAAAGTTTTTGTGCGCTTCCGCGATGCCAATGGTGTTTGGAGTCAGAGTTTCGGATCAACTATACAAGTAGAAAATCCTCTGGTAACCCGCAATATTAAACTTACTCAGGCCGAAGTCTTCTTCGACTCTGATCCGGCAGTCGCAATGATTGCCATTGATGGAAATTTCAACGATGCTTTTGAACGAGTATCGAAAACGTCATTACCTACGCCTGCTGTTGGATCTCATACGCTTAATATGCGATTAAGAGGTCTGGACGGTTTGTGGAGTAATACGTTCACTACGGTCATTCAAGTTGACAATCTTACTCCTACTCGATTAGTGAAAATTACTCAAGCCGAATTGTATTGGGATTTGGATCCCGGATTCGGTGGTGGAATTCCCATGATCGCGTTTGACCTAAATTTCAATCAAGCATTTGAAAGAGTTATGGTCAGCGATGATGCCCTTGTAAGTGTAGGAACTCATACGCTCAACATTCGTCTTCGTGGAAACGATGGTGTGTGGAGTAATTCTTTCACAAGCGTGATCGAGGTGGAAAACGAATCTACTGTTCGTCAAACGTCGATTCAGAGCGCAGAATATTTCTGGGATAATGATCTCGGTGAAGGAAGTGGTATTCCAATGATTGCTTTCGACGGTGACTTTAATCAAGCCTTCGAAATTGCATACCAATCGGATATTGTAAGTCCCACTATAGGTTCGCATACCTTAAATATGCGATTGCTCGACCACGAGGGAATTTGGAGTACCACGTTTCAAACCGTGGTTGAAGTAGAAGAATCCTTGGTTGCCCGCAGCACACGGATTTCAACTGCCGAGTACTTCTGGAACGAAGATCCGGGAGAAGGGAATGGAATTCTAATGCTCGCTTTTGACAATAACTACAACGATGCTTTTGAACGCGTGTGGTCAAACGGTCTTTCACAAGTATTGCCGGGTTCGCAAAAACTCAGTATCCGTGTAAGATCGGTAGATGGAATTTGGAGCAATGTAATTTCGACCATAATCACATTCGACGAAGCTCTTTTTGCTCGTCAAATTTCCCTTATCAGTGGAGAGATATTTTATGACGTCGATCCCGGAGAAGGAAACGGACAAGCTCTAATTTCATTTGATGGATCCTTCGACGATGCATTCGAATCATTTCAACTATTCACAAACGGAGCCTTTTTAGGTGAAGGTCATCATACCATTTCCTTTCGTTTAATCGGATCAGATGGAACATGGACAGATCCTTTTACTGTTGTTACCTACGTTGACCCTTGTGCAACTTCCCCTGTTGTAACATTAAATCAATCGGGTGTAATAAACTTATGCGAAGGCCAAACAGTGACTCTAGATGCATCGATAGGTATGGAATCTTATCTTTGGTATAGTCAACAAGTCCAGGTCGGCAGCGGCATAAGCCTTGAAGTTGATACGAGCGGATACTACCAAGTAATTGCTTTAGACGCCGAAGGATGCCCTGCTATTTCCACTATTGTTGTAGTTAATCTCATTGATGTTCCGAACTTGGAAATAACTGCAGGTGGACCAACAGAATTCTGCGAAGGTGGATCTGTTGCACTCAATGCTACTTCCGGTTTTGTACAATACGAGTGGTCCAACAACCAATCGGCTGCCGGGATCATCGTCTATACAGCGGGATCGTATTCGGTGAGTGCCACCTATACAAACGGGTGTGAAGTCATTTCGGATACATTGCTCGTTGAGACATATACAGGCCCTGATGCCCCAACAATTTCACCGGAGAATCCTGTGGTTTGTGGAAGTGGAGAAATCGAAATCAGTTCATCGTATCTAACAGGAAACCTTTGGAGCACCGGTGAAACTACGCAGAGCATTTTTGTGTCGGCCGGAACTTATTCATTGGTTTACACCGATCCTTCCGGTTGCTCATCGAATGCTTCTATTAATGTAGGCACCGAAGATGTAATAACCGGAATAAGTGCTAGCGGATACAATTTGTATTTACCTGATGCAACCGTAGATTTCACCTCAAGTACCGTTGGAATTGTGGGTGGATATCTCTGGGATTTTGGTGATGGAAATACTTCCAGTCAACCTAATCCTTCACATGAGTATCTCGACGATGGCTTTAATACCGTAACACTTAGTGTGACTTCTGCAAGTGGCTGTATATCTACTGATTCGTTGGCACCTATTCAAGTGTGGCAGATTTTGCCATCAGATGATGTGAGTCTTCCAATTATCGTTGATATATCAGGATCTACTTGGTTATCTCCACTGATTGGATATGTGACATTGCCTAATGGTCAGCTTTGTTATACCACCGATGGAGGCCTTAACTGGATACACATTGTAACAGGTGCGACTGACGACATATACGGTATCACATATACAGGTGATGCTAATAACTATGCTATCTGGATTTTTGGAGCCAATGGACTAGTGTGTGTATCATACAACGGCGGTCCGTTCATACTTAGCAATCCCCCCGGCCTTACAGGTGGAACCGCATTCTACGGTGGGTTTTGGAATAATGGCTACGGCTATTTCTATGGAAGTAACAACACTATTTGTTATTACTACAACGGCGTTTGGTACCCAATCAATCCTTCAGGAACCGCTCCCGGTACTACATGGTATGGTGGATGGTATGCCGATGGATACTTGTGGGCGTACGGTAGCGGTGGACAAATTTGTTACTACAATTTCGGAACAGGTTTGTGGTATCCTGCCAATGGAACTGCCTTCATAGGTGGAGGAACAACTTTCTATGGTGGTTACTATTCCGGCGCAAGTGCTTGCGTATTCGTTGGAGGCTCCAATGGAACTATTTGGGGATCGTACAACAATGGTGCTACTTGGGGCCCTATTTACACAGGTTTTGCCTACACATGGTATGATGTATATGTGTATGGAAGTACCATTATTTGTGTAGGTCAAGGAGGTGCTATTTGCATAAGCAACGATGGTGGTATAACATGGGAACTCTATTCTACCGGTGGCACCGAAGATTGCACAAGTGTGGAAGCGAGTGGTTGCTATGCTTATATAACCACGTTGTCCGGAACCGTGATTCAGTTTGCCATTCCTTCGGGATATAATGCTCCTGAAATTGCTTTTGGACCCAATCCACAAGTGTGTCTAAATGGTCCATTGGTGGTATCACCGGCCACGGTGCAAGTTGTGAATCCTCGTCCGGGATCATTGTATCAGTGGAGCGATGGACAATTCGGTACACTCATAAACACCTTCGCACTAGGAAATATTTCTGTAACGGAATTTAATGTATGCGATACCCTTGCCTCTGATCCAATTCTGGTCACAAGTGGTCAGGCTTCTGTTTTCTATGCCGACTTTGATGGCGACGGCTTCGGTAATCCAAGCGTTACACAATACTCCTGCGCATCTGAACTCATCAATTTTGTTTCAAATTCTCTCGATTGCAATGACCTCGATTCGTTAACGAATCCTCTTGCAGTTGAACTTTGTAATGGTATTGATGACAACTGTAACGGTGCGGTGGACGAAGGATTTGATGACCTCGATGGCGACGACATCGCGGATTGCGTTGACAATTGTCCAAGCGTTGCCAACAACTTGCAAGGCGATTGGAACAACGACGGTCTCGGTGATGCCTGTCAAGACTTCGATGAAGATGGACTTCAGGATGATCTCGAAATCGCGAACGGATACAATCCGGCAATTGCAGATACAGACGGTGATTTGTGTGGCGACCTTTCAGAATACTTAGGCACTTGTCCTGTATCCTGTTTTGCAGTCATTTCATCTGATATCAATCAAGTGTGGTTACCAAACGGCACTATCAACTTCAGCTCGTCGGTGAGTGAATCCATTTCAAACTACCTATGGGATTTTGGAGATGGAAATACTTCAACTGATGAAAATCCAACGCACATCTACACTGCTCCGGGATTGTATACTGTTAGTCTAACTATAAGTGATTCTCCTACTTGTGCATACACTGCCTACCTTCCTACGCCTGTATACGTGTGGCAAGTTTTCCCTTGTACACTTCAAGTGACGGGAACAACTTCAACGGTTTGGTATTCAAGTTGGTTGTCACCCCTAGTTGGTTGTGCAACTCTTGACAATGGAGACGTATTGAGCACTATTGATGGTGGAATTACTTGGATCAACATCTCTACAGGTTTGGGAGTACCTTGTTACTACATCAACCTTGTGGGAAACACTTATTACAATGCTGCATGGATTGTTGGTTACAACGGTAACGTTTGTGTATCTTACAACAACGGACCTTTTGTTATTGCCAATCCACCGGGTACCGTAGGAATAAATTTCTATGGAACATGGTTTTTTAATCCAAACAATGGTTACGCCTTTGGATCCGGAAATACAGTATGCTGGTACAACAACGGCACATGGATAAATGTAAGTCCTGCCGGTGTTCCATCGGGTACAATCTGGTATGGTAGCTACTATTACAACGGTGCGCTTTGGCTCGTAGGTTCAGGTGGATACATCTGTTATCTGCTTGATGGAGTTTGGTACCCTGTAACTAGTGGTGTGAGCTATGATTTACAAGCTATCCAATTTTTTGCAGGAAGCAATTGCGGATATGCCGTGGGTGCAAATGGTACTATATTGATTACTCTCAATGGTGGTATTTCGTGGGCTCCTTGTTCAAGTGGCGTTGTATATGATCTCAATGACATCTACATCATTGACGGATTAAATGCCATTTGCGTCGGCAATTACGGAGTTGTACTTGTGACTAGTGATGGAGGTCTTACATGGACACTTTATTCCATTGGAACAAACGACGATTGTACCGGAATCACAGGTGTCGGCTGCAGAGCATACATCACAACAGCGAACGGTGGCATCTACCAATTTGATGTACCGGGACTATTGGATGCACCTACTATTGAATATAGTGGAGTGGATACATTGTGTGTTAACGGCCCGAATGCCATTGGCAGCGTAGATGTTCGTGTTGCAAATGCAAGACCGGGAAGCACCTATCAATGGAGCGATGGCCAAAGCGGTGAAGAGATTACTACAAGTGATTTCTTTATCTATGTTACGGAAATCAACGTGTGTGATACACTAGTTTCAGACACCTTGACATTTGCTACCACCGCAGCGCAAGAGTATTTCACGGATGCGGATGAAGATGGATATGGAGATCCTTCAAATCCTCAATATAGTTGCGATATTCAGCCTATTGGCACTGTGATCAACAATCTAGATTGTGACGACAGCAGAGCGGATGTGTTTCCGGGAGCTGCAGGCACATCTGAAGGAATTGACAACAACTGTAATGGCAACATCGACATAGATGAAAACTACTGTCCGGCAGATCTAAACAACGACGAAATTGTTGGTGTCTCCGACCTACTTATTTTCCTTGGATTGTATGGTTCTACATGCGAGAACCCTAATTGTCCGGGAGATTTCAACTTCGACAACATTGTTGGGGTATCTGATCTACTGATATTCCTTGGATTCTTTGGAGATTCTTGTCCATAGATCTAACATATATGAATAAAAAACGCCCTCGATTAGAGGGCGTTTTTTTTGTCCTTTTCTTTTTATCCAGCATTGCGCATTACAACTATTTATAATGGAAAATGCCGCGGGATTCGGGTTTATTCAACTATTACTTTTTGAACCGAAGCGCTATTGTTTATCGATACAAAATATAATCCTGATTCAAGCGATGAAATATCGAATGAAAAGGTACTCGTTTTTGGATAAAATGTAAAAACAACTTGACCCTGTGAATTCAAAACTGTAATTTCATTCATAAATACACCGTTCACCAAAACTTGATTGGATGTGGGATTCGGGTAAATAGTCAAAAGGTCATGTGCATTGTTTTCGACAGAACTAAAATTGCAATTCGTTGTCAAAGTAAGCACTTCAGATTCGTTGCAATATGCTTCAAATGCAAGACTCCCATCCTCTTGGTTTTTCAGATAATAACCCAACCAATAAAGAAGAAGAGTTTGTGTAATCGTCTGTTGTTCTTCTCTGCTCATTCCATCAAAGAGAAATTCTCCTAGATCGCAAATAGATCCATCGTCGGCATAACCGCAATGCCCCCCATCCAATATGCTCACAAAAGCTTTGCATTCACTTGCTGAATTATTATAGATCGGCAAGTGGTGGTCCTCCGGAGGAGTAACCCCATCGGCATCTCCACTTATAACCAAAACCGGCATCTCCACATTCAAAGCTGCCTCGATGGCGGAAGGAGTTGTTTCAGCGGGCGCCAAACCAACAATCGTTTCCAAACCGGCGAGTGCACTTGAAGCTGCGAGCCACGTTGCTCCGCCACCCATTGAATGTCCCATGATTCCTTCTCTTCCATTCATGTGACTATAAAACAAGGATGATTCCTCCGCGTTTTCTGCCACCAGTGTATTCAAGATAAAAAGCAAATCTTCGCCATAGGCCGCATGATCCGGGAAACCTGCTTCTGTAGTAACAAAGGCCATAATGTAGCCTTCAGGAACAAGGAAATTCCAGATGTTGCTATAATCACTCCACGGCATTAAAAATCCATGACCAAACACCACTAAAGGAAATTCACCCATGGAAAGTTCCACGTCATCACCTGCCGTTTCCGCAGGATAATAGATTTCCGTAGTTACATCTCTATCTCTATTCGAATCATAGAACATAGTTGAAGTGTGGCCGACTTCGTATTGCGCATTTGCAACAAATGCAGTAACTGTAAAAGGCATTGACAGGAGGAGTAGTCTTAATTTCATAATGGTTCGTTTTATCAAAGATACAACACTGAATTTAAAAGTAATCACTCATCCCACCAAGTCCTTGATTGCATATTTAATCCCGTTGGTGTATTAGGATTGAGTGTGCGTTCACTTTGAGGATAATTAACTCTTCTGGGAATTTCACCATTGGGATTTGCATTACTAAAACCATTTTCATTTGGTTCGAGCAGAGGATACCCTGTTCTTCTGTAGTCCACCCACGGTTCATTCTCCGTCTGCAACGCAATGAACTTTTGTTGCATAATTATTTCCAAGTTAGATTCAAAATCACCCGATAAAACAAGCGAGTTGACCAACTCCAACTCATCATTGTCTTCTATCTCCACACCTAGTTCCAACTCTACTCTATCCAACGAATACTGCACACCATTGCGAAGAGCTTCCTGAGAAGACTCCAGATTTCCTATGATTAAATGTGCTTCAGCTTCAATAAAATATTGTTCTTCCCTGCTCATAAAAAAAACCGGTGAAGTGATGGAAGCCTTGAAGTCTCCCACCTTGCTCAGTCCTCCACTAAAGGGAATGATATCCACGAAATACTCAAAACGAGGATCCGAAATCCCCATGATGCCAATAAACTGTGGGTCTACGACTGCATAGGAAGTACTCGTGAAAAAATCATTTATTGGATTAGAATCTGTATTTGTGCCGCTGTAGTAATAAGCGAAATTTTCTACTCCCGCATTTTGCAAAGCAAGAAGTGAATTTATTGCGGCACCGCTGCTCCGCTTCGTGGTGTGGAGATAATATCTCGCCTTCAGAGCATAAGCAGCCGATTTCCACGCTTGAATATCACCCTGAAAAATGAGATCATCCGATGAAGGTGTAACCGGACTCTCTGTCTCCAGATCGACTATAGCCTCATCCAACATGGTCTGAATGGCGCCATAAACGGACTCCTGTGAATCGTAAATCGGATAAAGATTTGGACCTCCGGCAAGTGCTTCCGACATGGGTATATCACCCCAAGTGTCTGTCAAAATACCATAACAATTTGCTAATAATACTTTTGCTATACCGCTATAGGCCGGTGCATTTTGTTCATCTGCTTTATCAATGATTATTTTTAAATTGATCATTGGTCCTGCATAGAGATCCTCCCACGGATAACCTACAAAGAGTTCATCCGGATTATAATTTTCTATTAATAACTCTTGGTTGTCCTTGCCTTGTAATTGTTGTGACATGATTCCGGTATATCTGAAAAATCGCCCTGACAATGCATTGGCGAAATCGCTTTGTGCTCCCGGCAACAGAAGACTAACAGATACATCAGTAGGCACATTGGGATTTTCGTTCAACTCCTCCAACCTGCAAGAATTCAAGAACAAGATCATTCCACACAAATAGAATAAGCCTGTTTTATTTTTTGATAAAGTAATCATCGTATATTCTATTATATCGTTGCTTTGATAGTGAAACTAATACTCTTGGTGTTTGGAGAATTAAAATAATCGCGACCAATGCTATTCGATGCTCCACTCAAATTTGTCTCCGGATCTATTCCGGAATAGGTTGTGAAAAGAATCAGATTCCTCGTATTCACAGAAACCGAAAGATTTTTTAACTTCAACTTTGTGCAAAGAGCGCGGCTAAATTGGTAGGACATTCCGCAATCGCGCAATCGCAACCAATCTACTTCTTCCAATACCTCCTCGCTTACATATTGAAGACTGTAGAGATTGTAAAAACTTTCATCAATTGCTATGGGAGTTGTATTAGCCTCACCGGAAGAGGCGTACACACCTTGCCAAACAACTGTTTCCGTATCTCTATCTGCCGTTTCTTCATGAGTTCCGTGATAGAGCATTACAGCTTTCGTTCCGTTATGCATCACACCACCCATTCGCACATCCCATAAAAATGAAAGTGTAAATCCCCGCCACGAAATTGTATTTCTCCAGCCCAGTAAGAAATCAGGATTAGGGTCTCCAATAATTTTTCTCTCGTCCGATTTAATCGGATAACCCTCATCATTTATCAAAATGTTGCCATTTGCATCGCGAGCCCATGCGCCTCCGTATAAGGTTCCATAAGGCTCACCAACCGCCACTATACTCTGTGTGGAGGCCAACCCGAATGAAGGCAATGCAATTAAATCGGTGCCGGGAAATAGAGATTCAACTTCACTTCTATTCCGTGTAAAATTCAAACTCGTAGTGTAATTGAGTTTTTCGGGAGAACCCTCAATGACCGTGGCATTCAACAGAATTTCCCATCCTTTATTTCTAATGTTCCCTGCGTTTATAACGGTTTCCAAATATCCACTCGAGGCCGGTACGGGTACATAAATAATTTGATCTATTGAGTTGTTATTGTAATAGGTCACGTCCAACCCTAATCGATTTTTTAAAAAGCGCAAATCAACTCCCGTTTCTATGGACTTCAAACGTTCGGGTTTCAGATCGGGATTTGAAACAAATGACGATGGTTCATAGGCAAGTTGTCCCTGAGCCTGTGAAGAAGAAGCTTCAAAATATGGTTCCGTCAAATAAGGCGCCGGAGCTCCATTTCCCATTCCGGAAGCACTAAAACGAAGCTTACCAAAATCGATGTATTTAGTCTTCTTCAAATTCTGGGTGAAAATCCAGCTCACACTTGCAGAAGGATAAAACAGTGTATTATTTTTAACCGGCAGGGTGCTGTACCAATCGTTTCTAGCGGTTATATCGAGGTACAAAAATCGATTCCAACCAAAATTAACGTTGGCATAAGCACTCACGGTGCGCACATGGCGATAGGCATCGTCCACGATCAAATCCGCTACAGGTACGTTGCTTAGATCATAAAAATTATCAATAACGAAACCAACTCCATCCATGCTATAGCTCGATTCTTTTTCATCGTACACATTGTGACCAACTAATCCATTTACCTCTAGTTTCTCACCGACCTTCCCTGTATAATTTATAATAAAATCATTATTCAAGGCCCGATAAGCCACATCATTGACAAATATTCTACCCCCGAGATCTTTATATTCATTGCTTCGTTTATCCCACGACTCCTGTATTCTATCTGAGTAAAAGTCCACTCCTGTCCGGTTGACAATGCTCACGTTATTACTCAACTTGTAGTTGAATTCCATGGCCCCAATAAATCTATCTACCTGATTAATATTTTTATTCTTGTTGACTGACCAATAAGGGTTGTCGTAGTTTTCGAAATAGGTGCGCTGGCTCCCATCCGGGTTGATGTATGCCAACTCATTGTCTACCGGATTATCTGTACCGTTCGTCAAATCATAATCAACCGGACCCCTCATCAGTCCAAGCATGACACCGCTCAAGTTACTTCCCCGCTGACCCCGATTCGCGGATGAACTCACATAATTCGCGAGACCGTTAACCTCTAACTTTTCGGAAAGTTTAAACCGGGCACTCAGTTTTACCGTGGTTCGTTCGAAATCCGTATTGGGAATAATTCCCGATTGAGTCGTGTTTCCCACTGAGAAATGATAACCTGCATATTCCGTGGCGCCTTCCAGAGAAACATTGTGATTCCATGTCACACCCGTTGCAAAAAAATCGCGGGCTTGGTCCGGGAAAGATGCGCCAACGATTCTATCTCCCCACGAAAACTGTGAGCCCTCGAGGTATTCACCACCCAAACCCTGCGACCAACGGGTTTGCTTTTCAGGAAGTTTATTTACTCGATCAAAAGAAATTCCCGATGAAAAATTAAGACTTGTAGAGCCTTTCTTTCCCTTCTTAGTGGTAATCATAACAACTCCATTTCCTGCCTTATAACCATAGAGAGCAGTGGCCGCGCCGCCTTTCAAAACAGTTATGTTTTCGATGTCATCGGGATTAATGTCGATTGCCCTGTTTGCCTGATCCGTAAAATTGCTACCGCGGTATGAATTATCAATTGGAATTCCATCGATGACAAACAAGGGTTGGTTAGATCCGTCAATAGAGGAATACCCGCGTATGACGATACTGCTGCTCGCACCGGGAGAACCGCTCGAAGATGTAACCTGAACTCCGGCGACCTTACCATTCAGTGCGTTCACCAGATTGGACTCACCACTTCGCTGCAGCTCGTCAGATGATACTTCTGTAGCACTGTATCCAAGTTTTTTCTTCTCCTTTTTAACACCAATTGCTGTAATGACAGCTTCCTTCAACTCAAATGTTGCGGGAATTAAAACAATGTCAATTCGCGTGCGCATAGCAATAGACACTACTGTCCGCTTATATCCGATGAAGAGAAAAGACAAGCTATCGGAAGAAAAGGAGGATTCGGAAATGGATATCTGGAAGTTACCGTCTGGATCAGTTACCGTTCCAACCTTTTGTAAGACCGTGCTAACAACTACCCCCGACAAGGGTTGTCCATCATCGGATCCGGTAACAGTTCCAGTAATAACGCGCTGTGCAGCAATTTCGTGGACAAAACAAAATGCCGTGAATAGGCCAAAAACAAAAAATAAACGCATAATAAAATGTATTGAATGGGTTAAACAGCCCTAGATATTAGGGCCTAGGCAAGGAAATGCCAATGTCTAACAATCAAAAACCGGCTGGAGACCTCTCCGATGAACCGGCTTGAAAGGCAGCTTTCCGAGGAAATATGTACCCTGTTTCTTTTTCATTGAAACAAATGTAATAGGTTTTTACATCCGAACCGCTTGATCCCTAAAAAAATAATTAACCCATTTACACTATATAATGCAAACAGGTTATAGAGTCTTCGAAGTGATTTTTTTTTGATGGCTTGTTATTCCAAAAGTTCATATTTGCAATTCAAAATTCAGTAAACATGAATAAAATTTCTACTCTTTTCCTTCTTCTTTTGAGTTGCTCTTTCGCAAAATCTCAGATTATTTACTCAGAAGATTTTTCGGATGGTTCGATGCCTTCGGACTATCAACTCTACAATCTCGACGGCCTAACTCCGGACGATCCTGATTTATCCAACATGGTAGATAGCGCCTGGACTGTGAAAAACATCACGGCACAGGGATTTCCCGGTGGACTATGTGCTTTCAGCGTAAGTTGGTATGTTGGTGATGATGGCCCTTCCGACGATTGGATGGTTCTTCCGGAAATTACCCTCGGTGACGACCCCTATCTATCTTGGATAGCTTTAGCTATAACGAGCAGTGGCGATTTTCGCGATCAGTACCAAATTTTCGTGTCCTCTACCGGTAGCGATATAGAAGATTACATTCTCCTTTCACCCATTTTTGACACGGGTGCTGAAGGCGAACTCGATGAACCCACTTCCCACGAAATATCCCTAGCCGATTTCGCCGGTGAAACCGTGAACATCGCTTTTAGAAACTGGACTCAGCCATACAATCCGGATCTACCTACAGGTCCCGGCAACGGTGGAAATGAACTTGCCATCGATAATATCACCGTGAGCAACGGACCAGTAAACGTTTCTGAAAATGTTGATGTATCAACAAATGTAATCGTTTACCCAAACCCCGTTTCAAGTGATCTTTTTATGGAATCAGATTTGATCATCGATGAATATGTAGTAACCAATTCTCAAGGAGCCGTGATTTGCCGCGAACTTCCCGGAAAGTCAAAAATTAGTTTAGACGTGAGCACTTGGGCAAAGGGTTCCTACTCGATATTATTCGTATCCGGCAGCTCAAAAATCAGCAAACAATTCGTGATTCAGTAGAGTCCGAAACAACTTATATCTCTTCAAAGCGTGATCGATTTTGATCACGCTTTTTTTATGGTTTACCTAAAGGGCTTTCGGGACAACCTTCGGTTTCCATGTTAAAGATCACTCCACAAATCTTCCACTTGTCTTCCACTTTGATCAACGAAAACGCGTCTACTCCGCAGTGCGAAAAAACTCCGTTGATGTAAAAATCGTATTCCGCCCATACCTGAGCTATCGGACCTTCTACATGAATGGTCGGATTCCAATATCTTTCAAGTACATTCTCTTTTCGCTTCGACAATCGAGATAGATAACTTTCATGTGTAACTCGAAATACTTCCAATTTTTCGCCATTTCGATGTGTTCCGTAATATTGACCATCAGGTGTCAAAATTTCCGCCGCCGTTGCAGAATCACGTTCGGTCATACTTATGAAAAAACGATCGATTACATCAGTGATCGCTTTTTCTTCGGATTGAGCAAAAAAATTGACACTTCCCAAAAAGATGGCAACTAAAATAAGTAAGCTACTTTTCATATTTAAAGTGTATGCATTTTAATATTCATTTATCCCACAATGAAAAAGGCTGAAAAAATATCAGCCTCTTTCGTATTTAAAATTTCAAATTACTAATTACCTCAACATAACCACATGCCCATACTCCTTGATCTTATCTGCAACAAACCATTGCTCGTATTCGATCATCCAGATGTATGCGCCATCATGAACAAAGTACTCTCCCGTTCGGAAGTCGCCAATCCAAACTTTGTTTACATCCGTTGTCTGGAACACAACTTCTCCCCACCGATCAAAAATGGTGAACTTAAATGTCGACACGAGTGAGGGATCTGAAAAAACAGGTCCAAATACATCGTTGATTTCATCGCCATTCGGACTAAACGAATTTGGTACGTAAAAGAATAATTCAGGTGGTGCGTAACAAGTATCCGGACTCACCGTCCATTGATAGGTCAACGGACACAACGAATCGGGCATCACTACCTGAAGTACATAAATACCTGTATCGTTCACATTTATTTGAGGAAGATTGGATTCTGTACTCCAATAATATTCTCCTGTTTGAGGTGATACGAGTGTAATTGGATTTAAACCCTGACCTCCGGGACAAACGCTATCGATGAGCAATATCGCGGAATCCGGAACCAATGGTTCAATGATGAACTCGTAAAACTCCGGACAAATAGAATCAACAGGTGAGACCGAAAGTGCGTAGGTTCCAACATCATTTACCATCATCACCGGACCATTTCCTCCGTCTTCCCATGCATATAATCCGGGTATCGGTGATATCAAATCAATTTCAATAAGCCCTCCGGGACATAAACTATCATACAATTGCGTGGGCGGATCAGGATATACTACATCGACAAAAACGGTATCAAAGGCAGTGCAGTTGCCTGTGCCGGTTACCTCCAGATAATATTCCGTTGGTCCATCCGGCGTGACCGTTATAGTCGAAGTAGTTCCAATTTCCTCCTCGCCCTCGAACCATTGGAACGAATAATTTGCTCCGGTCTGTGCACTCAATTGTGTGCTTCCATCTACGCAGACCAAACTTGTGTCGGGTGAGGCCTCAGCACTCGGACTTTCAATGACATTGATAGAAATTTCATCGTCACCGGAACCACATTCATTTAATACACTTACCTCAAATGTGTAATTGCCTACTTCTGTAAATGCAATATTCATTTCATTGTTCGAGGTGTCCTGATAAGCAACTGCTCCACCCGGCACATCTGTGGTCCATGAATAATATGTATCCGGATAAAAATTCACACTGAAGTTTACGGTGTCTTGCAGACAAACAGTAGGCGGACCGGAAATATTTACGTTAGGATCTCCCAAAACCGTGATAGACATCGGTGGGGTCCAAGGACTCACACATCCATAATTTGTTTCTTGGATTGAAAATGTAAGTGTGCCGGGAGCACCGACAATCACGTATAAAGAATTTGAGTTTGCACCCGACGGAGATACAAAAGGATTTCCACCGTTGATACCATTGCAATCCCACATATACGTTGAGTTCGCAAAATAATCGTAGGGTTCAAATAACAGTGCAACTGTTTCTCCCACACAAAAACTAGTCTGTGGAATAAAGTCTGGATAACTATAAGCTGTGATCGTTTGCGGGACATCAGTATAGGCACCAATCGTAACTCGAATTAAACTACCCAAGGAATTTTCCGGTGTAGATGATTCTGTTGCCACCACTCGCATGTAATTCATACCAAGAGGAATTCCATAATCAGGCAAACTGTCTTTACACGGTACATGCACATTTAATTGTGTACTTGTAGTTGCGGCAACCGATCCCAAAATTCCATCGCTTCCGATTTGGGAAAAATCCATGGAACTTAAAAGTTGAGTATTAAAAATGTTGCCGGGACCATAGTCTGCAATGGCATCCCACGTGTTTACATCTATATCGATCATTTGGTTTTCACCATCAGGATCAATAGCACAACTACTCACACAGAAATATAGATCTTCATTGTTGTTTGTTGTCAAATCACATTCCGCAATACAAAACGGACCCCACACACTTCCGATAGCATCCGGATTTGTTGAGATAATGCGGAGGTAATAATTACAACCGGGTTCAACAACCGGAACTAAACCAGAAACATTTCCGGGCATATCTCCCAATAATGGATCATAGTTTTCATTATCATCGCTCGAACCAACCACCACCGGATTACTTGGGAATGTACCATCCGGATCAGATAATTCACAGATGTAATCATTTGCTCCATTGTATACACCCGTCGAAAAGAAGGGTATGTCGATGGCGCTGCCAATGCATACCGCATTGGTATCTAAAGTAACCACCGGTTGAAGTGTTGTTATGACGTTCGGACATTCGATAATTTCAAAGCAGCCGGATGCTATCCCTGTTATTTCGGGAGGTGGCGATAATCGGGATATTCGAAATTTATAGCAATCCCCTACGGCTGCATTATTTGGAATTTGAACCGTAACAAATCCCGTTGTTGTCGGATAATTTATCGGCATTACCCAAGAGCCAAATGCCCCGGTAAAATTCCCTGCAGAATTCGACAATTCTATTTCATAATTACCATCGCACAATGTGTCTGACAACTGATATTCGATAGTTACAAAACTTCCTTGACAAACCGGATTGGGCGACACACTCAGAACGTTTATATCTACGGGTTCCGTCTCGGAATAATTTCCAACTATGGTAATATCATCTACTGAAAATGATTGTGAATATGGAGGAGCTCCCGCATCATTTTGCCATCTGAAACCAAATCGCAAACTACCCACATCGCTAAACACCGGATCAGTAATATCTACATATTGCCACAACGACATGTTGTTGTATAAAGCCAATCCGAATTGCGTCCACGGACCGCCATCCAAACTATAATAGATATTTCCGTATGCAGTGGGTGAACCTTCCGACAGATAAAAAAAACTGAAGTGCACTTCCTCCACGGCGTATGTGCAAATGCCAAAAGTCATATACGAAAAACGATCCGATGAAGATGACGGATCGTAGTTATTATTGAGCACACCGGATGGCTGATCGTGAATGTGCAGATAATTACTCTGTGGAGCAAAACTGATCGTTCCTCCATTGGTATTATCCTGGGTAGTAGTATTCGGATAATTGACGTTTCCCACATAATTATTATTTACAACCCATTGGTTGTTTCCGGTGTTGGAAGAAAGTTCTGCAGCGTTGAGTGTGAATGTCGCTCCACCTGTTTCAAAATTTTCGGTAAGCAATAGAATGTCCTGCGACTGGGTTATCGCGGGGGCGCTCAGAAAGATCATTCCCAAAAAGAAGGCCTGTATTGACTTCATTCCAGATCAGGGGGTTAAGATTGAAACAAATATAGGTAACATGTTTCAACCCCCGACACCGCGCAAGTGCATGACATTCAGTAAATTAGGTGACGTCAAGAAAAATTCGTATGTTTCAGAGACTACTGTTGGTCGAAGTTCACGACAACCTTATCTGTTCGAGGATGAGATTGACATGTGAGAACAAAACCGGCTTCTACTTCGCCGGGTTCAAGAGCATAATTGACATCCATCTCTACTTTGCCTTCATCAATGTGTGCTCTGCAAGTACAACACATTCCTCCCTTGCATGAAAATGGAATATCCAAACCTTGTTTTTGTGCAGCTTCCAGAATGGGCAAGCCATCTTTTGGCATTCTAAAATCGGTTTGTTGACCATCAAAAATGACGCTTACAAAACAATCGCCGGTGGTTTCGATTCGTTCAGCACGAGGCCGTTCGGGAGCAGCTTTTTGTGATGGAGCTAAAAACAGTTCGAAGTGGACTTTTTCTTTGGCAACACCTAATGATTCAAGATAGGCAGATGCCGCGTGGATCATAGGTTCAGGACCGCAAATAAAAGCGGCATCCAAATCCTTCATCGGAACAAATGTCTTATCAAATAATTCCAATTTTTTCTCGTCGATGCGACCATGAAACAAGGGGATTTCATTTGGTTCACCACTGAGTACATGAAAAACACGAAACCTACCCAAGTAGGTATCCTTTAAATCCTCCAGTTCTTCTCTAAATATGATCGAATTGAATAGTCTATTTCCGTATATAAGACTCACCTCTGATTCCGGTTCTGTACTTAAAATACTCCGAGCAATAGACATTACGGGGGTAATACCACTTCCAGCCGCTATCAGTAAAAAAAACCTATTTAACTTGGGATTCAGGGGAATAGTGAAATTGCCCGTGGGTGTCATTACCTGAATTTCATCCCCAACCTTTAATTCGCGATTCACAAACGTGCTAAAGGCTCCGGTTGGGACTTCTTTAACAGCGACGCGCAATTCACCGTCATTGATCCCGCTGCAGATGGAATAGGATCTGCGGATGTCTTCACCGCCTATTGTATGTCTTAGGGTTAGGTACTGACCGTGTTGAAAATGATACGCTTCCCTTAATTCTGTTGGCACTTCAAAAGCCACGGAAACACAGTCTGCAGTCTCTCTTCTGACATCGCAAACACGTAAATTGTTAAATCTGGGTCTTGACATAAATATCTATTGCGGCAGCAAAGAAAGGAGGAATTCTTATTCACATTGACATCAACTTTATATTTGGTCCCGATAAGCGAATGATTTTTCTCAGAAGAGGGCATCCAAAGTGGTGAACAAATCAATTGAGACTTATGTTTGTTTCAGGATTAAAGTAGAAAAAATGATGGAATCAACCGAAGAATTATCTTCATTTGAAAAGTACGTTCAGGCTGAAAATAAAGTCGAAGCAAAAGACTGGATGCCTGCACAATACAGAAAAACGCTTATTCGTCAGATCGCTCAACATGCCCACAGCGAAATCGTAGGAATGTTGCCCGAGGGAAATTGGATTACTCGAGCTCCTTCTCTAAGACGTAAATGTATTCTTCTAGCCAAAGTGCAAGATGAGGGTGGGCATGGACTTTACTTATATAGTGCCTGTGAAACTTTGGGGATCGATCGCGATACACTCATCGATGAATTGCATACGGGTAAAGCCAAATATTCAAGCATTTTTAATTATCCAACTACATCGTGGGCCGATATCGGAGCTATAGGTTGGTTGGTAGATGGAGCCGCTATCGTAAATCAAGTCTCTTTGCAGAGAACCAGTTATGGTCCCTATAGCAGAGCTATGATTCGCATTTGCAAAGAAGAAAGTTTCCATCAGCGTCAAGGATATGAGATCATGATCAAATTGGCTCACGGGACACCTGCTCAAAAGGCTATGGCCCAAGATGCTCTAAATCGCTGGTGGTGGCCTTCCTTGATGATGTTTGGGCCGAGTGATAAAGACTCTGCTCACAGTTCTCAAAACATGTCATGGCGAATCAAACGTCATAGCAACGACGAGCTTCGTCAGAAATTCGTTGATATGTCAGTAGGTCAAACCGAATATTTAGGACTCACTATTCCCGATAAAGATCTTCGCTGGAATGAAGAACGTCAGCACTACGATTTTGGTGAAATCGATTGGACAGAATTTAATCAGGTGGTAAAAGGAAATGGCCCCTGCAACAAAGAACGCATCGAAGCCCGCAAGAAAGCGCATGAAGAAGGAGCTTGGGTGAGAGATGCGGCTGTTGCTTACGCTTCAAAACGTAAACGTGTGGCTTAGTGAATACTAAATTGGAAAAGTTTTACTCGCTTTATACCAAAGAAAAAAGGGCGTCATATCGACGCCCTTTTTGATAAAACATATTTCGAGAAAATTATAGGTTCGTGAGATTATCTCTTCACCAAACGCTCGGTGTACAAACGTCCGCCGGCAACCATTTTTACAGTGTACACACCACTCTCCCACGCATTTGTGTTGATAGGGAAAATAGTGGAACCTGTAATAGTACCATAATCGCGAGATGCAATCAATTTGCCATCTACCGAATAAATTTCAATCGTCACTTCACCAGCAACTTCAAGCTGCAAATTGATCTGACACATATCTTCCACCGGATTAGGATACATAGTGAAGGGTGCATCAGGTGAACCAACTTCCATTACACCGACAACTTCTGTTCCCGTTTCAAAACCATTCGAAACTGCAGCATCTATTGTTGTGTAAGAGGCATTGTCGATAGTACCGTTCGGAGCCAGTACCATACCAATGATGTGCATTTCTGCAGGGTCCCAATCGGCAGGAACCGATACAGAAAATGTATGAACAAACTCTTGTCCGGCAGTCATGCTAGAACCAAATGCATTAGCTAGTCCTCCGAAATTTGGAGAGATAAATCGAGCAACGTGATCATATACCATTTGTGATGCAGGAACTGTTGCGGGTAGGTCTTCGTAACCACCCATTTCACCTGAGCCACCACCTGCGTAGGCATTCGCTTGAGCCCAATCGCTACCCGTTCCCGTTACTCCATTTTCGGTAAGTACAAGTGCAATTTTCCAGTTGCCTGAAGCAGCCGTTTGAAAAGTAGTTTTCACGGACACATTTAACATTCCTGTTCCACTGTCATAAGTAGCACCGTTTTCTACAAACGCTGTTGGATCAATTTGAATTCTTTCCAAAAATGGAATTTCAAATTGCGAAGGATCATACTCCGGACCGCGATCTACCAAGCCGCTTGGATAACCGCTGATCAAAGATCCAATCGGAGTATCATAAGCTTCAACAGTCATTGGATCTGCATTGTGAACCGCTATTCCGGCGAAATAATCGCCATATCTTTCGGTAAGCATTGCCATAAACACGTGACCTCTCACACACCACGGACACCACGTTCCTGTAGCTTCTTCGGCAACAACAATTTTACCCGGAGCAGGCACTACAGGATCTAAGTTCAAGATTTTTACATCATCCATTGAATCTCCATCTGTACCCATGTTATTCACATTAGATATCGTGGCCGTTACTTCTTCTTCTCCTGCTATTAATGTAAACGCATCGGCAAAATCATAGGTGTAGAATGCAAGAGATGCAAGATTTAAACCAGTGATATTTTCAGTGTATGTTGTACCGTTGTATTCGATTTCCAAATCAAAAGAATTGATAGTGGTTGTTCCGAGATTTCGAACTACTACACTCGGATTTGCTGATTGTCCGGCCAAATTGCTGCTCAATCCCTCAATGGCCGTGATAGCACCATTTAATGCAGGCAAATCATAGTCCGTGAATTCATAGGATACATCATCTACATAAAACTGATTTCCTTGTAATGGGAAAATATCCATGCTGGCAATTTGAGTCTGACCATTAGCAAAAGATCCTCTTACCTCATCATCAATAAAAATTACCCATGTGTTGGTACTCAGATCATTTTCCATTCTCAATTTGAACCATTGATTAAAAGGATAATCTGTATCAAGTTGCAATGCTCCACCCGAAGTGAATTGCACTACTCCTGTATTGAGGAAAAAAGCGTCCATAGCCCAAGTTGTACCGATCACATTTTCTGCCTGAAAATTGAAGTAGGCTCCTGTACCACTGTTCACGAACATCCACATTTCAAAATTGAATTGACCCACATTCAATTCTCCCGGAAAAGGAAGAACGCAATCTTGCGGTCCGCCATTGGCTCCTGTTGAAGCAAAATAAATTGAATTGGATCCGCTGTGAGCGTTTGCATCGGTTACCTCACTATCATCGGCACCACCATCGTTTCCGCTCCAAGTTGTCCATTCGGCACTTTCTTCGCCCAACATCGAGCCTACAGCATATGATTCAAAATCATCGCTGAAAGTTTGCGAGTAAGAAGTCAGTGCAGCAGCGAAAACTAGAACTGCAAGTAAAAGTTTTTTCATGATTTACGTTTTGGTTTAAAATAATGTACGTGAACAAATCTAACCAAAACTACTAGAACACAAACCGGAAAAAGGGCTCAGGCTTGAACTCCCGAGTGTATATCAGACGGCTTTTATCTTTCTTCGAAGTTGTATAATACCAATGCGAATAAGCAAAAACCAAGGAATTCCGTGCATAAAAAAATCTCCCCAATCCATTAATTTCATCCCATTTGCCCCCCCTGCAATCCACTTGATTTTACCCCAAATATGGGGCTCAGGAACAAAAGGTGCTAAACCCAAAGTGAGACATAAAAAACCCACCATTTTCCAATCATTCAGAAATTCTTTCACTTTTTGAAGGGGTATATAATCTGTTTAAAAAAGGTCTTCGGAAACTGCGACAATTTTGGAAAGCCAAGAGGGGTATCGCGACCATCTTTGGGCATGTACGCGGTACCAAAAATGTAATCCCAAATACTCAAGCTTAATCCAAAGTTTACGCCGTAAGAATCTTTAGGGATTTCCATGGCGTGATGCCAAATGTGCATTTTCGGACTGTTCAATATGTATTTTAAGGGTCCCCATCCGATACCCACATTTGCGTGATTCAAATGACCAATTGCTACGGCTATAATGTGAATGATGAAAAAGTCATCTAAGCCAAAACCTATCATTGCCAATGGAATATATTGAAGTGTTTTATACACTATATTTTCCATCCAATGGTATCTAAACTGTGCTGCAAATCCCATTTGTTCAACGCTGTGATGAACCTTATGAAACTCCCAAAGCCATGGCACTCGGTGCAACAATCGATGAATATTCCACTGCAGAAAATCGGCCAATACGAACATCAATAAAAGTTGCGACCATACCGGCCAAGATTGGATCTCAAAGGCAACCAAATTTGTTACGCCAAAGAGTCCGAGAAAATCATTGAACAGATTTACTCCTACATTACTTAAGGCGCTAAATCCTATCAATGAAAACAAAAAGAAATTGAAAAACATATAGAATCCATCGAGCCAAAAATCCTTTCGAATAATCCCTTGATTTTTTCTCCACGGAAAGGCTATTTCCAATAACCAAACGACTAACGAAAGTGCAATCAACCACCAGAGGTAATTGTTCCATCTCGGTTCTAAAAATTCATTTTTCAGGTATGTCCAATAACCTGTGTACGAATCTTGAATTATTTGAATGTAATCGCTCACTACGCGTATTCTCTAATAAGTTGTACTAATTCTTCCTTCATTTTAACACCGCTTGTTCTCCATTTCACGGCTCCCTTTTTAAATATCATAAGGGTCGGAACTCCTCGAATACCAAGCTGAGCAGCGATGGCAGGATTTTTATCGACATCCACCTTGAGGATACGACCTTCATCACCAATTGTCTCGGCTACTTCATCCAATATAGGGGCCTGATATTTACAGGGGCCACACCATGTTGCAAAAAAGTCGACTAAGACAGGTTTATCACTTTGAATAATATCGGCGAATGATTCTTTCATTTTTTTACTTTTTAACTTCGAATCCACTTTTCTGCCAAGCACCGATTCCTCCCAAAAGATTGTGTACTTCTTTAAATCCTTTTTTTAGCATAACAGCTTTTGCCTGGGAACTTCTTCCTCCTACTGCACAGTAAACATACACCTCTTTGGTTTTGTCCAGTTTATCGACTTGAGCCGCAAAATCCGGACTATTCCAATCGATGTTTACTGCTCCCTCGATATAGCCCTGAGCTACTTCCTGAGGTGTGCGAACGTCGAGTATTATAATGTTAGGATCGCTGAGGTGTCCTTTAAATTCCTTTGGCCCATAATCGGCATTTTTCGAAGGCGTAGTGGTTTGCTCCGGCTTTACGGTCTTATCGGGTCCGCTGCTATCGGTGCATGCACTTGTACTTAGAAAAGTGAGTGCTAAAACAAAAACAAGAATTTTATTCATACTTATCATTTATTATTCGATTATCGAAGATTCATCCAACTGCCACCATTGTGAACGTTTTTGAATCCCATCGCTTTCAGTCGCTGTGCAGCCGAAGCACTTCGCATACCACTTCTGCAGCATGTTACTATTACCTCTTCTACATTCCAAGAAGCTACTTTTTTTTCGATGTTGTCCAAAGGTATATTTATAGAACCTTTCACATGACCGCTGCTGAATTCACCGGGGGTGCGCACATCAATCAACTTTGCGCCCGAACGAATGAGTTCTTTAACGTCAGGTTTGTTGAGACCTAAAAGATTTTTTATCCAACTCATGGCTCTCTGTTAGTTTTGGTTGATAAAATCTTCTACATCCATCCAACTTCCCGCATTGCGGACGTTGGTTAAACCTAAACTCTTCAGGTACATTTCTGCCTGACCACTTCTATTTCCGCTTGCGCAACATAATAGAACCGTTCCTTTTAGATTTTTAATTTCATCTGCACGTTGAGGGATTTCCTGCAACGGAATATTTACGGATCCTTCCACATGACCCATCATAAACTCACCTTGTGAACGAACGTCCAACACGGTGCTATTTTCTTTTGTGAATTGCATAGTTGTCTCTTTTTTAATGATGGGACAAAGTTCCGAAATGCCCAAGGACCTACGCAGTAACTATTGTCACATTGCCTTGAGAATCTCAATTTTATTTCGCCCCAGCTTCACTTTGCCCAGTCTTTCCAACTGTTTGAGCAAACGGGAAATTACTTCCCTCGAAGAATTTAGCTCCTGTGCCAATTCCTGGTGGGTGACATTCAGCACTTGAGTTGATGCCGATTGAGACTTTTCTTTCAGCAAGGAGACCAAACGTTCGTCGAGTTTCTGAAAAGCTATACCATCAATAGTGCGCAACAATTCCTCGTATCGACGTTGATAGGTAAGCAAAACGAAATGTTTGAATGACCTGAATTCTTGCGTCCATTCGTCCATGTATTTAACCGGAATGGCAATAACTTGAGTGTCTTCTTCCGCAATGGCTCGAATACTACTCACCGAATCTCCGGTACAACAAGTAAGCGACATGGCGCAAGTTTCTCCGGAACGCAAGTAATACAGAAGAAGCTCATTTCCCTCTTTGTCTTCGCGCAATATCTTCAACGAACCGGATAATACTAAGGGGATATACTTGATGTACTGCCCAATATCCATGAGCATATCGCCGGCATTTACAGACATTTCAATACCCTGAGCCAAAATTGCTTCTCGGGCTTCCGGTTCGTAGATATCCGGAAAATATGTTCTGAGCTCCTCATTTGAAATCATGGGGGGAAGATAGGAATTCTTAAGAAGCACCAAAAAACCGCCAAACCTCGCTGAAATAGTCAGAAATCTGCGAAAAATCATCCGGTCTTTTGGCCGCTCTCCCCTATCTTTCGCCGGTATTTGAAATTAATGAACAATGAGCAACAAAGATTGGCCTCTCTGGGAAATATTTATTCGCAGCAAACAAGGCCTAAATCATAAGCACGTAGGAAGTTTGCACGCAACCGATGCCAAAATGGCCATCGAAAATGCACGCGATGTCTATACCCGACGTACGGAAGGTATTAGTATCTGGGTCGTTAAGAGTGAAGACATCACTGCTTCAAGCCCTGATGATAAAGACATACTATTTGATCCGGCCAACGATAAGGTGTATCGTCACCCTACTTTTTATGATATACCGCCCGAAATAGGCCACATGTAATATTATCCACTTTCTCTATTAAGTGAACCTTCAGAAAAGAGTCCTGTTATATTTATCAAAATGAGTAAGGAAAATAAGCTGCTCGAATATGTTCTCCGTTTGGGAGATAATGCACTAATTCTCGGTCAACGCCTGAGCGAATGGTGCGGTCATGGTCCGGTTCTCGAAGAAGATATCGCCCTCACCAATCACGCTCTCGACTATCTCGGTCAAGCCACTTTGCTCATGCAATACGGTGCGAAAATTCAGGATGAAGGTAAAGACGAAGATCAACTAGCGTTTTTACGCGACGTTACCGAATATCGAAATGTAATAATGCTTGAATTGCCTAACGGCGATTACGCCCAAACTATAACTCGTCAATTTTTCTTCTCAGCATGGTACTCCTTGGTATTAGAAAAATTGAGCAAGTCCGGTGATGAGTTCCTCGCGTCTTTTGCCGCCAAAAGTTCGAAAGAAGTTAAATACCATCTGCAACATTCCCGCGATTGGGTTTTGCGCTTGGGTGATGGTACAGACGAAAGTCATAAGCGTATGCAAGCTGCCGTAGATTATCTCTGGACATACACCGGAGAAATGTTCACCATGGATTCGGTGGATCAAGAAATATTTAACTTAGGTATAGGTCCTGACTTTGCTGCATTAAAAAATGATTGGAATGAACTCGTGAATAGTACTTTCGAGGAAGCTACTTTGCAGGTTCCTGCTGAGGGATGGTACCAGAGTGGTGGAAAACAAGGTAAACACAGCGAACATCTCGGGTTTATACTTTCCGACATGCAGTTTTTGCAACGAGCCCATCCAGGGGCAAAGTGGTAATACATGAATAAACTTTCTGCTGAACAAATTCTAATAAAACTCGGGGAAATTGAAGACCCTGAAATTCCTGTAATCAGCATTGTAGAATTGGGGGTTGTGCGAAATGTTGAATGGAAAGATAGTTCTCTCGAAGTTACCATCACTCCAACTTACAGCGGATGTCCTGCCATGAAAGCTATGGAGGATGATATCATTGAGGTTTTAAACGAATTGGGTATTGAGAAATTCGAGATAAAAACAATTCTTTCTCCCCCTTGGACAACAGATTGGATAACAGATGAGGCACGTGAGAAACTTCGTGAATACGGTATCGCACCACCCTTAAAATCTACTGCTGACAAGTTCTCCATCATGGGTAAATCCCGCGATATCTCCTGTCCCCAATGTGGATCGGGAAACACAAGTATGATATCTCAGTTTGGCTCTACAGCCTGCAAAGCTCTTTATAGATGTGAAGACTGTAGAGAGCCCTTCGACTATTTTAAGTGTATTTAGAGAAGACCTAACTTATCTTTTTCTTCCACGTTTTCAGGGCTTTGACAGAGAATTTCAAAAACTTTGTAACCCTGCTTCTCCTGTCCCCGTTTCATGTCCTGTTTGAAGATTGGCGTGGTAAAACGGTTTCGGCCGTAGAATAGAACAAATTAAATCCACCTCCGAATTATTCAGTCTTTCCTCTGGAATGGTTGATGTAAAAATGTAGCCCGTTCTATTCTAACTACCAAACCTAACTTCAAACAAGAACGGCCATACAGCGAATGCAGTGTGGTCTTTCTTTTTTTATACCATCATTTAGCTTACCAACTCCGACAATTCGAGCCAACGCAACGACATGGTATCGAGTTTTTCGACAACCACTGCCAATCGCTCAACCGAAGACATAAGTTCAACATGATCGGTCACTGAAGCGATTTTATCTTCCAACATCGATTTTTCACTCTCAAGTAACGGTATTTCCTTTTCTAACTGATCGAACTCCAATTTTTGCTTGTAGGAAAATTTCTGCTTTGGGGCATTGACAACTACTTTTTCCTCTTTTGGTTGGAGAACGCGTTTTTCTTCTGCAATCCGCGCTGCTTCCTCTCTTTCCATCTCCACACGATAAGCATGGTAGTTGCCCAAAATATCTTTCACCCCTCCCTTTCCGTTGAGTACAAATAAATGATCTACCAACTTATCGAGGAAATATCTGTCGTGGCTCACAATGATCAAACAACCGGGATACTGCAATAAGTACTCTTCTAAAACCGCGAGCGTAAATACGTCCAGATCATTTGTCGGTTCATCGAGAATCAAAAAGTTCGGATTCTTCATCAAAATTAGAAGCAATTGCAAGCGTTTCCTTTCTCCCCCACTCAACTTTTCAATTAAGTTGAAGTGCATGTGTTTCGGAAACATAAAACGCTCCAGCATTTGCGAAGCCGAAATCGTTTTACCCTTTGTGAGAGGAATGTAATCTGCAACTTCCCGCACTGCATCCAATAATCGCTGACCATCTTTAAAGGTCACAACATGTTGACTGAAATAACCAAAGACAACAGTTTCACCTACGATAACTTTTCCCCCATCGGGTTCGATTTTATTCGTCAGTAGATTTAAAAAAGTGGTTTTTCCGGAACCATTTCTTCCCACCAATCCAAGTTTCTCCCCCGTCTTAAATACATAGTCGAAGCCATCTAAAACGACAGTTTCTCCCATTGTCTTTTTCACTTTGTGCAGCTCTATTATTTTGCTGCCCATGCGTTGAACATTGATCTCTAATTCCAAACTATCATCATCCAAACGTCGGCTTACTCGATCTTTCAATTCAGCAAAACCGTCCATGCGCGATTTGCTTTTGGTTGTGCGCGCACGAGGCATCTTGCGGGCCCATTCCAATTCGCGTTTATAAAGATTCAATTGTTTATCGCGTGTGGAGGCATCCAGCATTTCGCGCTCCGCCTTCTTCTCCAGATAATAGGAAAAGTTACCCTTGTAACGGTAGAGAACACCGTTTTCCATCTCTAATATTTCATCAGTAATGTTCTCTAAAAAATATCGATCGTGCGTGATCATAAACAAAGTCATCTGTGTTCTAACCAAATAGTCTTCCAACCACTCGATCATATCTAAATCCAGGTGATTCGTTGGCTCATCGAGCAAAAGAAAATCCGGTTCTTCTATCAATACTTTTGCAAGTGCCACGCGGCGTTTTTGTCCTCCGGAAAGATTTTTTACAACCGGAGTTAAATCATGAACAGACAATTGACCCAAAATCTGACGGGCTTTTGCTTCGTACGACCATGCACCGGTATTGTCCATTTCATCGTGAGCACGTTGGATGGCCTTCTCATCGTGGCTAATCATTGCCACTTCGTAGTGAGCAATGGCACGTGTCATTTCATTGTCGGCAGAAAAAATATTTTCGAGGATCGTTTGGTCGTCATGTAAAAAATCTTCTTGAGCCAAAAAAGCAATCCTGATCTCTTTATTATATACTACCAATCCTTCATCGGCTGTCTCGCGACCGCAGAGAATCTTCATTAGGGTACTTTTCCCTGCCCCATTTTTGGCAACTAAAGCCACCTTTTGACCTTTGCTTATCCCAAAACTCAGTCCTTGAAACAGCGACTGAACACCATACGACTTCGCAACATTTTCTACAGAGAGCACATTCATGGCGCGAAGGTAAGGCAGAGTTGGAGCGATACCGCCGAAAGTGGCGACCCGTACGCATTTTTGCCCAATGCCACGTACCACCTTATCTTTCGGCCATGCAAGTATCGTGGCACAATCGGACATGGTCCGAAATAACTGCAGAAGAGTTATATAATCTGCTCAAACTTCGGATCAATGTATTCGTGGTTGAGCAAAATTGCCCATATCCGGAATGCGACGATAAAGACAAAAAAAGTATCCATCTATTTGCATGCGATGAATCCGGGGAGGTTCATGCCTGCCTCAGGATCGTAGAAGCAGGTGTTTCCTACAACGAAATAAGTATCGGAAGAGTAGCCACTTCCCTTTCTTCTAGAGGAACAGGTTTAGGTAAAGAATTAATGGCACGAGGAATTGAGCTGATTCGTGAAAGATATGGAGCCATTCCGGTTCGGATTTCTGCTCAACTTTACCTTCAAAAATTCTATGAGTCCTTTGGTTTTGTCGCAGAAGGAGAAGTTTATCCCGAAGATGATATTCCGCACATCGAAATGGCTTTAAAATAATAAACTTGTAAACCCATGAATCAAAAAATTAGTGATCACTTAGCAACACTTAGTCAGCAAAAAAATAATTTTCTGGCCGAACTAGATTCATGGGCTATTGCAGACTTCGAAAGAGCACCTGAAGGTCAATGGAATGCTTTGCAAATTATCGAACATATTATGCAAAGCGAAGGGGGAGTACTTGGATATATGGCCAAAAAAACCTCGAGCGGTTGGGAAGGTATTGAACCAACAAATGAAGAACATGATGCAAAAAGCGCCGCTCTCAATGCTCGATTAATTAGTCGCGATCAATACAAAATACCCTCTGTTCTAACCGAACCGGAAGCAAGCGCAGATTACTTAACGTTAAAATATCGATGGTATCTGTTGCATGAACAAATTATCGCGTTTGTGAATGGACTGGACGAGGAATTCTATCACCGTCAAATCTTTAATCAACCTGCCGCCGGAAGATTGAATATTTATCAAACTCTGCAATTTCTCAGCAACCACATTTTGCATCATATTTATCAACTTGAACGTCTGAAAGAAGAACTTCATGAAGGATAAAATTCTCTTCATTATACAGGATAAAACCAGTCGGATACTCCTTTTTATGGGGCTAGTTGCCGGTCTTATACCTGTCAATAAGATAATAATACCCGGGTTTCTGGGTCTCACTTTTTTGGCCTGTTTATTCCCTCCAAAAATTGATATATCAAGAAGATTTCTTCCTTTATTTGTTCTGAGTGGCATTTTCATTCTTCACCTCATTGGTCTGCTTTACACCGAACATTATGCAGAGGGAACTAAAGAATTGGAATACAAACTCTCATACATCGTATTTCCGGTGCTAGCCATTTTTATCCCTGTATTCAGTGAGAAAGCAAGGGATTGGCTCCTGGATTTGTTTGCCATTGGATCTATAGTCTTCGCTCTTAATTCAATTTGGGAAGGGCTCGTTTTTTATCAAGAAACCGGAGAACTCGCCCAACTTTCCTACGGTGAACTTTCACATCCCTTCCACCCTACGTACATGGCCGTTTATCACGTGTTTTTTGCTACTTGGTTTTTCAAAAGACTTTCTTTAGATATGAATGTTGGGAGACAACTTTTATACGGAACGGGCTTGGTTATTTCAGGTGCTTATGTGATTATGCTAGCGAGCAAAGCAGGTATTCTAAGCCTTGGAATACCCATTGTTTTTGGCTGTTTCTTTTTTATTAAAACAAAAAGAATTAAACGACTTTTTCTAGTGATGGGCGTTTTTATGTTGAGCATTGTTGCATCGTACAAACTCATTCCCACTAGTTCTCAGCGAATAGAAACAGCCGTTCAAACAGTAACAAAAGGCACGACAGACGCGGATTCCGAGATGGCTCATAGCAGCGTGAAACTTCGTCAGGTAATTTGGACTGCATCACTCGAGGTAATTATAGAAAATCCTTTTGGAGTAGGTACAGGCGACACAACTCCTGAATTGGTGAAAAAATACCGGGCAATGGGAGAAGATTTCGCTGCTGAAAAAAACCTCAACTGTCACAATCAATTCCTTCAAGTAACATGTGAACATGGTTGGATCGCCCTTCTGCTTTTAGTGACAGGTATGGCCATGATGATCCTTAGATCAATTAAAACGAAAGACTGGATTTTCCTTGCTTTTCTGCTAATCTGCGGACTAAACTTTCTCTTCGAATCCTTTTTGGAAGTTCAAGCAGGCATTGTATTCTTTTTCTACTTCTGCCTAGTATTCCTCAATCGAAAAGAACCTCAAGCTTCCTGAACGACCGTTTGTCTCTTGTCGTTTATTTTCCCTGAATTCTCGAGGACAGCTTTTACAAATGCCACAAACAATGGATGTGGATTAGCTACTGTGCTTTTGTATTCGGGGTGAAACTGACCTGCCACAAACCACGGATGAGAAGGAATCTCGACGATTTCTACCAATCCACTTTCCGGATTATGTCCGGTACATTTTAGTCCTGCCTTTTCAAATTGCTCCTTGTAGATATTGTTGAATTCGAATCGATGGCGATGACGTTCCTCCACTAGTTCCTTGGCGTATGCTTTATAGGCCTTGGAGCCTTTTTCAAGTTTGCATGTGTATGCACCTAGGCGCATAGTACCACCCTTGTGTGTCACAGCTTTTTGCTCAGCCATAAGACTAATCACCGGATGGGTAGTATATTCCTTCATCTCCGTGCTATGTGCATCGGCAAATCCGAGGACATTTCTGGCAAATTCAATTACGGCACATTGCATTCCCAGGCAAATTCCAAAAAATGGAACACCTGTCTCACGGGCATATTTGATTGCATCTATTTTTCCATCTATTCCTCGCGAGCCAAAACCGGGAGCAACTAAAATACCATGCGCGTCTCCGAGTTTTTCGGCAACGTTGCGCGGATTAATTTCTTCCGAATGAACCCAAAGTATATTAACTGCAGTTTCATTGGCGGCACCTGCATGAATAAACGCTTCGGCTATCGACTTGTAAGAATCCTTTAATTCAACATATTTGCCTACAAGCGCGATATTCACTTGATTTTTTGGATTTTTGTGTCTCTCCAAAAAATCAGACCACTTCTTTAAATCGTGCTTTTTGCGGTTCTTTACGTTGAGTTTATTAAGAACTACCTCATCCAAACGTTCATCGAGCATCATCATCGGAACATCGTAGATCGTGGTTGCATCGATACTTTGAATAACCGCATCCGGAGTGACGTTGCAAAACTTTGCAATTTTATTCTTCAAAGAAGCCCCCAATTCATGTTCGGTTCTACAAACAAGTATATCGGGCTGAACGCCGTTTTCGAGCAACAATTTCACACTGTGTTGAGTCGGTTTAGTCTTCAACTCTCCGGCTGCTGTGAGGTATGGAACCAATGTCAAGTGAATAACCAAACAATCGTCCTCGCGCTCCCATTTCAACTGGCGAACTGTTTCGATGTACGGCAGAGATTCCATGTCACCCACTGTACCGCCGATTTCAGTGATCACAAAATCATATTCGCTTTTGGAGCCTAGAATCTGAATGCAACGTTTGATTTCATCGGTAATGTGAGGAATGATTTGGACCGTTTTACCCAAATACTGACCGCGGCGTTCTTTATCGATTACGCTCTGGTATATGCGACCGGTAGTAATGTTGTTGGCTTGAGAGGTAGGAACGTTCAGAAAACGCTCATAATGGCCCAAATCGAGGTCCGTTTCAGCTCCATCGTCTGTTACATAACACTCTCCGTGTTCGTATGGATTGAGTGTTCCCGGATCTACATTGAGATAAGGGTCAAGTTTCTGTATAGTCACACGGTAGCCGCGAGACTGAAGTAACTTAGCGAGTGAGGCTGAAATAATGCCTTTTCCAAGGCTGGATGTCACGCCACCTGTGACAAAAATGTATTTGGTATTTTCCGACATGTCCCGTTTTGCTTACTAAAGCAGAATTACGGGGCTCAAAGATAAGCGTACTCATTGGTGCTGATCGGTAAAGTTTATAACTCTTCGTCGGATATTATGGGGCACTAGTCCTCATCGATGCGTCTGGTAAGGCTTTCGACCACTTTAAACTGTGCGAAAAATTCGCTTGCCACGATTCTCAAAATCGAATAAAGAGGTAAAGCGAGCACCATCCCCAAAATTCCCCCAACTGTTCCGGCTGCCAGAATAACTAGGAAAATCTCTAGCGGATGTGCCCTTACGCTATTGCCTAGAATAAGAGGTTGAACCAAAAAAGCATCGATTGCAAGTGCGACCATATGCACACCGATAATCTTTAGTCCCAAACTAGTAAGCGACATGGCCGGATCTATGCTCAAACCGGTGGTAAGGCCGATAAACAAACCGAAAGCAATGGATATAAAGGGGCCTAAGTAAGGAATAACGTTCACTAATCCACCAAAAACCGCAATGATGAAGGCATTTTCCACTCCAAACAGGAAAAGCCCGATTCCAAGCATAAGCATCATAATGAGCGTTTGCAGAAAAACGCCTACAAAATACCGAGTCAATAATTTGTGAGAGCGAATAAGGACACTTTTCACCTTCATCATGTATTTGTCCGGAGTAAGCGTGAAAACCATTTTGTGGAAGAGGGAACCATCTTTTAAAAAGAAAAAGGAAATAAAAAGGACTGAAAAAATCGCCGCTGAGAGGCTAGACAAAAAACCTACAACTCCATTTAATGTGTCTTTTACCGTATCCAAACTTAAGAGGGATTGAGCCCTCTCCATGGCTGTTTCATAGATAGCTACGGCGTCGAATTCAAGCCCTAGGTTATTTAACCACGAGCTAAATGAATCGAGCTTTTCGTCAAGCGCAAGGGAAGCTGAATCTACATCCATGTTCATTATAACCTCAACTTCAGATGCGATTACCGGTGCAAGAACCCAGAAGAAGCCAATGAACAAGGAAATAAATAATGCCAATGTAAACAAGGCGCAAAACCAAGTGGGGAGCTGAAACCTACCTATTTTTATCCGCCTCAAAAACGTCACCACCGGATCACCCATAAATCCAATTACAATGGAAACGATTACATAGGCTATAATGGTTCTGAAAACCCAACATAGGGTCAGAAAAACAAGTATTCCAAATAATATCCAAAGCCACCTGCTTGTACTTTTCTCCTTCATATTTATTTTTTAGGATATTCAAAACTAATCAAGAGACCTGTATTTCGCGAAAGTTCTGACCACGAATCAATTTGAAAAGTTATTTCGGCATAACCACAGGTGGGCATATCGAGCTCATTGCCGGTGTAGTAATCGACCAAAATACTGAGTCCCGGATTATGCCCAATGATCAACACCGACTCTTCAGAATCGGGCAGGTTTTCTAGAATTGAAACCAAATCTTGCATACCCGCTTCGTAAAGAGCCTTCTCAAATCTCACATTTTCTAAATCCAATTTCAAACTCGGTAAGAAAAAATGTAATGTTTCGGTGGTTCTTTTCGACGGACTACAAATAACAAGGGAAGGTTTTGGCGAAGACATACTCAATCTCTTTGCCATTACCGGAGCATCTCGAATTCCACGCTCATTTAGTGGCCTATCATAGTCACTTAAGGTATGATCTGTCCAACTTGATTTAGCATGTCGCAGTAGAATAAGATGTCGCATGTCATTATTGAAAAGTGCAAATTTCAGACATTTAGTACTCCCAGCTTATCTTTGTTTTAACCAAAATGTAATCTTTCCCATAATGCGCTTGTGTTCACTAATCTTTACTATCCTCATCTCGTTCACTACCTATGCCAAGCATTTTGTAGATACTAACGGCCAATATTACCAGTTTGTAAGTCCCCATCCGGAATCACAGTTCAACAATGTCAATACGCTCATTGCGATCCGACAAGGTGAACAGCTTGATATCACTGATATTATTGCCAATCCTGAACTCATCTCAATAAGTTCCATTGACGGCCTGAACTTCGATTATACGATTGTACTTCTGAGCGACGGTAAAACGATAAACATCGATCCTGTCAATGATTTTAACCTAAATTCTACGATTCATGTTGTAATCTCAGGAGTAAAATTTGCATCCGATAACCAAGAACTAGCGCCCCTAGAATTTGACTTTGTAACCTCTTCGATTTTGCCGGCTTCCTATCGAAGAGCTGAAATTCTCGCCGAAATGGGACTTGATGTTGAAGAAGAAATAATTGAAGGTGACAGGATATATCCAACGATAACCAACATCGTCAACACCAATCCTTCCAATGGAAATATTTTTATGGGTACGGCAGGAATCGAAAAATACATCGCCATTTTAGATAGTGCAGGTACCGAACCGATTTGGTTTCAATTAAGCGGTCTCAACGGAAATGATTTTAAGGTCAACGAAAACAATATGCTCACTTATTACAACCGACAAATATTCGGTTGGAATATGATGAATGATATGGCGGAAGTAGTAAACATTTTTGAAATGGTGAATGGATACAACTGCGATGATCACGAATTCATTATTTTGGAAAATGGTCATTATTTTATGCAGGCCTACGACGTTCAAACATTTGATATGTCGACTGTAGTAACGGGAGGAAATCCATTTTGCCAAGTTGAAGGATATGTATTGCAAGAACTAGACGAAAATGGTGGCTTGTTTATGCAGTGGAGAACGTGGGACCATTTTTCCCCCACTGATAATACCTACCTTGATCTTACGGATTCGGAATTGTATTTATGGCATGGTAACGCGATTGAAATTGACTCGGACGATAACATCCTTTTCTCTTTTCGCAATACAGATGAAATTACAAAAATTGATCACGAAACAGGGGATGTAATATGGCGCTGGGGTGGCGGTGGTTCCATTGTAAATGAGTTTGCGTTTACCAATGATACAAAATTCACATTTCAACATGACATCCGAAGATTAGATAATGGTAATCTCATGTTATATGATAACGCCAACTATAATACTGTTCAGCATTCGCGTTGTGTTGAATATACCATGGACTTAAATACCATGCAGGTTACGCGGGTATGGCAATATGTGCATCCTGACGGACTTTTTGCACCGAGTATGGGAGGATGCCGTCGTTTGGAAGGTGGAAATACAATTATTAATTGGGGTATGTGGTTAATGATTCCTGGGGAGCTCGTGTTACAGAGGTCAACATGGAAGGAGTAAGAGTGCTTGAATATGCTTTTCCAATTGGCCATAATTCCTACAGAACGTACAAAGAAAACTGGTTCTTCAACGAAGAGGCCATAGGTTGTCCGGACCCTGCAGCTATAAACTACAATCCGGATGCAACCATTTTACTAATTAATCTTTGTCAATACGATTACGACGATGATGGGTATTCAGTACAGATGGGCGATTGCGATGATGATAATATTGCCATCGGTCCGGATGCAACTGACATTCCTTACGATGGAATCGATCAGGATTGTGATGGATTCGATCTAACAGATGTGGACAACGATGGTTTCGAAATAGAAGATGACTGTGATGACAACGACAATTCTATTTTCCCCGGAAGTACCGAAATACCCTACGATGGAATAGACCAAGACTGCAATGGCACAGACTTAACAGATGTGGATGGAGATGGCGTTTCGTTTCCTCAAGACTGCGACGACGAAAATGAAAACGTTGGGCCGGGTGTTGAGGAAATTGCTAACGATGGAATAGATCAGGATTGTAGCGGTTTAGATTTTGTAGATTTAGATGGAGATGGTTATGATTCCAATGTGGATGATTGCAACGATAATGACAACACAATTTATCCCGGAGCTGAGGAAATTGCAGATGACGGAATCGATCAAGATTGCAGTGGTTTCGACTTAACAGATGTCGACAATGACGGCTTCAGTGCAGATGTTGATTGCAATGACAATGATGAAACAGTAAACCCCGATGCCGTAGAAATTCCAAATGATGGTATCGATCAGGATTGTAGCGGTGCCGATTTTGCAGATCTCGATGGAGATG
>JBILMS010000145.1:0-3248 GCA_044375415.1 Flavobacteriales bacterium
CTACTCGGAGAAAGCTTGTTTCAAGACATCTATCGCTGCGCGGGACCTATTCGGATAATAGTCTTGACGCTGTGTACAAAACGTATTGTGTGTATCCTGTTTCTCCAAACTCCGAATTGATTTTGGGTGAATCCTTCCGACGGTTTTGTAAACGCTCACGGTTGGATTTTATACATTGGACTGCCAATTACAAGTTGTGGATTTGGATTGAAAATGCCTTCTAGATTTCCTCAGTTTTGGAGACCGTTCATCTCTGAAGGCCTCACCCTCCGCCCTCTCCAGGGGAGAGGGGACCCATTCTACAAAATGACAAGTGCACGTTTATTAAAGCCACGACTTTTTGAAAACGGATGATTTCACTGAACGTGAACGTCCCCCTCTCCTTTGGAGAGGGGTTAGGGGTGAGGCCCTTGGAGATGGTTCTCACCGAAGAAAAATTGTGCTCGAAAATCGAAGGCCCCTCAATAAGCCCTCACTAAACTCCTCGTCTGCCGATAAACATTCAAATACGAAATCCCCAAATAGGTAAGTAGTAAGACCACAAGAAGCGTGATCGCTTCGGAGGTTGGAATCATCGATGCTTTTTCAAATAACACCGGCATTAATTTTTGAATTTGCCAGCGAATGAACATACCAAAGATTAGTGCACCGATAATTCCCGGAAGTAAAAAACGAATGATTTGTCCGAAAAGAAGGCGAGTAATTTTTGCATGGTTGTAGCCGAGGTAATTCAACGATTTTATTTCGTAATCACTTCTGGCAATAAGTAGATCGCTGAATTGTAAAAAAGTTCCAAGGGATAAAAGGACTATCAGCAATCCAAGAGCCATGGCCACAATCATAATGTTTTTAGCAATACTCTGTTGTTTGCCCGATTCTATTTTTTCGCGATTTGTTTCATAGCCTTTTTTATTCATCAAGGTTTCGAGGGCGGTGACATCATCGGTTTTTATAATGATGCGACTTGGACTTTTTTGCTCTCCGTTACCGAAGACTTTATTCCCGTAATCAATAAAAGATTGAGGAACCAAAATGGTATTTAATCGATCGCTGAAACCGGCAATTCTACCTTTCAGTTTTTTGCTCTGACCATTTCCGGAGATGTCCATGTCGAAAACAGTAAGTCTTACTACGTCCTCGGATATTTGCGGAAGATCTTGGCCCGGAGCAAATCCAAAATTGTAAAGTGCTAAATAGTCTGCCGGTAATACAATGGGAACTTCTTCATCGTTTTCGGTCCAATGCCAGCCGGAAGGTTTTAGATCAATAAATTCATTGGGGACAGATTCAAAAAAAAGTTGTGTCTTGAAACCTGCACCCGGATGTCCCAAGTTGGCGCCAACCATGGCACTGAAGGAATTGGCGGTAAAGGCACCTACCGATTTTACACCTGCCAATTCTTTAAGCGCAGTGACATCTTCTTCTGAAAATCCGGAAGAGGGAACACCCAAGGTATGCAGAACGGAGACGGATTTATTTAAGACCAAAAACTGTCCACCAAAGATTTCTTTTTTGTCTTCAAGCACATCGGTGACATCGAAGTAAAATTGAACCGAAACCCAAAAGATAAGTAGGCCTAAAAAAGAACCGAGGACTAGCAGAAGAATCTGCCACGGTTTGATCATACGAGTAAAAATCTTTCTAAACATAGATCAGAGATTTAAAATATGATCAAAAGAACTTCCATGTTCAGAACCCAAGGACGATAATATCAAAGACGCATTTTGTGCCGTGCATCTTTCTCGGATTAAAGTCAGAGCTATACTTGTGTTTTTTTCATCGAGGTGACTGAAGGGTTCATCCATCATCAGACATTCGAAGGGTTGCAGAAGAGAGCGAACGATGGCTATGCGCTGTTGCTGTCCCCACGACAAGGTTTTGCAAGTGCGATTTATAAAGTCCGACATACCGAGAACATGCAAATACTCTTCAGCATCTTTCATGGAGAGTTCCGACTGCAAGTTCAATTTAAGTTGAAGGTTTTCTTTTACCGTCAGATTTTCGAACAAGCGAAGTTCTTGAAAGAGTAGGGAGATTTTATGTTGACGAAGAGAAGACCAATCGTTTAATGAAAGCTTTCTTGAATTCGTTTCATCAACAAAAACATCTCCTTTAAAATTATTTCTTACGCCGAATAAAATCCCGAGCAGCGTTGATTTTCCGGTTCCCGAAGCCGCTTTAATCAAGTAGCTTTTCTCATTTTCAAACATCAGCTCCTTGCCCCATACATCGCTTTGTAGAGTTTGGGTATCGTTGATGAAAAAAGGAACGACCTGATTAAAACGGAACTTCATAGGGAGCTTATCAATTCTCGCGTCCGGAAGCAACGTAGGCTTTTTCAACTTCGAGTATGATGCGATACAAACTATTGCCTTCGCCTTCTACTAAGTTGTAACGGACTTCTGCTTTGTCTTTATTACCCTTGGCAGTTGTATTGTCGAACATGGCTACATACCGGAGAATATCATTCATCCAAAATCCGCGACTCAATTTAGTTTGTACATCTTCGGGATAGTCGTTGATCTGAGTATTTATGTACATCGACATTCCATTATCTTCGGGTAGATCTTTAATCTCAGAAGGCAATTCACTCACGGTACCTGCTTTTGCTTTTTGAGCGATGTCTAAACTATTTGTCATGATCATTCCGATACTTGTTTCTGCAATATTTAGATGCATGTTTCTTTCCGGACTAAAAGAATAGATGCCATCGGATGAAACACTCATCATCCCTTTATCTAATGACTTGTTGAGCATATTTCTCATCACTTCTTTGTCGTTAAAAGAAAGATTGAGAGTGAAAATAGGTGTGAGCTCCGGTTCAGCTTGTTCCATTAATTGATCATACATACCAAACTGTTTGTATAGTTCAATGTCTTCCGGCGACATGTTGGCGAGAGGGTCGGTAGTTATCATTTCGAAGCCCACGAGAGCAGCAGATACTTCTCCGCCCAGAGCATTTTTAATTTGTTCTTCAGATATACCCAGTTCACGAACCATTTCATCTCTCAAATCAGAGAAGCCCGGAATTTCGCGGTAGAAATCGTAGATGCTAGCCACATTCAAATTCATCGACATCATGGCATAAACATCTTTATTGGTTATTAATTTAAGGTGATCCGCAGAAAGTCCTTCAGATTTTAAAAATTCGATTTTGTCATATTCCGGATTATTCGATTCAACGCTGGTTGAGATAACGATGGCATCATCGGCAAAGTTAAGATCGGCCATGAAGTATGTATCGCGCA
>JBILMS010000081.1:0-11634 GCA_044375415.1 Flavobacteriales bacterium
CATGCATTTCATCTGCCCAGCGTATGATAGCAATCGCATCGCGCGAATAACACATCCGCATCCATCGTTGAAACTGCTCGAAGAACATGGCATTCGGGTCGGTTGACTCTGAAAGTTGAACCGAGCGAAACCAATTTCCTTGTGTGTAATGGGCAATCTGATCGGCTTTAACCGGATCCACATTTCGATCGAGAAGGGCAAGGCGAATTTGCTCATCACTTAACCTCGGAACTTGAATAACTTGAGTACGAGAAAGAATGGTAGCTAACATTTGTTCTGTGCTACTGGCCACCATAAAAAACAAGGTGTGATCAGGTGGTTCTTCAATAATCTTTAGGAGTTTATTTGCCGTATCATTTTTTATCATATCGGCCCCCCAAATAATCATGAACTTATAATCTCCTTCGTAGGATCGAAGAGAAAGTTTTCGAATGATAGCTCCGGCTTCAGAAACAGGAATAATGAGTTGTTTGTTGTCGTTGGTCAACCGATTTCGCCAATCGTCCGCATCGAAATACGGATTTGTATTCACCGCCTCTCTCCATGGCTCGAGATAGTCGTCGGAAAAGGTTTGTTCTCTTCCGCCAATATTAAAATAAGGAAACGAAAAATGCAGATCGGCGTGTTGCAATCCCGTTATTTTTCTGCATGACGCACATTGACCGCAAGAATCTTCCTCCGATCGATGCGTACACGAAACGTATTGTGCAAAGGCAAGTGCCAAAGGAAGAGCTCCGCTGCCTTCCGGACCCAGAAACAACAGCGCATGCGCCAAACGTCCTTCTTTAAAGGAGGAGCGAAGACGACGTTTTAAGTCTTCTTGAGCTATGACATCCGCGAATCTCATTTAGTGGTTAACGCCAATCAAATATGAATAGCACGTTTATCGCTGGCATCTAGTGCCGCTTCTTTAAACGATTCCGTAAAAGTGGGGTGTGCATGGGAGATACGCCCGATGTCTTCGGCAGAAGCTCTGAATTCCATGGCTACCACGGCTTCGGCAATCATGTCGGCACAACGAGGACCGATCATGTGAACACCTAAAATTTCATCGGTATCCTTGTGAGCGAGCACTTTTACAAGTCCATCGGTATCCATACTAACGCGGGCACGACCGCTGGCTTTGAAAGGGAAACTACCCACTTTGTAGGGTGTTCCGGCTTCTTTTAATTGCTCTTCGGTGTAACCTACAGAAGCTACTTCCGGCCAGGTATAAACCACACCCGGAATTAAGTTATAGTTGATGTGCGGTTTTTGACCGGCGATTTTTTCCGCTACAAAAGTTCCCTCTTCTTCGGCTTTGTGGGCGAGCATAGCGCCTTTGATAACATCGCCAATGGCCCAAATACCGGGAACATTCGTTTGCAAGTGAGCATCTACTTCTACACGTCCGCGCTCATCTAGTTTTACGCCTGCTTTATCAAGCCCGAGATTTTCGGTGTAGGGTTTACGTCCTACAGCTACTAAACAGTAGTCGGCTTCGATGCTTATTTCTTCGCCTTTGGCATTATCGGCTTTTACCGTTACTTTTTTGCCTTTGGCTGTTACTTCTTTTACTTTATGCGAGAGGTAAAATTCGAAGTCCAGTTTTTTCAAACTCTTTTGCAGCTCTTTGCCCATCGTGCTATCCATGGTTGGGATAATGGAAGGCATAAATTCTACGACGCTTACTTTCGTTCCTAAACGGGCATAAACACTTCCCATTTCGAGACCGATAACACCACCCCCGATAACGACCATCGATTTTGGCACTTCATCCAATTTGAGAGCTTCGGTACTGGTGATGATTCGTTTTTTATCTACTTGTATAAAAGGCAAAGAGGCCGGTTTACTGCCGGTGGCTATGATGATATTTTTACCTTCCAATTCCGTCGTTTTTCCATCGGCATGTAAAACGCTTACGGTTTTAGGACCGGTGAAAGAACCAAAACCGGTAAACACTTCGATTTTGTTTTTCTTCATCAGGTAATTGATACCTGCAACGGTTTGATCGACTACATCTTGTTTGCGTTTCACCATTTGACCGAAGTCGACACCCGGCTTCGACTTGAGTACAATGCCATGCGTTTCGAATTGATGAACCGCTTGGTGATAATGTTCGCTGCTATCGAGCAAGGCTTTGGAGGGGATACAACCCACATTGAGGCAAGTTCCGCCGAGGCTGCTATATTTCTCAATCAGCGCGGTTTTCATGCCCAATTGAGCACAGCGTATCGCCGCCACATATCCACCCGGCCCGGAGCCGATAATTACTACATCAAAAGAATTCATAAATCAAAATTGTGGGTGCAAAGATAGGGAAGGGGAATTGGACGCAATAGATGACCAACGGCCAGCTCGTTAGATCAGGATATGGGCTTCTGTTAGATAACTTAGTCTCTTATCAGAGTAAGTTGATTACTATATGATTTCGGAGAGTCCATACAAGGTAACCGATAGTTAAACGTATAGTAATATGTTCCTTCCGGTGCAAATTCACCATTTATTTTTCCATCCCATCCACGAATTTGCTCATCTGACTTAAACACTTGTTGCCCGTAGCGATTAAAGATTTGCAGGTCGAAAAGATTGTATACATCCGTATTTTGATCCAATGGTGTCGATGTAACTTCTTGTGGGTGTACAGGTCTAAAATATTTATTTAGAGAATCGATTCCGGGAGTAAATACATTGGGGTAGATCATCGGAGCATTAGGGTCTAAACCTATCTCCGTGAGTTGAATAGTTATTTGCTCGGCAGAAAATCCGGGACAGGGTTCATTTGTCGCAGTGAGAGAAATTGTATGCTCACCGGGACCACCATACGTATATGCAAATGAGGATTCTTGAAGTATTGAACCATCGCCCATGTCCCATTGCAGCGACAGATCATTTTGACCCAACCAATGAACATTGACAGCATACGGTTGATCACATAGTTCAGGTACGTGAACATCGTATATTAATTCAATATCCTGATTAGCCAAAATACTGAATAATGAAGTATCTGTCATTTCACAGGACGAACCTTCATTAATGGTGAGTTGAACCAAATAATCTCCTTCTTGAGAGTAATCGTATACGGGATTGTTTAAGAAACTGAAATCTAAGGATGATGTTAGATCTCCAAAGTCCCAGTGAAAAGAATCGGCTCCAGATGTAAGGGCGTCAAACGAAATTTCGTACCCGGGACATGGATCTATTAAATCGATGATCTCTACAGAAGGATAGTTAGGGAGAACAAATTCAAATTCATAAATGGAGTTGCAATACCCGTTGTCTGCCGAAATAGAGGAAATGACAGTTTGGTTTGGATCAAATAGGACAGAAATCGGTTCAAATGCTTGGCTGTTTTCGGGAGTCCCATTGGCAAAGGACCAGCTGATTTCTGTGTTCTCAGCGATAATTCCGTCGGGGACAAATTCTACCAGCCATTGTCCATTGGCACATTCAGGATCATCAAGAGAAAAGCTCACATCAATCGGAGGGCTCACCACAACAGGTTGAATAAGTGTGTCGGCACAAGACCCGGGTTGAGCGATGAGCGTGACTTCGTATTCACCGGCTTCCGGAAAGGAGGCAATTGGTATTTGCTGGGAGCTTGTATCAGCGGGACTATTAGGAATACCAAAATCCCACATAAAATCTGTAGAATAGAGGGATAAATTTTCGATCTCCAATTCTAAGCCACTACACTCGGGAACAGAAAAATTGGCTTCAATATTTCCACAAGAGCGAACAAAAACGGTCATGTTGTACATAATGAAGTTAATCAATTCACCGTTTCGCCATTCATTTACTTTCAGACCAACGAGATAGGTACCCTCTTCGGAAGGTAAACTAGTTATTTCGAAGGTGGACGGATCAATGTTGAAACCCGGACTACCCAAAATGGGGTTTTGATAGTCGTAACCATCTGCATAAGTGACTAAAACAGAATTTGAAATTGGGTATGGAGGAGCAACTCCCTCAAGTACTCTATTGAGATGATATAACTCAACGCTTAACGAATCGTTTTCGGCATCAAAGAATTCTAATGTCCTCGAATTGATTTCGTTTAGGCATAAGTACATAATAGCAGGAGAAGAAAGTACAGGTGCAGAATTGATTTCAATGCGAGATGGCGGAGGAATATACGTGTATTGTGTATACCATATAAGTTCGTCCATGGGCAGATTCTTGTATATATTATTTAGTTGATTAAACTGATACAATAAATACAAGCCGGATTCAGGGATATTAAACTTGAAGTTCCGTTCAAGTAGGTATCTTCGGAATCCGACGGAGTCAATTGAAATTTTACAAGAATTGTATGCAGTATCGAGCGCTGTCAATATTTCAGGAGCTTCGTTCGTACGAATCCATGGATGTAATTGTGGGATTAAACAAGAGTCATTCGCGTACACTAAACATGTGTCGACGTCCATCATGTATAAACCGTCAATGTCATATAGAACTGGAAACCCCAGTGTATCATGGAAATATACTCCCCCTGAATTTGTCCAGGTTGTTGTGTCTCTGTGTTTTTCTATTATTAATGTGTAATCGTTGAGTCCATTATATCTATAAGAAACAAATCCACCTCGCACTTGAGTAACACCTACTTTGCAACACGAACAAAAAAGAAGCAGCAGAAATGAGAGCTTACAAGAATGTGAGAAAACCCAATTTTCCGCACAGTAAGTTTTTGGATTTTCGGGATGTTCATGTTTCATGGTTAACCTAAATTGCAAAAGGTCTAACATTCACAGTCTTCTGTGCATTCTGTGCCATAATAGGCAAAGAAAACAAGAGAATCTGTATTACCAACATAGCCGTCACCGTTTATATCCCCACCTTCACAAGGGGTGACAGACGTCCCATAATTCCCTATGTGCATTAAGAGGTCGGCCGTTCCCACAACACTTAAGCAGTCCAAATTATAGCAGTCCGCTATACAACAGGTTGTTTCAGTGCACGACCTATTTCCTGATGAGACGAATCCTTCAATATCTCTTGCGGCTTCGAACACAATAAGTTCGCCATTATCATTTTTAAACAATTTTGTATCCACAGTCAGACTTTCTTCGTTTCTTACAAATGTAATTTTTTCCGCATCAAATTATTTCTGATCTAAGGTAAACCAGGAAAAATTTGGATCATTTAAATCCACAATAGGATACGATTTTTGGTTTATTTGAGTTACTTGGTCAATGGAGCGTTGACAACCTAGTAAAGAGAAAACGAAAAAACTTAGCCAAAAGAAAGAAGTAAAAGTCAAAACGGCATTCAGAGTGTTCCATTTTAGGGGACTCTTACCTTTAGATAGTGAGTTTAAAACCTGTGGACCTTCATTAGAGCCCAAGTTTGATGGGGGGGGGGGTAAAAGCTTTCATTGAAATTGAGTTTATAGGGTTTAATTAAGGAATACGAATCTCGAAAAACCAAGGAATTAAGTCAAGAAATTTAACATTTATTTTCCCCTCACCTCTCCTTCACCATTTCCCCTGATTCACTTCTCATGTTATTTTATCGAAGCTTTAAGCGAGTGGATGTGGATGATAATTGGATGGAACGAGAATGAGACTTATTCCTCAATATTTTGTTTATGAAATCCGATGAAGGCCCATATTTGAAATCTTTCTCCTTCCGTACTTTGCACTCATGAAAAAACGCCTTAATCTGCTTTTACTTCTTTCGTCGTTTGTCGGTTATCTCGAGTGGGCGGGAGGACATCACGGTTTTTTGATTCAAATGGAGTATGGACTTTTGTTCGGCGATCAGCAAAGTGCAGAGAACTTTGCACACCCTATGATCATGATGCCTCTGGCGGGACAACTCATTTTGATATACACCCTTTTCCAAAAGACACCTTCGCGTTTTTTAAGCATAGTCGGATTGGCGTGTCTGAGCGTTTTAATGCTCCTGTTGACCTTTATCGCCATTGCGGATACCAATTGGAGAATTGGGCTCTCGGTATTGCCTTTTTTGGTTATAGCCGTGATGGTTATTTGGGCTAACCGTAAAAAGCCGGTTTTGGAGAATAAGTGAGTGAGGATGGAATTACTTGGGTTTATCTTTGAGCCATGACATTAAAGCGAAGAATAGTATTATTTGCGATCGGAATAGTGCTGGGTATAATGGCGGTCGGCATGTTTTTTCCCGGATACAATTGGTTGGGGTGGCTGCCATCGAATGCCATAAAATCGAACATCAACAAATTCCCGATTGAGTGTGCGGAAAAGGCAAGTTGCAAATTGGCCTGTGTTCAAATGGATCAAAGCCGAACAGTGGAGATTATACGCGACGGCGAGGTTATTTACGACAAAAGCGAGACGAAGACAAAACCTCGCAGGTATCATATAGAACTCGGTGCGGAGTATGTATATGTTACGCTGGAAGAAAAAAAGACGATAGTAGAAAATTATAGCAACGGATCTACCACCGAACAGTGCGATTGTCCGAAATAAAATAATATACTTGATATATCATGATTCAGGAAATACATCAACTTTCATCAAAACATTTGGAAAGGGTTATTTCCATTCGTCGTCACATCCATAGGAACCCCGAATTATCCTTTAAGGAATACGAGACAGCAGCTTTTGTGAGTTCTATTCTCACGGAGAGTGGAATAGAGTTTACTCCGGGAGTTGCAGGCACCGGCATTGTGGCGACCATCAAAGGACGTGAAGCACATTCACGCACCATCGCCTTGCGAGCCGATATGGATGCACTGCCGATTGTAGAACAAACGGGTGTGGAATATCAAAGTGTCAATCAAGGCGTGATGCATGCTTGTGGTCACGACGTACATACATCTTCGCTTTTGGGAGCAGCTATGATCTTGCACGACCTACGCGAATACTGGAATGGAACAGTCAGGCTGATTTTTCAACCGGGAGAAGAAGTCTTGCCGGGTGGAGCGTCGTTGATGATTAAAGAAGGCATTTTTGAGACGATCAAACCACAGTCTATTTATGGTCAACACGTATTCCCGGAATTACCTGCCGGAACAGTGGGTTTTCGTCCGGGCAAATACATGGCATCTTGTGATGAGTTGTACTTGACGGTAAAAGGCAAAGGTGGTCACGGAGCTAAACCTGATAAAACCATAGATCCTGTATTGATAAGTGCACATTTGATCATTGCCTTGCAACAAGTGGTTTCTCGTTGGAGCAATCCGCAAATGCCGTCGGTTTTGTCGATTGGAAAAGTGGAGGCGAAGGGCGCTACGAATATTATTCCGAATGAGGTGACCATGTTAGGAACGTTTCGAACGTTTGATGAAACATGGAGAGGCGAGGCACATACACGCATGAAAGAGTTGGCTTATGGTCTGGTAAAAAGCATGGGTGGTGAATTGGACTTCGACTTGGACATTGGATATCCGGTTTTGTTTAATGATGAAAAATTGACGATGGAAGCTCGAACATTGGCGGAAGAATTTTTAGGAAAAGACAAAGTGGTAGATCTCGACATGAGAACTACGGCCGAAGATTTCGCATATTACAGTCATCACATGCCCGCGTGTTTTTATCGACTCGGAACAGCCGCGGCCGATGGTTCACATTCATATCCGGTACATAATTCGAAGTTCAATATTGATGAGTCTGCATTGCATACGGGTATGGGATTGATGGCGTATTTGGCGGTGAAAGGGTCTATTTGATCTTTCTCCGATTGATGAGTAGGATTTTTTACCACAAAGCCCTGCAGGACTTTTTACCACAGAGTGCGCAAAGAATTACACAAAGGCCTCGGAGAATATTTTTAAGGGTCGTTCGTAAACGAACGGAGCGCACACCCTTCGATGATTCGTCCCTCGTTCCTCGGAACGAATCCCTCAGGGTGACGAATTCATAACCCCCTTCGGCAAGCTCAGGGACCAATCATCCATAACCTATAACCCATAACCCATCACCAGCCTTTGCGAACCTTTGCGAGTAATTAGCGAACCTTTGCGATATTAAAGACGGAAAGGCCTTGTAAAAACGTGCACGTCTCAGGGAAACGCTCTCAATCACCCTTCTATGATTCCGGCTCCGCTAGCATAAAACCCCATGTTGGCTGCGATACTTGCAAATATCATCTTCATTAAACTATCTCTTCTAACCTCTTTTAATCATGGTTGAATGCAGATGCTTTACTTTCCAATGCTTTCTTTGCTTTGTTAAAACTACTGTTTCCAACCATTGTATGTCTGTCTTTTTTGCATCTTTCGTAATAATCGAATTGAGTCGATAAGTGACCCATGCGGTAGTTTTACTTGATTCAGTATGGATGAATTCGAAAGTATTGGTACGCTCAAAATCTGCTGAATGGTTCATAGCAATTGCTTTCCTTATAAGTGTATCTATATTCCATATCTGCCCATATTCAAAAAAGGTAACATCTAAAGAGCAATAATTTTTTAGAACTATTGAATCTCGATTAGATAAGGCTTGAAACATGTTTACAACGGTTTGTTGTATTTCTTCATGTTCTTTTGAAAGTAATTGTTGTCCTTGCAAAAGAGCGGCAAATGAAATTGCAATTGTCAAGAAGATTGTCTTTTTCAATGTTGTCTTTCCTTTTTTTCTGAATGAGTGAAGTGTTAAATTGTATAGCAGCGAGCGGTGTCGTAGAGTATTATGGGCTGTTTTTCTATCTCGCGCTTCTCTTGTCAATTGGTACATTGATAATTCCACAACCGTCAACGAGCCAGTTATTGTTTTTGCTAATCATTTTTATTGTCAGTTTAAAGTCAGGCCGGTCTTTACCTTTAACTACTATGTAATTTGTCTTGTCGTCAAATGAGTCTAACTCAAAACCCTTGTCAGGATAGTCTTGAGCGTCAAATATTGGGTCTGCGTCAAGTCCGATTTCCGGTTCAAGTTTGTATGCCTCGTCCACAAGTCTTTTTAATTCTGTCTTAAAGCCCAAAGTTGTCAATTCATTTGAGTTTGTCCATTCAACAACTCCAATAGATTCTTTCATTCTATTACAATTTTCAACATATGAATTTACAAAGGTCAATGCATTTTCAATTTGCTGTTCTTGTTCAACTTTTGTTACTTGAGCAATGCTGTTATTGTTTGCTGGAACTTTTGTGTCTTTGGGCTGACCGCATGAAGCAGAAAATAGAAGTGTCAGTATTAAAATATTTTTGATCAATCTTGTCTTTTTAAAATAACCCATAACGTTTGTGTTTCTGTAGTGGTGCCTTTTCGAAGCTGCGTCCTGTCCCATGAAAACTAAACTTTTAATAAAGATAAAACTTTAAACCGAGATTATGCAGTCGAATTTCTATTCCGACCCAAAATCCCTGCAAATCCAAGCATTTGCTCGTTTCGAGTGCTCATCGTATGGGTGATTACGCCTGCGCGCTCGAAACGTGCGCTAACGCTTGGATTTCTTGGTCTTTTGAATCTCATAAACGAAACCGACTGCATAATCTCGGTTAAACTAACTCGTAACGGTATCATTTCAGAAACATTTTTGTTGCAAGCAAAGGGCTTCGTCCGCAAATGGAAATTGCCTCTTTACTTTTATATGGCGGTTAGAAGTCCGAAGAGTTGTCTACTATCAAGTAGCCAACTCTATGTTTCTTGAGTCAATGTCGTCTTTCTTTCTTCAAGTCCACCGTTACAGTCTGAGGAAACGAGATTTTGCCACGTCCGGCAGAAAAGTCCGCGGCCATCAGTATATTACATGTCTATTTTAATAAGGTATTTATGTCGATAATCTTCCCATCTAAAATCAGTAAGTCAATACTCTTTAGGTGATCCAAGGATAGCAACGGATTATTTTTTAAAACCAGAATATCTGCCTCTCTCCCTTTTTCAATTTTGCCGATATGCTTCCAGTTGTATAAAATTGAAAAATTATGAGTTGCTGCGGAAATAACTTCACGATTGGTAAGTCCAAACCGCGAAAACATTTCAAGCTCGGTATGTAACGATACGCCCGGTATTGTTCCGAAGGCATCTGTTCCGCTACCAGTAAGAAAGTGGGCACCCGCTTTTGCAAGTGTCTGGTCAATCACAAAAAGACTTGGTGCAGCTTTACTTCTAAATTCATTTGGATTTTTTCTTTTTCCAGTCAGTTTGTCGAGTGGTTCATGATCAATGTCTTTTTCATCAATTATAGAAGCCGCTATCTCATTCCATGGGTTTTTGGCAAAATTCATTTCAGGATATACAAGCATACTAGCCGTTGGGATAAGGCCTACCGGATTGTTCGTGTAAAGTGTAGAAAGAGATTGGAATTTAGGCTTATTAATGAATTCGGAATCTTTGCTTAGATATTCGTAGTATAAGCGAGCCGGTGTTCCAAAGGGAGCGGTGCTGTAGGCAATTCTTGCTGAATCCACGAGTATATCCGCTGAGTACCTTGAGGTGTGAACAAAACTTTGTATCCCTGCAGCCGTTGCTTCGCTGTAGGAGCATAGTCCAAGTTCACCAATGGTTGCCATATTATTTCGTTTGCATGCCGACACTATTGTTTTCAACTGCTTTGGTTCAACGCCGTAGTGCACAAGAAGCACTTTTACACCGGCTTTTGCCAATGAATCAATTTCTGTGTTGATTTTATTATCGTTCCATGGATTGGTCTTTTCATATCCTTCACCAACAACCTTTATTTTAAAATTTCTACCCCAAATACCATCCATTTTGTACAATGCAGGAGAGGGGCTAACAGTATAATCAACATTTCCCCTGCGATTATCATTTTCTGAAACAACAACAGTAGTTACCCCCATGTAAAGAAATGCGTTTGCATAAGCCTGGTTGTTAATTGTTGCAAAACAATCTATCAAGCCGGGTAGAATGTACTTGCCTGTGACATCAATCACCTTGGCATTTGCAGGAATTTCAATATCTGTACCAACCGCTGTTATTTTACCATTCTCAACAATTACAATGGCATTAGGAATATCTTTCTCCGATTTTCCATAGTTAGTAACATCAATGACTGTTCCGCCTTTGAGTGCAAGTACATTCTGTTGCGTTTGTGAGAACGAAACTAAGCATGCTATGGAAAAAATGATTATGAATAGTGACTTCATATTAAAGTAATTGGGTTAGTAAAATATTTGTCGAATATAAACATTAATCTAAGTCTCAGGGCCTTGGCACTAACAAGTTGTCGTCATACACGGCAATGTCCACGAGCCGACCCAATCGCATGCAACGGTTGGCATTTTCCCGAAGGGCGGGTCTTTTACCACAAAACTTGATTTTAAAAACGAATGTTTGATTACCCACAAAACTGTCTTTGGAACACGAAACCCGGCCTTTTTGGGTATGTGTTGTTAATGGCAGTTTAGTTCACAAATATTTTTCAATTATTTCGTGGTTTTTTGTATCGATAATAATTAGTCCTTCATCTTCACTACTTAGTTGTCCGACTAAATTTCCTTGTCTATTCCAAATTGAAGATTTACCCGCACATTCGTAGTCTCCTGATCTTCCTGTCAAATTTGACATTAATGAAATCATACCATATCTGTTTGAGATTTCTGAAATTCTTTTTATGTCTTTGTCAACACCTTTTACAGAATTTAGAACACTTGCAATATATATGTCAGCACCGTTTTTATGTGCCGTTTCCGAATGTTCAAAGATTGAAGTTTCATAACAAATTGCAAAGGCAATTTTATTGTCCTTTTTTTCTATTGGTAAAATATTTTGT
>JBILMS010000146.1:0-3219 GCA_044375415.1 Flavobacteriales bacterium
CCTCAAATATATCACTGAACTTTCTTCATGCACAAATCGTCAATAAACCACTGAACCGCCAATTACTGGTAGGTGCTGCTAAGGGAAGTTCTTTTTACTAAAGTTTTTTTGATGAATAGTTATTTGCTCTTGTCAGCCAATCTCCAAAAAGGGGAATTAGAACCGCATGCGAAAATATCACGGGTAAAAAACCCAAAAATTCCGAGATGAAAACTCTTTTGACTCCCACTGCTGTCAATGTTCCACAAAGGTATGCCTCACCTGCCGCCCAAATGAGTACTCCCATAAAGTACAAAATCAGCAATGAACCAGCTTGTAGAGTTACGGAATACAGAGGATTCTTCATTTTTATCCAACGCTTTATCATTAGATAAATAACAACAGCGCCAACAGTTGGAAGTATGACATTGCCAAATGTGTATACTCCGGCATAAATTCCATATCCTAAACCATCCAAAATTGAATAAACAAGAAACATTACTATACAGCTTCCTAAGGCTGAAAGAAGGGTAAGTGTTACTATGACACTCATGCTTTATTAGAATTTTTCATATCGTTCAAATCTTGGTGGCGGAAGATGAGCGTATCCTCTTCCGCAACCGTGAAATCAAAAATAAGGGAATTTTTAAAGGAGAACGCTCAAGCGCTGGGCACTAATCTGCTGGTCGCCCTTTTAAAATTCGTCACTCGGCAAAATCGTGTACTCATTGAACTGTCCATCCCAATGTTCTCCATAGGTAAAAAACTCAATATATTTTATTTTTTTCCATTTATTACCGCAATTTCATAAGCCTAGTGATAGACTTTTTATGGCAATGTTTTCCTGACCACTATAGAAGACATTGATTGCTTCGAAGTTTTCATCACAACCTTCGTAAACAAAATTCACATACATCCCCACTCCAGTGATTATTCTCTCTGATACCCTCAGAAAGGGTATGTGTGATTTTAATTGTGGGAATTCTTTCGTAAGACCATGCACAAGGGTCAATTCAATTTCTTCTAAATCTTTCATTTTTTCATAGTGCTTCTCAATTTGTATATTCCAATTGAAGTAAATAGTACACCTATTATGAGTTGGTAAGATCCATTTCTGATAAAGGATTGTCCGGTCCTTAAATGCACTCCAATCGAGGGATCCATGAAAAACAACTGGAAGAAACCGGATGCGAACGCAACCAATCCGAAGATCAACATGATCCACGACCATTTTTTGGAATCCGGAAATTTTTCCTCTTCGTTTTTCATTTTAGCATTCTGTCGATGAGGTAAGAAACTGAACTAAGCTCTAGGTCGTCTTTTACTTCGAACTCTCCATTTTCGCTTATCAATTCATATCTGCCGTTTTTTTCTTTTACTTCCCCCGGATAAATAGTTTCGAAGCCCGTGAATTTACCTTCGGGGTTTAGGAATCCTATTAGTGTAGCGCCTCCATGAGGTGCATAGTGAAATATGGGAAAATCAAAATATCTTCTGAGCTCTGAGAGACTTATATCTATTCCCCAACAAATCTTTGAGACTCGTTCCGGTGACGCATAAACAAGTTCGATATACTTGAACCTTTTATCTCTAGGGTTCAATTTCCGTCTGTATAAATATGGCCTCGTTTCAGTAAACTCTTTTTCACCTAGTAGTTCGGTCAAACTATTCAGGTCGTTATGTTCCTGAAATAGTACTTTCATTTCCTGAAAATAGGTTTTCAAACCTAGGTTAATAGTGCCTTCCATGTTTGTTAGTTGCTGTCAATTCCGTGACTTGACAACCAAAAATACACGAAAGCAGATAAATTGGTCTATCGGGTGCTAGCGGCGTTACAAAGTAATTCCCAATCGGAAAGTATTTTTCGAAGTAAGTCGGTATTCTCAATTTTTTCTGTATCCATTCTGAGGTATCCTATGAGAATAGTTTATTTTCTTAACGTATTTAAAATGTAATAATATACGATTGAAAAGAAAATCGAACTGAGGTTTCCAATCAAAAAGTAGTCATTTTTGATCTTGTCATTTTTTTCAAATCTTGTTCCAATTTTGATGGCACCATAAACGATTAATATTTGGGACAAATTGATTGTTAAGGCAAAAAACAGTACAAGTCTTTCCAACAATCCTTTGAAAATGGAGATATCAAATCCTAAAAATTTGTCGTTTGTTTCATCGGGGGAAGTGATTGTATCCACCTTGAAATATTTTTTCAGATAGTTGAAAAATGTAAGATTCAGTACTATTTCTCCAAGTATATAAATTCCAAGGAAATGTAAGTAATTAAAGCTCATTCGTTATTATTTAAAATGAATAGGATGATATTCTTGATGTCTTTGTACTCCTGAATATTCAGGCTCTTTTTTCTCCTCCACGCATTGGATTGATCGATATTTACGCGTTGCGCTACAACTTTATAGTCATCATTCAATAGAAATTCCTTGACGATTTTTAGATCTTTTATTTTCCAGGAGTTCACGAAATTTTGATAGATGAAAAAAGCTTTGTTTAAATGCTCTTCCTTTTTTTCTTCTTTCTGACCTAATCGAATGTGAAATCTAGAATCTTTGTGTTTTAGAGAACTTAATTCTGTTCTAGCATTAGTAAGGCCCTCGCCTAACATTTCATATGCTCTCTTATTATTTATCTTGGTGCTAATCTGACCATACAGTAGAACATACCTTAATTTCAAGTCATACTGTTCATCTACTATTTTCTCTTCGATATCAAAAATTAGTTTGATACCATTTTCCATGCTATCGGCCAAACCTTGAAATTCATCCCCTAAGGTTATTGTCAATGGAGAAATTAAGTTTTGACGTTTCTCTTTATTTATATCCGATACAAGATCTTTAAATTGCTGCATGAGCAATGAAGGTTCCTTTCTTCCACTTTTTATAACATCGGCCATTAATATCGGAAAGTCCATTTTTGCGTATTTATTACAAATATATCAAATTTGCGGAAATATCGCAATATTTGAATTTTTGCAATTTCCGTACGAATGGTAGCTTAATTTTCAGCTAAACGGTTTCCTGATGATTTGCGGACAATGATGCATTTCTATTTGAGCTGCAAGGTAAGGTGTTCGGGGCAAAACGGTCAGTGTCAGTGCAAGTGCCGGTGTGAGTTTTGATGTCAATCATTGAGCAAGCCCAGGTGGTGCCATTCTGCTTTCGTGTTCATCATTCCCAAGGTCCTTTAGTTGTTACGTTTATTACTTCGCCGCTCTGACTAATTC
>JBILMS010000034.1:0-35272 GCA_044375415.1 Flavobacteriales bacterium
TTAAGCCCGGGCAAATACTACTGTCTTATGATAACAGACAAGCAGCAAGATTCCATTTATTTTACCATTGCTTGAGATGAGTGGAAAGAACCATTCGCTGAAAGTAGTTTTTATGGGTACACCGGAATTTGCGGTGACATCCCTCGAGGCGATTCTTAGAGAAGGTTTTGATGTCCGAGCTGTAGTTACCGTTCCCGACAAACCCGCCGGTAGAGGCAGACAACCGATGGAAAGCGCAGTAAAACAATTTGCCCTTCAAAAAGGATTGACTGTCTTACAACCGGAAAAACTACGCGATGAAGGCTTTCTCCGCGAGTTGCAATCTTTGTCTGCGGATCTTTTTGTAGTTGTGGCTTTTCGCATGCTGCCCGAAGTTGTTTGGAGTATGCCTCCCATGGGTTCTATCAATCTCCACGGATCTCTGCTCCCACAGTACCGCGGAGCCGCGCCCATTCACAGAGCGGTAATGAATGGCGAGACAAAAACCGGGGTTACCACCTTTTTTCTTCAACAAGAAATAGACACGGGAAAAATTATCCTTCAGCGAGAAATGTCGATTGGTCCCAACGAAACTACCGGAGAAGTGCATGATCGGATGATGGAGTTGGGTGCACAAGTGCTAGTTGAAACGCTTGCACTAATAGAGCAGGGGAGCGCCAAAGGCCAAGATCAGCAAACGATGATAACAAGTGAAATAAATCATGCTCCCAAGATTTTTAAAGAGGAGTGTATGATTTCATGGGAATTATCGGCCCAACAGGTTCATAATTTTATTCGCGGATTATCACCATACCCTTGTGCTTTTACCATGCTTTCGGGCAAGACTCTCAAAATATTTCGTGGACTTCCTTCCGAAAAGGATAGCGGGACTCCCGGGAGTATTCGAACAGATGGCAAAACATTTTTACGAATAGCCTGCGATTCCGGTTCCTATGAAGTTCTAGAGCTACAATTGGAAGGAAAAAAACGTATGCAAATTCAGGAGTTTTTGCGCGGATTTTCTCTGTTTCCGGCTCGGATTGACTGATTTTTCAACAAAGTGTACTATTTACACTAAGCTTTTCACATCTTTGTTTTCTGATTCATTTTTGCGATATGATAAAATACCTGAAAACCGACCCCTGGCTCATAGTTGAAGAAGGATTTAAGAGAGTGCATCATCGCTCCTCCGAAAGTATATTTTCTATTGGCAACGGACGATTCGGTCAGCGCGCCAACCACGAAGAAAAATATAGCGGTCCAACTTTACAAGGGAGTTATGTGGCGGGTGTTTATTATCCGGATAAAACGCGCGTGGGTTGGTGGAAAAACGGATACCCCGAGTACTTCGCAAAGGTTTTGAATAGCACGAATTGGATAGGCATTAATGTTTTTGTTGATGGCGAAGAATTGGATTTTGGAAAACTCACGATTGCAGAATTTCGTCGTGAGCTCGACATGAAAAAAGGATTGCTAAGAAGGAGTTTTGTAGCGCATCTCAACGAATCGCTTATTGGCAATAGAGATGGCGCAGATACCAAACAAATCAAAGTAGAAGTCGAGCGATTTTGCTCGATGGCCGATGATGAAACTGCCGCTATTCGATACAATGTGACACCGATAAACTTCAGCGGTACTATACGATTTGAGCCATATCTGAATGCCGATGTTCGCAATCACGATTCAAATTATGATGAGACTTTTTGGGAACATGTTTCTTCGGATTCTTATTCGGGAGGTGGAACGGTAAGCAGTCGAACGCGCAAAACAGAGTTCGATCTTTCTGTGTCTATGGAATTGTATGCAGAACATAAAGCGAAAGAATTTAAGCCGACATATCATCATTCGCACAAGGATTTTTACACAGAAAATTATTTCGAAAAGGAAGTTCAGCAAGGTGAGGATATCACCTTGTACAAGTATGTCGGTCTCGTATCTTCTCTCAATTACGATAGCAGTGAATTAGAGAAAAAATCAAAAGAAGCGGCAGTGCGCGCATCACTGCTTGGATATAAGGGTATGCGCAATGCTCACGAAAAGAAATGGTCGGACATTTGGGATCTAGCGGATATTACCATCGAAGGGGATGATGAAGCGCAACAGGCGATTCGTTTTAATATTTTTCATTTGAATCAGACCTTTACCGGTGAAGATCATCGCTTAAATATCGGTCCAAAAGGGTTTACGGGAGAGAAGTACGGCGGCAGTACCTATTGGGATACCGAAGCCTATTGCATTCCGTTTTATATGTCCACCAAAGCAGCAAGTGTAGCTCGTCAACTTTTGGTTTATCGCTACAAACATTTGGAAAAGGCCATTGAAAACGCTTCAAAGTTGGGCTTTACAGATGGTGCAGCTTTGTATCCAATGGTAACGATGAACGGAGAAGAATGTCACAACGAATGGGAGATTACTTTTGAGGAGATTCACAGAAACGGAGCGATTGCCTATGCGATTCACAATTACATTCGGTACACGGATGATTGGGATTATTTGACAGAATATGGTGCCGAAGTATTAATTGGTATAGCACGTTTTTGGGCTCAGCGAGTTCATTGGAGCAAAGACAAGGGAATGTATGTGATGCATGGAGTAACCGGCCCGAATGAATATGAAAACAACGTAAACAACAATTGGTACACGAGTTATATAGCCATGTGGTGTTTGCGATATGCGATAGAATCTATCGACTGGTTGAAGTCTAATCGGGCAGAGGAATGGAAACGAATTTCATTGAAAACAAAGTTTCAAGAGACAGATGAAATTGCTTTATGGAAGCGTATAGATTCTTACATGTATTTTGGAATAAAAGAATCGTCGCGAATTTTTCTTCAACAAGACGGATTTTTGGATAAAGACTTGCGACTTGCAGAAAGTTTGCAGAAAGAGGAACGACCTATTAATCAGCATTGGAGTTGGGATCGTATTCTGCGTTCATGTTTTATTAAACAAGCCGATGTTTTGCAAGGATTATATTTCTTCGAAGAAAATTTTGATGAAACTACCATTCGCGAAAACTTTGATTTCTACGAGCCGATGACTGTACATGAAAGTTCTCTTTCGCCGTGTGTGCACTCTATTCTTGCTGCTAAACTCGGATATGAAGACAAGGCTTATGAGATGTATGTGAGAACGGCCAGACTTGATCTCGACGATTATAACCATGAAGCCCATGAAGGCTTACATATCACTTCCATGGCAGGCACATGGATGAGTATTGTTCAGGGATTTGGAGGAATGCGAGTATCCGGAGATGAGCTCACGTTCCAACCGATCTTACCTAAACAATGGAGAAGTTATTCGTTTAATGTTTTGTTCAGAAACGAAAGGGTAGAGGTGAAGGTGAGCGGAAGTGGGGTTGAAGTGAATAAACACTCAGCGAAGTAATTCAATCGTTTTTGATTTTTCTAACCACTTTATTCTCGAAGTGACCAATCATTTTTTCACGGTATTTTATTGCGTCTTTCACAGGTTTCCTGAGATTAGTTCTTAGCTCCAACAACTCCATTGAACTTCGCTGATCATCGCCCCTTATAAAAACACGTGCATTCATGTAATAGATGGATAGAGTGTCACTGTCCTGAATTTTGGTAGGGTCGAAAAGGGTCGCTGCCGCTGTGTTGGTTTGGAAGTAAAAGGTTTGGTCATTTGAATTAAACGTGTATAGTTTAGGATTATAGTCCATACGCGAACTTAAATCATCCAATTGTAGTTTGTTCAATTCAGCAACCAATGAAGCTTTTGACATTTCAAAAGCATACGTTTTATTGATGAAGTTGAATGAGTAAGCAGTCCTTTGAATCATCGAAGTTGAACAGAGAATAATCGGCGCTATGAATAAAGCTGATTTTGATAGCAAGGAATACCTTAGTTCTGTAGCTACAAATCTCGAATAGTGATAAGCCGGAATCATGACAATAAGAGCCATTAAATCCGAATAATCGACAACACGTTCCATCGGCAGATTGATCGTATTTAGATAACCAATGATAGGTGAAGAGTGAGGAGATTTCCACCAGATAAATGCGATGGCGACACTTGCCGATATCAAGCGGATCTTGTTTGGGAATTGTCGGAAGAGTAGGTAGGTCAGGACATATATCCCCGCGAAATCACTCAGTTTGCCTGTGAACCATCCCGGATATTCGTATTTCAGGTAATGGTCATTAATGGCCAGTAGGAGGAGCGAGATTATAAAAAAAGGATGAAGCATAGGAAATGCAAAATTCAAAATGGAAAATGGAAAATGGGCTTCGCGTTTTTGGAGGACTATTTTCAAATCAAACGTAGGGATTTTTTATTAATCATTGAGTGGTTTGAGCTGCCGAAGAAGTCCCAGCGCGAACCGGCATCTATCTCCTCCCTTCGACAAAGCTGCCAATCCTTATCCTTCTTGCCTCGCGATGTGTCGTTCAGGGTGACGTACGCGTGTTGTGCGCAGGGGGGAGGAAAGGCGCCGCGCAGCGCCGCCTTTCCTCCCCCTATTTTTTTAAGCCAAGCCGTCATCCTGCGCGCGCGCAGCAGGCGTGCTGCGCAGGACCTATTCGGAGAACAATCTTGAACCTGTGTGCAAAACGTAACGTGTGTAATCTGTTTCTCTTTCTCGGAACCCCATACTCCATTCTCACCCGGGGCTTAAGCCACCGGGCTCGACAAACAATACCGGACGATTTTGTCAGCACTCACGATTCGATTTTTAAGTTGAACTTAGGATGACGATCTATCATCCACCATCCATGACCTACCCCTCGACTGCGCTCGGGGACCGAGATCCGTGATTTTCTGCGAAAACCTCGGCTCCGCTCGGTTGGATTCACGTCTCTTTAAACGTTATCTTACCCATCATTCAGCCCCTTTCGGCAAGCTCAAGGACACGACAAGCTCAGGGGGCCGACCCAGCATCGAAGTACAATCGTCAACCCGAACGTAAACCCCATTCATAACTCATAATTCATAATTCCTAATTCAGACAAAGATCCTTTTTTTGCAATATGTTCATAAATAGTCGTATCTTTGCGCGCCTTTAAATCAGAACGAGGCGGGTTTTACATCCCATTTTTACGTCGGTACTCGCGATAAACGCTGAGGGTTGTGTTTAAAAAGATGGCTGTCAAATTCAAATCTTTCGTTGGGCAGACCATCGCTCTATTTTCGGTAAAGACTGGAAAAGAGTGGAACACTTAAAAAAAACAGATGAATAAATTTGAAGAATTGGGCTTGAGTGATCTTGTCCTGAAGGCCATTGCAGAATTGGGCTTCGAAACACCTACTCCCATTCAGGAGCAGACAATCCCTATGTTGCTTACCAGCGAAGATGACTTGGTAGCCTTAGCACAAACCGGAACCGGAAAAACAGCAGCCTTTGGTTTGCCGTTAGTAGAACTTCTGGATTTTCAAAAGAAACACGTACAAGCGCTAATCATGTGTCCTACAAGGGAACTATGTATGCAGATCACCAGAGATCTACAAGCCTATTCGAAGTTTCAAAACAATGCAAATATTGTAGCGATATATGGTGGTGCAAGTATCGATGGTCAGGTTCGCGATGTTCGTCGTGGAGCACAGATCATTGTAGGAACACCCGGACGTATGGTTGATATGATCGATCGCAATGTCATTGACCTATCAAAGGTAAATTTCGTTGTACTTGATGAAGCAGATGAGATGCTGAATATGGGATTCAAAGAAGATTTGGATACCATTCTTAGCACAACTCCACAATTTAAATCGACTTGGTTGTTCTCCGCAACTATGCCCGATGAAGTGCTTCGTATTTCGAAGCACTATATGACAAACCCACGTGAAGTAACGATGGGAAGCAGAAATCAGGGTAACGTAAACATCGAACACCAATACATGGTGGTTCATGCAAAAGATCGCTACCTCGCACTTAAGCGTATAGCGGATTTTAATCCGGACATCTTTGCAATTGTTTTCTGTAGAACTAAAATAGAAACGCAACAAGTTGCAGATGCGCTTATAAAAGACGGCTACAATGCCGATGCTCTTCACGGAGATCTTTCGCAAGCACAGCGCGATTTCGTAATGAAAAGATACCGCAGTCGCAGTTTGAATATGTTGGTAGCAACCGACGTTGCAGCCCGCGGAATTGACGTAAATGACGTTACTCACGTTATCAATTACAATCTTCCGGATGAATTGGAAAACTATACTCACCGTAGCGGTCGTACAGCACGTGCGGGCAAGACGGGAGTTAGTATTGCCATTATTCACATGAAAGAAGTCTTCAAGATCCGTCAGATGGAGAAGATCATCAAAACGAAGTTCACGCAGATCAATATCCCAACCGGATTTGAAGTATGCGAGCAACAACTTCTGTCACTTGTGAAGAGAGTTCACAATGTTGAAATCGAAGAGAAAGCTATTGAAAGATATTTACCGGCTGTGTATGCTGAGTTAGAGGAGTTAAGTAAAGAAGACATCATCAAACGATTTGTGTCTATAGAGTTTAATCGCTTCCTCGAATACTACCGTAATGCACCGGATTTGAATGTAAGCGCGCATGGTCAAGGTGATGATCGCAGAAATAATGGTTCACACACAGGTACCATTAAGTTGTATGTGAATCTAGGAAAAATTGACGGTTTCGATTTTGGAAATCTCAAAGACTTTTTTGCGGAGAAAGCAAACATCAGTGCTCAGGATGTAACCTGGACCGATGTAAAAAATACCTTCTCTTTAGTAGAAGTTCGTCTCGAAGTTCTAGATAAAGTAACAGAAGCTCTTAACGGCACCAAGCACAATGGTCGTCCGGTAAAAGTTGAAAGTCGTGGTAATCGCGATGCCGGTATTCCTCGCACACGCACCCGTGGTGGTGGAGGTGGAGGGGAAAGAAGCCGTGGTGATTTTTCTCCACGCAGAGACTCCGGTAGCAGTTCACGTCCGAAATTTGCCGATAAAGACAAGGGGAAGAGAAAGAAGAAGTGGTAGAGTAGAGTTGGCAGTTTGCAGATGGCATTGGGCAGTCCGATGCATCGTTGATTGAAAAGAGCTCAGCCCGCAACTGAAACAGTTTCACGAACTTCTCGGAGTTCGGAGATCATCGTTCGGGGTCTAGAGATGCGAAAGTTTTTTGGAGATGAGTACCTTCTTCAACGAGACCTGCACCAGAATATGATTCGGAGTTCAATCATTTCAGATTTTGCATACTGGAAACGTGTGCATTTTCCGTTGATGATTTCGACTTTCTAATTGTGCAGGTCACTATCGCTAATCCGTAAGGTTCGTAATTCTTTGTTTGAATTTCTTTCGCAGATAATGAGATGGAGATTAACCAGAGATATTCGAATTATGGTGTTAGGTATGTTCCGTATATACAACCCGCCTTAGCGGGTGGCATATCGTTAACGTTCCAAAACCCGCCCGGGCGGGTGACATAATAATTTGAATCGGCTTTTGGAAACCAATCTCTACATCCTTCCAATCGCACAACTGACAAATGATTTTGCCTTTCTTCCAAAGGAATTATGTCCCATTTCAGGGTAACCTAGATCAAAGAGTTTTGAGACTAGAACAGAGCGATCGGTAGCATCATCTGAATCAATTGAAACCAAATCATGTTCTTGATCGATCTTCACTTCCTTTACTCCATCTATTTTTGATAGAGAGCCAATGATGGTTCTCATGCATCCACTGCACTTCAAATTTTCGATGTAGATATTTTCTGTTTTCATGATAGATGGTTTTAATTACCAAAGTTCCTCTGAAGATAAAGATTTGACTATGATGAAGATCAGAATACAAGGTGATGATCACGTTTTCAGTATCGCAAAGTCGCGGAAAGGTCGAGCAGAGGTGCGCGAGGATTGAAAAAAAATAGATTCAATTAAGTTGTGTGAGGTTTTCGTGGAGAAAACGCTTGCGTTAGCCCATCGACGCTTCAGCCTTCGTTCCGCGGGTTGAAGCGCTCAGGGTGACGAATCGTTTTTTTGGGGCGGGGCAGAGAGGGCCGCGTAGCGGCCCTCTCTGCCCCTACTTTTATTCCCGCCAAGCCGTCATCCTGCGCAAAGCGCTGCATGCGCTTTGCGCAGGACCTATTCGGAGAACAGTCTTGATGCTGTGTATAAAAATTATTGTATGTATCCTGTTTCTTCGATTATAGAACCCATGCGCAGTGTCGCCTTCAGAAAGTCTTGTCAGCTCTCACCGTTGAATTTTATACTTGGGACTCAAGATGACGAATCGGTTGAATGTCATCATGAGATACGAAAGAACTATGAACCCTGAACTTAAAATAAATCAGTTCGAGAAACTGTTCCGGTTCCAGGGCGTTCAAGTATTCGAAAACGTTCTGACTACTCCTGATCTATCATCCGGTCAATTGCCAAAATCTCCATGCGATAAGCTTTCGATTTTGCGTAATCTTCGCTGAGTTCCATGTTTACCATTTCGCGGTATTGGTGACGTTCGGAAACTTCTAAATATACATTACAACGTTGATCCATGTCGTAAGTAGCGATGGTGCATGGATCACCTTCGGAGAGTTGAAGGAATGCAGGATATTTGAGGACTTTCTCCGGCAGTGTATCCATGTATCCAAGGGCATAAAACGGATAAAGTTTTTTCTTAGGTTTAAATCCCTTTTCTTTTAGGGATCGAGAGAGAGCATTTAATTTTTGTGTAAACTCTTTTGCCTTCGTCTTCGAAAAACTGAATTTAGTGCGCTCAACCCAAAGACCTTTTTCATTCAGGTATTTCATTTCACCCAGCCTCAACTTGTAATCAAAAATACTGGGATGATCTAAAATATAACCCGGATAGTAAAACGACATTTCGGTTTGTATAGCCAATTCGATTTCCTTAAGCATGGTGTAATGCCCAAGACTAAAATCTGCATAATCATCGTGATATGCGCATAGTATGGATGCCATGCCTCTGGCTCCCACATCGAAAATCGAAAAGGCCGCTAGTCTGTTTCCATCATAAACACATATCTGACGAGTATCAAAGAGTTTATTGAAATGCGTGTAAATAAAAAAGTCTTCTAAGTATGAATGTACAAAGGCTTTAAAGCGTTTTCGATGCAACTGATACAGTTCTTCTTTATCGCTATCATAGACGGCCGGACCGGTAGTTACCGTGAAACGTTCATTCCCTTGTCGAAGAATTTTACGCTGACTTTTTTTAAATGAAAACGTACTTAGTGGCAAACGGATATTAACGGCAGAAGATATTTTACCATCTAGACAAAGCAATTGAATATTGTACAAAAGTGATGAACTGCGAAACCAACCACGGGCCAAGACATCGTCGTAGGCCTGAGGACTAAAGGTGGCAGGAACAAGAGTTTGTACTAGCATTTAGGGCGAATATAGAAATTCACCGCGATGCCTTTACGTTTAGGTCGAAAAAACTTAGATTGAATTTTTACGAATGATGAAGTCGAAACCTTGAGAAAGTCTTAAGCATTCGACTTTATAGTACAATCCGGACTTCTCCGCTGCCTTAGCATGAGAGTATCGGCGGGCAAAACGTAGGCCCAAATAGGCAATTCCGCTTTTAGTTTTGATTATCGATCGAACCCTCCAAGCCGTAAAGCCTCGAAGCCATTTATATGGGAGAGGATAGTAGAGCACCGCTTTGTGGTAATCCAGTCCAAATCTTCGTCCACCGGCCACTTTCTCGAGTTTCATACCGTATTTCCCGGCGTAGAATTCGAGGGCCTTGAAGGAAAGGTGATTGTATGAAATCTCGTGAAAACACTCCATAAAGGCCACATATCCCACAAAAACGCCTCCGGGTTTCAGCACTCTAGCCACTTCTTTTATTGAAGATTCTACGGAGGGCACATGTTCCAAAACGGCGTGCATAATGGCTACATCGTAGGTATTGTCGTCAAACGGCAGATTTTCCGCATCGCCAATATGTGTATTAAAACCACCTTCGAATGGTTCCACACCATGCCAAGTTCCACCAACAGACTCAACAATTGGTTTAAATCTCCCGAACCCACAACCAATATCGACGACCTTTTTATTAACGCAAACCTCCGAAAGGCGATACAATTCACGGTTAATAAGAATCTCGCAATTGGGCGCTTGATCTTCTAAAGTAAGTTGACGAACACCGTGGCTCGCATTTGAAGTAGGGTTCTCCATGAGCCGCAAAGTAAATCCAAAAAAATTAGATATCTCTATCTATCAATTTACGGCGCAGTATAAAGCAAATCAAATAGATCTGCGAGTTCAGACACAGTGGCACTCTTGCTCTTAGATATAAAAATGGTGGCTTCGTCAGAGGCATAACCTTCTGCATTCTTTTTGCTTTCTATCACAATTGTTTCTATATAATCCTTGCTCACGGCACTACTTTCGTATTTCGTAGTTATATCGACGGAGTTCGTTTTCGGCATGGCAGGCTCATTCACGGATTCTGCAGCTTTCGCAGGCGCAACATATTTATCACTTTCAGCAATGGCATCTACTTTTTCTTCTAGATCATTTTCTAAATAAGCTGCGTCGATGTCTTGAGGCGAATCTTCTGTCACTTCAATCTCCGTAAATTCAATACTGGCAACTTTTGGAGCCGGAGGAAGAGTGGCCGGAATGGGCGCATTCAAATTCTCAGCAATAAGTTCGACGTTGGCTTGCTCCAATTCTTCTTGAGGATTTGCTCTTACCGTATCGTTTTCAAGGCTTGGAGTATTCTCCGCAATCAGCTCCTTCGAAGGGTTCGGTCTATTCCAAAACAGCACTCCGACAACCAGCAAAATAGCAACTCCGGCCATTGCGAATTGCACGGCAGGTCTGCGATACCATGTTACGTTGGGTGCAGCAAACAGCGAGTTGAGCCAAACGGCAAATCCTTTGCGATCCTCTTTAGCAAATTGAGCAAGGAGATTTTCGCGAATTTCAGGTTCCGGATCGAGCCATTGATCTTCTTTACCGGCCTCTATTACTTCGTAAAGGGTTTTTCGCAAAGAGGCGTATTCGGCAGGACTTTCAATATGTTGCAATACAAATTCCCTTTCCTCCGGATAGAGTTCCGAAAATTCTTTGTGCATCAAAAGAGATTCGATGTCTTCGGGATCGTATTTCATTTCTTTTTTCATTGTTCCATTTTTATTTAATGAGAATTGCCATAATCCAAATAGCAATTCCTTCAAATACTTTTAATTTTTCGTTGAGTTGTTTGAGTGTATAAAACAACCTTGATTTTACTGTTCCTTCACTGCATTTCATCACATCCGATATTTCTTGAATCGACATTTCTTGTCTGAATCGCAATTCGAAAGTGGTGCGTTTAACTTCATCTAAATCGTTGAGTGCTTCTGCCAATTTTAAATTAAAGGCCTCACGATCCATTTTCTGATGATCGTACACACCCGAATCTGTGTGTGCAGCAATGTCCTTATGAGCCGATCTGCGCACCTCCATTTTGGCGTATTCATTTTTACACATGTTGTGTGCGATGCTATAGAGCCATGTTTTGAATGATCTATTTTCATCAAAAGAATCCGGCTTTTGAATCAACTTCGAAAAAAGGTCTTGTGTAAAATCGCGCGACTTTTCACGGTCTTTCCATAACATTCGATGGAAATAATTGTACATCAGCCTTCCGTAACGCGAGTATAAAACATCGAAGGCCTGACTATCCTTTCGGGCAACCAGAGCCATCAATTTTTCGTCGGCAAGTGAATTGTATGCAGGTTTAAATATGGCCATAGATCAGTTCACCATATTTTTAATTTTATCCTCTTGACCGGTCAGTTTGGCAATGCTCAAAATGTAGGATCGCACTTGATCAGATTTTTCAATATCTCCTTTGTTTTTATAATAAGAGTATAGCTGAATAAGTGGAAGCAAATAATTCCGATTCAATTCATGCACAGAAGAGATCTGATTTTTTAGAAATAAATTTTCCCAATTGTAAACCAAGGATGGAATATTTTCTATCGAGCTCGTGCTGTATTTCATTGCAAGGCCCGTTAGATAAAGATTCTTACGGTATTTTTCTATTTGCTCAGGTGGAAGGGTAAGGGCTAAATACACGGGAATTTTAGGAGAAGAATTCAAGATTTCTTTTAAAGCAGAATATGGTTTTTCGGAATTCAATTTTTGAATGGACATCCCGAGTTTAGCAGCAATTTGACCGGCATATTTTTCATTGTTCAACCACTCCAGACATACTACTGTAACATCCATGCGAAGCCCTGAAATTTGTTGGTCGATGATAATGGGATAGGTGTCCACATTGCCGTTGGTGAGAATAATTGCATTCGGTTCGACACTATTTAAAACATTTCGATTGTACTCCATTTCCGGAGCTTTAAAAGGTGTTCTTTTAGCAATCTCTAGGCTGTATTTTTTGGCACCTGCAGCATCGCCCTCAATTACTTTCAAGGCCAAGAGGTCGTCCAAAAGTTCTTCATTGTCGGGTTGAATGAGATTAGCTTTTTTCAGAGATTCAAAAGCCTCCGTCGATTTTTGAGCATTGAGGTACATCGCATAATGCAGCGCAAAAGATCCGGGTACCGAATTAGTCATTTTGGAGATAATCTCATTGAGAACTTCCTGTGAACTTTTGGAAATATCTTTTGAGTGGGCAGTATAATTTTTATATCGTTCAGCTTTGTACCAAGAAATCCAAGCATTTTCGTTGGTGGGATTTACATCGACTTCATTTTTCCAAAAATCCGCTGTTGCTTTATATTCCGATGAAAAGAGACGTTTCTCTTCAACTGGAACAACTTCCTTTTTTTTGAATAATTCCTCAGAAGCTGAAGGGCTGGCAACTTGTGTGTTGCCCACTAGACTCGACAGAATAGCGGCGAGTGCAAAAAGCCCGGAGTATAAATGGTGAATTGTATTACGGTGTCTCATCGTGCTGCTGTACAGGGATAAATGCAATTGGTTCAAAGGTGACCATTTTTTCTCATTAACGTTTGACAAATGGCTGCAAATTCTGATAAAATCATGGCTGTAGCGCCCCAAATAATATGGTCTTCAATTTTAAATGCGGGTACTTTCATGCTCATATTTCCGGGATGAACAACTACCTTTTCAATGGTGATTTTGTCTTCACCGATGAATGATGAGACGGGTATATGAAGTATTTTTTCTACTTCACGAATATCTCCTTGTAGGACCGGTTTTTCGTGGGTAGAGGTCACAAACGGGTGAACCATAAAATGACTCGGTGGGATATAAATTTTGCTAAGTTTCCCGAGGGGTTCCAATATGCCGGGAGAAATATTTATTTCTTCTTGGGTTTCACGCAGTGCTGTTGCCAATAGGTCGGTATCCGTTTTTTCCATTTTACCACCGGGAAACGAAATTTGGCCGCTATGTACTCCCTGATAATCCGGTCTTTTTATCAGAATAACGATCCATTCGCTTCCCTTTGGGTATACAACGAGCATCACAGCACTAGGTGTGGGTGGAGGGGTAAGAAGTTCAGCTTCAACGACGTGCAATCTTCCTCTGACCGTCATTTTATTGTGTGCAAGATCACCCGGCAGTGGGTTATTTAGGGCATTTCGGAGTTCGTGAGGGGAAAACTGCATAAACAGAAATTTGAAATCTTACCAAATCTAGGCAAAGGGATATTATCTTAGTCCCTGTATGCCGACCTATTTGTTAGATGGAGAATTGTGGTTTCCACCTCTGAGTGAGCAGGAAAATGAAGTGGTTGCCGTTGGTGGTGATTTGACCCCCGACAGGCTCTTGTTGGGTTATATCTCCGGTGTATTTCCTTGGTACAATGATCCGGGTGAAATTTTGTGGTGGAATCCCTTCAAACGTTGTGTTTTGTATTGCAATGAGGTGAAGGTTAGTCACAGCATGCGAAATATTTTTAATAAGAAAATATATCGTGTAACGTTTGATCAAAATTTTCTTGGCGTTATGGAAGGATGCAGGGGAGGAGAACGAAAAGGGGAGACTTGGATTCACGATGAAGTGGTTGTAGCCTATTCTCGTATGCATGACCTTGGACTGGCTCATAGCGTGGAGGTTTGGGAAGGAGAAGAGTTGGTAGGCGGATTGTATGGTGTTTCTCTCGGTTCAATTTTTTTTGGAGAAAGTATGTTTAGTCGGAAGCCGAACAGTTCTAAAATGGCGCTAATTACCCTGGCAAAAACGTTGGGTTCTTTGGGTTTCGAGCTGATCGATTGTCAAGTATACAACGAACACCTTGGCAGCATGGGAGCGCGTGTGATAGACAAACTTGAGTTCATGAAATTACTCAAGATAAAAATTGATGAGAAGGGGTACTTGGGCAATTGGTCTACTATGCCTGAGTTCAAAATCTAAGGAATCGCTAGAAATCTTTTTATCTCTGTTTTAAAAAGAAGCTTATCAATTCGGATTCCGTTACTTCTATTTGTTCACCCGAAACCATGTTGCGCAGTCCCGGTTTTCCAAGCTCCATTTCTTGCGTGCCGACCATGAGTACATATGGAATTTTTTTATCGTCGGCATATTTCATTTGTTTTTTCAACTTGGCTTCATCCGGATAATATTCGGCAGCTATACCTTGAGAACGCAGATTGAAAAGTAATTTAAGACAAAAGGCAGATTCATTTTTACCAAAATTTGTAATCAATAAAGTTGTAGAACGGTCGATGCCGTCGGGGAATAAATTCAGCTCCTCCATGACATCGTAAATTCTATCTGCGCCAAATGAAATACCGATACCTGAGACATCCGGTAAACCAAAAATCCCGGTAAGGTCGTCGTAGCGCCCACCTCCGCAAATGCTGCCCATGGCAACTCCATCGGCTTTTACTTCGAATATGGCTCCGGTATAATAGTTTAACCCTCTAGCCAAGGTTATATCTAATTCAAGTTTGCCATTTCGGAAGCCTATTTCCTCAGATGTACTTAAAACGTATTCAACTTCTTCAATCCCCTTTTTACCAATGTCACTTGCTTTCAATCCTTCTTTGAGAACAGCGAGTTTTTCGGCATTGGAGTTAAAGGATGCGAAATAGGGTTTGATAGAATGCAGTTGACGTTCATTAAAACCTCTTTCATAAAGTTCCTTTTCAACCCCATCCCAACCAATTTTATCGAGTTTGTCGATGGCTATCGTCATGTCCATCATCTTCTCTGAAAATCCGGAAACTTCAGCTATACCGGCTAATATTTTACGGTTATTCAGTTTGATAGTAATGGAAGGTAGTCCTAAGTCTGAAAGAGCGCGATCGAAGAGCTGAATCAATTCAACTTCGCTCACCAGGCTTTCTGAACCAATGATATCGGCATCGCATTGATAGAATTCACGGTACCTTCCTTTTTGCGGACGATCTGCGCGCCAAACCGGTTGTATTTGATACCTGCGAAAGGGAAAAGTAATGTTGTTTCTATTTGTAGCTACGTAGCGAGCGAAAGGCACTGTAAGATCGTACCGTAGGGCTTTTTCGCAAATCGCAGGACTAATTTTTTTTAGGTCATTTGTTTCTACCCAAGTGCGGTCAACTTTTTTCATAAAGTCGCCGCTATTCAGAATTTTAAAAATTAGTTGGTCTCCTTCGTCACCGTATTTGCCGGTGAGTGTAGAAAGATTTTCCATACTCGGAGTTTCGAGCGCTTCAAAACCGAAAGACTCGAAATGACGACGTAACGTAGAGAAAATATACTGACGACGAGCCATTTCTTTTGGCGAAAAATCTCTTGTTCCTTTGGGTATTGAGGCCTGATTCATGAAAATTCGTTATCTGCTTTTTAAGTAATAAATGATATACAATCAGTCCCTTTTGTTGTTCTGATTGCGTTGTCTAACAAAAACATAGACAATGAGTACGATGAGTGCTAACCAAACGAAGCGCATGTATTTATTGTTTTGGATTGCAAAGATAGCCCAAGTGAAACAGTAACTTTGCACTCATGGGTTCAACTGCTATTCCGGGAATATTGAAAGGTCATACAGGCCCGGTTTATACGTTGGCACCCGGACGTAATGATACTTCGATCTTCTCAGGCGGTAGTGATGGTCATATTGTCGAGTGGAATTATTCCTCTTTAAGACAAGAAGGCTTGGTAGTGAAAGTTTCGGATGCGATTTTTTCTTTGCGTTTTGATCCAATTCATCAACTCATTCTTGCCGGTACAGGAGGAGGGAAAATTCATGTTATTGATGTAAAAGCAGGAGTTGAAATTCGCTGTCTGGATTATCATTCGAAGGGTATTTTCGATTTTGCTTTTTCTGAAAAAGGCGATGAATTAATAGCCCTGGGTGGTGATGGATTGGTTAGTTGTTGGGCCTATCCGGACTTTACGCCTCTTCGACGAATAGGTATTTCGGATTCAAAATGTCGGCAAGTCGCTCACGTGCCGAAAAGCGATTCAATAGTTATTGGAACATCGGGTGGTGAGATTGTTTTTTGCAACCCTAGTTCAGGAGAGATAACCGGACGTTTTCTCGCCCATGAAGCCGGTCTTAGTTCACTGAATGTGCATCCGTTCAAACCGGTCTTGATAACCGGTGGGCGGGATGCTCTTTTGAATGTTTGGAACTTGCAAAATGAGCATGAGAAATTGCTTTCGATGCCGGCTCACAATTTTGCGATATACAGCATACAATTCAGTCCTGATAGTAGTCTAATGGCAACAGGCAGTAGGGATAAAAGCATCAAATTGTGGGATTCCGCGTCGCTCGAACATGCGTTTAAATTAGATCACAAAGAAGGAGGTCATACGCGATCGGTGAATCAACTTCGATGGATCGATGATCAGCGATTTGCTTCTTGTAGCGATGACGGACAGGTGATCATCTGGAAAGTGGTTTAAGTTTCAAGGGTTACGCGATATCCTGCGTGAGACCTTACGTTCATGACGGCACCATTTTCAAAAAGCAAGTATTGCCCTTTTATTCCCGTGAGGACCGATTGAATTTCGGGTTCTTTGTCTAGTTTGATCGATCTGATTTTAACGGGATATCGCAGAACCGGGTATTGGAGAGTGGTTATTTTATCATCATCAAAAATGAAATCCTGAAATTCCTCCGGCAGCCAGTTGAGCGCTTCTTCCTTTGCTTCGACCATGTTTTTGGTATTCATAAAAACATTTTTAAGCATATTCTGCCAATGCGTTTTATCGGGAAAATGATCTTTTAAATTAACTTCAATAAGACCTGCGAGTTGCCTATAAGGAGTTTGCGCCAGAATTATACCCTCGGTTGCACCTTGGTCTATCCAACGATATGGGATATTGGTAGATCGCGTAACACCCACTTTGATATCGCTTGTACGTGTCAAATAAACGAAGTGAGGTTGATTGTGATTACGTTGTTCCCACTCAAAATCACGCAACGCAATACCTTCGTGAATGCGACTCAATTCCGGTCGGATGATACTAGGAGAGGCCATAGGGGAAGTGAGCCAAGCATCATAACTCAGTCCTTCACCAAAGGTTTTTTTTATCTTTTTTCCTGTAGCTACGCAATGTATTTCTTGGTTAAAGGATAGTTTGATTTCATTACCGATGAGCGGATTGAGATCTATCGGTTCCATAGACTCTAAAACATCGGCTACTACCCATTGGTACTGAACCGGATCACCGTATTCCGATGACATTTTGCGTACATTCCCTGTGACTTTCATCACGTGCAAAGCTAAACGGATGTTCGAATTTTGCGCATTCATTAATTGAACAACGAATAGACAGTACTTACTTTTACAACCTATGATATACGAAGCACTAAAAACATACATAGAGAGGGGATTCCCCGGAGCTCTCACCTACCAAGAATACCGCGATGTTGTTCATCGACTTCACGAAGAAGGCAAGGTGACAGGTCATGAACAGTCAGATTCACTTTTAGAATACAGCAAGCTGAATGAGCACCGGATGAACCGTTGGGACAAACATTTCAAATTACCTGAAGGTTTTCAAGATGTTGTAGGTTCAATTGTTGGTAAACAGTATTGGTTGGTAGTAACCGAGGGTTGGTGTGGCGATTCCGCTCAACTTTTACCCGGAATCGAACAGATTGCGCGATTGAATCCTGATATAACCTTGCGTGTGGTTTTGAGAGATGATAACCCAGATCTAATGGATGAGCTGTTGACCAACGGCAAACGGGCGATTCCCATACTTGTATGTCTCAATGAGGCCGGAACTTTTATGTGGAAATGGGGTCCAAGACCTGCAAAAGCTGAGGAGTTGGTGCAGGAGCATAAGAACCGCCCCAATTACAATCCGGAGGAAATGAAAAAAGATCTTCATCTTTGGTATGCGAGAAATGGTCAAGATGAGCTAGTTAACGAAATGAAATCGCTTCTTCAGTCTCGCCCTCAAATTGTCTGATTTTTAGTCTTTTTAATCATTTCAGTGAAAACTCTCGCTTAAAAAAATCGGGAGGTCTTCGGATTTTTTTCTATCTTGCAGTGCTTTCGAACCAAGCATAAACCTTTTTAAATCTAAATAATCATGAGAAAACCTTTACTCTTGTTGTGTGCCCTAATGGGCGGAATGGCCCTTTCGGCCCAAAATCTTTTAGTTTCAGACAACTTTGATGATCTAACTGTTGGCATGGGTGTAGCCGAGCAAAATTCCGATTGGGATACGTGGGACGGCAGTGCCGGCGTGGATGGGGAAGTATCTTCGGATTATTCATCAAGCGGAGCTAATAGTGCCCTTATCGATGGTACCGGAGTAGACCTTGTATTGCCTATCGGTCCGTACACGGGATCAGGCAAATACGATGTTAAATTTAAAATGCTTCTTCCTGATGGAGGAACAGGTGGTTACTTCAATTTACTTCACCAGTGGAGTTCATCGAGTACATCATATCAATGGGCGGTTGATGTGTTTTTTGATGGTGCGGGTGAAGTAACCTGGACAGCAGGAGGTGAAGCAGGAGGCACTTGGCAAGTAACTCCCGGCGTTTGGTTTGATGTTCAAGTAACAGCAGACCAAGATGCTGATTTGGGATACTTGTATATCGACGGCAATATGATTCACAGCTGGCAGTGGTCGCTCAATAATGCAGATGGCTCAAACGGCCTAAATCAAATTGCAGCGGTTGATTTTTATGGTACCAATACTGCCGGAACAGCAGGAATCTATTACATCGATGATGTGGAGCTTTGGGAATCTACGGGTGTTTACGTTCAGTCGGTTAGCGGTTCTACAGAACCTGCTTTTTTCCCAAATCCGGCCAACGACAACCTTACTGTAAGCCTTCCTGAATCATGGACCGGCGCTACAGTTCAGGTTCTTGATCTCACAGGAAAAGTGGTAGTGGAAAAGAGAAATGTAGGTTCAATGAACACACAGTTTAATCTTTCTTCTCTTTCAGAAGGTATCTACCTAGTGAAAATGAAACTTGGAAATGAGGAGTTGACTCGCAAACTCGTTGTAAAGAACTAAGAAATCGTATTCTTTTTATACAAAGGCTCTGCATTTGGCAGGGCCTTTGTTTTTGGAACGGACTTTGCCAAGCGAAAGAGGATATTCACACAACTCATTTGGAAAGGAAATGTTAATAGAGTTGAGCGGAACAACCTCCATTCGAATTTTGCAGTCATAAAAGCAAATCAGCAAACCAATATGCTAAGACTTATTACAAGTATTATCACTTTTGTCGTATTCATTGCCGGAACAGTAGGTAACGTCAATGCACAATACACGATTAAAGGAAAGATAACCGGATTGAAAGACACTTCAATCTATCTGGCAAACTATTACGGAAGCAAATTATACTACAACGATACAGCTCGAGCCGATGCGAAAGGGAATTTTACCTTTCCCGGTAAACCTTATAATGAATGTGGTAAATATGCTCTTGTATTACCCGGTCCGAAATTGATCGAGTTCATTGTCGATCAAGAAAATATCTATTTGGAGGCTGACACAAGTGGTAAAATCGAAAACATTCGAGTAAAAGAATCCGAAAATAACAAGGTCTTTTTTGACTACGTTCGTTTTATTAACGATAAACGGAAGCAAAGAGAACCTTGCGATAAAATATTATCAGATACCGTCAATGTTGCTTCGGAGTCAGAAAAAACACGTTGCAAAGACCTCATCAAAAAATTAAATGATGAAGTCGTGGCATATCAAAAAAATCTTATTTTAACGCACCCGAATCTTCTTGCTGTGAAGATGCTGAAGATGAACATGGACATCGAAGTTCCGGATGCACCGGCCGGATTGTCGGAAGATGATGCGGGTAAGTGGAAGTATTACTATTATAGAAATCACTATTGGGACAATGTGGATTTAGAAGATCCTAGATTGGTTCGCGATCAGGGTTTTCAGCGAATGGTAGAAAAATACACAGCGCAGGTGATGCCTATGATTCCCGACACTATTTGCATGTTAGCCAAACAGGTTATCGATCAAACGGTGGGTAATGAAGATGCCTTCAAATTCATAGTTCATCACTTTACCTATTGGGGCGAAACATCGAAGATCATGTGTATGGATCGGGTCTTTGTGTTTATGGTAGAAAATTATTATAAAACAGGAAAGGTGACATGGCTCAAAGAGGATAAAATGAAACAAATCATTGAGGCGAGCGATGAGAAAAGACTATGTATTTGTGGTGAAATTGCTCCTAACATTATTCTTCCGGACACATCCGGCCATTGGCAGAGTATGTACGATACAGGAGACAAATACACAATGGTAGTTATTTGGGAAAGCAATTGCGGCCATTGCAAAAAGGAAATACCAAAACTTCATGATCTCTATCAAAAATGGAAAGGCAAAGGACTTGGTGTTTATGCAGTGGAAAACGAATTAGAAAATAAAGAGTGGAAGAAGTTTGTCAAGGAGAAAAATCTTACTTGGACAAATGTTTCGGATTCACCTGAGATTATGAAGCAGGACAGTGCGAATGTGCTGATGCTAAAACGAATTACGACTGAACAAAGTTTGAATTATCGCAAGTACTGGGATGTGAATAGCACTCCAAAGGTCTATTTGCTGGATAAGGATCATAAGGTAATTGCGAAAGGTTTAAGTGCCGAACAGTTTGAAGAGTTGCTCAACAAACTTGAAAACGGTGACGCGGATCCTCTCAACAATATTATCATGTCTGATCCGGATGATGAGGATGGTACTCAACAGAAAAAACCGGCTCCACGCCCCGCAACTAAAAATGCGACACCTCCAAAGAATTCAAAACAATAGGAGGCTCCGGTGCTAAAGGGCAAAGCGCCGCACAGTAGCCACTGAAGTATGCTTAGTATAGATGAAAAATCGCTCAACGAGGCGTTGGTAAAATGCATGTCTGTTCGCGATGTCAAAATCCTAGCAGAGCAGGCATCCGGAGACGAAAAATTGCTCCGTTCGATTGTGCGTTTGGCACTGGACGGAGATGATACACGTGCTGCAAAATCTGCTTGGGTATTGTCCAAAACAGCAGAGGTTTTTAAAACGAACATGGATCCATTTGCCAACAAGATTGTGGATCGTTTATTAAATCCTGCGAGGAGTGGCATTAAACGAGAGTTGCTAAAAGCCCTCTTGTTCAGCCATGTTCACGCTAGTGCAGACACTAGGTTATTGGATATTTTATTGGCGATTCCTTTTTCGGCCGACGACGTGGGTGTAAAGTACATAGCATTGCGGCACTTCGAAAAGTATGCGTTGAAGCAACCGGAATTAAATCAGGAAATAATAACGACGTTGGAATTGAGTATATCAGCTAATCCTGCTCTTTGGGCTAAACATGCTCACAAATTGATCGATCGCATCAATAAAAAAACGAAGAGTTTGGTTAAACGGAAGCCGACGAAATAAAATTGAGAAAATCTTGATTGGGGCAACGTTTATCACCTTCCAAGCGATAAGGTGTTTTAAAACTTTCGACCCAAAACATTTCCATTTCACCTTTGCCTTTTACGTTCACCTTGCCTCTAGGAGCTATATAGAAATAATCTTTAATAAGCAGAGCAGTGGTGAGCGAAACATTTACTCTTCCGGGCTCTCCATTACCCTCCATTCTGCTAGCTGTATTCACGGTATCCCCCCAAATATCGTAGGCAAATTTTTTCTTACCGACAACACCGGCTATAACAGGTCCGCTATGTATGCCGATTCGAACAGGCCATGTTTCTTTACCGGCTTCAACACGTCTTGCATTAATGGATTCTGTGGCGGCTATCATTTCGAGAGAAAATGCTGCCATTCGTAAAGCGTGGTTTTCAGAAACTTTTGGAATACCACATGCACACATATATGAGTCACCAATGGTTTTAATTTTTTCAATTCCATATTTGTCGGCAATTTCATCAAATGCATTAAAAAAGCTATCCAGGGCATCCACAAGTTGCTGCGGTTCCATAGTGCTCGTCATAGCAGTAAAACCTGAGAAATCGGAGAACAATACTGTTGCTTCTTTGAAATTTTTAGCCTCACTTTTACCGGAAGATTTTAGCTCATCTACCGTATCGCGTGGTAAAATGTTTAGAAGGAGATTTTCACTTTTGTTTTTTTCCAGTCGAAGTTCCTCTGTTCTCTCATCTACTTTAATTTCGAGAATATCGCGCTCTCGTACAAGTTTCTTTACGCGCCAACGATAGAAAAGATAAAATGTAAGTAGAAAAAGAATAATTAAGAGTGCAATGAACCACGCCGTTTGCCAGTAGGGGGGCATTACAACGAACGAATAACTTACCACAGAACTTTCAACATTGTCTGCATTGATCGCCTTTACTTCAAAGTCGTATTTCCCGGGCCTAAGTCCACTGTAAGTAATGTATGTAGTGTTTCCTAAATCGATCCAATTATCGTCCATACCTTTCATTTTCACGAGGTACTTTATGGAACTCGGATTATGCCATTCGCGTGCGCTGAAATGAAAGGTCAAGTGGTTTTGATCGTGACTGAAAACAGGGGACCTCGGTAAAAAATTCCATGAGGATAATTGATCGTACCAGATATAATTTGAAAGCAGGGAACCGAAGTATGAACTTTTTTCCATGATTCGCGAATCGCCACCTTCGGAGGAATTTTTGTTCCAATTGATATTTTCAAAATAGAGCTGTAAGTCGTCGATAGAAACAATGGGAGGACTTGGATCTTCAACATATCGATCCGGATTGAATATGGCGAGTGAACTATTGGTGCACCACCAAATTCTTCCGAATGAATCGGACACCACATTATTAAAAACAACGTCATCTTCGAGAAGACCGTGTATTCTTCCGTGTATTGTCCATTTCCAAGCTTGAGTTTTATCCCCACGATGGTCCATCCGACAAATACCTTTTTTGGTACCGACCCAGAGATAATTCCCATCGTAGAATAAAGCCATTACAAACAAATCAGGCAATCCTTCAGGTATTCCTATAAGCTCATGGGATATTGTTTTTGATTCGTCGCCAAGTGCATCTGTGGCATTGAATACGATTAATCCTGCTCCATCGGTACCCAACCAAATTTCATTTTGCAACGGGAGTATACTTTGACAAGACAGACCACTTTTCGAGATACGTTCACCTATTCTCAAGTAGGATAAATTGTTGTAAGTGCTATCGTTGCTCGCGGGAATGACGATTACACCTGCATCTGAAGCTATCCATGTATTACCCGAATTATCACATTTAATATCATTCATATTATGCAGAATAGTGCCATTCGAAAACACTACATGCCTCAACGAATCATCTCTTATTTCCAATAGGCCATTCCACGAAGCAAAGAGAAGCAGTCCATTTTTCGTCTCCGTTATTGCTTTAACACCTTGAGTATTTTTTTCGAGAGAAAAAGGATAGTGTTTTTGAATCCCATCTTTGTCTGAATAAACACCTGAACGCCCTGCCGCAAACCAGGTAGTGCCGTCTTTCGCCACATAGATATCGGTAGAAGTAACATCCTTGAGAGGTCCTTTTATTGAGGATTGTTCTATTTTAATTCCGGTGTCATTCGGAAAAAGAATAGCATGACCGGTGGTGCTGTATCCTGCAAGAATTTTGTCTTCGCGTTTTGCCAACGACCAAAGCCTGCTTTCGTAAAGACCATTTTCATTTGTATAATTGTCGTAGAGTTGAGGACGAAGCAAATTCAAGCCGAAATCATAAGTGCCAATCCAAGTATTTCCTTCCTTATCGTATAGCACATTTGTAATTCGATCGCTACTTAAACCATTAGCAGTCGAATGCTGATTCTTTTGAGTCCAACCTTGTCCTGGATTGTATGTGTAAACGATAAGTCCAAGACCATTGGATGCTACGAGTATTTCACCGTTCCGACCCTTGCATAGATCTAAAAATCCGGTTCCGCTTTGAACCGTTGTAAAACTTGTTTCACCCGTTGGCAAAAAGGATAAACCTCTGCGAGTGCCTACCAATATTCCATGATCGGTAGCGAGCATAGAGAACACGGTGCTGTCTGCAATTCCGAGGTATGACGCAGTATCAGCTTTGCCATTTTTAAAATGAGAGAAACCATCGCGGAAATAGCCTATCCAAAGTTCGTTTTCCAAAGCTATTACCGACGTTACGGCATCATCTTTTAATCCGTTATCCATTTGCAGCGGATAGATAACATCGTCTTTAATACCAATGAGGCCGTCGCCATTTGTACAACACCAAATAATTCCGGAGGGGTCTTCCGAAAACGAGAATATTTTAAACGAATAACCACTTTGAGGACCGTAGTAATGGAAAACTTGGCCATCGTATCGAACTATACCACCGGCCCGAGAGCCAAACCAGAGATTCCCTTTGCTATCCTCTAAAATATCTTCGATAGGGTGCGCAAATAGGGGAGACAACGTGTAGGAGTGAAAACGATATCCATCGAATCGGATGATTTCGCCGTTGTAACCACCCATCCAAATGTTTGATCGCTGATCCATACACAACGACATGACCTGATTGATGTCTAGATTTTCTTGACGACCGAGGATGGAAATATTGTTTCTAATTCCTTCTTTGTATCTGAATGGGAGAGCTGTTTTCGGTCCTTGAACGATCGCACTGTCAGGCGTGATGATCACTTCAGTGAGTTTCTGTCCACTGTTGTATTGTCCGGCGACGGTGAATAAGGCCGAAAAAAATAGAAAAATGAGAAGAAATCTTTTGGTCACAAATCCTGGTTAGGGTGCGACGCAAATTACAAGACTTTTTGATCGGAAAGTGAAAAAGAGAAAAATGTTATCCTAAGCACACGAGAGAGTGCTTTGAAAATACTCGTCTAAGGGATAATGATTTATGCTGTGTTGGTTCGAACGCACTACCGCGGTGCATTCCATTTAAAATAATTCTAAAACGCATTGCGGGGTTATTTGCCGGATCCAAACACGTCGACATTTTTCAATTCGACGGGAATAGTGCCATCTTCTATTAATTGACAAGCGTTTTCAATCCAAACATCCTCACCCTCTGCGTCAAATTCTGTTTTTAAATTATGTCCGAATAGACGGGCAAGGCTTTGCCACATGAAAGCCGAAAAATTTCCTTTGAGCTCTTGAACAAGGTGGTAGCTATTGTCTCCGGTTTGACGATCGACAAGTTTTATAAGGATCACCCCTTCTTTGATAGTCAATTTTTTTAGTTCGCTTTCGAATTGAGCTTTCATCTGTTCCTCTGCCTCATCGAGCAATTGTTTTCGCTCTTTTTCGGAGGTTACGGTTTTAAGTCTTTCCTCATACTGTGCCATCACCTCTCCGGCTAAATGAGCATAGGGGTATACCTTCACAACCTTTGCGTAGGTTTCGTCACATTTCTTTTTTCGAATTCTATTTTTTGTTTTCGATTCGACCCCCACTGTTCGAAAAGTGGCCTTAACCATTGTATCTCCATGCTGTACGTACCACACGGAATTATACCATTCGGTTGAGTAGTAATTGAGAATAACATATCCGGGTGCATCCGGCTCTTGCGCTTTAATCGCCGAGGAGATGAGACAAAGAATGGATATGCAGAAAACCGTTATTCTCATGCGAGATTTTTAAATGCTTCTTTTAAACGGATTTGAGGATATATTGTTGCTCACAAGTGGTTGAATTATAACTTCTTTTAACCTTGACAAACGACTTACACAATATTTCAAAGGTAGCATGGTTTTTAGGGTGCAAGAAAATTTTTAATCAACCGGAGTCTGTTTCTGAACTGCCGATAATACAATCAGCCGCAAGGTTTACCTACTCCATTAAACAAAAACCAGGTACTATGAATGCAAAATCGTATGTATTCGTCGCTACCGCTACTGCCTCAATTGTTGTATGTATTGTTTCTTTTTCAGGACCCAAGGAGAGCAAGCTGCTACCTGCCTCCAAACCTGAAGCCTTTGCTGTTATTTATGAGCCAACTGAATCCACGATGCCACCTGAATTATCTGATGCCGCAGAAGTTTTCGAGTACAAGGGCATGAAGGAACTGTTGGCGGAAATGGATGCCAAACCACAAAAGTTTTCGTTTGACCCCACCGAAGTTCAATCGATTAATGGTAAGGAGGGCACTGTGATTACTTTTCCCGCCAACGCCTTTGTAGACGAGGATGGAAATGAACCCACGGGGTCTATTAAAATTGATTTGCGAGAGTACTATAGTATCCAAGAGATTCTCGCGGCCAAGCTGCAAACAAAAGCCGGGGATCGAATCCTTGAGTCCGGCGGTATGCTCCACATCGAAGCAACGAGCAATGGGAAGAAACTGAAGTTGAAAGATGGTGTTGTGTGTGAAATGAAATTCCCTAAAAATGATGAGGACGAAGATTATAAACTCTTCACAGGGGCTCGAGATGAGGAGGAAGTAATGGATTGGACTTTGGCGGAGATGGATGGTGAAATGACATTACAGACAGGCTCTTTTCAACCCGGTTTCTTGGATGGTGTTTTTGTGTCCGAGGGAGAAGGGTTTGAAACCGAACGCCAAATGAATCTCGACTGCTTTATTCAAATTGTTTCAAGTTATAGAAGGGACTTGTTTTACATCAATAAAATGGATTATTTCCAGTGGAAATTTCAAGATGTACCACAAGATTTGAATACCTATTTTCTCTCCAATTTTAATCCCTCCGTTGAAATGTTGAACGACTTCTGTGAGGGTAAAATGACATGTGAAGTTCAGATTTCAATTCGCGAGAACGGTACCATTCGAAATGCCATGGTTACCAAATCGTGCAAACCTGAATACGATGAAATGTTTATGGATTTTGTCACAAATCTGCCTGTGCTCGATACAGAGCAATTGCTAAAAACTCCTGACGATAACAACGCTTTCGTTTTGCGTTTTGGCAAAGCGACCGGCACAAATAAAGATGCCGCAGCTGCTCGCTTCCGCAGTAAATACAAGGGAAAAGAGGATAAAGAAATGACCTCGGTGAGTTCGACCGACCTCAATTTTTATGTATTTAATTCAAGCGATCTCGGCTGGATCAATTGCGATCGATTTGATGTGGAGCCGGGAGAAATGGTAGATGTAGAGGTTGAATCTTCATTTTCCGATTCGTGTTATGTCTCCATGGTTTTTGAAGACATGAATAGTGTCTTATTGGGGATTAATCAAGGCGATAAAATTGTTTTTAATGGTGTGCCAAAAAACAGAGAAGTAAAAATTGTATCTGTTCGTTGTGTCAATGGCAAACCGGATGTGAGTACAGTGAAAACAATTACTTCCTCGCAACCTGTAAAAATGGAAAAGTATGAACCGCTTACGATTGCTCGATTAGACGAGGAGTTCAAAGGGTTTATGCAATAACAATCAATTCGGGTCATGCCGCAGATTTCGCTGCGGTATGATCCGATTTACATTCTTCGTTTTACTTTCCACTGACTAATAACCTGTTTTGCTGAAGCACTTGTTGTGTGTTTCTGTTTTGAATTTAAAACGTGCAATGCAGCAATGGCAGCAATCTTTTCTTCGAAGTCATTTTCGGAGGTGAGCAAGTCCGGCGTAAAGTATTTCTGTACAAAGTGCGTATCAAAATTTCCCGAAACAAATGCTTCATGTTGTATGGCCCACGAGCAAAATTTAAGTGTGGTTTCTACTCCAGAAATTTGATAATCGTGAATTGCTCTTACCATTCTTTTGATTGCTTCGCCCCGGTTTGATGCATGAACTATTAATTTGGCAATCATCGGATCGTAGTAGATCGGAATTTCCATGCCCTCTTCAAAGCCATCATCTACGCGCACTCCCGGACCGCTTGGTCGACGATAGGTAGTGAGTGTCCCGATATCAGGTAAAAAACCATTGGAAGGATCTTCGGCATATACACGAATCTCTAGGGCATGACCGTTGATGGAAAGATCCTCTTGTGCAAAAGATAATTTTTCGCCACGTGCAATATTGATTTGTTCTTTAACCAAGTCCACTCCCGTTATCATTTCGGTTACCGGATGTTCTACTTGCAAACGCGTGTTCATCTCCAGAAAGAAGAAATTGAGGTGTTCGTCCAGCAGAAACTCTACGGTTCCGGCTCCCACATAGTCACAACTGCGGGCTACATCGCAAGCACTTTTTCCCATTGCCTCGCGGATAGCCGGCGTAAGAACGGATGAGGGAGCCTCCTCTACAACTTTTTGATGTCTGCGTTGAATGCTGCACTCACGTTCGAAGAGGTGAACTACATTTCCGTGTTTGTCGGCAAGCACTTGTATTTCGATGTGACGAGGACTATTTACATATCGCTCAATAAATACCGACCCGTCTCCAAAGGAAGATTCAGCCTCAGAAATGGCACGCTTCATCTGCGATTCGAGTTCTTCAATTTTTTCGACAATGCGCATGCCTTTACCACCTCCACCGGCACTTGCCTTGATCAGGATAGGAAGGCCAACTTGGAGGGCAATTTTTTTCGCTTCTTCCGGATCGTCAACTGCATCTTCGGTACCGGGAACCATTGGGATATTGTATTTTCGAGCAGCTTGTTTTGCAGCCAGCTTGCTCCCCATGGTTTCAATACTCGATGGGTTTGGGCCAATAAACGTGATTCCGGCTTCTGATACTTTCCTCGAGAAGTTTGCATTTTCGGATAAAAATCCATATCCCGGATGAATACCCTCGACCCCCAAGTCTAAGGCGGTTTGAATAATCAAATCTCCTTTCAAATAACTTTGATTGCTCGGAGGAGGACCTATGCAAACAGCTTCATCGGCGTATTTTACAAAGGGAGCATTTCGATCTGCCTCCGAATAAACGGCAACTGTTGCGATACCCATTTCGCGAGCCGACTTCATTATGCGAAGTGCAATTTCACCGCGATTGGCAACGAGAATTTTTTTCATAATGCGAAAATACGATTGCGAGTTATGGACTAACCTTCTTGTTTCTTTTTATCAGCACTGAACAATTGAGCAGGTTTGTGCAACACACCCTTTTGTTTTTCCTTCAGAGGTTTCACTTTGTTTGTCCTCATAATGTTCTTTCTGAAATTTCGTTTGTCGAGTTTTTTATCGAGAATAATCTCGTATAATTTTTGAAGTTTCGACAGTGTAAATTTTTCAGGTAAGAGTTCAAAGCCAATGTGATCGGCCATCAATTCATGTCTCAACATTTTGAGAGCCGCATCTACAATCTGATTGTGATCGAAGGCCAGCCTGGGAATACTATACACATCAACCCAATGGGCTTTTCCTGCAAATGAGGCGGCTTTGGGCTTGAAGTCTTCCATACTCACGAGGCTGTAATATGCTACGGTAACTACTCTTCGCTCCGGGTTTGCCCTAAATGCTCTTAGCCATTCTTGGTCTTTGAGGTCGCGCACACGATTAGGGTCTCCAAAAGTTTGAAACTGTTTCAAATAAATTCCCGAAAGTTTTGTCAATTCAGCTAATACACGCGCAGCGGCGTCATCTAAGCTTTCTTCTTCAAAAACTAGATCTCCGGGTATAGCCATCTGCTTTTTCAGTTTGATGGTTTGTTTCCCTGTGTCGGGCATTTTTTGTTCAATAAGCAGTAGCTTTAATGTGTCATCGGCAAAGCCGAAGACCACGCAATCTACTGATAAATCGAGCGGTACGTGCTCTTTCTTCTTCATTATAGAGTTAGTTGGGAGGGCCAAATTAGCTCAAATCGCGTTATGGAAATCCTCAAAGTTATTCATTGAACTCAAAGCTCCTTGCATTTCTTAAATTTGACAATGCCTCAACGTAATTGTTTTAGTAAAGTGCTGCGCGTCGGGTGGGCATTGCTGAAAAATGAGCTTACATAGAGAACTTAAGATGAGTTTTCTACTTTCATTTTTGAAAAAAATCACTTTTTTAGGGGGGATAGTGTAAAAATTACACTAAGTTTGAATCGTCAAGACAACGAATATTTATGGAGTCAAAAGGAAAGATAAAAAAGATTGGATTGCTCACTTCCGGGGGTGATGCTCCGGGTATGAATGCAGCTATACGCGCAGTAGTTCGTGCAGGAGGCTATTACGGTCTCGACATAGAGGGCATTTTTCAGGGATACGCCGGTATGATTAGCGGCGATTTTAAACACCTCAACGGACGTTCTGTAGCCAGAATATTGGGCAGGGGAGGTACCATATTGAAGAGCTCTCGTTGCATGGAATTTCATACGAAAGAAGGCAGACAAAAAGCCTATGACAATCTAAAGAGAGAAAAAGTAGATGCCTTAATAGCGATAGGTGGAAATGGAACTTTTACCGGGGCAAGTATTTTTCAGAGCGAATTTGGAATTCCGGTTATGGGAATTCCCGGATCTATCGACAATGATTTGGCAGGGACTGATCACTGCATCGGTTTTGATACTGCAACCAATACAGTAGTTGATGCAGTTGATAAAATAAGAGATACAGCCACATCTCACAACCGACTTTTCTTCGTGGAAGTAATGGGTCGCAACAGTGGTTTTATCGCTCTAAAAAGTGGTATAGCTACAGGTGCGATTGCGATCATCTTGCCTGAAGATGAAATACCGGTGGAAGAATTAATCAGAATTCTTCAAGGTACCGAAGGAACAGGAAAAACAAGTAGCATCGTTATTGTCGCCGAGGGTAGTAAAAGTGGTGGGGCATACGAAATCGCCAAGCAAGTAAATGAAAAATACCAGCAATACGAAACACGCGTTTCTGTTTTGGGACATTTGCAAAGAGGAGGTTCGCCAAGTTGCTACGATCGTGTTATTGCCGGCCGCATGGGAGTGGCTGCAGTAGAAGGATTGTTGCATGGTAAAACCGATTGTATGATCGGAATTATCAACGACAAAGAGGTTTACACCCCGCTTACCGAAGCCATTAAAAATCAACACATGCCTAATCGCGATGAATTGAGAATCGCCAAGATATTATCTATATAAAATAAAATTCTAGTTAGAAAAAAACGAAATGAAAAGAATAGCAATCAACGGTTTTGGAAGAATTGGAAGAATGTGTCTTCGCATTCTTAATGAAAGAAAGGATGTTGAGGTAGTTGCTCTAAACGACCTCACAGATGTGCATACCTTGGCACACCTTCTCAAATATGATAGTGTTCATGGTATTGCCCAAATGGAAATTGGAGAAAAGCCAGACGCCATCGCTATCAATGGCAGAGAAATAAAGGTCTTTGCATCTAAAGATCCTTCATCGTTGCCATGGAAAGATTTAGCCATTGATGTTGTCATTGAAAGTACAGGTCATTTCACTTCGATGGATACAGCTTCTACACACCTTAAAGCGGGAGCTCGTAAAGTAATCATTTCGGCACCGGCTACGGGTGGGGTGAAAACAATTGTTATGGGCGTAAATGATGATCAGATTACGGCAGACGACCATATTTTATCGAATGCCTCATGCACCACCAACTGTCTGGCACCCATGGCCAAAGTCCTCAATGATGCCTTCGGCATTGAAAAGGGCTATATTACTACTGTTCATGCATATACAGCTGATCAGCGTCTGCAGGATGCACCTCACAAGGATCTTCGTCGGGCACGTGCGGCAGCGCTAAGCATGATTCCAACGAGCACCGGTGCGGCTAAAGCGGTAGGAGAGGTCTTACCTCAATTAAAGGGTAAATTGGACGGTGTAGCCGTTCGCGTACCTACTCCTGACGGGTCTTTGACCGATTTGGTGGCTATTTTGAAGCGAGATGTAACAGTTGAGGAAATAAATGCAGCTATTAAAGCAGCCTCTGAAGGTCCGATGAAGGGAATTATTCAGTTCCAAGAAGACCCAATCGTTTCCATTGATGTCATTGGATCTAAGTATTCATGCGTGTTTGACGCAGATTTAACTTCGGCCAATGGGAATTTGGTAAAAGTAATGGCATGGTACGATAATGAACGTGGATATGCAGAACGTGTTTGCGACCTTGTCCAAAGGATTGCATAGTCCTATGTTTGCATTCTCTATATATTAAAAAGAATTTATGGTCTTAATAGCTGATAGCGGATCGACAAAATGTGATTGGGCACATCTGGATGCCAAAGGCAATCGAATAGGTTTGTTTGAAACCATGGGGTTGAATCCATATTTCCACACAAGCGAAGCCATGGCCGAAGCCATTCGCGTTAACACAGAATTTTATGAGCATTGCAAAAATGTTCTTCATGTGTTTTTTTATGGAGCGGGTGCAAGCACGCCCACCATGTGTGAAATTGTTCGCCGAGGATTGAGTACCGTTTTCCCCAATGCAGAATTAGTGATTGATCACGATTTAGTGGGCTGTGCCTATGCTACCTATGATGGGGAGCCTTGCATTTCTTGCATACTCGGAACAGGTTCTAATTCCTGTTACTTCGATGGCAAGGCCATATATGAAGAAGTTCCATCATTGGCATATATTCTCGGAGATGAAGGAAGCGGCAGTTATTTCGGAAAAATTCTTCTGCGAGAATATTTCTACAAAAAACTTCCAGCGGATTTGCGTCAGGCATTTGACGAGCATTTTAAAGTAACTCGCGATGACATCATTTCGAAAATTTATCGCGAACCGAATGCCAATGTTTATTTGGCTTCGTTTACCAGATTTATTGGATCACATGTAGAGCATCCGCATGTTCACAATTGGATTGTAAACGGGATGAAAGAATTTATGGATATTCATGTGCAATGTTTCAGTAATTGGAAAGAGACACCTGTTCATTTTGTAGGTTCCGTTTCTCATTATTTCCGAAAGGGGATCGAAGAGGCAGCTTCACAAATGGGTATAAAATTGGGACGTATTATTCGTAAACCCATTGATGGGTTAGTGGAATATCATGTTAAATACAAGTGGCCCATCTTCACCGATAAATAAGCTTTATGCAAAGAATCGCATTAGTAGCTCATGATAAAATGAAACCTCTTTTGGTGGAGTTTCTTAAAGCTCGTGAGCAATGGTTGTGGGGTAGAAAGTTTGTCGCCACAGGAATGACAGCGGATTTTATTGAACAAGGAGTAAAACTTGACATAGAACATTTACATCCCGGTAGAGAAGGAGGATTTGTTGAACTTACTTCGATGGCACAACGCGGTGAATTGAGTCTTGTGCTTTTTTTTCGCGATCCTGAGATCGTACAGGAGTACGAAAGCGAAGTAATAGAATTTGTAAAAAATTGTATTCGCGAAAATGTTCCATTGGCCTCCAATCAAGCGAGCGCCGAGTTATTGATAGTAGGTCTTATTAAAATGGAAGCATCCAGGAAATAACATTATGCTCATAGAAGCCTGTATTTTTGATCTAGATGGAGTTATTGTGGACTCTGCCAAATATCATTTCCTTGCATGGAAAAAGTTGGCTGATAAATTAGCAGTACCCTTCTCTGAAAAACAAAACGAAGAATTGAAAGGAGTGAGTAGAGTAGACTCATTAGAAAAAATTCTAAACTGGGGTGGCCTCGTTTTAAACAACAACAAAAAGCTTGAGTTACTCGAACTTAAGAACCAGTGGTATCTTAAATACACGGAGGAAATGCAATCAGATGAACTTCTTCCGGGCGTTCATGAATTTTTATCAGAATTAAAAAGCGCAGGAATAAAAATTGCATTGGGATCGTCGAGTAAAAATGCAGTTCTCATTCTAGACAAGTTAGGCATAACTCATTTTTTCGATGAAATCATCGACGGAAATAAAATTCATTTCTCAAAACCCCATCCCGAAGTTTTCTTAAAAGCAGCAGCAGGTTTATCCATCGCCCCTCAAAATTGTGTTGTCTTCGAAGATGCCCAAAGCGGTGTAGAATCAGCCATCGCCGGTAATTTTCGCTGCATCGGAATCGGTGATCCGACAGTACTTTCCAAAGCCAATGCGGTTATTCCGAATCTTGATGGAATGACGTTGGCCAAGCTGAAGGAGATACTGAATTAGGAGTTATGAATTATGAATTATAAATGTGGATAGCGTTGGGGTTGGCGATTGAACTCCGATGGTTTTGGGTGATGGGTTATGGGTCGTCCCCCTGAGCTTGTCGAAGGGGGGATGATTTGGATACGTTCTTTATGTTAGTGAGTGTTTTTCAACGGGCTTCAGCCCATTTTATTCGAATTCCATTTGGTATAATGATAGTTGTCGAGCCCGGTGGCTTCAGCCCCGGGTGAGTTGGGGATTTCGTTTCGATTGACGATTGTACTCTGATGGTTATGGGTGATGGATGATGGGTTAAGGTTTGGCAGCTAGCCGTATCCTAGCGTTTGACTGTCCCCGAGCGCATTAGAGGGGCCGGCTTCGAAGCGATCGACTGTATTTTTACAATCGAAATCGAATTCGAAATAAAAAGATGTAGGAAACATATGCAACGACTTTCGAAAATTGTTTCTTGGACTTCCATTGTCCTTTTAAGCATATGGATATTGACTCCTATTTTCGGGACCTTCATACCTCTTGAATTCTCAAATAATCACGATGAATATATTTATGATAGTATTCGTTTTTTCGGAATTCCCATCGCAATTTTTCTAATATTGATAGGAGCTATAAAAAAGGAAGATACGTATAGAATTATAGTCACTAAAGCTTTCACGGCTATTGGAATTTCTGCCTTTGCCGTATTCATAATGTTTATAACAGTATTTGCAGGGATGTGTGATAGTACTACACTCAAGGTGTTTTTTGAAAACAAACAATGTCCCACAACTAAAATTGTACAACGAAGCTTTGGCTGTGGAGCAACAGACAGTTCACCGGCAATAATGAAGGTATCTCAAATCCGAGAAATTACACCTTATTTAATTTGGGTAACAAGCGTTGACACTAATCAAATTGATAAAAGTGAGTGGAATAGAATAGAGTAATCTGTTATTTCATTTAGCAACCATGTGGTCCAACGAAAACCCCACTCATAATTCATAACTCATAATTCATAATTAAAAATCTTACCGCGTCAGAACCACATGCCCTTGGGCTTCATGTGGAAAAGAGAGCAGATCATCGAATGAGATGATGTATTGATAGATACCATCTTCGGCGAAATGATCACTGCCATTTACGTTTCCCGACCATGCTTTGGAGGGATCGGTAG
>JBILMS010000147.1:0-3198 GCA_044375415.1 Flavobacteriales bacterium
GGCTGACCGGTTGACACAACACGAACATATAAAATGCTTGGACCCAAATTTTCAACTTTTACTTTATTGCCCTTGAGTTGAGTCACGGCAAGATCTCTTCGCAAAATTGGTTTATTCCCGGAAAGAGTATTGCTCGCAGTACCATTAAACGTGTACTTCGCTTTCATCTCTTTACCGGTATCTTTTCCTGCAAATCGACTAATTGCTAATAGTCCATACGCCGTAGTTTGTGTGCTGTACCAAGATTGAGATGAAAGCCTTGCGCTTAAGTCCTTCACCAAAGGTGCTGCTTTCGTTCTATCTCCGATAAGCGATAAAACCTCAATAACAATACTCTGATCTCGCATATAACTACCATATGTTCCCCAGTAATATCCTTGGTCTGTCCATGTTGTGCTGCTATTAGCCACTATCGCCTTTGCTGTTTCGACTTGTCCCGCGAGGGCATAGGCTCCTGCCAATCGCCAGCGTGTTATTTCATCGAGACCACTCATTTCCTTCATTCGATTCATTGCACCCATATCCGCATTTCCGGAAAGAGCCAATGTGTACAGTCGATATGCCTGAATGTGGGTAGAACTATTCCAAATTCCATTGTACGCTCCATAAACGGGACTAACCCAGTTTTGTGCAGCCGACTTTTGGAAGTTAACCCAACGATTTTCAAATCCGGTTGGGATTTGGAATCCTTTCAATTTAGCTTCCAACATAAAGTGCCCGGCGTAAGAAGTTACGTATTCATCAAAACCCGGATCCCCGGGCCAATAAGAAATACCGCCGGCAGATAATTGCAAATTGGAAATTTTCTGCAATGCCACTTGAACGTTTGCTCTCATCCGTGCCTTTTCATCTTCGCGCAAATCCATCACGTCTTGAACGAATATTTGCGGGAACGCTGCACTAATCGTCTGCTCAGCACATCCATGAGGATATTGCATGAGGTACTGAAGTCGCCTTCCGAAATCTACCGCCGGGATGCTGCTTATTTCGATAAAAGCTTCATTGGTACCTTGCATACCCGTGAGATCAAAAGTAGATTCCCAATTGCTTCCACTCTCTACAATTCCTTCGTACAAATTGGTTTGATAAGGATTCGGATTTCGGACATCGATTTCCAAATCATATGTACTTACGAACTCCCCACTCGATACGCGCACATTCACTTTTCCAACTCCCAATTTCTCTGTTACTTTTAAATTGAAGTTCACTACATCGTCGCCGGTCTGTTTGAATGTAATCATCTTGCTAGCTTCATCAACTGAGAAGAATCCATTTGCACTTACTTCGACCTTTACATCTTTGATCTTCTTGTCCATGGCAAAAACAGTAACGGGCAACTTCACATCTTCTCCCGGACCAACCACACGCGGAAGAGATGCAAGAACCATGAGTGGCTTCTTCACAGGTACCGATTTTTCTGCATTACCATAGGCTCTGTTTTCACCTGTAACTACCATTACACGTACAGAACCAACGTAATTCGGCATGGTCAGATGATGCACATCCGAAGCTCCCGGCTCCAGATAAAAAGGTCCGAGATACATCACAACCGGTTTAAAACGGTTCGCTCTGTTTTTATCCTTTTTGCCAATTAAATCGCTACCACCTACGCTCAGAAGTTGATCAATTTTATTTCCGAAAGCACCGATCACTTGATCATAAAGATCGAATGTGTTTACGCCTAATGTTTGACGAGCATAAAAATGATTCCAAGGATCGGGCGTCTTAAAACGCGTTAAATCGAGCAGACCTTCATCTACAACAGCGAGAGTATAACTCATTCCCTTACCGCTTTTCTCAGTGACTTTCACATCAAATTTTTTCTCGGGAGCCAATTCATTCGCCATGGTTATCACTGGCTCTATATGTGAATTAGGATTCTCGACAAAAAGAGGAACAACACCATACAAACGAATTGGAAGATCGTTGGCCGATTGTGCATGCGGTTGAATAAGTGTAATGCTCACATAGGCGTTCGGCGACATCTCTTCTGTCGCTGTAAACGTGAAACGAGTATTGTCCTTTTGTGCATTCACCCAATGCGTGGCTACTATTCCATTAGCATTTTCAATGGAAACCAATGCGCGACCTATTCCACTGCTTGGGAAATTAACTTCGCACTTTTCCCCAACCACATATTTCTCCTTACTCATATTAAACATCAACATGGCGGCTCCATCGGGATTTTCGCGTTCTGCACGTCCCGCCCATCCCGGCCAATCTATGTAGACTATATCTCCTGTGACGTGACCACTTTCGGGGTCCGTCACACGAATTAAGTATCGGCCCCAATCGGGATATTTAATTTTAAACTTAAAGGATCCAATTCCCGATGCATCCGTATTGATGGTACCTTCCGTTAAAGGCACTTCATATTCGGAGCCCGACCAACGCGATAAATCGTCGCTATTCTGCTCCCACCACCAACGCCATTCTACTTTATATACAGCGTATTTCAGACCCTTTCGACTCATCGGTTTTCCTTGCGCATCCACCGTTGCCACATTCACTTTGTGAGTAGTATCAGTGAGCAACATTCCTCGAGCTTTATCTCCTTCGGGAAGTTTTATTCCAACAAAATGTGAGTATGGTGCATAGGGAATTGTAAATCGATCGACACTAAAATCACCGCCTTCCTCAAAAACTTTGATGCTAAAGTTCGCGTTCACCATTCCCGGAGCTACATCACCTAAGGATATATCTTCCAATTGAACTTTGGCCTTTCCATTTTCATCAGTTTCACCTTCGAAAATGACTACTTCTTCCGGATCAAATTTTCTAAATGGATCATCAAAATCATAATCCTTGAATCGATCAAAAGTGGTTACCATCGGTGTGAACGTAGAACTCACATTAGCCTTTAAATACTTGGCGGTGGCTCCATGAAGCCACTTCACTTCTAATTCACCTTCTATGGATTCATCGAGGGCTGTGAGTTTATCCTTGCCGAAATTCAAATTCAACTTCAAGCGATTTGGTTTGATATTTTCAACCTTAACAAGTTTACTGAAAGTCGCACCTCCGACGCGAACATTTGCATTGTAGTTTCCTGTTTCAGCGTCCGGATCTGTTGTGCATATGAAAGCGTACAATCCATGAACACCTTGATTTTTCACCATTTTCTGAACCACTTGTCCACGTGGACTAATTAACTCAAAGGAAACAGGGTGTCCTTCCGGAAGAGAATGATTTTCGTCT
>JBILMS010000035.1:0-35197 GCA_044375415.1 Flavobacteriales bacterium
TTGTATATTTTTAAAGTAAAAGATGTTATAGGGAACGTTGTCGAACTAAAATACATCAAACTATGAAAAATTCGATTACTCTGTTCTTCCTATGTTTGATGAGCTATGGTGCTACTAGCCAATACACATATTTCGATAGTTTGTATACAGTTAGCAATGGTAATGTCCTATCAAGCTCGATTTTCAAGTTAGATAGTACATATCTGACATGCGGATTTTCAACTATTGATACTCTGTATGGCAATTGTACGTACCAAGTGAATCATTATGGAGATGTCCTATCATCAACTTTTAATGATAACGGGTGGGCCTATCCAGGTTATGCTTCATGGTACACATTGTTGTCAGACAACGGTTATGTATATGCCGGTGGCGCTATCACATCCTCCATTATACGCCGATTTAATCACTCTGGTCAACAACTCTGGAATCGAAGTTTTTTCTCCAATAATGGTCTAGATACAAGCTACTCTGTCCTCCATGGTGTCACTCAACTTCCCGACAGCAGCTTGTTGGCCGTAGGTGCAGTAGGCCTCGGTGGTGGTGTTGGCGATGGAAGCCAATTCTGGAACTTGGCCTTTGTTTGCTTAGATATAAACGGGAATACTCTTTGGATAAAACAAAATGAAATGGGGATTGAAAGTTTTATTCCAAGTGGACTATTCTATAGCGATTCTGATTTTGTTCTGGTCTGCGGAGGATTAGCGACATACACAGATGAATATGGACTCGACATGCAGCATTCCATTAAAAAAATAAATTATACCTGTGATTCAATCCTCCAAGAATACACCTGGGGAGGCTGGTGTTCGGAAGAAAGAACTGTCATGATGAAAATGTCCAATGGCAATTACATGGTAGCCTACGAGGAGTGTTATGACAATCCTTTCGGTTATCCGAATTATCCCTATTACTCTGATCGAAAGTTTAAAATTCATTTAATGGAATTTAATCCTATTTCTATGAGTCCTATGTGGGAAGGCGAGTACTTTTCCAATGCCATAAATGATGAAACCTGGTTTAGTTCTCTTCAAGTAACGGACATCGCTTCCACAAATGATGGCGGATATCTCATCTCATTTACTCAATTTGCCAATGATGGAAATTTTCCCGGTTCGAGCAGTTCAATATTGAAAGTAAACGAAGATCGAGAGCAGGAATGGTTTAAAACGTTTTCATATTCAAACGATGGTGGAGACGTCAGTTCTCTTCTCAGTATTGAAGAGGCATTTGACGGAGGGGTTATTTCTTCGGGTTACGTTGATCTCTCAGGGCAGTGGCCACCCAAACAATGGGTCCTCAAACTCGATGCCTGCGGTGATGTGGAATACAACGGGTGTGATTTTGTTTCGGCACTAGAAATACCGCAAAAAGAGGAATACCCCATATTGATTTATCCCAATCCGGCTGGAGAAATATGCCATGTGGTTTTCTCGGATCAGATTCAATATTTTGTGCTTCGAGACTTGATGGGCAAAGAGGTGTTTACAGAAAATGTAATGATCCAAAGAGAAATAGATGTAGATGTTTCTACACTCAGTTCTGGGATTTATCTCATCGAATGTGGGGATGGAGAAGGTGGGGTTTGGACAGAGAAGGTGGTGGTGGAATGAGCTTGGTGGTTTCTTTCTTACAACAAGAGCAACATAATATTGTTACACCAACCTCATCTCAAAGACCACCTCCAAATTTTTCTTCAGCTTATCTTTAACTTCAGTCATATCGAGACTTTTCCCGAGTTCTAGGTGCATAGAAGTTACCGCTTTATCAGTAATACCACAGGGAATGATGTGATCGAAATAAGAAAGATCAGAGTTTACATTGAAGGCAAAACCGTGCATTGTAATCCAGCGACTGCACTTCACGCCTAGAGCGGCAATTTTTCTGGCACGTTTTGGATCATGTTCGTCGAGCCAAACTCCTGTCAGTCCCTCTATTCGACCTGCTTGGATGCCATATTCTGCAAGAGTTAATATGATGGATTCTTCGAGAAAACGCAGGTACTTGTGAATGTCGGTAAAAAAATACTCGAGGTCAAAAATGGGATATCCCACAATCTGTCCGGGGCCGTGATACGTGATATCACCGCCGCGGTTAATTTCGTAAAACCGTGCACCTACATTTTGAAGCGCTTCATCGTCGAGCAACAAATTAGCATGATCGCCGCTTTTGCCTAAAGTAAATACATGTGGGTGTTCGACGAACAAAAGATGATTCGTTGTTTCAGGTAAAATAGCATCAGGTTCGCGACGATGGCGTAGTTTAAGATCTACGTTAGACGCAAACAGCTTTTCCTGATAATCCCAACACTCTTTGTAATCGAGATGTCCGAGGTCCTGAAAAAAAACGTCTCTACTCAAATTTTTGCAAGCTCTGCTTTCAAGAAAATGATAGCGGGAATAGCCACGGCATCCACACCTTGGAGATTTGCGAGATGAATGCTCAACCAATCGCCGAAGTGCACGTGATAATAACTTCTTTCGACGCGATTAGCTCCTTTCGACCAAACCTCTTCGATGGTATCGCAATATTGACCCATCAGCTTTTTGCAAATTTCCATGCGGATTTTTGAACGCTCATGATCGTCTTCATTGCGCATGAGAACAACCGCTACGCGATTGTCGCCACCGCTCCAACCTACGAGTTCGTTGTGATTCATCTCCGGGAAAAAGTGATGCCAGCAAAGCATTTTCGAATTTTCGTTGATCTGCTGTCTCCAGCGAATGGCAACGCCTTCGTATAAGGTTTCGCTGTATAAAATAGGAATACGTCCCTGAATTTTTTTTGCTAATTCCAATGACGAATCGATGATCGCCTGCTGTCCCTTATGAAGGTCTTCAGCCACACGAAGAATTTGTTCTTCGAACGATTTATCGATCAATTGATAATGATTCAAAACATAAAATATTTGAACCGATGAATAACCAAACATTGACCTCGGCGGATTTCCACCGGGAATGATAATATGATTGTATCCTTTGGCTATTGCCTCTGCACCGATCTTTCCACCACTTGTAATACAAACAATGTGAGCTCCACGATCGGCGGCTGAGTGCATCGCAGCCACCGTTTCCTCGGTATCGCCGCTATAACTTGAAATAATTACTAATGTCTTTGAGTCTACCCATTCAGGCAAGGCATAATCGTTGTTTACTGCAATCGGCACCTTACAATCTTCAGAAACCAATTGAGAAACCACCTTTCCACCAATACCCGATCCACCCAAACCGGAGATCAGGACGTTCGCAGCTTTGAAGTCCGTAGCCTTCAAATGGGCAGCACGGCCGATGTTTATCGCTTCGTTGAGGTGTTTTGGGAAATCTTCTACCAGCTTTTGCATATCTATTTTCTTTGAGGCGAAAATACGGCGAAGATTGATACAAATCTAGCTTAGTGTATATTTTACACTAAGTTGATTTGGGCATAACGCAAAACGGCCCGACACTTCTGTGCCGGGCCGTAATAATTTATCGTCAAGAAAATTTATTCTTTAACAAAGGTCTTCACTTCGCTACCCTCGTTGCTGATGGCGCGCAAGAAGTAGATACCGCTTTCATAGTTCGAGCAATTAAGAGTCAGATTGGAATTTGCAGGTTCGTTTATAGATTCTACCATTCTTCCGCTCGCATCCATGATCTGAATCAAATGCACTCCTTGAGAAACAGAGACATTGAGAATATCGCGAGTAGGGTTCGGGAATAAGGCTAACAGCGCACCCGTACTTTCAACTACACCCACAGCGGTTTGCGTTACTTGAATACAATAATCTCCATCGGCGGGTTGATTCTCCACGCCCGCGTAGCCATCAATCATCACATAATAAGTAACGCCATCTCCGGTCTCGATAGTTATTTCAGAAAACAGGTTTGTTACCGTTGCGTCTTCACTATCATCATTGCAAGCAACCAATGATAACCCATCACAATTGCCGGTATAAATGGCCATTTGCGTATCGCCAATTTCGAAGTAATTATCGGTTAGCCCGCCCGCACAATTGTTAGTTAGAATAGTGTATTCCTCGCCATCGCCAACAAATGAAAACCATACATTGTTATTTACAATGTCGCTAGAGAAAAAACAATCAGTTGGGATAATAGGATCTCCGTCAACAACCACAGCGCCATTGTTAGTAAATGGTCCGGCAGAATAAGAGATCCCGACTGTCTGATGAAAAATCTCATCAATACTCACTGCGTCCATACAATCGTCATTTACAGGTTGCGGATAACCCACTACAACATTATATCCACCTCCCACAGGAATTTGAACCAACGATTGATTGTAGAGAACCCAACGATTGGATTCCTCATCGTACCATACGCCAAATGCTTCATCGTTATAATATCCTAAAGTGCCCCAATTTTGTGTTACGATGGCAATAGCTTCCGGGTGGCCATTTAACTGTGGGTGATCCAATACCGAATAGGATGGATCCAAAGTATTGTTTTCCTCGGTGACAGAGTGTGTGTATGCATGCATGTTGGTTCCGGGCATCATGATATTGTAACTTGCACTAAACACTTGCGACGCCGAACTCTGATTGAACACAGCCCATACAGAGCCGTCGAACCACACACCGGTATTATAATCATTGTATACGCCTCCTGTTCCATTCGTATTCCAATTGTGTGTTTCAAATACAAGTCCGGCCGCATTGGATGTGTTGTCTGTGCTTGGAAGGACTGTCCAATTTAAACTTATGTTACCCTTTCCGGCGACATGCACAAAATTTTCAGTCGCATCGCCAAGTACCACCATTACATTGAAGGCAGCGCCATATGTAAGCGAAACAAAGTCTTCATTATAAATAGACCATTTTTCTTCGAAGTTATCATAATAAGCCGCCACTACGTGATCATTAGCCACGCCGAAAGCTCCAGGAGGGTTCCAATTGTGAGTAATCTGAATAATGGCATCCGGATTACCGTTGAGCAATTCATGATCTAGATATGTAATATAATCCGAAGTATTCAGCTCGTTGGCTATATGAACAAAAAAAACAGAACGGTTCTGCGCCATGGCAGCACTAGTCAGAGCGAGAACAAAAATAAGAAGTAGACTTTTTTTCATGGGTTTAGTTGGTTGGTTGAGTAAAGTATTAAAACATTCGCACCTACGTGGAATTAGATACAAAGTTATTTTTACGCTTAACTGTGATCTGTTAAAATTCGATACGCTGTTCACAACCCTTGGGTGATAACCCCAAAGCGTTCCGAAAAACCCGTAATAGTGGAACATTCGCGAAAATCTATCGTACACTTATTTTGGTTTAAAAGCACAGCCCTATTTTATTTTCTGAATTTTACAATGCCCGGTATCCCATATCCGAGAATCTCATCCGTTCTGGACATGCTGGACGAGGCTTACCTCATCCGAGTCAGTGATCTTTCTTCGAGCATTGCGCTGGCAGAAAAAGCGCTGTCGATGAGCGAAGCGTTGCGAGACCCTTCTTGTATGGCGAAAAGTATGGCTCAGCTTGCCCTCTTTCTCATGATTAAAGGCGACTATGACCAATCCCGGGAAATGTCGGAGGCGGCCATTGGAATCTTTGAGGAAATAGGAGATGAAAAAGGGATTGCCGATGCCAAATACAACATTGCCGGCATTTACTATAAAACCGACGACTACCATTTAGGTTTAGGCTACCTCCTAGAGTGCCATAATGTCTACAAAAGAATCGATGATTTTCACAATCTATCGAAAGTCGAAAAGTCTCTTGGAACTGTCTACGAATACTTCGGTGACCGCAAAAACGCACTTAAATCCTACCGCAACGCCATTTCCGCAGCTAAAAAAGCCAATGACCTCAATTTAGAATCGAATTGCTACAACCCCCTTTCAGGCATTCTTTTGAAAGAAGGCAAACCTGATCAAGCAATGAGAATTATTGAGCGATCCGTTGAAATGAAACTAAAAACGGGAGATCACCGAGGATTTGCCTTTGCGCTTTATGGCAGGGGCAAAGTACACGCCTATAACAAAAACCACATTTCCGCCGAGCAAGACTATTTGCGCGCTATAGAGATACATCTTGAATCAGGCGAAAAATTAGGGTTGGGAATGGCCTACAACAAATTGGGCGCTTTGTATGCGTCGTGGGGGAAACCACGCAAAGCAAAAGGCATCCTTCGACGCGCCATTGCGTTTAGCAGTAAACACAAAAACGCGATGATCAAATACAAGTGTAATAAACTCTTGTACGAGATCTATAAATCGGAAGGAAATCTGAAACTTTCGCTTACTTATTTGGAAAACTATCAGAAAGAAAAAGAAAGTGTAATCAACTCTCAAACCTTGCGCGTCATCGACAACTACGAGGTCCTTTCGCGCGTGAAATCGATTGAAAAAGAAGCTCAAGTTCAGAAAGAAAAAGCCGAAATACTCGATAAAAAAAATCGCGCAGAAGAAGCGGCAAGAATCAAACAGGAATTCTTGTCTACCATGAGTCATGAGATTCGCACCCCCCTCAATGCGGTAATTACCATTAGTGGACTGCTCGAAAACAGATCCTCTCCGGAAGAACAAAAATTGATCGAGTCTCTTCGCTTCTCGGGAAGCAATCTCATGCGCATTGTAAATGATATTCTTGACTTCACGAAATTAGATTCCGGAAAAATGACCTTGGATCTGCGCCCGGAAAATTTGTCGGAAATACTCCGAAACATTTTAAACACATACAAAGGCCTCGCGCATGAAAAGGGTCTTCACATGGATCTTCAACTAGACAACGAACTTTCTTCATTTTACGATATCGATGGATCTCGATTAACACAAATTTTGGGCAACCTAGTTAACAATGCCATCAAGTTTACGGACCAAGGAAGTGTGCGAATTTATGCCGAATTGGAATCTAGTAAGACTACAAGTGATCGCATATTATTTCAAGTGGAGGATACCGGAGAGGGAATTGCTTCCGGCGATTTGGAGGCTATTTTCGAAAGTTTTTCTCAACCCCGTTCGGTTACCACCCGCAGGCATGGAGGCAGCGGTTTGGGATTAGCCATTGTAAAAAAACTCGTCAACTTATACGGAAGTGAAATTTCTGTGAACAGCACTCCGAATGTAGGGTCCTGTTTTAGTTTTGTAATTGAGTTAGCGCGCTCCACAAAGTCTATAAACACGAGCTCCCAACCGCAGATCAATTTCTCCAACAAAAGAGCCCTTATTGCAGAAGATAATAACATCAATGCGATGGTTGTTGGTCACCTACTCACCGACTGGGGCGTTGAATTCGACCATGCATTAAACGGCGCAGAGGCAATTCATCTCGCTCGATTGAATCCATACGACATTATTCTTATGGACATACACATGCCCGAAATCAACGGCTACGTGGCGACCAAAGAAATACGAAGCAACCAGGGGTACAACAAACACACACCCATCTATGCACTTACGGCCGACATCACTGCCGATCAAGACGAAAACTTTCAGTCCTATTTTAATGGATTTTTACTAAAGCCAATTGAGATTTCACGTTTGCTGGAGTGTCTTCAAGAAATTCATTCTCCCCACTAAAGCTCCCATTTACATCGTAAGAAACACATCTGCTTTGCCCAGTTCTCTTCCGTTAACAACTATTGCAATGGAGTGCTTTCCGGCATAGTGCTTACGCGTGGTGAGATCTTTGAACATATGCCCACGAATAAAGTGTCGACTCGAACCTGCCGGGCAGTCGGTTTCGGTAATTTTAAAGAGTTTACGGCCGGTTGAACCGTTGCCTTTCACGAAATCAATACCGTATTCAACCCTGTATCGCTCCGATTTTTTGCCCACATTTTGAATTGAAAAATCAATCTCCAGCTTATCACCATGATCAATTTTATTTCGATCTATCTTAAGGTGTCCGAGTGCGCAATTTGTGTTTGTCGACATTCCGAATTTTTTTAGAATCTCCGGATGTGCATTTCTCAAAAGTGTTCGACATCCATGTTTTAAAATCCAATTCGTTTCATCCGAAATTCCCTGCCAACGATGCACAATGTCTAAAACCACATCGGGATGATCTTTGGCAATATCATTTAAACTGTTTGCTACACTATTTCTTACATAAAGAGATTCATCCGCTTTTAGATTTTCCAAAATCGGAAGAACTGCCCGTGGATCTTTTTTGAATTCGAGTAAAGCCATAGCCCACGGCAAACGAGGCCTTGCTCCTTCGCTCGAAAGTCTGCGCACCTTAGCAGAGCGATGTTTCGACCATTTCAGCATTTGCTTCATGGTTACATCCGGATAACGAACTATGAAGGGGCGTATTGCAAATTCGCAGCTTGTAAATTGAGTAATAAATTCCATCGCTTTGAGTGAATCCTTTGGATGATCGATTCCGAATACTTCGATATAATCCGGAAAAAACATACATTCAAAAGAATTGTCCGGCATACCCGATTCGCGCAATCGCTGTATGGTGTTTTCTAAAAATGGAATAGACTCCGGAAAAGTACCCGGGAGAAAATTTCGCATGCTCATGGCAATATGCCTCATGCGTTGCTTAAGTTCAAAATCTTTCCATTCCTTATTCATTACAAAAGCAACAAACTCTTCCTGTCTAAATTTTTTGAAGTCTTGGTGAATACACGTTGCAAGGTTTTCTATAAAAGCCTTTGTATATCGGTTTTTTAGTGGTTCCGCCATGGTAAAAACTTGGAGGGCGAAAGTAGCACAACTTATATAAACACATTCCGCGGAATAGGCTGAGGCGAAATATTGAATAGCCGAATAATCCTCGTAAGTCGGACATTCTTCCCTCACGGAACCACTCATTTAGGCGCCATTGCAAAAAAGCAGAAGGTGAAAATTATCTGTTGAAAATTTTTTCTATTCTCATTGTGCGATGAGGCGCTCCTCTCCTCTAATTTTGCTCTACTTAAATTGAAAACCGTACCTTATAAAATGGGTAGTGGTGATCTCTGATTTCTGAAAAACTAAAACTATTCATGCCTCATGACAAAATTTCTAAACAAGTATCGCAATGAATCTTCCCGTGCACAATGGTGGGACTATGCCAGGGATGGAGCCTATTTTGTGACCTTTTGCACCGTCGATCGAAAGCATCTATTTGGAGAAATTAAAGACAATGAAATGCACCTTTCTCCTCTTGGTGAAATTGTATATGAAGAATGGAATATTTCATTTGAAATGAGAAAAGAATTATTCTGTGATTGCTTTGTAATTATGCCTGATCACATTCATGCAATCCTTCGGATTGATTCTGGGGCAGGGGGCCCGAAGGGCCTTGAAGGCCAGAATGGCCAGGTACGGACGCACGGCAGTGCGTCCCCACAATCCCCACAATCCCCACAATCCCCACAATCTCCACAATCTCCACAATCTCCACAATCTCCACAATCCCCACCATTCCCTCAGCTCCCACCATCTACCCCCTCACACTCCTCTCATGGTGTGGCATACAGACCGCCCAAATCCATTTCATCCTTTATGGCCGGATTTAAAGCTGCTGCTACAAGAAAAATAAATGCCTATAGGAATACACCTAAAATGCCCGTTTGGCAAACTCGCTTCCATGATCACATTATACGGAATCATGCAGAATACCAGCGTATATATACTTACATAGAATCCAACATTGCTAATTGGGGGAAGAAGAAATAAGGATAAAAAAAAACGGAGACCTCAATCTCCGCTTTTCGCTTGTGCGCCCACCTGGGCTCGAACCAGGGACCCACAGATTATGAGTCTGTTGCTCTAACCAACTGAGCTATAGGCGCCGCAAATGCGGGCGCAAAAGTAAGGTCTTCGGCGGATTTTCCAAATCTGCATGGACTACCTTTACAGTATATTACTGCTAAAATGAAAAATCTATCCTATTTAATTCTCGCTTTTATACTCGTCTTTTCACTTGAAAGTCGCTCTCAGAGCGAAAATCAAGTTCGCGAAGCCCTCATGAACAGTCCAAAAGTGAATGTCGAAAAATCATCAGAACAATTTGGAACTTCGGTACAAGAAGTCTACAAAGCGGACATTTTCGCCGAAAAAAAGGACTATGAGAAAGCCTTAACTGCATTTTTGAAAAGTCGATATCTTCTAAAATTTCGAAGCACAAGCGGCACCCATACAGCCAACGACGTGCTTGTAAAGGAGTGGTCGGCCGATTCCCTAAACGTTTCATGGAGAACGGAAGAAGTGGGGGACAAAGTAGTGCTCACCTTCACCGCAACCTCCAAAACAGGTGCTCCGGTCGCGGCTGTGGATGCAAGTCTTCGTCAGCAAATCCGAGACTTCTATCTGAATTATTACAATGAAATCGTGGCCGCGATGTCCAAGGAAGAAATGACGCAGAAAAAAGATGTTAGCAAAGCCGCTTCTTTAATCGGACGTATTGAAAAAAACATACAAACGGCGGAAAAAACAGCAGAAAAGGAACGTTTAGCCGGAGATAAAGCTGAAACCCTTCGTCAGAACTTGGAAACGAAAAAAGAATCTCAACAGCAAGAATTAGAAAAACTTGAGACAGAGAAACTTGAAATGGTTGAGCAGCAGCAATTAATTGATGCCGAAATCTCGGGGAAACAGTTACAACACAATGAATTAAACAGGGAGGGCAACCTCGAGACGAAAGAAGCTCAGCGTGTAATGAAAGATCTGAACAAGCTGAAAGAACGTTCGGCAAAAGGGAAGGCCGAACAGATCAAAAAGTCGGAAGCCATATACAAAGCCAAAGATGCAATTTCAAAAACGACCACCGAAGCACGTGAGCTTGAAGACACTAAAAAGGAGCACATAAGTAAGGAAAAGTCGAAGAGACAGGAGGTTGACAACTTGCGTTCCGACCTCGATAAAGCGCGTAAAAAGAAAGAGGAAGAGGAGAAAGAAATGACCGAGGTTATAAAAGCTTTGGAAGGAATTCGCAAGGCCCAAGCAGATTTCTCCTTGGTTCAATAACCCCATTGCTCTGAAAATAGTACCTTTGCGGCCCTTTTTTGGCAAAAGGAATATTGGCCTCGTAGTTCAATGGATAGAATAGAAGTTTCCTAAACTTTTGATATGGGTTCGATTCCCGTCGAGGCTACAGATACAGAGTGAGAATGAGAGTGAGAGCGGGGAGACAGACAGTGGGTGCGCGATTAACACTAATTAGTTCAATTTTGCTTTTTTCTCCGCAAATTATGCGGTGAATGACGCCTTATTCTCCGCAAAACATCTCAATGGCCCCATCAACTCTCCTTGGCCCTTGTTTGTGGACCACTGCGTTTTAATGAGTATTGTGTTTCTCCACCGGATTTTTTTCTCTGAAAACCGGGCGGCCATTTAAGGCTTGGACCAGAGTAAAAACGGCTAAGGCAATGTATAAAACAATTGCGATCACTGTAATTTTCGTGTTCTTCAGTACATAAAACGAAAGCAAGGGAAGTACTTGTAGGGCGTGCATACCCACAAAATGGGCTACTCGTGCATCACCGAATTTCGAACTCCAATTGAGAACAGGAATTCCGGGACCACCATCGGGACCCCCAATGGTGTGCAACATTCGCGAACCCATCAAAAATCCTTCAAAGGCGAAAACAACAAAAAGCAAAATACCAAAGCGAATGGCCCAAACAAAATGAGAAGGTAAATCGGGGAAATCTTGCTTAAAAAACAGAACACAGATATAAGCGGTGTAGAGCGTGACGATGGTGATCGCAACAGCCATCATCGAAAACATAAATCCATAAAAAGAAGAACTAATGTTGAAGTGCGACAACTGTCCTCTACCGGCTTGAATGGCAATGTAACCGATCTCAAAAGCAAGTAGAATAATGGTTGTCCAAGCGTATAGGCTAACATTAAAGTCTTTCAGATAACTCACATACCAAGCCATAGCCCAAACAAACAATGTAGTAGACAAGGCAAACTTAAATGGCTTCCACCAAGCATTTACATTGTTTACCTGAACGGAAGTCGTTTTGGTAAGAATCAAAAAAACGATAGCAGCAATCAGGCAAATCAATCCAAAATAAAACAAGGATTCACTTCGAGATCTTAGCTGTGACAGAAAATCTAACATTACGTTTCGGTTTGGTGGTTCGGAAAACAATGCAATTTGCGACAATAGTGCGATTTATAAATTCGCTTTCCGATGAATTGTCGGAATTGACTGTTCAACTGACCGGAAGACTAGGTTTTTTGGTTTTGGATACTTGCCTCATCAATAAAACAAATAAGATAACTTCTATCACGAAGATGAGGAGATATGGCAAGTTCGAAGGGTCGTATTTTCCTTCGAGCCAAAAGCACAATAAAACCATCGAAGAACAAATTCCACCTAACAATGCGATGATCCACTTTGTATGAACCACATATTTGAATCCGCGCAAAGGAGCGTCTTTAAAAGTCTGATCCATTTTTACCTCCTTTAGATGACTAAGCATATAGATGTTCTCGATAATATCAAGTAGCCATGCCAGTAATTGAAGCCAGGCGAATAACTGAAATCCAAATTCTCCCCATTCGGACTCCATCTTAGTGGATACATTCATACACAAAATAAAAATGAGACCATAAATGGCCGGCATAAATAAAAAGTCTACCAGCAAGTTTCCCCTAAGCGCAGATAGAATTTTTACGGAATCCGGCAGACGATAAATACCATTGATAATTTTATGATAGTCGCGTCTTGATGATGGAAACTCGAGATCCATGATGCTGAACTTTCGAGTAACACCATAATGCGTCCGAAATTCTTTCGCAATAACGGACATTGCAATAGAGGTGAGTAGTGCTATTCCCAAAAGAATCACAAAACACATCCAAGGATTTTCACAACACATATCGATCATTTGATTTCAATTTTATGTGCGTTCATTTTTTCGAAATACTCTTCTCTATTCTCTTTGAATTTATCCCACTTGTACTCTTTCAAAAAAGCAGCAGCAGCTTGCGCTCCTATGGCAAACATTTTTAATTTGTCTTCATCGCTCATGAAAAAATTTAGCCAGTTGTAGCCCGTCATATTCACCTTTCCCACACCTTTTTCCAAGATTCGATTTTTCAATAAAAAGTCTTTGTCGTAATAATCGCGAATGGTATTAAACATCTTTCCCAGATAACTTCCGAACGACCAATCTTTAGGGTCTTTGCTCTCTTTATCTTTTTCGATTTCTATCAAATCAATTCCAAACGTTGGCAATCGCGGGGTGTGAACATTTGGGTTGTAAAACAGATTAAGTGGAAAATTCGACAACAATCCTCCATCTACAAAACGAGTGGTGGTAGGAGGTTCCTTAACCTGAAACCGAGATTCCCATGCGGCCTTTACCTCCGGATCATCGACAGGAATGCGATTGATATAATAACTCTCAAAGAAAACCGGAATTGACATGGAAGCTCTCACAAATCCGGCCGGTTTAAGTTCTTCCTCTTTGTCCTTTGGCCTAAAGAGATCGCACATTTCAGGGAATTGGATTTTGTTCTCAGTGACAATTTCCGAAGTGATCAAAGCAACACTTCCTTTCAAATCATTTACACCCTCCTTTCTATCGCCTCTTAAGTGAAGTCCGGGAATGGGCTGCGACGCCTTATCACGCAGATTTTGCACCGTAGATACGTCGTGATCCGCCATTTGCTTTTTAACCCAATCATAAAAAACATCCCCGGGATTAATTCCAAATCCGGAGTTTTTTAGTCTATTCATCAGACGAACAAAATAAGAAGCAATGGCTCCTAACAGGACAATGTATATTCCCAATAAAACAAAGATCCCAATGGTGACATAGTGCACTGCCGGATATGCGTGCTGAAGGCCCAATGAAGCCATGGAACCGACAATCAGGAAAACCAAGATTACTGCCATTATAGCAAGCCAAGATTTTATTCTCTTGGCAAAGTCTTTATTGGTAATAAACTTTTTAATAACTCGTCTGGCAAAGGGGTGCCCATCGACAAAACTAAACATGTCCAAATCGCACAACATTTGCAAAACGGTTTTACTCTTCGCGTCCTGCTTTGTGCCAATGGAAGTGAGCATTGCCGTATTAATAGCGCCTGCACTTGTACCCGCTAATTTCATGAAACGTATTCCCATTTCCTCAAGGACATAGGTGTATCCAACCAGAGCAATTCCCCAGACACCACCGCCTTTTTGAACGAGATCTACATATTGATTTCCTTTATCGTCGAGTACATCCGAGACCACTAATTTATCACCTGGAAATGTTTGTCGCAAACTGCTTAAACAATTTACAACGTCTTTCTGTCCGATAAAATCTTCAACCGTGAGTTTCTTCTCTTTTGAAACCATGTGGAACTATTAAAAGGTTAACGGTTTAATTGCCGAGCAATGTAATCCGTTTTTTTAATCCACTCCAGCTAATATTCCAACACGTCACGAATCCGCATCCATCTCCGTAATAAAACCCATCCCCCACGAATCAAAAGAGCAGTCGAAGATGTATCCAATTTTGCACATTTCTCTAGCGAGGATCGTAAGATTTTTCTCCGTAATGACGACCTTCGGCTTGGTAGCAACAATGCCATATAGATTTTCGGGAGGCCGGGGTGTGGATAAACACAGGTGAAAACCTCTATTGGTCATTTCACTTAAGAAAATTTCTGCCTTTTCCTTTGTGTTGGTACTAAAATAAAAATCCACATCTAATTTCGTTCCCGGTTCTTGCCCGATCATGGTATAATGTTCCATGGCAAAATGTGCGATGGTAACCTGCTCTTCCAAGTTTTCTTCAAAAGCTTCTTCCGTTACAAAACGATCGGGATCCAATTCGATTCCTTGAAATTCAAATAGACTCATAATAGTTGGTTTTTAGTTTAACATAAATACTCTCCGACATTTCGGATACGGCTAAACTATTTGGAGTCGAATGCTCCTACCAAATTATTCCAAATTTTCGCAGTTTTTGTTTTGCAAAAAGAATTTTCATTTATTGCGATTTACGAAAATGGCTTCCTTCACTGTGCGAGACGTTTTCAGAACCCATCATTCACCAATTCGAATAATAACTTTTCCAATAGCGTCACCTTTTCCAAGACGCGAAAAACCATCTGCCGCGTATTCCAGATTATGCACACTATCAAGACAAGCAAATATTTTTCGATTGCTCATGTCTTCTAAAATGACACTCAGGTTTTTGTTTCTTACATGAACTAAAATGGCAATTCGTTTTCCGGTTTTACGAAAGATTCTGCGAGAGAACAAGGCGGTCTTAATAAGAACTTTTGGTTTTCCCCCTATCATGCTTAAGGTGCCACCCGGATTCAAACATTGCACATATTGTGAAGGATTATGTTGCGCTGTAACGTCGATAATCAAATCATACGATTTGCCTGAGGTGGTATAATTTTCATTTCTATAGTCGATAAGATAATCGGCACCTAAGGCTTTCAGCTTATCGAATTTTTCTGCTTTATCCACGCATGTAACAATGAGTCCTAAGTGTTTTGCATATTGAAGAGCAAATGTCCCCACACCACCACCGGCACCATTGATCAATAGACTCGAACCTTTTTCTGGAATTGCCCCATCATACAAAGCCTGATAAGCTAGAACGGCAGCTTGCGGAACAGCAGCGGTTTCTTCCCAATTTAAACCTTGTGGTTTTTGAAAGAATGAATTTTCGTCGGCACATACATATTCCGCAAGTCCACCCCAAACATGAGAAATATCTCCAACAACTTGGTCGCCCTTTTTCCATGATGTGACGTTTGTTCCCACCTCATCGACTATACCCGTGACATCACAACCTATTACTTTGTATTTTGGGGTAAAAATTCCAAAGATCAATCGATAAATGCGAGGTTTACCTACTAGCTGGTCCCAGTCCCATGAGTTGAGTCCGGTAGCCATGATTTTAATCCGAATTTCATTTGGTTTAGGATTAGGAATGTTGCTTTCGGCAATGTGCAATGTTTCCGGTCCGCCATACTTCTTGCGAGTAAGTACTTTCATGAGTTGTTTTTTCATCGGATCAAAAGTAGGTCTGATGCAAGAAAACCTATAGAGCAAAGATGACAACTAGTTTTTGTCATCCTTGCCGACATGTAAAAATTTTTATTCGCAGATTGAACCGTAATACGAGATGAAAAACAGTAGATCAGATACTCCCGTTAATCCGTCATTGTTAAAGTCTGTTGGACAAAATTCGTCGAACAACCAAGAACCATCGTCTACCGTTGCAACCGGATCATAATTAGATGTGCTTGGGTACTTGCTGCCATTAATTATACATGAGCCATGGTCCACTGTGGCGTTTGGGTTATAGTTCAAAGAACCCTCATTTGTACGACCCTCCGCACCGGGGCAGTTTCCATAAAGACAGGAGCCGTCATTAACGACCATGTTGGGATCATAATTACAGGCCTATACATCGGTGCAGCCCGCAGGCGCTTGCGGTCCGGAGAGGACTGAAGCGGTAGCTCCCTCGGTCTGACGATAAGATGAAGAGCCCACTGAGTACCCAACCTCGTTGGATGCACTGTAGACCGTGCCTCCCGTTAAAACAAATCCCGATTGGGCGGATAAGCTTTCGGCAAAAACCACGGCAACCACCATAACCAATAATTTATCTATTGAATTTTTCATTGGAGTATTAATTAAAAACAATTGCTGTCACATATCCACATTCGTTGCTATTCCGGTTTGCCGGAACCGCCGCTAAACCAACCATTCCACTTAGCCTTCTGCAAACAAAATGCTTCGGACTAACAAAAGTTATTTTGGCTTAACCCGTGTGCACAAATCGTTGACGAGACTATCTTTGTGTTATGTTACGTCTTTTGTTTTCTTTTTTCGTCTTTACAAGTCTTTGTGGTTATTCACAAACCTTCAAAGGTCTTGTAGTAGATGTTGATGGAAAAGCCGTTCCTCTTGCGTCTGTTGTTTGGGAGGGATATGAAATATCCTCTCTCGCGAACGACTCCGGGTATTTTGAAATTGCTTTACCTCCGGATACAACGCTAGAAATTTACGGACTAAACATCACGTTTGCCGGGAATGCAGGATATTATGAAATTGATGATCTCTATTCTCAATGGACATTCACAATGGACATTCGCGTGGTATTGCAGCAGGTGACCATTTACGATGATGCAAGCGGCTCCTACATCTCGCGTATCATTCCAATTAAAACAGAAGTGATCAATCGCAATGAATTGCGCAAAGCGGCTTGTTGTGATTTGGCCGGATGTTTTGAAACACAAAGTACTGTCCAACCTCAAACGACCAACATACTAACCAACGCCAAAGAATTGCGCATTCTCGGACTTAGCGGTGTCTACAACCAAGTTTTGGTAGATGGTCTTCCTCTTGTCCATGGATTATCCTATACATACGGAATAAGCACGTTGCCGGGAAGTATGGTGGAAAATATTTGGGTGGTAAAAGGAGCCAATAGCGTTGTTCAAGGTTACGAAAGCATGGTCGGTCAAATTACTGTTTTCCCCCGAGAAGGACAAAAAGCAGAACCCTTTACCGCTGATCTTTTGGTGAATTCGTTTAACGAAAAACATATGAATGCGGGAGTAGCTTGGAAGGATTCGCTATGGAATAATTATCTCGCTGTCCATGCTTCCCTACCCGGAGGAAGATTCGATAGAGACGACGATACCTTTTTAGATTTACCTCTATTAACCCGTTATACTTTCTACAACAAGTGGCGTTATCGAAACGAAAACGAAGATGGCTGGAGTACCTTTATTGGCGCACGTTTTACAGAAGAAGAGCGCATAGGTGGTCAATATAATTTTGATGCGGAGACGCAGGCGGGAAAAACGGATGCTTATGGACAAATAGTTCGCTTTACTCAGCCCGAACTATTCACAAAAACGGGATATCGTTTTAATGCCAATAATAAAATAAGTCTGCTTGCTAGTTCACAACAACACTTTCAGAAGTCCTGGTTTGGGGTTTTGAATTACAATGCAGAGCAGTGGTATGGGTATGCAAATCTTCAGTACGAATTATTTTTTGGCGGATCGAAGCAACATGATTTGAAAACGGGTTTAAGTTTCCGCCACCTCGAAATCAACGAAGACATCTCCTTTACTTCCGATACAATTCCAAGAACATTTGACGGTGGATACTCGCGACTTGAAAATATACCCGGCGTATTTGCGGAAAGTATTTTTTCTATTAAAAAAGATACCCTCACATTGATCACCGGGATGCGTGCTGATCATCACAACTCTTTCGGGTCCCGTTTTACACCTCGCATCATGGTAAGGTGGCTTCCTGTTGCAAATACAGACATCCGTTTGTCGGCAGGTACCGGTTGGCGAACGGTTAGTTTGTTCTCGGAGAACATAAATCTTCTGACCAGCGGTCGAGACATTCAATTCGCCGAGAGTCTTCGTCCGGAGGAATCATTAAATCTCGGATTTAATGTCACACAACGATTCACTCTCGGTGGGACTTCGTTCACGGCGACAACGGATATTTATCATACTACATTTCAAAATCAAGTTTTCCCCAACTACGATAGCACAACCAACGTTGCGATCATTTCGAATTTTACGGGAACATCTATCTCAAATGGATTTCAAGCAGAGTTGATAGCCGATGTGAGCAGCACGGTTGATTTACGTGTTGCATACAACTACCTCGATGTGTATAGAATTGTTGACGGAGAAAAAACGCTTTTACCCTTCAACGCAAAGCACAGGGTTCTAGGAGTAATTAGTATTCACTCGCCCCAACCTCGTTGGCAATTTGATGTCAACATTCATTATTATGGCGAACAACGATTGCCGAATACAGATATGTTAGTGCAAGAATATCGTCAACCAGCGGCATCGAAACCGTTTACGTTGACGAGTATTCAATACACCCAAAGTTTTAAAAGAATCGAGTTTTTTGCGGGATGTGAAAACGTTTTCGATTTTCGTCAAAAGCGTCCCATCGTGAATTGGCAAAATCCATTCAGCCAACAATTCGACACATCGTTTGCATGGGGCCCTACACGAGGCCGCGAGATGTATGTTGGGTTGAGGATGCGGGTGTAATGACAAGGCGCCCAGAACAACTATGGCAATGTTGGCGTTTGATTGTTTGCAAAATCATTGCACCACAAAAATAATCCCGGCCCAAACACGAACACGCTACCAAATCGCATTGCTGGCCATATCACTTACGGCAGCTTTTAATTCGTATTCCCAATTATCCCTTAGATAAACCTTTCCCTTTTCAATTCGCGATGGGGGGCGCGCCGTATTGCCATCCACGAACAAATATTCCGGGTTTTCTGTTCCGAAATTCATATATATTAAAACAACATCTTCGCCTTTTGGAATGTTGGCAAACGTGGCGAAACCATTACTCACCCATGAGGTTATCGCCATGCGACTATCCTTAAATAACAGGCGAACCTCGCCACTGCCGGAACTAACCGGAATCCTATAAGTCACCAAATCAAAATCCGAATTAAAAAATCGATCGCAATTAATCCAACCAAACTGTTGAGAAAAAAGCACGTTATACGCGTCTTGACGTTCGGCGTAAGCGGCGTACTGCTGCTCAGAAAATCCGATCCGCTGCAGTTCCAGACGGCGGCGATAAAGACTGTCTTCCAGAACAATATTCATTTCATATCGAGCATCTTTTCCCCTAACACCATCGCTCAGCCATCTCTTTCTATTCTCCGTCCAACCGGTATAGGGCCCTTCAATATCCACACTAATCGGTGGGAGTTTCTGTAAAAAAGACAACAGCTCTATCCTAGCCTCCTTGGGAAATCCAGAATTACGAATGAGAAAATCTTTCAGCTTACCAGTTACTGTATCAAGTCCAAAACAAATCGGTAATTGCCACCCCGCAACATTTTTCGAATATTCTAAAAACCCTTTGCCGGGTACAAAATTCCGAACGAAGTAATCTCTAAAATCAATGGTGTCTCCATTTTCATTTTTAAACTTCAAAAATTTATTTGAGCGAACCGGGATAGTGTATGTTGGTATGACGGGCTTACCATTGAACGCGACATCAGCGGTATCCCTTTTTCTTTTTTCCCTGTTCAATCCCTCGGTTTTTTCTTTTGGTTCGCTCCAGACTACCGCACCTTCCCCGTTCTCTTGTCCATAAAAAACATCCATCCCCTCGACACCGGGTGTTTTAGGAAACGCTATTTCGAAGTCCATACCATCCTTCACCAGCAATTCCCGGCCTTCCGAACTCGCCGAAATGTGAACACTACCGCCTGACTCCAACAGTCTATTGCCACAACTTGTCGTCAAATTGTTGCTCAAAAAACTTGCGGCATCATAACACTCCTCAACAATCACCTTTACCTTCTTTGAGGTTGCACTTCCATCTTTAAAACACATTACTTCTTTGGGTAAAAAAACCTTGGTCCCTTTACGGCAGTTAAGTACGGTATCCAAATTTGGGTCAACTAAAAAGGACTGACTTTTCGCTTCTATCGATGAAAAAAGCTCCTCTTTAACAACAGAATCCGGACGGATGTTACGGTAAGAATAAGAATCAACTTTTTCCGATAAAATGGCCTTTTCGGAACATTGGGAGAAAAGTAAGGCACAAAATAAAGCGCCCGCGAAGGTCTGGTTTGATTTCATTGGTTTACAGGTTTTGTTGATATATCAATTACCGGATTCCAGTCCGGGAACTTTCTTTTCAACAGCAGCAGTACCGTAGCAAATTCAACTAAGCTTAAACAGCCTCCTTAATGCCTACCCCTCGCATATTTCGCCGTTTGGCGCGAATTACACTTCACGTTCACCATATTTCCCTTAGCCGCAAGCATTCTCTTCTTTGAAAACTTTGCTGCCTTCTGATTTTTACGAGCGTGTTTCGCATAATTAAAACCGGTCGGCTTACGACCCGTGTCTTCTGCTAACACTGTTTGGGGAGCAGCTATACTAAATAAGAAAGCCGCAATAGCTATGATGATCGTCTTCATGGTTAAACAAGCTTACCAAACAAAAACGAAAGCAAGACAAGATTATTGTATAGAAAAAGTTCTTTCACTAACCTGCCCATCAACCAAGCTCCAGGAACGGAAAACAAACTACTACTGCATCCGTATTACATTCAACAATTCAGTAAACAGCTTTTCCTCTTTGCTATAAAACGAAAATGTGTAGACCCCATTACCCAAAAAGGAAACATCAATTAATTGTCCTTGACTATATGTATTCCCCATCACCATTCTTCCGGATGCATCAAGAATTTCATAGCGCCCGGAACCCTGATAACTCATAGATATTATATCTTCTGCGGGATTAGGATAAAGTCGAATATCGGAAGAGATTAATTCATTAATACCAATGGTGCAATCTTGTCCTTCATTCGTCCATGTAGGATACAATACATCATCTAACTTAAGCATGATTTGTCCTCCGGATGTAAAATGTCTGAGGGCTATGTATACCTCTTGGCCCCACCATTCCGTAAGATCGGCGCCTCTATATCGCCACTCCGGACCCTCTATCGTTTCCGAAAAAAGAACATTGACAAAATCCTCCGGGTTATTTCCGGTAGTGGATAAAAGGACTTCATAATATTCGGAATCGTTATCAGAACTGGTAGAAACATACCACGTAATATGTTCTCCTTCAATCGGACTTAATTGTGGAGTGATCAAATAATTATTCTCTCCATCCGGATCAAAGCCATAAGAAAAAGCACAATGTTCGCTGTTGTATCCTGCCACCGGTTGGGCGCCATTCCAGAGAACACCGTTTACATCCACATCCAATATCGACCAGCAATTTGGGGGAAATAGATCGCCCTCAAAATCTTCTAAATGAATTGAATTGTTTACAAGTGTTTCCAAACACGGTCCATTACCAATAATGTTCGCGTCCATCCAAGCCAAACGAGCAAGCAAACGATCTTGTAAATCTTGTACCTGCTGATCCCAATTCGTAACACCTAGTTCCGGCCAGCGCAAAAAATTTCTGTCGGTAGCCTCAGCTAAATAATCATGCAACGAATCTATGTGATTTATAAAAGCCTCATCGCTCCATTTATCTCCGCGCAACTCTTGCCATCTGCACCACACTTGATTGGTGTACGTGCTATCGCTATCCATGATACTCCACCAATCCGGAAATGGCCAGAACGGATGTGTAAGTTCCCACACCCAGCCTTCAATATTCCAAAACCCACGATCGTAATCCCATGGCGGACCAATGTGCAACAAACCTCCGTCGGTAATTTTTTCTTTGTACATAAAAGTGCTTCGACCATACGAATCGTAGTTGGTACTCATTTCATTTACCAGCATAAAATCGATGAAGGAAGGAACGTCTACAACAGACCGATACCCCTCTTCAGGATCATCAAAATTCTCTGTGTGCATGATATACTCAAACTGATCTACATACGACTGAATATAATTTGCTTGTTCCGCAGCAATTTCACTCGCCTTAGGATAAACATATTTAAATTCTACCAACGGTCCAGCTGTAGCTTCGTTGATGGGTGGATAATTACTATACCAATTGCCCGGATCGCCATTGATGTTCATTTCTATGATATATCCACCGGTAAGGGAGTCTCCTGCTAAATCATCCGGATCCAACTTTGCAATATCCACTCGACTATTGTCGCGTTTAATTTTTTCCGTGAGTGAATAAATACCTAAATAATCTCCATCCAAAATCAACTCACAATAACGCAAGCGAGGGGCATATCGATCCATTTTTCGACCGAAGGAATAGGCGATGTTGTTGAACATAAGAGTTGGATCAAGGTACTCTGCTTTTAGAATAAAATCGTTTTCATCGGGCATGCCTAAAAGGTTTGTATCCATCTCCAAACCCTCGCTATCTATCAAATCGAAATCATAATTCTTCTTTGGATAAATCGGTCCGGTGAATCCCTGCAATTCCACCATAATTTCTCCTTCATATTCAAAGTTCGTGTCAGTGATAAAATTCAAAACACCATCCCCATTATTGATGATTTGCATGGTGGCTTGCACCTTTGGTTCATCCGGAATAGACTGTCCGCCGGTAAATATTTTTACAATTGGCAGATAAGTAGATTCCAGTGGATATTGATATTCAGGAGCATTGGAATCAAAGGTTATACTCCAGTCGTACATATACCCTTGGTCCGCGAAGGCATAGGTATCATACAGAACTAAATTCCACGTTCCATTTGGATTTTGGCCGTTGTTGACTAAAGCCATATTGCCCATAGGGAGCCATGTGCCGGAATATGGGGGCGTTTGATTCGATATATAATCACTTGCGTCAAACCGCAAACAGCAATTGGTAAAGTTGTCCAAATCTCCTCCTATGCCCGAAAACAACATAAATAATGTCCCGTCCGGTGCGGCAAGCTGCACAACCATATCGCTGTTGTATGTATGATCCATATTGAGACAGATCTGCACCAAACCACTTTCGCCATTTAATACGTCAGGCAAACCGCTCGCCTCGATAGGTAAATACATTGTAGTACCATCATCCGGCACAAGTTGATTTATGGTAGAAGAAAATGTCTGAGAATAAAAAACAGAAACTAAAAAAAGACCAATGGCCGACAGGAATATACGTCTGATCATACTTAACAGGTTTCCGCTAAGATACGGAATCCCAAGATTTGATGATCAAGACCATTAAAATTATTCAAACACTGCAGTAGAAATTCTACCTGCCTACAACAACGGTTGTCCTCTGAATCTCACCACCATTGAGGGTTTCGAGCACATACAAGCCACTTATCAAACGGGAAGTATCGATTTTGACTTTCCCATTTTCCTTCAAAATTATACTTTCAAGAACAAGATTAGAACGAACGTCTTTTAGTTGAATAGATACTTCGTTTCCCTCAATCTGTGACTCAACAATCAAATAATTCGAGCACGGATTTGGGTACACGGCCACTAATTTCTGTTCATTATTTTCCAAAACACCGACAGGTCCGGCACATTCAGAGGTGTGTTCTCCGATTTCAGAAACGGTGTCTTCGGGATATACGTCCCATTGACTTTCACTTTCCGACCAATTTGTTGTCGGCACTTGTACGTTCGATTTTCTTACCAAGGTATAATTTTCAGTACTCCCGGTTCCGACTATCCACGTTCCCAATGGGTCCTCTCCGACTATGCCAATGATATCCAGGGCTAAATCATTATAAGCAAGTACTACCGCATCATTCCCGTTAAAAGAACAGACGTCGCTCGTCGCATTTGCAATATCTAAAACCGGTTGAAGAGAACCGGCATTACAAACCACATAAGTCTCATGCGATTCGAGTTGACCGGTTAACTCGTGTATAAACGTGGCTTCAGTTGACCCGTTGGCAAAAACACTTAATGTGTATCCGGATAGGTCTACACTTTCTTCTTTCGGATTATAAATCTCTATTGCCTTATTTAGTAAATCGCCTTCAAGAAATTCTGAAATAAAAAGTTCTTCGCACGATGATTGTTGTGCCTCCAAATTACTGAGCGTTCCGAGAAATAAGAGTGTTAGGATAAAATGCCTCATGTGCCCTACTTTTTGATTCAATTTTTTACAGTGCAAAAATATGCAACAAAAGAAACTAGAAAAACAAAAAGCCCAATTGCACTATTTTTCCTTTAAATAAACGTCAAATAATATAACCAAATTACCATTGACATCTTCGGGTATAATCGGCAGTATGCGATGACCGGCCTCTTTGTCGGAAACCCATGGGTCCTTTTCTATATGTGGATCCCCCTGAAAATATCTTTGAGAAATAAGTTCCGAACTCGATTTTTCTGTTACTCGATAGTGAATATGAGAAGGTCTGTATAGCTGACCATTTAAATACTTTCCCGGTATTATTGTCTTAAACGAGTACCTTTCTTCTGTATCGGCGCGCCATCTCGCACGATGTTTATATTCTCCGGTGTCAATATCGTATAGGCCGTCGGCACTGCAATGTCCTATTTCGACTAGTGCATTTGGAAGAACCGTTGTGCAGTCCGAGGCATAAACGCGACCCTTCACCTCGACCTTGGCGCCCTCAATTCCCTCAAATGTTTGGTCATTTCGTTCAGGTGCATTCGGTCTGTAATAGGGGCCTAAAATATCATTTGTGGTTTCGCGGTCTCCCTTAAAATTACCGTCCGACTGTCGCGCCGCAAAACCAAAAGTGCTCAATGAAAACGGTACTAAGGATGTGCTTACAATAAAATCTTTTCTATTCATACTATTTAGTTGAAAAAGAAGTGCGGCAATAAACCGCACTTCTATGTTCGCTATTATTCCTATTGTTCACCCACGGTTTGTCCTTCAAGATACTCAACTGTATATTCAAGATCGAGTACCTTACTCTTATTCGCATCAATCTTGATGTTCCAGAGTATTCTACCACTCGTTTCGTCGTATTCGGCACCGCTCTTTTCTTCGAATTTTACGATAATCTCTTTTCTACGAGTCAATGGAATCTGATCCAAGATTTCAATTTCAATGGGAGCCCCTTTGTTGTTCCGAACGGTGATTTCATAGGCATACGTTTCCTTTTGCACACCACTCAAAATTTTCTTTCCGGTTTTCTCTTTGATGCGATTGCGTTTTACAACAATCTTCTCATCTCTGCCAAGGGAGACCAACAACGTGTCGCCTGTGACTTGTGGATTTAATGTCACCTGACCAACATAGGTGTCACCGAAGAAAACATTCGCTTGACCGGCCAAAAGATTATACTGACCATAATGCGTTATCCTCGCCAACAAAAATGCCGCTGCTTCTAGTTTTGGCACTGCGTGATATCGGTAAGTTGCCGGCACGCTGTAGTCCTGTAGTTTGCAGATATGTTGTTTTCCATCAGAAGGAATATTCTGTTTAATGTCGATGTCGTACTCTACATGAATATCCGACTCCGTAACATTTACCTGATAATTAAATGGGTCTACAAAGTTGGCGTCATCTTGTCTTTCAGCAATGTACATGCTGTTACTCGTTAAATTTCCACTGGAAAGCATCTGCGGCTGCATCGTATAAGTAACGTAATCGATATACCTGGGACTTAAAATCGGCCTGTCGTTATTTAATCCTGGGTTTGCTGTCGCCACGGTTAGGTTCACGTTTTTCCAATCCATTCCCGTCGATTGAAATACGCTCGCTTTATAAACGATTGCAACAGGCTTAGACGTGTTTTCTACATTTAAGTCATACATAGGAATCCATCCGGCACCTCCTGTCAAATAAGAAATTTTTATTTGAGACGCCGATTCCGTTTCGGACCAAAAGCTCAAGACAATTTCCTTTACAGGTGCTTTTGGTTTTGGTCCCATCTCATTGATTTGACCTTGAAATTTAGTTTGACGTTCCAGTATGCTCTCTTCGCGCAATTGCAGATCGAACAATTTCTTTCTCAATTCACTCATGCGCTTTCTATATATATCTGCACAAGCATCCAGATCAGCCGGTTTGTAATCCTTTTGAATAGATCCGGACTTCAGAAGTTCAGAGACCAAGTCAATTTCTCCGACATGGATCCCTCTCTCTTCGGCAATCCAGCGTAGTTCCAATGTAAGCGTCTCTATTGAATCCTGAAGTTTTTGATACTTCGGATTGTCGGCCAAATCCACTGCCTGATTAAAATAATTCATTCGAACAACAGCTGATAAAAGAGTTGCGTTTCCTTTCACGGAAACTTGAATGCTCTGATCAATCAATTGTGTTGTTACCCCCGATATTACAATTTCAGAATTGCCGGATGGAATGGTTACCGAACTACTCCGAGTTTCTCTCGCCAATGTGCGATAAACCGTTACATCCGTTATTTGTGAGTTTGCGTTTATCTCTTGTGCGAACCACTGTGCACAAAAAATTAAAATGGACACTGAAATAAGAAATAGCCTTTTCATAATAAACCGTATTAGTTGTTGAACATTTTTGTAAAGCTATTTTCCAACTCTCGCAGCAAAAAGCAGCATCTAGCCAACAACATTTCTAACTACGCAAAAACACCAAATGACTTGGTAAAAGCGATTTTACCGGTTTCGCAATTGGCGGCGACACTCTTGCGCACATAACCCGGAAGCGCTGTCCATTCCATTCTTTTATAGAAATCTGTACTAATTAGTGATTCATCCACGAGAACGGGTGAAACATCCATCCGAATGGGTTAATCGACCGAAAAGCACATAAAAACTCTCCGCAATGCCCGTGTTCATTGGCACACACATTTCTCATTCAGGCTTTTCTAGTTTATGTTTACACTCGCTAACGCACATGAACGAACACATAAAATACTTTCTGTCCTTTATTATCGTGTATTTCATGATGTTTGATGTTTTGTCGCAAAACAACAGTTATACTAACTCCAACTACAATACTCTTCAACCGGACTCAACATACATCTTTTTAGATTCGGCTAAAAGATATACCGAATCACACTCCACCTTGGCAGCTGAGCTTATAACGAAAGGCTTGGAGTCGGCTATAGTCCATAGAAACAGAAATGGCGAAGCGCAATCGTATTTGGATCTCGCTGAGGTGCAGAGAAAACTAGGGCGCTACAATCAGGCAATAGAAAACGTTTCTAAATGCAAAACACTTTTCCATCAAAGGGTCCAATCTTCAAATTACAACAACACCTTACCTCCCCCTTCTTCTAACCTCCATTTTGATGCACTTGCTTTAAGTGCACAACTTTATGAAGAGACAAATAACTTGACGGAAGCCTTATCCGAATCGAACCAAGCTCTTCAACTTCTAGAAACCGCTAGTTCAGCCCAAAAGAAAAACAACGCCCTCCGAGACAATGGTAGACTTCTGTCCAAAAATGGAAAACATACAGAAGCGCTGAATAGGCTAAACACTTTGCTCGATACTGAAAAGAAAACAGCAGATAAGAGTGGTCAATGCGAAACACTTCTTTCTCTTGGAGATCACTACACGTTGATCGGCGACAACAATTCTGCGAGATCATACTATCAAGAAGCTATATCCATTGCCAACAAAGAACATTTCACCGAAAAGAACACTCGGGCTAATTCCAAAATAGCGTCGATCTTTCAAAATGAAGGTGATTTTACAAATGAAATATTATACCTAAATAACGCAGCAAACGCCATTCCTGAAAGCCAAGACGATGCTTCATTCTTTCGAAACAACATTGCCATTGGAAACGCATACATAAGAGCGGACAATCTTGAAGACGCCAGTGAATACTTGGATAACTCGGTAGATCACATTGTTAGTCTATCTACCACGAGTGCTTTTGACGGAAACACAGCTTCAAATACTATAAGCACAATTCGCAGTACAGATCTTCAGATAGGTGCAGATGCGTATAGGCAACTAGCCGAGGGATATCTGAAAAACAATGAGCTTGAAAAATCAATTAAGTATTACAAAAAATATTCTGTTCTGCAAGACTCTGTCAAAGCTGTACATGAAAGAGAAATGGCCTCTGCCATTGAACTCAGCAACAACCTTGGCAAAAATGAACAACGACTTGATCTTCTGTTAAAAGAACAAGAACTTGCAGACCAGTCGATATTTCTGCTTCAGCAAGACCAACAGTTAAAAAGCGGTCAAATTTTTAATCGCAACCTCGCCATTGGTGTCCTTCTATTCTGCCTTCTTGGTCTCTTCGCAGGAGGTTTGGTCATTTATCGCAACAATCAGGCGCGCCGAAGAGCCGACAAACTTCTCGCCCTACAATCGATGAGTGGACAAATGAATCCGCATTTCATTTTTAATGCTCTCAATTCTGTGAATGAATACATTTCACAAAATGATGAGCGAGCTGCAAACAGATACCTTAGTTCCTTTTCAAAGCTGATGCGTCAAGTCATGGACGATTCGAAGCATCCGTTTATTCCCCTGACCGAAGAGATCTCCATGCTCCGACTATACCTCGAATTGGAACATGCGCGCTTCAAAGATCAATTTGAATATACGTTTATCGTAGATCAAGAATTGGAAAATTCCGACTACGAATTGCCTCCGATGATGGTCCAGCCCTTTATTGAAAATTCAATCTGGCATGGCCTGCGATACAGAAGTGGAAAGGGAGCTCTAGAGGTAAATTTCAAAAAAGTAGGTGAAAACATTGAGATCACAATTTCTGACAACGGGATTGGAATGACAAAATCCAAGGAACTCAAAACGCAACATCAAAAGAAACAAAACTCTCTCGGCATGAAAAACATTCATACACGTCTTGCTCTTATGAATGAGATATATAATGCAGGAATGACTGTTGAGATATCCGAGACTTTTGCCGGCGCAGAAAACCCCGGGGCAACAGTAAAAATCCGAATACCCCAACTGAAACTCTCTGAAAACAGTAAAACACGGTGAGTAAAATATTAAAAGCCCTTATTGTTGATGATGAATCAACCAGCCGAAATGTGTTGCGTGATTACATCCGCAAATATTGTCCCGACGTACATGTTCATGGAGAGGCCGACTCCGTTTCTTCCGCCCTTCCACTTATACGTGAACACCATCCCGACATTGTGTTTCTCGATGTAGAAATGCCTAAAGGAACAGGATTTGACTTATTGGAACAGGTAGGGGACATTTCCTTTGAAACCGTATTTGTTACTGCCTTTGATCACTATGCCATTCAAGCTCTAAATTATAGTGCCGCCTATTATTTGCTAAAACCTGTTAGTATCGACGAGCTCATCTCCGCCGTTGAGAAGATCAAAAAGAACAAAGAAAAAAACTCCGCTTCTTTTCACACCAGTGTGATACTCGAAAACATACATGCACAGGGCGCTCAACAGAAAAAAATAGTTTTGCCACTGCTGGAAGGATTTGAAGTTGTAAAAATTGCCGACATCGTTTCATGTGAAGCAAACGACAACTTCACAGATTTTCATTTTACTTCTCGTTCCAAAATGATGATTTGTAGAACGCTTAAATTCTATGAAGAACTTCTATCGGAATCCGGATTTATGAGAGTGCACAAATCACATTTGATCAACCTGGAACATATAGTAAAATATCTCCGAGGAAAAGGTGGTGAAATAACTATGAGCGATGGCTCGACTATTCCGGTATCACCTCAAAAAAAGGATGCATTGTTAGAGAAATTCGAGAGGGGGAGATAAGCACTTTGGAATAAATTTTTTCTGCCCTTTTTATTTTAAACGCAGTAATAACAGCAATCATTTTAATTTTGGACTATTCCCATTCTGATAAATGTATTTCAAACTTCTCCCCGGCCTGAACTTGTGCTGCTTTGTAATCATTTGAATAAACGGGGGCTACTATATAGTTTCCCGGAATTAGGTCCTTAAACTCGAGCTCGTCGCCAATAATATATCCCTTGTACAAAGCCAGATTGGGGTGTGCCGAATTTTCTAAAACGATAATAGGATCATACACTCCCCATTCTATACTGCTCAAAGCAATGCCGTTAAAGATTGTGATATCAAAAGATGACTTTAGCAAAATACTTCCTGTTTCCGGTTCTTCCTTTTTACACGCCATTCCAAAAATAACAATACATGCGAATGCAATTATTCGATAAACAACTGAAAGATCTTGTATGCTTTTCATGGTTTTGGGTATTTTCTATTTAACTCATACTACAATATTTATGCCCAAACACGGGTGTTTAATCCGCGGATTATTTCAATGGGGCCATGAAGTGCTGCAGCTCACAAGTGGATCTCATGAATAGTCGTGCGAAAAACGAAAATTACCTATTCATCTATCATGTTGGGTTTTATTCCTTCATAAAAACCCTCTTTATCGAATCTATCTCCATTGATTCTCCCGAGCCAATCACCTTACCGATCACGTTGTCCTGCTTTTTGAAATAGACCTTCTTCTCACCTCCACCGATCAATAATCCAAAGAGTCCAGTATAATTATTGTTGTATCTATTCGAATGATACAGCATCAACTTACCATTGAACAAATTGAACCATCTGACCTCATATCTTTTTGTAGATTCAACATACTCTGTAACGGCTAAAATATTTTCATCAATTCTTTGTGTCGCCAAATAACTGTTTGCTTTCGGTCTTTGATAATAAAAGACTCGTTCGCCCGAATTATAATCCCACAGCTCCAAATACCATTTGCTGGTATCCAAAGACTCTACGTATAAATATTCCTTTCCATATTCTTTGTATATGTCAAATTCGCTATCCCTATCTATCAAAAAACTCACATCATTTCCCAATGAATTAATGATGGTAACAACACTGTCATCCAGACTTCGATAAGATATGAAAAATTCTATCAGTTCAACGTCTACCGAAAGAAATTCCATGCCTCTTCGATTAAATCTAGACCATATTCTCCGGATCGGAAGTTTATACTTGAATGGTACAACTACTTCACCGGTTTCAAATTCTAAAGCTCCGAAAAGACTATCTTTCCTAGCGGCAACTATTCGTCTATTGCGTGCGTACTTCTGAGAATCAAAACTTGCTTCCTCTTTCACGAAAATTAATTCTTTGTATTGAGGTTCAACAATTGAAAATTTATCTGTCCTTTCAAGTTTATCGTGAAAATGATACGTTTTTGGATGAGCTATATATCCCCAAAGAGTATTTCGTCTCAAAAGAATACAGTCAATGAAGTTCACATTCTCATTGGTATAAACAATTCCGTTCTCTGATGTATCGTGTATCACAAATTTTACTTCGTCGAACACACCTGACAAGAACTCTTTACTATTTGCATTAAAAATTCTAGTCTCATCATTTTTGACTACCGCGTATAAAGGTGACTCAGAAAAATCAGATCCGTATGATGCATAAAGTCTGTTATAATCAAACTTCAATTGGAAAATGGTGTCGAATTCTTGGGGTAAAATTTCTTCCGCCGAAACCTGGTCGTTCAAACCATAAACGCCATTTCTGTATGAAATAATCTGTGCGTCGACTTGCACCACTTCAAGAATGGTGAAAATGACAACCATTAAAACTCGATTAAATGAACAACCTGAACCAAAAAAGCGCCTCACCCCCAGACAATGTTTCTTCATGTTTCTATCCATATATTTCTGTGTAAAACACACAAATCATTCCAGGACAATCTCACCACTCACTTCAATTTTTCTATTTGTCCCGGGTTCGTTCAAAATTAAATTTAGAGAACAAGGATTATTCACAACTCCCTCATTAAAGGAAAGTGTAACGGGTAATTTCTCCAAAAAAACATCTTCATACAAGACGCCACTCTTTTCATAATGAATAAGAAGATTGCTATCCGATAAAATCGCCATACCATTTGCATCTCGAGTGTCTACCGACAAAACCGGATATACGGTTTCTCCAAAACGTCTGACGTCTTGCAATCCTTCTAACATAAGTGCATACTGATCACTCATGTCGATGGCTTTCTCGAATACTCCGGCATCTTCCGTTTGATTCCACAAGTAAATATTTGAATAAGAATAACCGGAAGAAGAAACGGCCAGGAGATCATTTTTCACCACCGTGAACGGCTGCATGTATTCAAACACTCCTTCGCCCATCGCATCTTTAATTACTATCTTCAATTCGTATTTCTCGCCATTTTGGTATGGAAACGCCATTCGAAAAAATGCATTTAGTTGAAGTGGATTTAAGTCCGTTCCATCTTTAAATTCTTCCAACAGATTATCGGAATACAAAGCGGTATCCTTACCATTCTTCAAAACAAGTGTCGATAGAATCGGAAAATATTTACCCTCCTTCGACTTAAAACCTTCAAATTTGTTGAATACAAGTTCTAGTTTTTCGCCAAACTCATATACATTGCGCTTTTCGGCTTTTCCATTTATCTCCATCACGATATCGCCACAATTCAGGCCTGAACCGCGTGTAGTTGCCTCGGTTGTGTAGTCCTTGCTTTTCGATTCGCGAAAATCGCAACCCAAAAGAAAAACAAATCCTATTATCAGAGAAAAAGTATACCAACATATCCCCTGTCTTGTACTGGATGTCATGATTCTATAGTATTTGTATTTAAAAGCGCCTTCTAGATTCAATAGAGAATTTTGCGAAGTTTACGCTATTTCACTTGTTTGACACAAATCACAAAAAAAAGTACTCCCCCCGAATTAGCTACATTTGTCATCCAATATCACTTCATCCATATCCTATGAACATTCCTTCTTGTCCTAAATGCGCTTCACAAAACACCTATTCGACCGGAGATTTAACGATGTGTCCGGATTGTTTTCATGAATGGAATCCAAATGAAGTAGAAGAAACGGACGCGGGTGATGCGGCCAAAAAAGTTTTGGACGCAAATGGAAATGTTCTCGAGAATGGAGATACGGTCGTTGTTATTAAAGACCTTCCTGTTAAAGGAAACATCAGGTCCGTTAAATCCGGCACCAAAGTGAAGAACATCAAATTGGTGGACGGAGATCATAACATCGACTGCAAGATTGATGGCTTTGGCGCCATGGCGATCAAATCAGAATTTGTGCGCAAGGCAACATAACCTTGTATCGCTCAATCAGACTTATTCAACTATAAGACGTGCCGTGTGAACGCCCTTAGCTCCCGTGAGTGAAACCATATAACATCCGGGGTTCAAGAATTCTACATTTAAAGATGAAGAGCCCTTGATCCCGTTTTGAGTATAGCAAAGCTTGCCTGAGAGATCCTTAATGGAAAGTACCGCATCTTCGGATGTGCTCGGGGCAATCCACAACTCTCCTGAACTAATGGGATTTGGAAACACTGAAAGATTAGAGGCATCCACTTCAGATACACTATTGATATTATAGGCAGATGCCGCGAAAACCCTATTGTCACAAACTATCTCGGATACATTATCCGGAACGAAGCCCGTCTCAAATGTATTCGTTATGGTATTCACAACAATCATTTCGGCATTGAATCCGGAGCCAAATCCGACAAGAAGCATATTTCCGGAGTTCTGATCGTAGGAAGACGAACCTCCTAAAAAAGCATTAAAGCCGGTAAGTTCAACGACATCCGTCACTTCACCCGTCAGCAGGTCTATTTCAATCACCTTATTGCCGGCAGAAAAACCTTCGTCGTTAATCATCATGTACAAAGCGAAAAGTCGGTTGTTCACATTATCATAATGAACACTCGTAACGGACCCGGTGCCCTCCAAACCGGTGAGTGTAGTTTTCACAAAAGAAAACTCATCGTCGCGAACCGGAATGGCATATAAACAGGTTGATGGTGTGTTGTCATAGCCGACATAATAGATAATTCCGCTATTCGAATCAAAACCCAAAGCGTCTACTACAATTCCTTGCACGCCCGGCTCCAGAATTACGCCCATTTCGACCTCTTGATTAGTATTGAAATCACTCTCCAAAACGCGAATCTCACCTTCAGTTTGAATGGCCAAACTATAAAGCAAACCGGTGCTCATATCTATCTCGGCCACATTCGACAATAAGTCAAAATCGATCAATGACTGTGAATCCTGCATTGAATTGAACTGAAGCAACACTCCATTGTCATTCGAAATACCCCCTAGGTAATAATTTCCATTGTACGCATCAAAAACAGAAGATGCCATCAAATAGGCGTCTAGCTCCGTTCCGTGAACTACCACCGAATTAGGATCCAAGGCCTGCCATTCCAGTACTTCAATGTCGCTAGTATTTGTGTTAACAGCGGTTCCGATAAGGTTGATTTGAGAAACAGCCGAAAAGGAAGTAAAAATTAAAATCGCGAGGGTAGGTAAATATGCTCTCATCTTATCTAGGTTGGAAGTAAGACAAACATACTTACTATTTGTTCCTTTACAAATTGTTAAAACAACAAAGCCCGCCAAAAGCGGGCTCTGTCCTGAATCTCAAGCAAACATCAGTATGTTTTCACAAACTTGCCGCTTGCCTCTCTTTCTCCAATCAACCGAAGAAAATAGGTGCCTGATGGGGCTTCGGTTAGGTTAAGTTGGTTTTGTCCCGAAATGATCGCCTGGCGCAGAAATACTCGTCCGCACACATCGAGCACTTCCACAAATTGGTGTTCGTTTCTGTCGGCAGTGAAGTATAAAGTGTTCGCACAAGGGTTAGGATAAACGTTCACGAAATCTGCATCCCATTCGTCGACCGAGATGTATACAAAGTCGATACAATCGGAAGTTACGCTTCCATTGTTTCCATATACTATAACAGCAAATGAACCGGATGAGGTTGGTGCAAATGTTGAATTCGTGGCTCCGCTAATGGGGCTATTGTTGTTATTGCAATCAATCCACTGATATGCATTTCCCTGTTGGCCTCCACTCAAAACACCGTTGTTGTTTTGCAGATCAAAACTCATCTCCATCATATCTACATTAATGTATATGAGGCTATCACAACCAAACATGTTTTCTGTCGTTTGCACATAGTCACCCTCCGAGG
>JBILMS010000160.1:0-3181 GCA_044375415.1 Flavobacteriales bacterium
TAGAGAGCGTCTTCCTCGGCGGTGCGCCTGCTACCATCGTTGTTGCCGGTAGTTGGCGCCATAACCGGCTGTGCGCGACGCTGATAACGCTGCCGGCGCCGTTGCCAGGGCCAGCGCCACTTGCGCTCGGTTGGGTTGGCATGATCCTGATTGTAGTAACCGCCGTAGTAATAGTAGTTGGCATAGTAACCCAGGTCGATAATGGCGACACGATTCAGCACCGGGCCGATAACACGGGCACCGGAGCGCTCCAGCAATTCCTTGGTGCGGCGCACCAGATCAATGCGCGGCCCACGGGCGTTGACCACCTGCAACACAGCATCCACCAGCGGAGCGATCAAGATTGCATCGGTCACGGTGGCGGCCGGCGCCGTATCATAGACCACCATATCGGCGTTTTCCAACAGTAATTGCATGACCTCAGCGCTCTGCTCGGCGCTGAGCAATTCCGCCGGGTTGGGCGGGATGGTGCCACAGGCCAGCACGCGTAAGTTGGGTACGTTGGTCGGTTGCAACACCTGTTGCAGCGTGTACTCATTGCGCTCGACTACCAGATTGCTAAAGCCGGGTTCCGGGCGCAAGCCAAAGCGTTTATGCACTTGGGGCTTACGCAGATCCAGATCGACCAGAATCACCTGCTTGCCGGCTTGGGCCATACTAATTGCCAGGTTAGTGGTGACAAAGGTTTTGCCTTCGCCAGGGCCGGCGCTGGTGATCAACAGTGAGCGGATCGGCTTACCAATCCCTGCCATGCGCACCGACGTACGCAACGCCCGAATCGATTCGGCAATGGGCGAGCGAGGTGTTTTGAGCATAATCAAACTGTCACCCGTCTCCCGCGCCCGGTCGGCTTCCGCCACATGCCCAATCACGCCTTGGGTGGGAATGCCGTAGATGGCGTCTAACTCTTCTGGCGATTTCACCGTATAATCAATATATTCCAACCCATAGGCTGCCACCAGCCCTAACGCCAGGGCCGCAGCCAGCGCCGCCAGAAACGGTTGCAGCAGATTGCGTGGCAAAGGGGCTACTGGCAACAATGCCTCTTCCACGACAACTACTGTATCTACTTCGGCATTGCTCTTGTCCGTTTCGGCCAGCAAGGCTTTTTGCGCTTCGGCTAAACTGCCCAGGAGCGTGACCCGTTCGCCGCGGTATTGGAGCATTTCTGTACGTAGCTCTTTAATCTGCGTATCAATTTCACTGGATTGTAGACCACTACGCAAGGTTGTGATCTGTTGTTGTAGGCTGTTGATCTGATCTTCGTAAAATTTCAGCTCGTCGCGCAGGACATTGTTGAGTTCCATCAACCGATCACGTTCCTGCACACGCGTGGAGTCTAGTTGCGCTTCCAAGAGCGCCGCCTGTTCGGCGCGCATCCGTTCGAGGTTTGCGCTGATCAACAGATGCGCCGTCGTATCAGCTAACGCTTTGGCAACAACGGGATCGGGAAAGGTTGCGGTGATCCGAAAAAGCTGGGTATTTTGCACATACTGGGTAATAATGGCCGCCAGAATCTCTTCTTCCGTCGGCTGTAGCGGCAAGTTCTGCTTCTGCAACTGCTCGGCCACCAATTGGGCAAAGGAGCGCGTCTTCATAAACTCGGTATAGGTATTGGCCAACGGGATCAGTTGATTTTCCACCTGATAGGTCACAGCCGAATTTAAAGCCGCCGGGCTGATGGCCAGGGTGGTGCTGGTGCGATATTGGAGTGGTTGGCTTAAAACATAGTAGCCGGCGCCAATGGCCGCCACAACAACAAAGAGAATGATCAGCCACAGCCGTTTCCGTACAATCGTCCAGTATTGTAATAATTCCATAAGGTGTAAGTCGTCCCTTAGGGTGCGTAAATAAATAACTTAAAACGCTCTTAGCGAGTCCGTGACTCGCAATCGACTAGGGCGAGTCACGGACTCGCTAAGAGCGGTGTAGTAAGTTATATTCTTACGGACCCTTAATTGGTGGCAATAGCCTTGGCCCAATCGCGATTTGTCTGATACCAATCAACAAGGGCGGCCAACCCTTGGGTAAAGTGGTAGGCGGGTCGCCACCCTAATAAGCGCTCTGCTTTATGAATGTCCGCCCAAGAGGCAGGGACATCGGCGCTATGGCGTTCGGCAAAGCTGATCTTGGCCTTTTGACCGACCAACTCTTCAATCGTGTGAATTGCATCGAGCAAAACCACCGGTTCGTCGGAACCCAAATTGATTACTTCATAGCCCACCGGTTTTAGCCCGGCAATCGTCCCGCGGGCAATATCAGCCACATAAGTGAAATCGCGCGACTGGCGGCCATCGCCAAAGATCGTCACTGGGCGCCCTTCGCTGATCCACTGGACAAAGCGAAAGAGACTCATATCCGGGCGCCCCGCCGGGCCATAGACCGTGAAATAGCGAAAAACGGTGACATCCAGCCCATAGAGCGAGTGATAAGTATAGCAGAGCGTCTCTGCCGCCTTTTTCGATGCCGAATAGGGTGACAACGGACGACTCGTATCCTGCCCCTCTTGCCACGGCATGGGATTCTCTTTGCCATAGAGGCTGGAGGTGGAAGACAAGATAAATTTTGGGATGTCAAAGGCTTTGCACAACTCCAACAGGTTCAGGGTGCCGGTGGTGTTTGTTTCAAAGTAAACCCACGGGTTTTCCACCGATTGCCGCACCCCGGCGCGGGCTGCCAGGTTAAAGATGGCGGCAAACATTTTACCATCAGCATCGGCACGCTGAAAGAGTGCCCGTAGCCCAGCTTGGTCACAAATGTCAAGCGGATAGAAGGTAAAGTTGGGTTGCGTGTTGAGCCGGGCCAGCCGCCACGCTTTCAAGCGAACATCGTAGGCGTCATTCAGGTTATCCACACCGATTACCGTGTGGCCGGCCATGAGCAATTGTTCAGTTACTGTTGCGGCAATAAAGCCGGCAACACCCGTGATAAAATAGATAGCCATCAGTAACTTTCGTTTTGCTTTATAGGTGCAGTGTAAGGCAATGTAAGGCATTTGATGAAGTTGTGCCCCTAGTATAGCACTACTTCATTTGATTTTTGCTTACAATTTACTAAATAATACTTACATAATCGTGTGACTATTTTGTAAAAAGTAAGTTTATCTTAATTTTGACTAGGAGCTTGCAACTGCCATCTCTCTGTCTGCTTGCCGCCAATCACAAACTAGCTACACGCAGAC
>JBILMS010000168.1:0-3178 GCA_044375415.1 Flavobacteriales bacterium
GACACCCCCAACTGAGACATCTTCCTGCCCGAACCCGCCAGCACCGACGGAACAAGCTGAGCATCAGGAAACCACCGAACCCGATCATCACCCACCTGCCCAGAATAACAATGGCGTAACCACTCTCCGTTATCGAATTAGCTGAACCCGGCAAAAAACTCGGGGAAAATAACGAAGGCGGGAGGCATTGTCGTTTTCCGATTTCACCGAAAAACTGCGGGTCACGCGACTGCTGTGGTTCCCGAGAACAGTGGCTCCCTGGGGACAGGGTTCTGGCCTACTGTGGTCAGTGTGAGTGAGTTCAGGTTTTGCCAGTCCCCTGCCTGGGGGCACCTGTCTTCTGCTGTCTCACACCCACTGAGAGGTTTCACTATGTCCAACTTCATTGCCCAGACCACTGTTGCTCCCTACAGGGCTCATGTGGCTGCTGTCATCTGCCCTGCCTATGGATGGACTTGGGTCCAGCAGGGTCCCACCAAGGATCTGTTGACCCATCCTGACAAGGCACCTGTTGTCATCATCTGGGGTGCCAACAAGCTGCTGAGCTTCTCCACTGAGGGTCTGCTGGTGGATGGTCAGGCCCCCTGCAAGCTCCAGAAGCTCACCAACCTGTTGGCAGGTTCCAAGGTGATGGGAGAAACCCCAGATGCCATATGGGCCAGCCTGCCTGCTGGCCATCCTGCCAAGCTGGGGGCCAAGGCTGCCCTCAGGGCCAAGGCTGCAGAAATCCTGAAGGACATGCTGCCTGAGGTCTCAGCTGTTGATGCTGAGATTGCCAAGCTGGAGACTCCTGCTCCTGCCAAGAAGGCTCCTGCCAAGAAGGCTCCTGCCAGCAGGAAGGCAGGCAGCAAGGTGGTTGCTGCCACCACCCTGGAGGACATGGGCTTCTAGCCTCACCTCCCAGCAGCCCCACCCCACCCTGGGGTGGGGCTTGCTGCTGTCTGCAGCCCGGAGGGCCTGGCCCCACCCGAAAGCCGGCGGTGGGATCGAGAGCGGGTGCCGGCGGCGGGGGCGGTGGCGGGACGCCACCCGGACGGAACGACACCCGGCCCCGGCGCGGCCCCGGGCGGTCGGTCGGGCGGTCGCCCGGTCGCTCCGCCCCACGCCCCGCCACTCGCACGACCGACCGGTCGGTGTCGGGGTGGGTGTGCCGCGGTGTCGGGGCGGGGTCGGGCGGGGTCGGTGACGGCCTCCCACGCCCCTCCATCCGCAAACGAACAAAGTCGAGGAAAGGCGCCCCGAAACCTACCGTGACCTGGCCGTTCCCACTAGGCTGGCCTTAGGCCAGCAACCAAGCGGGCCTGAACGAGAGGAAACGAGATGAGCGGATCACAGCCGTTGTGGGTCGTGGAAGCCCGTGCCCAACGTGCCTTCGACATGGCGGTGCGGCTGATGCGTCAGGGCGACAAGGAGACGGCCACAACGTGGCTGCTCGAATGGTGCGACCTGCACGACCGGGTGAAGGCGTTGAAGGCCGAGGAGGAAGCGGCCAGCAAGCGGCGGCGCAAGCAGTTCGCCCTGGCCGCTCAGCTCGGGCGGTGGCAGAGCGAGCAGAACGAGGAGGTGACGGGCAGCTGACGTGGTGAGCGTCCCCTCCGGGGGACGCCACCCCACCCGCCACTGACCGACCGCCCCGCAAACACGGAAGTCGAGGAAAGTCGCCCCGGCACCTACCGTGACCTGCACGTTCCCAGTAGGCTGGCCTTAGGCCAGCAACCAAGCGGGCCTGAACGAGAGGAAACGGAATGATCGAGATCACCCGGAGGAGCCCGCTCAGTGGCGACCTCCACACGATGACCATCGACGCCACCACCGAGCAGTTGACGGCGTTCCTGTCGGGCGTGAAGGTGCAGGACGCCTTCCCGCAGGTGAGCCCGGAGGAGCGTGAGTTCATCCTGACCGGGATCACCCCCGCCGAGTGGGAAGCGATGTTCGACGGGTCCAGCGAGGTTGAAGTGGACTTCGCGGAATGACAGCGGCCTGGCGGGAGGGGTTGCGGTCAACCCCTCCCGAGGAACTGCTGCGGCGAGCAGCCACCCGACGGAAGATCGCCCAGGCGATGGAGGACCGTGGCCAGCCCGGTGCCGCGGCCTGGCAGCGTCGACGGGCAGACGAGGAGGTGGCGGCGGCTCAGTGACGGTGAGCGTCCCTCCGGGGACGCCACCCCACCCGACGCCGACCGACCGCACGAAGTCGGAACAAGTCGCCCGTCTGACTACCGGAAACCTGCCGTGACCTGGGATGATGGTGTTGGCCAGGAAGAAGCCGGGCCTAAACGAGAGGAAACGAGAATGACGGAGAATACCGTGACGTTGACCAAGAGCCAGGCCAAGGCTCTTGCCGAGGTGATTCGGTCTGAGGTCGAGCGTGACGCCCTGCTCGGCTGGTGCGACAAGATCGTGGCTTCCGGCCTGATCACGTCCCAGGCCGTCGTTCAGTACGACCTGGGCGTGCTGCCCGGTGAGGAGTACGAGGACATCGTTTGGGACGAGGAGGACGAGGACTGACGTCCTCTGACGTGCCGGCTCACCTGCGGGTGGGTCGGCACGCCACCCGACCGCCCGAACGAAGTCGGAACAAGTCGCCCGTATGGCTACCGGAAACCTGCCGTGACCTGGGAGAATTAGGTATGGCCAGGAAGGAACCGGGCCACAACGAGAGGAAGAAACGATGAGCCGCAACATAGCCCTCGACGTTCTGGTCGAGAACATTGCGCGGATGAAGTCCGAGGCTGACCGGATCAACTTCACCGACTCAGACCGCTGGTTCGATCTCGGCATGGACGACATCGTGGCCGGTGCGCTGCAAGCCGCCCGCGCCCAAGCGTCGCTCGACAGGCACGCGATGCCCTACGACTAACCGGCCCAGCCGCCCCACCTTCGGGTGGGGCGGCACGCCACCCGCCCGCGAAAAGTCGACTGTCTGGCTACCGTTTAAGCTCGTGACCTGGGACAATGAGGTATGGCCAGGAAGAAGCCGGGCCTAAACGAGAGGATCGAGAATGACGGACAATACGTTGACGTTGACAGTCGGGCAGGCCCGTGCCTTGCGGGATGTGCTGCGGTCAGAGGTCGAGCGTACCGAGTTGATCGTGTTCTGCGAGCGGGTGCTGTCCGGGCACTTCGGCCCGTTGACCAACGGCCAGACCGTGACTTACGACCTGGGCGTGGATATCTGC
>JBILMS010000036.1:0-35014 GCA_044375415.1 Flavobacteriales bacterium
GCTCCATGCAGCTACCATGAAGAGTTGACCGATCTTTTGGTCGAGAGATAAGGTCGCAAATACCGAATCAGCCCACGGTGTATTTCGATCGAGAAAACTCGGGCGAACTTCTTGTGCTTTTCCCGCAACAACAATGATTACTGAGAATAGTAAAAATATAAATTTTGGTATCTTCATGTAGGAAGCAAATCAACAACTAAACAGAAGGCACTATGAAAAAATTGCGCCATGATTTGCAACATGTGTTTGTGAATTATATGTAACCTACTCTGCCATTTTCTTTCGCACTTGATTCAGTACGAAATCAAATTGCTCATCCAACGTAAGATGAGTGTTATCAAGCACTACAGCGTCCTCGGCTCGTCTTAGCGGATCATTTTTACGAGTTGTATCATATTCATCACGATCGTTAATGTTCTTTAAAACATCACCCAAAGTACTTTCCACTCCCATCCGTTGCAGCTCTGAAAACCTTCTTTGAGCCCGAACTTGGTTGTCGGCAATCATGAAAATTTTAAGTTCCGCATCCGGAATCACAACAGTCCCAATATCTCTGCCGTCCATTACCACTCCTTTTTGTTCGGCTAATCGTCGTTGCAGTTTTACTAATTTCACACGAACCGATTTCACATCTGAGACTTTCGATACATGATTGCTCACTTGAAGCGAACGGATTTCGCGTTCTACATTCTGTCCGTTCAAATAGGGCTCGTTTTTACCTGATTCCGGATTGTACTTAAAAGCTATCAACACCAATTCAAGCATTTTCGCAAGACCGTCCTCATCAAGTTCCCCATGTTGTCCAATAAGACCATGTTGCAAAGCATATAGGGTAACGGCCCTATACATCGCACCACTATCTACGTACATAAAATTGAGTTCTTTCGCAAGCGACTTTGCTAACGTGCTTTTGCCACAAGAGGAATATCCATCGATGGCTATGTTGATCTTTCTTTTCACTAAATAAGTTGAGCGGCCCGAAAATAAAGCCAATTCGGATAAAATGTGCATTTATAGGCAGAAACTCGTGCGAAGATTTCTGAAACCCTTATCTGGTCTGGAAAAGAGAGGTGCTAATCGAGAAATGATTACTTGGACCTGCCAAGTGATAGATCGCCCTGCCATAACTCAACTGAAAACGAGCTACTTTAAAGCCAAAGCCATAGCTGAATCCGGACATACCGGGTTTATCGTCAACAGAAAGTTCCTTTCTCCGACGATAATCATACCCTAATCGGAACTGGAAATTCTGTGAAAGAAGGATTTCGACGCCGATTTTAACGTGTCTCATCAGTTGGTCTCCAAAACCCGCGTTATTGTCTTCTATAACAGTACCGGTAACAGGATCAATTATGATCTCTGTATTCTCATCATACGATACATTCCAATTTTCTAGATGGTCTATAACCAAACTAAATCGCAAAGGCGCATGAGCTAGGCGTTTTACAATACCTATTGCCAAGTTTACAGGTACCTCAGATTTCTGATTTTCCACGAAAGGTCGTAGGACAAATCCCGCATTATTAAGAACCAGGCTAGCGGAAAAATTCTTATTTGGATGCACATAGGTCGCGCTCAAGTCGATTAACAGCCCTGCTGCGTAATAATTGGCCAATGTGCTATATACCATTTTGACACCCGCCCCTAGGTTGAAAAGCGAATCCAAGCGATATCCGGCTCCAAGGCCCACTGTAAAATCGGAGGCATTAAATTGTCCGATTACATTCCCAAGTTCATCTGTTTCATCGATTTGACCATGCCCTAGATATTGAATCCCCAAAGCCGCAGTAATCTTAGGAGAAATGTTGCGGGCATAACCGAAAACACCCGTGTTGGTTTTCGCGAAATAATCTATGTAACCAATCGCAATCTTTCCGGAAGTAGCACTGTCTAAGAGGGATGGATTGCGGAAGCTTAAATTAATATCTCCATCTTTCATTGCTAATATAGAACCACCAAGAGCCGATTCGCGCGCTGAAGCAGGAATTGACAATGAACTGAACATTTGAAGTCCTCCCACCTGCGCATAGGAATGAGCAACAATTTGAACTAGTACACAAAATAAAACAATGATTTTTTTCATCAGGGCTTCGGTTGTGGCGATTAACGCTTCACGCGCAAATTTATTTCAGTTCGCCAATAAATAGTCTGAAACAATGATTCAAACTGCGAAATAATTACCCTACCCCACGTTAAGCTACCTTCAGCGCATTCAAAACCTTTTCCTTCAGGAGAGCCTTATCTATCACTTCATACATTTCGGATACATAATGAAATTTGAGTCCTTTTAGGTAACGCTCGTTGATCTCATCTACATCTCTTCTGTTTTTCTCACACAAAATGATCTCTTTGATGCCGGAACGTTTGGCCGCAAGTATCTTTTCTTTAATTCCACCCACCGGCAATACTTTTCCACGAAGCGTAATTTCACCCGTCATAGCCAAGTATTTTCTCACTTTACGTTGAGTAAACGCTGAGGCAATAGCTGTAAGAAGAGTGACACCGGCAGATGGACCATCCTTGGGGATAGCACCTTGTGGTACGTGTATGTGAATGTTCCATTTGTCGAAAATATCTTGATCCATTTCCAGCAATTCGGCGTGCGCGCGAACGTACTCCAAGGCAATCATGGCAGACTCTTTCATCACCTCGCCCAGATTTCCGGTGAGGGTCAACTTTCCTTTGCCTTTCGTTAAACTCGTTTCGATAAACAAGATATCGCCTCCATGAGGTGTCCAGGCTAAACCGGTAACAACACCGGCATTTTCATTGTCGGTGTATTTATCTTTTTCGTGACTGGGACCCAGTATTTTCTCTACTTCATTATTCTCAACAACGATCCTAAACTTCTCCTCCATCGCAATTTGTTTTGCGCGATTACGAGTGACTTTTCCAATTCGCTTCTCCAGAGTTCGTACACCACTTTCGTTGGTATATTCTTCAATTAGTTTTACAAGAATATCATCTGTGAAAGCGATCTGTCCGTCCTTTAAACCATTCTCGCGAAGTTGCTTAGGTACCAAATGACGTTTCGCTATTTCAAGTTTTTCCTCAATGGTGTATCCGTTCACTTCAATAATTTCCAATCGATCGCGAAGTGCAGGTTGAATTGTATTCAGACTGTTGCACGTTGCAATAAACATAACACGTGATAGGTCGTAGTCCAACTCCACATAGTTATCGTGAAATGCATGATTTTGCTCCGGATCCAATACTTCCAACATAGCAGATGACGGATCACCATGAACGCCCTGTCCAAGTTTATCGATTTCATCTAACACAAAAAGAGGATTGCTGGTTCCCGCTTTTTTCAGGTTTTGAAGAATCCTTCCGGGCATTGCTCCAATGTATGTTTTGCGATGACCTCGAATCTCGGCTTCATCGTGCAAGCCACCTAAAGCCATACGAATGTACTTTCTGCCAAGGGCTTCAGCGATGCTTTTGCCTAGAGATGTTTTCCCAACACCGGGAGGGCCATACAAACAAATGATGGGAGACTTCATGTCTCCTTTAATCTTCAATACTGCCAGATGTTCTATGATTCGTTCTTTGACCTTCTCTAATCCATAATGATCGCGATCTAGAATTTCTTTCGCGTGTTTTAAATTAAAATTGTCGTCAGAATATTCGTTCCATGGCAAATCGATCAGGGTATCGATGTAATTAGCTTGTACACTAAATTCAGCACTCTGCGGATTGGTCCGCTCCAGTTTTGCTATTTCCTTTTCAAATGACTTCTGTACTACTTCATTCCACTTTTTACCCGCTGCTCTCTTTTTCTTTTCTTCTATTTCCTCCTTGATTGGATTCGATCCAAGCTCCTCTTGAATCTGACGCATTTGTTGATGCAAAAAATATTCTCTCTGCTGTTTGGTGATATCCGTGTGTACTTTTTTCTGAATCTCGTTTTTCATTTCGAGCATTTGCAGCTCCTTTGAAATGTGTTCGAGCACTTTGCGAGCACGTTCTTCTAAATCCGCAATTTCCAGTAAGACCTGCTTTTCTTGAACAGCAAGACGCATGTTGCTACTGATGAAGTTGGTGAGAAAACTAAGACCATTAATGTTCTTAATTGCCATGTTGGCCTCCGTAGGAATGTCGGGAGACACATTAATAATTTTACTCGAAATCTCTTTTAAAGATTCAAACAAGGCCAACTGTTCCTTGCTTTGACTGTTGTTCACTTCCGGATATTCAACAACTTGAGCTTTAAAATATGGCTCTTCAGACACAAGACCCTTTATCTGAAATCGCTTTTTTCCTTGCAAAATGACCGTTGTGGTACCATCGGGCATCTTGAATAACTTCATGATTGTCGCCTGTGTTCCAATCTGATGGATATCCTCAAACGAGGGCTCTTCCATCTCTTGATCTTTTTGCGACACAACGCCAATGATTTTATTGCCTTTGTTAGCCTCATTGATCAACTTAATACTCTTATCACGTCCTACCGTTATCGGAATAACCACCCCCGGAAATAAGACCGTATTTCTCAGTGGAAGAATTGGCAGTACTTCCGGTGTGAGCTCCTTATCCATTAGCTCTTCATCTTCCGCCGATATAATTGGAATGTATTCGTGATCCTGCACTTCGCTGAGCAGGGATAGTATATTCTGATTCTGAATTTTCATATAGTATTATCTGTGTAGTGTGAGAAGTCAATCATAATGCCATCCGGAATTACATGACTTTATGGCTTGCTTTTGTCAGTATGATAACGTCTTGATTGGTCAAACACATTTTTCAAAACAGCTCTATAATCGTCGTCGAGCTCCATTTGTCTTCTTGCCAGCACGCGTTCCGCTGTTTCCATTGCTTTATCGAAATCATATTCGACAAGTGAATTATCGCCTCCCCAAGAAAAGGAGGGAATAAATCGGGGCATATACCCCCCGCCAAATAAATTACAAGCCGTACCAACCAATGTGCCGGTGTTGAACATAGTATTGATTCCACATTTGCTATGATCTCCCATTATCAAACCGCAGAAAATTAAATCGGTGTCTTCAAATGTGCCTGTAATTGCACTCCAAAGTGTTACCGGGCCATAATTGTTTTTGAGATTACTGTTATTGGTATCCGCACCCAAATTGCACCATTCGCCTAGCACCGAATTACCCAAAAAACCATCATGAGCTTTGTTGGAGTATCCGGTAATTATCGAATTTGATACCTCTCCTCCTACTTTGCAATGAGGGCCAATACTGGTAGCACCATACATTTTTGCCCCCATCTTTAGGGTCGAATGGTCGCCCAAAACAAAAGGTCCTCGAATCATAGACCCTTCCATTATTTCAGCTCCACTTCCAATAACAACGGGCCCGGATTCTGTATTAATAATGGATGCATGAACCTTGGCGTCGGAGGAAATGTACAATTCCGATTCAGGGCCAATCAGTGTGTTTCCAAGCGGCAGTGTTGCCGATTTTTTATTTCTGAAAAATTCAAAATCACTTCTAATAACAAGATCATTTTTCGAAAAGAGATCCGTGATTTTATTCAATATCAGCATCTCTTCTTCGTAATCTATCCGTTTTGAATTTTCTAAATTTCCCTTGTAAGCAATGAGCACATCCTTTTGATAAAGAGATTCGGATTCTTGAAGATTGGCGATCGTTTCTACAAGTCTGTTGTCGGGAATAATTCGACCATTTACGGAATAAGTATCTAACAATTTTGTTGATGGAAACATGAATCGCAAAAACTCGCGAGTCGAATGAGACACTTCGCCACTAACAAATTTGGACCAGCGTTCGGCATTGGTAAAGATGCCTATCCGCAATTCTCCAACCGGTCTGGTTTCAATAAGTGGATAAAACTGAAGTAAGTCTTTATCTTCGAAAAGAACTATGTGTATGTGCTTTTTTGTACTCATAATAATGTTTCTGCTGCGACCGATTTATTTTCAAGGACCAAAGGCCGATGCCACAAATGTATTGACCTAATGTTAAATCGTTAATGAGATTAAAGAATTCAGATAAGTAGACGAATGTTGACAGCTTTTGGATTGCCCATCATATCGGCTCCTGAAATATCTAAATTTGAATAAAAATTCAACATTTGTTGAACCTTTCCATTTTTACCCTGTTATTGTGGCATCATGGAGTACAAAGAGTTTTCAATCAAAGATCTGGAAAGTTTCACAGGCATCAAAGCTCATACTATTAGAATCTGGGAACAACGGTATGGCATTTTAGCTCCTACCCGCACCGACACTAACATCCGAAAGTATTCAGATAGCGACCTGAAATATCTGTTGAATGTCTGTATGCTCAATTCTATGGGTATAAAGATTTCAAAAATCGCTCGAATGCAGGAGCATCAGATTACTGAAATCATACTCAACAAAATCCAAAAACAGAGTGGGGAACAACATTTTCAGCAGATGTTGAAAATCGCCATGGTCAACTATGACGAGGATTTATTCCACCAGGTTTCTGATCAGTACATAAAGGATCACGGCATGATTCAGACCTTTACCAATCTGTATGTGCCTTTCCTTGAACAAATAGGTCTGCTTTGGCTAGCCGGGGCCATTTGTCCGAGCAACGAACATTTTATTTCTAATCTTATTCGTCAAAAACTGATCACGAGGATAGATGCAATAAGAACGGCACCGAAACTTCCGGAGACTTTCGTTCTATACCTTCCCCAGCAAGAAATTCACGATATCACATTACTAGTTTTGCATTATCAACTGAAAACTGCAGGATATAAGACTGTATATTTAGGTTTAAGTGTTCCATTTGAAGATTTAGAGCAAGTTGTAAAAAGATTGGGGCCGGTGAATTTTGTTTCACTCTTCACCACACACCCGTCAACAAAAGATCTTGGAGAGTATCTCAAACGTATATCTGACGAGTTTAAAGGCTCGGGTTCAAAGTTTTATCTAAGTGGATACCTGGTTCAATCTGTGAAAGAGTACGATCACGACACCATTCACATTTTCGAAAATGCACGTCAACTTTCCCAGGCAATTGTTCCACAAATAGCCTGATAATCACTAATTTTATTTTTTTTTGATTATTTCGGTAGGGATTTTCGGTCGAAGATTGTTTTTGTTTAAGAATTATGAAAATAAATTAAACAGACTTCATTTTGTTTAATATATTTGCCAAAGAATTAAACAATACAATCATATGTCGACCCTCGAATTCAATCAAATGCTCTCGGTGCATGTACCCTTCCTGAAGAGTTTCGCATTGAGGTTTACAAAAAATATTGAAGATGCTGAAGATCTTTTGCAGGATACCACTGTAAAAGCTCTGCGCTACAGAAATCACTTTGCAAGTGGCACCAATTTCCGCGGTTGGTTGTACACGATTATGAAAAATATTTTCATAAACAACTACAAGCGCACCAAATTGAGAAACACCATCACAGATGGTTCTGACAACCAGTATTTTCTGAATCACGGCAAGAGTTCAGAGAACACCATTGCTTCTCAGTTAGGTGAAAAGGAAATTCGCCGCACTATTATGGCGTTACCAAACGATTTCAAAATTCCTTTTAACATGTTTGTCGATGGATATCATTACGATGAAATCGCGAGTAAAATGGGAATTCCGATTGGGACCGTGAAAAGCAGGATTTTTAATGCACGTAAGAAATTAATGTCGGAATTGGCCGATTTCCGCTAAAAAGTAGGTTGGTTAGGGAACCTTAGATGGTCGGAAACTCAATGAACAATTGATGCCCCGTCTCATTTTAAGGATTTAAAGTAAAATGGTGAGAAGCTCGTTGGCATTATCCAACGGGCTTTTTGCTTTTTATATCATACGAGTTTGCGCAACCTTATTGACATCCAATTGGTCTTTAAGGTGTTCTCTTGCAAAACCTTTGCTCACATGAAACGAATTTTACTCACCTTTTGTCTGCTGTCTATACTATCTAACGCCCTGAGATCGCAGCTTGTAATTGACAACACTCAAACCATAGAATATTACGTTCAAGAGGTACTCTTGGGAGCAGGTGTTGCCGTTTCAAATATTACATTCAACGGCCAACCCGCCAACACGGTAAATATGCAAATTGGGCAGTTCGATAGTCAAAATTCCAATATTGGTATTAACTCAGGGGTAGTGCTGGCTTCAGGAGACGTTAATTTTGTAGTAGGCCCGAACAATAGCAGTGGAATGACCTTAGGTGATCCCGGTACATACGGAGGAACGGACCCGGATCTACAAGCATTAATTCCCGGATTCACTATTAATAACTGGGCAATTTTAGAATTCGATTTTATTCCAAACGGTGATACCCTATCCTTCAATTTCGTCTTCGGTTCCGAAGAATACCTCGAATGGGTTGGGACATCGTTTAATGATGTATTTGGTTTCTTCTTAAGTGGACCCGGACTAAACGGACCGTATAGCAACGATGCCGAAAACATTGCTTCTATTCCCGGTACCGATGTGGCTGTCTCTATTAATAATCTGAACAGCACCAGTTATAGTGAGTTTTATGTCAACAACGGCGACGGTTTTTCCGGGCCGGAAAATTCCGACGAGTTTTACAATCAGCTGGACGGATTTACCACTCCACTCCAAGCCCTAGCCATTGTGCAATGTGGAGAAACATATCATATCAAAATTTGTATTGCCGATGCGGGCGACGGAGCATTAGATTCCGCCGTTTTTTTAGAAGAAGGTTCCTTTACCTCCAACTCCGTTGTGGATGTGGATCTATCCATTAATGTTGGTGGACCGAATGCAGATATTATATGGGAAGATTGCGGAGAAGCAACTATCACCTTTACACGTTCCCCTCTATCCGACATTTCGGTGGAAGATATGGTGGTTGTCACATGGACCGGTTCGGCCGAAATGGGAGTAGACTACAACATGCAACCCGATACAATTTTTTTTCCTGCCGGTGTAGCTTCCGTAAGTTTCGAAGTAGATGCGTTTGAAGATGGAATAACTGAGGGTCAAGAAAATGTATTTCTTGATATTTTAAATCTCGCGGCATGCAATGGAAGTGGCTTGGTTAGTAACTTCGAGTTCTTCATCGGAGATCATCCGGAAGATCTAGTCGTTGAAGGTTTCGATGCACAGATATGTCAGGGAGCGTCCATCGAATTGGTTCCTGAAATAACAGGCGGTTATGGGAACTACAACTTTGAATGGAGCACCGGAGATGATACAGAGACTATCGTCGTTGATCCGATCAATTCTCAAGGATATAATATAATTGTTACAGACACCTGTGGAATGCCCTCCGATGATGCGGATTTTTTCATCGAAATCTTAGTCTTTGATCCACTCGAAATAAACATTGATTCACCGGCAGAAGATCCTATTCTATTGGACTGTGGTGAATGGCAGAATATCTCTGCCACTGCCACAGGTGGGGATGGTATTTACTCATATTATTGGTACAACCAAGAGGAAAACAACCTTTTTGGTTGGTTAAATACAGTGACCATTAGTAGTTGGTCTAATGCTGATTATGTTTACGTTGATGTTACTGATGGTTGTGGTTTTGTGAGCACCGATTCAGTGGAAATTGAATTGAATGTCCCTGAGTTAATTCTCGATGTTCCTGCTAGTGTAAATGCTCCGTGTAACCAAAGTTTCGATATCGTAGCGGACGTTAGTGGCGGCATGGCACCCTACAATTATACATGGACAGATAATGGATCATGGCTTTGGGATTGGGATAATATTCTGACCTATTCAGTTGGCGGACCTACAACGATCGAAATTTCAGTTAGCGATCAGTGTGGGCAAGTTGAAACTGCTGAAATTGAAATTCTCATAGATAGCCCGCCTATAATAATTGATCTTGTTGATGAGCTCGTTGGTACTTGTTTTACAGTCTTCGACATTAACCCAACTATTACGCAAGGCAGCGGTGGTTTTACTTTCGAGTGGACAGATAGTGACGGTTTCGTATCGGCCAATGAAGACATTTCTTACCAAACAGATTTTAATACAGTCCTCACCTTAAACGTTGAAGACGCCTGTGGTGCGACAGCTTCGGACAATGTGATTATTACACTTGAAAACCCTCCCGTGATTATTGAAGTGGGAGAAGATATTTATGCATCTTGTATTGATGTGAATTTACTGGATGTAGATATTACAAGCGGCAGTGGTGGATATACTTATCAATGGATAGTGCAAAACACGGAGGTTTCAACTAACTCCGCTTACGAGATACAATCTTTTGTAACTGTAGATGTTGAGGTGCTCGTCGCAGATGCATGCGGCAGTATGGATTCAGATACGTTGACGATTTTTATTCCGGATATTCCACTTGAAATAGCTACTTCTGCGGATACCGCGATTTGTCCGAGTGGCAGTGCACTCATTTGGGCGCTTGCACAAGGGGGTGAGGAAGGATTTACCTACGAGTGGCCTCAGCTCGGAATTGCCGGAAATGAAGTGACATTGAATGACCCCGAGGCTAGTCAGGCATATACGGTAACTGCAACCGACATTTGTGGTGAAAGTATTTCTGCGAATATTGTTGTTGAAGTATTGCCCATAAGTGCACAGTTTCTGGTAACTGAAATCGGTGAAAACACATATCAGTTTACCGCAGCACCCGAACCTGCTTGCGAGGAAGGCGATTGTTATTACATCTGGGATTTTGGAGACGGAACAATTAGTTATGAAGAAAACCCCATCCATGAATTTGACGGATTAGGCTCTTACACAACATTATTTACCGTTGTTAATGATATTGGATGTGTCGATATGCAGCCCTACACCATTTTAGGTCCTCCGGATATTTTCATTCCCAATTCATTCACCCCGAATGGAGATGGAATCAATGATATTTTCAATGTTGTAAGTCATGATTTACTAGAGTTTGAAATTAAAATTTTCAACCGCTGGGGAGAAATGGTTTTCCAATCTACGGACCCCAAAGCAGGTTGGACCGGAAGCCACAAGGGTGGTCAGTATTTTTCACCCGATGGAATCTATAATTATGTAGCTCGAATTAAGGGGTATAACACTGATGCTAAGGAGTATAGCGGTACCATTTCGCTGATCCGCTAAGAGTTTTCAACTATAAAAACCCCAAAGAGTATTAAATTCTTTGGGGTTTTCTGTTTTTAGAAACAACCCACAGGCTACTTTTGAAGTCTATCAGCCAAATAGCCGTTAACCTCATGAATTATTTAACAAAAACCCTTGGAATTTCATTAGCTCTACTTTTTGGGCAAACATGTTATTCTCAACTGGTTGTAACTTCCGACCTTACAGTTGCCGATTACATTCAAGATGTATTGCTCGGTGCTAATGTTACCGTAAGTAATATAACTTATAACGGGGTAGCAGCAAATTCTGTACAATTAGCTGTAGGTCAGTTCGAATGTGAGGATTGTAACCTTGGTATGGAAAGCGGAATGATTATGACTTCCGGTTTTGCTACCAACGCCGTCGGTCCAAATAATCAGGGAGCTGCTACGGGTTCAAGCTCACTTTTTGGAAGTACGGATCCTGACCTTACTGCGATCAGCACAAGCGCCCTTAACGATTGGGCTATTATCGAATTTGACTTTGTTCCACTTGGAGATACCCTTCGATTTAACTACATCTTCGCGTCTGAAGAATATCCGGAATATTCGAATAGTGGTTTTAACGACGTTTTTGCCTTCTTCTTGAGCGGGCCCGGTATTAATGGTCCTTTCAGCAACAATGCTGAAAACATCGCTTTAATTCCCGGTACGAATTTACCCGTTACTATTAATAACATCAATAACGGAGGCGATGGCGTAAATGGACCCTGCGAATATTGTGAATTCTACAATCACAATGGTATGGGCTGGGAAGTAGATGATGATACCTACACAGATCCATACTACATTCAATACGATGGATTTCTCGACACCTTTGTAGCTTATTCTCTTGTTCAATGTGGACAAACCTATCACATTAAATTATGTGTTGCCGATGCCGGTGATACCGGTTTTGACTCTGCTGTGTTTTTAGAAAGAGAGTCTTTCTCAAGTAATCTTGTAGTTCAAGTAGATATTCAATTTGAAGCAGGTGGACCACTTGGCAACACGCTATTCGAGGATTGTGGTACTTCTACGATCAACTTTTCTCGTCCTGAATCAGGCGATATAACTACAGCCCTTACTGCCTACATCGAATACGGTGGAGATGCAATTGAGTTGGTTGATTATAGCGATCTTCCTGATTCCGTTTATTTCGCTCCGGGGGTCGAAACAATTTCGTTCCCATTGGATGCGTTTTTAGATTTTATCACAGAAGGCGAAGAAAACGTTCAAATGATTATTTCGAATTTCGCGCAATGCGGAGAAACTATGCTCGAAAGTGAATTTGAATTCTTCATCAACGATACTGCAGATCCACTCGTTGTTGAGGGGTATACAGCAAGTATTTGCGATGGTGCAACGATAGAACTTGAACCCATTATTTCAGGGGGATATGGAGTATATGAATTCGATTGGAGCACGGGAGAGGATACACAGTTAATCTCAGTTTCTCCCTTGGTTACGACTACATACAATGTAATGGTAAGCGATACGTGCGGAATGCCGTCGGACGATGCAGACATCATTGTCGAAGTAGCTGAATTCCCACCCTTCACCGTTACGATTGATCAAGGCGACTTCCTCGTAGATTGTTTCGGATTGCAATTGACTGCAACAGCTGTCGGTGGAGATGGCGTTTATAGCGATTGGTTCTGGAGCGATGAAGATGGTAACAATCTCTGGGGATGGCAAAACTCATTATGGTATGGTCCATGGAGCGGAGAAGGTGACGTAATTGTTAGTGTTGAAGACGGATGTGGCGAAATAGCTACAGACACCGTAACGGCTACTTCGATTATTACTCCTATGCAAGTTACAATGCCTATTGATACAACTGTTTCATGTGGTTCTGTAGTAACGCTGCTTCCCTTGGTAGAATTTGGTCAGGCACCTTATTGGTATACATGGTACGATATTAATTGGATGTGGCTTGGCTCTAGCGATAGCTATACGTTTACTGCCACTCAAGACACGCAATTCCAATTGTATATTTCAGATAACTGTGGAGGTAATTACAGCGCGATCATAAATGTGAATGTAGAACCTATTCCTATTGAAATTATAATGCCGGCACCTTTCACCGGCTCATGTACGGATGTGTTTTTTATAGATCCTGAGATAACAGGTGGAAGTGGACCCGGCACATACAACTACACGTGGTCAGTAAATGGCAGTACTGTGGGAAGTGGTGCGACACTAGCCTATTCTAGTCCTGAATCTGTGACAGTAGAATTGAACGTTACCGATAATTGTTCCGCAACTGCAGATGGCTCTGTTGAAATAACGATTGTCAACGTTGCTCCCGAACTTACTTTGAGTCCGGATGTAACCGTTACATGTATAGAGATGGGACAATTCACAAGCGATGTTCAACAAGGTCAAGCGCCTTTCGAATATGAATGGACTGCCAATGGATTGAATATCGGTGATGGCAATGTGCTTGAGCTACAGGCCGATGAAACCACGGAAATAACCTTACTCGTTACAGATGTTTGTGGTCTCACCGATGACGCCACTGTTACTCTGTTTATTGACAACCCTCCTATTGAAGTTAGTGTAAGTCAGGATACCACCATTTGTTTGGGTTCTCAAATTTCTTTGAGTGCTTCGGCAACCGGTGGCGCCGGAGCTCTGGTGTATGAGTGGGATGGTCCAATGTTATTTAGTAACGATGAAACAGTTCAGGTTGAACCGGGAACACTTGCTCAATACACTGTATCTGTTTCTGACCAATGTAATCAGGTAGAATCAGCAGATGTTGAAGTAGATGTTCAGGACGTTAATGCCGGCTTTACATTGACATACCTTTCTGAAACAGAAGTTCAATTCGTAGCCGATGTAATGGAAGACTGTGAAGATTGTTCGTACGCGTGGAATTTCGGTGATGGAATTACAAGCGACATAGCTGATCCAATACACACTTTTGATGGCTTAGCGCAATATCAGGTTGAACTATATGTGAGTAACACCATTGGTTGTTACGACTACGGATACAGCGTTGTATATCCACCATTGGAGCTGTATGTTCCAAATGCATTTACTCCTGATGGAGATGGAATAAACGATGTATTCCAAGTTTATGGAATGGGTATCCTCGAATATGAAATTGTAATTTTTAATCGTTGGGGAGATGTAATTTTCCGCAGCGAAAACCTAGAACAAGCTTGGACAGGAAATGCCCGCAACGGTGAACATTTTGTTCCCGACGGTATATATACGTATGTGATAAAGTACCAAGGAGTTTCGAAAGAAGCTGCCGAAATTTCCGGTCAGATTTTACTGATGAGATAGTGAACCAAATATTTTTTGACATTAAAGGGGCCTCGTGCCCCTTTTTTGTTGGCATACTCAAGATCTGAAATGAAATTAGCCCAAATCACGCGATAAAATTCTATGAAGAAATTGGTCGAAATCAGATCGATTTCTATCGCGTATCCCGCAACGCATTCCATAAATAATTATTCTAATGCGTAATGCGGGATTAGTTCAGCTCTTATGCCTACAGTTTTGGAAGTACTTTAGCGCTGAATAATCATCACAAACCATTCATGTGTGGAATCAGCGGAGTGCATGGCATTCAAAATTATCAGAAAAATGGTGGCACAGATATCATCGAACTTGTTGGCAATTCGCTGAAAAGGATCCAACATCGCGGTCCTGATCACTCAGGGGTTCTCGTTTCCAATCAATGTGCTCTTGGTCATAATCGTCTCCGAATTCTGGATGTATCACAACGCGCAGATCAACCCATGTGCGATAGCTCAAATAGATACAGTCTTGTTTTTAATGGTGAGATTTTTAACTACAATGAGCTTCGTAAAAAGCCTGAACTAAGCGACTATCCTTTTGCAACAACAAGTGATACCGAAGTCCTATTGGCTCTCTTAATTCAATTTGGCAAAAGCATTTTGAACGAACTGAATGGCTTTTTTGCCTTTGCCTTTTATGATGCACTCACCGATGAGCTGCTGCTAGTGCGCGATCGATATGGAGAAAAACCACTGTGGTATGCCCACGAATTGAATACACTTTATTTCTCCTCTGAACTAAGAGGTGTGGAAGCCTTCCCTATTCCAAAAAATACAAATAAGATAGCCATTGCCTATCTGCTTCAATTGACATACATACCGATTCCGTCAAGTATCTATTCGAACGTTCATAAATTGGAGGCCGGTCATTTGATTCAATCTACTTCGAAGGGTATTGTAATTGAACAGTGGTACCGTGAAATTGAAAACAAGGTAGAAAATGAAAATCTCTTTTCTCTTCTTGATGATGCCGTTAGTAAAAGATTACTCGCCGATGTTCCCGTTGGTGCCTTTTTGAGCGGTGGGTTAGACTCAGCCATTGTTTGTGCTTTGGCTTCCCACCACACCTCTCAGTTGCAAACCTACTCAATCGGTTTTCCGGAAGAAAGCTACCTTGATGAGTCGAAGGCAGCTACAATGATGGCTAACCACATCGGGGCCTCGCATACTGCGATTCCGCTTACCGAAGCAGAAATGCTCGGATCTATAAAAGAATATTTGGACTGCTTAGATGAACCATTTGCTGATTCTTCTTCTATCGCATTGTACTTTTTATGCAAATACACTAAAAGGCATGTAAGCGTGGCCTTGTCCGGAGATGGAGCCGATGAGCTGTTTGGCGGTTATCGCAAACACCGCGCTTTATGCTCTGCTCAGAAGACAAATCTGTCCAATGCTGTTTTAAAAAAGATGCATCCCCTACTCAAAAATTCTCCGGTCGATAGAGGTTCAAGGTGGAAAGATGTTCTGAGACAATTGAGCAAATATTCGGGAATTCTGAACTCGAACATAGATGAAGCCTATTGGAAATTGGCCTCATGGTCCGACGATACATATATAAGCAAAGTCCTTGGGCAAGATCTTTTCAACCATTATCAAAATGATAGAAAACGACATACAAAAGATTTGCATCCGGGTTTGAATTCGATTCTAAAAACCGATCAATCTCTTGTGTTAACTAACGATATGCTTGTCAAAACAGATAGTATGAGTATGGCGCATGCACTGGAAATGCGTGCACCCTTTCTCGACTACCGGATTGTGCACTATGCCAATGGTCTTAGCGCAGAGGAAAAAATAAATAAGAATGGACAAAAGTGGATTTTAAGAGAAACTTTCGGACATCTGCTTCCACCTGAAATTCTTCAAGGTCGCAAAAAGGGGTTTGAAGTACCTTTGGATAGATGGGTGAAAGGACCCTTGCGCACTGAAATTACTGAAACTCTCTCTCGCCTGGATTCTACTCTTTTTAACTGCAACGCAGTGGCGAATCTACTTTCGAATAAAAATATTCATTCAGTTCCCTCTTCTTTTATATGGTCACTTTTCGTGTATCAAAAGTGGGCGGAAAAACATTAAAGACCAATAGGTAGTTCCTGTATTACCTTTAAAAACTCCACCATCAGAGAAGTGCGAGAATCCCCTTTGTTTTCAGCAATCCATTGTCTTAAAATGTAGGTTGATTCCTCCACTTGGTTTTCATCAAAGGGACCGTCCATGCTCTCAATCAGTGAAAGAGCTTCCAAAATCTCTTCATATTCCGAATCTGCGGCCATTTCCACCAAATCCGTAAGATGCTCAACCGGTTGGATACCGCTATTCCACATAAAGCTCAGTACTTCCTTTCGGATTGAGCGCAAGGATTCGTCGGTGAGGGCTTCTAGAAAAGGGCCTTCTGTTTGACTCACTTTCAAATTGGAAAGCATATCGGCCGTGGTGCTGCGAACCAGCTCATTGTGATTCTGAGCATATAAGGTGAGTAAAGGCAAAATCATTTGACTATTGCCTATTTCGCGACAAGCTGATAGGGCTGAGACTACGGTAGCCTCATCATTACTGAATAAATCGCGTTTCAACTCCTCTATTTTACTGCTGTTTTGTTTCATTGCTGAGATTTCGGGCTGCAAAATTAGCCCAAATCAACCAATGCGAGAGGTCAGCCTCAGTCATTGAACAAAAAGCCCTTTTCCATTACGTCTGCCTTGCTATTTATTGACTGAAATTGAGTTTTTTATGATAATCTGCGCAACCTCTCGATCTATTTAGTAGTTTTGAAACAAATAACAGCATCACATTATGAAAACACTGCGCCTATTCATTGCTTCGATAGCCCTCTTTGCAGGTCTTAATTCAATAGCCCAAAACACAATTTCTCAGGAATTGGTGGATATAAATATTTCCTCTGAAACTACCCGTGAGGAATTGATGTATCTCCGTAACGACCTTAAGGCTGTAGGTGTGGATTTTGATTACAGCCCAACATTTGATGGTAATCGTCATCTAACAGGAATCGATTTTACTGTAGAAGGCGAAGGATTTGATGGCACGTATAATTTGCCTGTTTTCTCTCCGGATCAGGCAGTTCACGTGAATATCGTTCGTCAGAATGGTGCTGCACCGGTTGTGAAGATTCATCCTATTCAAAAGAAGAAATAAGATTTTATCAGTCCATATAAAAACCCCGGTTCTTCCGGGGTTTTTCTTTATATACTCTTCGTATCTATATCTTTTTCTTCAAGTTAAGTAGGGTTTCAATGCCTCTTTGCGCTTTGTCTAACCTGCTCTGTTTTTCATCCTCTGTCTCCGAAATGGATCGATGTTCCTTCAATAAAATATACTTTTCCATCGAATTCATAAGCTGACGGGAGTAGGGATCAATATGAACATTGATGAATTGCTCCCATATATACTGAACCGCCTCCGCTGAGGGATGCAACATATCCGATTTATAAAACCTATAGTCCCTGAGATCATCCATTTGAATTTCATACGATGGGAAATACGAAACATCCTTTTCGTTGCACAACTCGTGAACAGCAAGGATTAAATGACTTTTTGAAAGCTGATTACCTTCGAAGCCATCGCGTAAATAGCGCACCGGACTCACCGAAAATATGATCTGCAGATCCGCGTTCAATTGTTTCAAGTCCTGTAAACACCGTTTCCAAGTTAATACTATCTCCGAAAAAGTTAGTAGTTCCTTAGCGAATGCTTGCTGCGGAAACTTGTGGCAATTGGCCACAACTTTTCCGGTTGAGATCAACCTATAAACCCAAGCAGAACCGAACGTGATGATGAGTACCCGCGAATTCTTTAACTGCGCATGGGCTAACGATAACGATTGATTTATTTCCTCGAGAATGTCCTTTTCCTTGGGTTTGGAAAAAGATCCGTGGTGATCGAAACTATGAAAAAGACGATCATCGAATGTCAATTCAGTGGAGGAATAGGGGCGATTGGCAATAATTCTATCGAGCGCTGTGGCAAGTGACGATGGATTAAATAATATTCCAAAGGGATTCGTGCAACAATTAAACTGATACCTACTCATCTTCTCTCCCATCTCCTGAGCAAAACAAGAACCCATAAAAATCACTTGATCCTCGTGAGAAATCTTTGTTGGAGAATCCTTCAGCGGCAGGATGGTTCTGAATGAGTTCATTTTAGCAATGTATTCATCAATTGGGATGTCGAAATATGGGAACATCGAAAATGTCCTAGCGGACATTCCTTTTTACCATGAAGGCCACAGGGACGACATTCCAATTCTTCCATGGTTTGCAAAATGTATGAGTGAGTTGATTTCGGCCCAAAACCAAATTCGGGAATCGTGCTGCAATAAACAGCCGTGACCGGAGCGTCCACAGCGGATGCAAAATGAAGAGGAGCTGAATCATTCACATAGTTCATAGCTGCGTATTTCATTAATGCTGCCGACCGCAGAAATGACAGTTGTCCCGCCATGACTAGCACTTTTCCGGGATGACTATTTGCTACTTCCTCTGCATACGATTGATCGCCTTTACCTCCAAGTAAAACGATCTTGTATCCTTTAATCTCTCCTATAAACGAATTCCAAACATTTGCGGGCACTTGTTTCGTATACCAAACAGACGAAGGAGAAATCGTAATAAAGGCTTCTTCAGAAAATGATTGTGCCCAAGCCATATCCTCAAACGAGGGATAAAGTTTCATTTTAGTTTCGCTCGTTTCGCAAAGTCCATCAAGACATGAAAGGTTTCTGTTTATCTCATGAGGAAAATGCGAATCTCCCTTTTTTCCAATTTCGTGGATTGCTTTATGATTATATAAAAATGAAAGAGGATTTTTGTTGAAACCAGCTTTATAGGGTGCTTTGCTGAAAGCCGAAATAAGACCTGATGAAAAAAATCGCTGAAGATTAACCACTACATCGTACTTCCTTTTTCTCACGTTCAGAATTGTATTAAGCAATTCCGGATACTTATTTTTTCTCTTTTCCCAAATGAGTATTTCATTTATAAAAGGGTGATCTGCAAACAATGATTCATTTCCGGCGCGGAGCAGAAAATCTATCTTCGCTTGTGGAAAAGCATTATGTAATTTCTCCAGCACGGGTGTGGCAAGCACCACATCTCCGATAAAGGCAGATTGTATGATTAGAATCTTTTTCAATGCTTTTAAACCGATACGGAGTATTCGCGCAGAGCATCGTTGAGTGATGTCTTCAGATCGGTACTGGCCTTTCGTTTTCCTATGATAAGAGCACAGTTTACATTGTATTCACCCGCTGCAAATTTCTTCGGATAACTCCCCGGGATTACGACGCTTCGGGCGGGCACAATGCCCTCGTGAAAGACCGGATTATCTCCTGTCACATCTATAATCTTTGTGCTGGCTGTAAGTACTACATTGGCACCAAGAACTGCTTCACTGCATACTCGAATGCCCTCTACAACAATACTTCGTGAGCCTAAAAAACAACCATCCTCTATAATCACGGGAGCAGCTTGAACAGGTTCTAATACTCCGCCGATTCCAACTCCACCGCTTAGGTGTACGTTTTTGCCCACTTGAGCACAACTGCCAACGGTAGCCCAAGTATCGACCATAGTACCGCTGTCTACATATGCACCAATATTCACATAACTAGGCATCATAATCACTCCCTTGGCCAAAAAAGCACCATAACGTGCCACGGCATGAGGAACCACGCGTACACCCAAAGCCGCATAATTTTCTTTGAGTTTCATTTTATCGTGAAACTCCATAGGACCGGCATGCATTACTTCCATTTTACGAATGGGGAAATACATGATCACCGCTTTTTTGACCCATTCATTAACTTGCCAATCTCCATTTTCCAAAGGTTCGGCAACGCGCAATTGACCACTGTCCAGAAGTTCAATAATATTTTCGATATGTTCTACCGACGTTCTTTCCTGTAACAAACTTCTGTCGTTCCAGATCTTTTCGGTAAGTTCTGCAAGCTCAAGGGTATTCATTTTGCTCATACTTCTACTTTATTTGGCTACTTAAATTTCGGCTAACACGCGACAAAGCTAGTCCATGTTTATCCCGCAAGATGCATAAGAGTTTGGGTGGAAGTACATTTTGAATTGAAAAAAGTCTCCTTTTAATAGGCCTAATGAAGCAAAACAGGTTCTTCCCGTATGTGTTATTTGAATTTGCATTGCCTCTACCTTTGCACCATGGGAAAAATATTGGCCATCGACTATGGTTCTGCCAGATGCGGTTTGGCTTTGACAGATGAATTAAAAATGATAGCCAGTCCATTGGACACGGTTCCCGCGGATCGTATCTTGGATGAACTGAAAAAGGTAATGAGCTCACATAAAATCGAACGTTTGGTGGTTGGTGTAGCTCGGCGGCTCGATGGCAGCTCCTCCTCCACTACCGAATTAATTGAGCGTTTTATTGAAAATCTTAAAAAAACTTTTCCTGAAACCCCGGTGAGCCAGGTCAATGAGATGTTTACAAGCCAAATGGCAGCTCACGCCATTTCACAATCCGGAAAGAAAAAAAGGGATCGAGAGAAAAAGGGAAATCTGGATAAAGTAAGTGCCGCCATAATTCTCCAAACTTATTTGCAATACGGGGAAACCAATTAGCGCATAAAGCTTCGTGTTTATTCAGTAGTAAAGATTTTCATAGAAGGTTCCAAAGGATTAAAGTACATCAAGAGTTCTTCGATAATGTCGTCTTCAATGTCCGATTGAAACTGAAAAAAATTATCTATACGCTCCTGTAGTATTCCACCCGGTTTTAATGCATTGAACACAAATTCAATTTGGCTTACAGATAATTCCATGCGTTGTTTTTCCGAGCGAAGTAATTTACCCGCGATGTTCTCCAAGCCCTTACTCAACTTCTGTTTTTCCGCTTGAACCGAAGCTTCCAAGGTTTTGTCGACAGCAGATAATCGAAGTGCTAAAGCATCCATTTTACCCAATAGCTCTGCTGATTCTTCTTCTACGTTTGTTGTAGCATTTTTCTCGACAAAATCTTTGATGAATTTCTCTTTATCCCCAAAAACGATAGTAGGTAACAAACCTATTTTTTCTAACTTCTTTTTTACATTTAAACCTATAATCATAGCCTGATCCCTGAGAATAAGGCTTGGATAAGGTACTTTGAACTCGTCGAACGTAGATTTGGTTTGCATCCAATAACACAGCTCTCCCGGTCCTCCGATATAGGCTACGTTGGGTAAAATAAATTCTTGAAAGAGAGGGCGAAAAAGAACATTCGGACTAAATTTTTCCGGATGTGTTTCCAATTCGATTAGCAATTCCTCTCGTGAAAAAGATAATTCGGTATTATTAATATGATACCTACCGTTTTCCAAAATAATGCGCTCTCGCATATTTGGACTTATATAGAACAAGCCTATTTCGCGAGGATTCACAGCCGGTTGATATCCCAGTTCGCGAAGCTTTTCATTTGTGGTAGTCACATTTTTAAATACCACTTGATCCACAAGTTCCCGTTTAATGAGATCACTGAAACCCTCCTTAAATTCTACTTCATTTCCATCGACGACGACGATACCGTATCGGCCAAACAAACCATTTACGAGCAACCGTGTGGCACCCGTTAAAGTGGTTTCGCTGTATGCTTTTTCGACTAACTTCTTTATAAATGAAACATTACTGCTATTGCCGAGGCTTTGAAATAAATCGTGTATCCAACTTATCAAACCCTCTGTTTTCAATTGTCCTACCGGGCCTACCTGATTTGAAGTCCACTGATGTTTGTTGCCCCTCCAGTAGACATGATTAATCTCCGCTATATCGTGATCCTCGGAAGCCAACCAGTAAACCGGAACAAATCTTTTTGAAGGGTCGGCTGCTGCCAAGTCCTGAGACAAGCGAATAGTGGAAACGATTTTATAAATGAAGTACAAAGGACCTGTGAGTAAACACAACTGATGACCTGTTGTAATAGTAAATGTCTCACTCTTCTTGAGTAATTCTAGGTTTTGAAGTGTCTCTTCGGAGCACTCTACACCCTGATATTGTTTTAGAAGAACGGAAGTCAAACTACTTCGTTGTCGATCCGAAAATTCACGACTTTGTGCTTTCTCGAGAACAGTTTTCAGTGAAATAAATCCATCGGAAAATTGAGCCAATTTGTCATTGTGCTGAACATAATCCGCAATGAGTGGAGGGAGGCTTTGGGGAGGAAAAGAAGATACTTTCATCGGAGCGAAGGTAATTCCCTTCGCGCTTACAATGTTATCGAACCAGATTAACTATTCCTGAGAAAGTTTTCTTTTTGGGTTGGCCATTCGCATCCGTGATCATGTAGGTAATTTCCCAAACATAAGCACCTCCTTCGGCACGTTGACTGTTGTATGAACCATCCCAGCCGCTTACAGGATCGCACGCTTTGTAAAGACGTTCGCCCCAACGGTTGAATACTTCGAGATCATATTGTTCAACGATGGTAGAAATAGGCAAGAAAGAGTCATTGTTCCCGTCCCCATTTGGTGTGAAGGTATTAGGCACGAAAAAATGATCGGGCAAGTCGTTTAAATCCGGATTTTGACTTGAATCGTCGTTGGGTTCTTGTCCACCTTTTCCTGAATGTTGTTCTGTTGGATCGTAACCTTCGGGCAATTCTTGCATGAAAAAATCATCCACGAAATAGTAACCATACATAGGGTTCGATCCTTCTGCTACCTCAATAACTTTGGTATTATCCGGTCCAAATAGTCCGAAGGTCATGTACCGATAAGCTTCCGAAGCATTGAGTACAAAACTAACATTGACCCATTCGCGCGAATAAAAAACAGTATCAATAGTAAACTGCGGATTTGCAATTATGGGACTTTGGCCATTTTGAAGAGCCGGATTCACGGAAAAATGAATTCCGATATCGGAAGTAGCTAAACCTGCAGTAGAAACATCCGTTTTGTAACCATTACACAATTTAAAACTGACCATGTACTCTTTACCTAATTCAAGGGGTGAGGACAATTGAGTGCTTATGTATTCACGTGTATTCGAATGTTCGACACCACAAAGGATCATACCCATCAAAGCTTGACCTTCTGCAGGATCGACCATTGCCATGGGTGTTTCAGGCACATCCGCCTGAGAAGAACCAAAATAGTGATAGTAATCGGGGGAAGCCAAAGAGCTACCTGCATTGTTCCAACCTTGTAAAACTTGCCACTGGCCTGTAGTCGAAGGATATGCAGACGCTATTTCAAAATTAGGGTTTACGATTTGCGCATCGAGCGACAAGGCTGCTAAAAAAGCAGAACATGCCAGAAGACTTTTTCGGATTAATTGCATTTGCATAATTGGGCTAAGATAGTAAGAAAACAAGGCCAATACAAGAGGTGCATCCTAATTTCTCAACTTAATTCAGGGCACTTGTGAACATGACAGTGCAACAGGGCACAGGGTTGCCTGTTATTTTGTTAAATAAAAGGAAATCTAAAAATACCTGCAGTATCCTATCGTTGCGGAGATACCCCGGTAAGAAAAATTTAGATCGGAACGAGTGCTGAGTAAACCAGCCGGAATCCAAAAATCGATTCCGGCGTTTATACCATTTTTCTCATTGAAATTGTATGTCATTCCCCCGCCTAGTGTGCCACCCCATTGGGTAGTTCGAAGTTTTAATCCGTCGGGGTGCCAATTAGCGATGGAATCAATGCCGGTTAATATGGTAATAGGAGCTACGTTTCCATAATGAATAGATCTGAAAAATGGTCCGAATTGAAAATACCATCGAAGTTCATCCCTTGAAGTTCCCGTATTATACTTCATTCTTAAGACCACATCCCGCGTTTGCAATTCGAAGTCTGAGTCAATTAGCTTTACTGGAAATGTATCGAGTTCATATCCCGGATCGATAAAAACGTTGATGATTTGAGATAGCTTTCCTTCTTCGAAACTTTCAAATTTGTACGTCTCCCCTTCTCGCAACGATGATATATCAACGTATTTATTTTTTACCTTCGATAGGTTCCATGAAAATCCGAGAGAAGCAGAAAAATGGGAATCTAATTTCTTCTCGACATTAAGACCAAATCCGGGTCCTAATGACCAGCTTTCGCCTAAAGAAACAACATCTTTTATATAATCAGTTCCATCTCCCACCGACGAAATATGCCCGTGAGTAAGAAGTATGTTTACGTATGGCATAACGCAAAAACCAAGTTCGACATGTGGTTTGCGATAAGACTCTTCAAGAGAATCTACATTCACATATTCCGGATCGCGTTCAATAGATATTCTTTCTCCATCGATGATAATAGTGTCCGATGGGAGTTCTATTCCAAATGAAACTTTGGAAAGCAACAAGAGCAACAACATCATAGATGCGTTGCTCTTGATTTTTGGTTTCATACCTGAATTCCGGAACATACCTATGAAATGGTCCGGCTAAGGTAGGGGGCATGACCCTACCGAATCCTTGTTATTACTTTTTTTTACGGCTACCTTCTTTGTTGTCATAATACTGTGGCACAGTCAAAGGCTTGGTGGGTGCTTTTACCGAATTCACAGGAACTTGTGGCTGCGGATTCATTTCAGCTGATTTGTCAATTTCAGGAATCACCGTAGCAGGTAATCCAGCAAACGGGATGTCCACTTCCGGATTATCCATCTCCGGCATTATACAATCCGGAGTTCCCGTATCGGTTGCGCTCGTCAAAATTCTATCAGCCGCATTTGAACGTGGGCGATTTCGTTTTTCTGATCCACATGTTCCGGTTTGTTCATGGGACGCGCAACAAGCAGTTGTAGCGCTCTCACCGCCGGCAGTAGCATTTGCCAACGTTGGTTCCCACGAACGACTTTCAAAAGTACCGGCTTTCGTTGCTATGGAATCAGTATTCTCTTTAGAGCTGTATATTACTGCAGCACTTGCTCCTCCAACCATTATTAGAAGATACCACATGTTAAAGCGGAAAGCTTTAAATGATGTGAAATCACTCCACCAGAGTTTGCGACGCATTCCACTATACACCGACTGAGGAACCTCAGGGCTATAGTCGAAGAGTTGCTCTCTTACCTGGTTATAAAATCTTTCTTCACTCATCTTTTTTCAATTTTATTTTACTCAAAACTTCAAGTTCTTTTTGCAAATGTGTTTTTGCTCTCGATAACTGCGATTTTGACGTATTCACATCAATTTCGAGCATGTCGGCAATCTCTTTATGCATAAAACCTTCTACAACGTATAGGTTAAATACTGTTCGATATCCATTGGGAAGTTTGTTGATACAAATCATTAGCTCTTCCTTCGTGAATTCCACATTGTCAAATTCAATCGGATCTTCTTTGTGCCTCACCAGATCATCTACATCATCTTGGTATGCGTGTTTCAAATTACGCCGATAGTTTGTAATGGATGTATTCACTGCTATCCTCCTCAACCAGCCTTCAAAGCTGCCATCGTGATGATAAGTATGAATATTATTGAACACTTTCACAAAAACATCCTGGAGAACATCCTGCGCTTCCATTTTATTCTTCGTATAGCGCAGACAAATTCCGTATAGCAAGGAGTTAAACTTCGCGTAAAGCCGGTCTTGCCACCTCTTCTCACCGCGAACACAACCTTCTATGATTTCCCGGATATCATCCATATACAACTAGTAAACACGGTAGCAGTACAAAGGGTTGCTTTATAGGTTCGATGGCAATAAAAAAAAGTAGACCAATCTTTGTAGGTGTTTGATTTTCAATATATTTACCCAACCAATCTTCTTTTGAATTTGTTGTAATCTATAAAGTACAAGACCTTCATACTTACGCTATTCGCCTGTGGAAGACTGAAAGTGTGGATGATGTCTTCAGATAGTCCGGATAGGATTTGATCTTCCTCGTGATTGATTGTCTTTTTCCACACAATATTGAGCTCGCTGCCCGGTGCGAAAATCCAACGGTATACCATGTCAATGGTGAACGAATTAAAACTTCGGTTTGGCAGCATATTGCCCGTTTCATCCAACCCGCTGTACTGTGTATTTCCCAAATATCCGTTTTCCTCTAATGAATGGAAAGAGTAATATCGGGAATAACCCCAATAATGGCGGGCCCTGAAAGAAGTGGACATAAATGCGTTAAAGGTGTAAGTCGCATTTAATAAATTGGTATGTGAAATAACATCCCTTGTACCAAAAATAGGCTCCATCCGCTCTTCATCAGCAAAATCAGCCCATCCAATGTCGTTGAAGTGATTCTGACGACTATATACGTACGTTAACATTAAATGATCGTTCACTCTAAATCGAGGTGCTACTCGCCAATTAAACTCATAGCGCTGCTTATCCTTAAAAGATGTTACCCAAGTGCTCAGATCAAGAGCAAGTCTTTTGCGGTAATCGGTGCTGATCCAACCGCCGAAATTGATCCAAGGTGGTGTTTTGAAGTATCTGCCCCGAACGCGAGGTTCAAAAAAATCGGTTCCCTCAACCAAATTTGAAGACGTACTAAGTTCAAAAGCAAAAAATCGCTTTGACATAAAACCGACGTCGGCATTGGCGCTCCAGCTGGTGAAAGCATATGGAGCATACAGATAATTGACCGAAGTAGAAAAATTGCTCCACATTCGATTGAATCGGCCAAAGGGTTTAAAGATGTTGTAAGATTGACTTGTCCAATAATTCACCTCGTTGTTGTTGTAGAGAAAACCCAAATCATTGATATCGTAAGTATCGGATTCTACTGCACTTCCGGCGGTCCATTTATAATTACCGGATATCTTCTGAAATTCTATATTTGATGTGTATCCCTCGCTGCCATCTAAAGTGTAATTGTATTTCTTATTGTATGCTGCCATACCGGAAATTGCATAGGAATTTTTTTTGTTTCTAATCTGAAACTGACTCCCCCACACATTGGCGTCGTACGAAGAACCATCTCTCAAAACATTGGAATTTACCAGTGTTATGTAGGAATTGTTCTTCAAGTTCTGATCAAAAACAAGTACGTTGTAATTGGTAAGTGGACTTGTGAGTACTTCCCTTTTGCTACCGTCTGTCCTTTCTATTACTGCATGTTCCCGAGCCGTAACGGCATTAAAAAAACCTATTCCCAGACCCTTATTTGTTCGTCCCGAAACTTTAGTCGCGTTGATCAACTGTGTTACCATGGGATTTTCAACCACAGTTTCATTTGTGTCTAGATCGTTGTACACGTCATAAGCATAAATGGGAGTACCTCCAATTCTTCGGCTATAAAACAATCCTGCCTTGGAATACAATTCTGTTCCTTCAGTAAAAAATTGACGGTTTTCCTGAAACTGAACTTCAAAAGGCGTAAGATTCAAGATCAGGTTATCGGAAACAGTTTGACCGAAATCAGGAATTAGTGTCGCATCAAGAGTGAACGAATCATTCAAACCATATTTCAGGTCCATGCCTCCATTATAACTCGTCGTCTTTCTACTATCTACGCCACCCTCTTCAGTATAAAATTCTTGCTGGTTGACATAAGCAGAAGCGTAGGGATATAAAAAAAGTCTCGATGGAGTTGAAATCTCGGAAAGCCCTTTCAGTTGCCCCATCTGTGCCAAGAAGCTAGGAATTTGTGGGTCAACCGGATTCCAATTCGAATTTTCTCGAACACGCCTTACTTCCCTAAAAAAATTGATGTTCCAAACGTGATCCGCCGCTTGAGGAAACCTAAGAGCCGCAAAAGGAATTTTGTATTCTGCACACCATCCATTTTCGAGAATAGAGGTTTTACAGTCCCAAACCGCATTCCAACTAATATCCTCTTCATGTCCCCCATTTACGGAGGAAACTCGGGCATCGTATTGCTCTGCTTTAGGGCTTATCGCGAAAGTAAAACCATTGATTCCGTCCCTAAAGCAGGACAGTGTCAGTCCACAGAAATCCGAGTTTCCATCGGAATCTCTTCCCGTTAATTGGGTCAATATACTGTCGGGAGCAGGGTCGAAACACATAAAACCGACATATAAGGCTTCATCATCATATGCTAAACGAATCTCAGATTTGAACTTGGAAGGTTTTCCGGGATTAGGAGAAAAAGTTGTAAATCCGGAACTGGGCTCACAGGCCTGCCAACATTGATCATCTAAGAGTCCATTCAATTTGGGAGGAGTCGAACATCGTTCACCATTTAACACACGTCCATTTTGCCCCAAAGCAATGGTGCCGGAGCAAAGAGCATAAGCAAGTAACAGGCCGAATAGGTTCTTCACGACGAGGTTAGATTCAGTTCAATTACTTGTAAGCAAACCTTTAAGGAACCTTGAAATAACTGTTCTGTGGATTGCGAAAGTAGTAGGCTCTAAATGCATCTCGAACAAGTGAGGGTTAAAATCTGTTAAGGTTAGCTTGTTGACTAAAAATGAACCGAACCATAGAGGTCAGGTTTTTAAGACCAGATTGGAAAATATTAAGAATTACAAAATGAACTCTCATCGCTAATTTCGCGACCTCAATTGAAAACCGAATGCATCTTAAAGGAATTGTGGCAATTATTATAACCCTAATCAGTCTTTTAGGGAATGCACAGCAGAAATACACCATCAGTGGAACTGTGCAGGATATTGCTACGGGCGAATATCTTTTAGGTGCAGTGGTGGTTGCCAAGGAAATTCAAAAGGGTGTGGGCACCAACGTATATGGTTTTTATTCCATGACACTTCCCGAAGGCACCTATACGATCGAAACAAATTTGCTTGGATATAAGGTTTCGACTTTTACCATTTTATTGGACAAAGACCAAACGTTAAATATTAATCTGAGTACTCAATCCTTTCAAACCAAAGAAATCATAATTGAAGCAGATAAAAGTCAAAATACTCAAAGCACAGAAATCGGCAAAATTGGATTGGAAATGGATCAGGTTCGGAAATTGCCTGTGCTCTTTGGTGAAGTGGACATATTAAAAACAATCACTCTTTTGCCCGGTGTTCAGAGTTCGGGAGAAGGAAATGCAGGATTCTATGTTCGAGGTGGCGGGGTCGATCAAAATTTAATTTTGCTGGATAATGCAGCGGTATATAATGCCTCTCACCTATTTGGATTTTTCTCGGTGTTTAATGCCGACGCTATTAAAAATTTAGAATTGACCAAAGGTGGTGTTCCTGCGAATTTCGGTGGTCGACTTTCCTCTGTTTTAGATATAAACATGAAAGAAGGGAATAATAAGGAATGGCATGGGGAAGGCGGAATTGGGCTTATCGCTTCGCGCTTTACGGCAGAGGGCCCAATAAAAAAAGACACTTCCAGTTTGATCATTAGTGGCCGGCGAACCTACATTGATGTACTTTCCAAACCTTTAATAAATCCGGAGAGCAATTTTAATGGTTCGGGTTATTACTTCTACGATTTAAATGCAAAAATGAACTACAAAATCTCCTCTCGAGATCAACTTTTTTTGAGCGGATATTTTGGTCGTGATGTTTTTAGTTTCAAAAGCAATAATGCCGATTTCGAAACGAATATCCCTTGGGGAAATGCAACGGGAACCCTGCGCTGGAACCGTATCATAAGCGATAAACTTTTCATGAATACCATCGCAACTTTCACTGATTACAAATTCGAATTTCAAGCGATACAAGAACAATTCGAGTTCCGCTTGAAGTCAGGTATTCGCGATTATGGTGCAAAAATGCAATTCAACTATTATCCGAATTTTAATCATAATCTGAAGTGGGGTGCCGAATACACTCATCACATTTTTACGCCTAACAATGTATTTGCAAGAAGCGGTGATGTTGAATTCGATCTGGGTGAACAAGTAAAAATCCGAAGCCATGAATTTGCTGCGTATGTGCTCGACGAATGGGACATCTCGGAGAAAATTCGAATCAATGCAGGTCTTCGCTTATCTCATTTCATTCATGTGGGTCCGTTTGACCGATACATCAATGAGGATGATGACGATATTACAGCACCCTCTGAACCAACCGTTATTTCGTATGGAAAAGGTGAAAAAGTAGCTGATTATACCGGATTCGAGCCACGTTTAAATTTCCGATATTCCATCGATAAAAACTCATCTATCAAAGGTGGATTCATGAGAAACTACCAATACATTCACCTCACAAGTCTATCCCCCACTTCTCTACCTACCGATGTTTGGATACCGAGTACGGATCTTACGAAACCCCAAATAGGTATGCAGTATTCCCTGGGTTACTTCCGGAATTTTAAAAACGACACTTATGAGACAAGTGTTGAAGTGTATTATAAAGACATGTTCAATCAAACGGAATACAAAGAGGGTGCTCAGCCGGAACAAACCGTTAATGACAACATAGATAATCTGCTGGTATATGGCAGAGGGTATAGTTATGGTGCTGAATTTTTCATCAAAAAGCGATTGGGAAATCTCAATGGATGGGTCGGATATACATGGAGTAAAACGAGCCGCATTTTTGCCGAAGTAAACGGTGGAGAGGAATTTCCTACACGTTGGGATCGAAGACATGATGTCAGCGTAGTTGGAAATTACAAATTAAATCAACGCTGGGAATTTGGATTTGTCTTTGTCTATGGAACAGGAAACGCCATCACATTACCCTTAGAATTATACTTTGTGGAGGGACAACCGGTAGATCGTTATGGTCCACGCAATAGTTTTCGCATGGCCCCTTATCACAGGGTAGATCTCTCAGCCACTCTTTATCCTAAACCTTTAAAAAAGAAAAAAGACAAAACCACCGGGGAAATTATCGAGGTCCCACGAAAAATTGAGTCTAGTTGGAACTTTTCCGTGTACAACGTCTATAATCGAAGGAATCCCTATTTCATTTACTTTGGTGCTGATGGAAGTTTGAATGATGGAAACTTACAAATCAAAGCATACCAAGTCAGCCTTTTTCCAATACTTCCAAGCGTAACCTGGAACTTTAAATTTTAATGAAACAACTGCGTCACCTCAACAAGTATCTCTGGAAATACCGGGGTCGCTTGTTTATGGGTTTTGCATTTATCGTTTTAGGCAATATTTTCAATGTTGCAGCACCTGAAGTGGTAAAAGAAGGTATCGATTTTCTAATAGCTTCCCTACAAAACAAACCCGAATCCGGCCAAACCTACGTTGAGACGGGCATACCTGAATACGTCGCTTGGGCATCTTCTTGGATTGACACAACGGGAGCAGCAGACTTGGCGAGTTGGCAGAAAAGAGTCGTAGCCATTGGAGCTTTGCTCGCCGTTATGTATCTGCTGATGTATCTCATCAAAGGTGTCTTTTTGTTTTACCAACGTCAAACGGTTATTGTAATGTCGAGGTATGTAGAATATGATTTGAAGAACGAAATTTTTGCGAAGTACCAGGTACTCGATATGAAATTTTACAAAAACAATCGCACAGGTGATTTAATGAATCGCATCAGCGAAGATGTGAATCGTGTTCGAATGTACCTTGGTCCTGCCATCATGTACACGATGAATCTTTTGGTGCTTTTTGTGCTGTGTATTGTGATGATGCTACGTACCGATGTTGAGCTGACATTGTATACGATGATACCTCTTCCATTTATGATGATCTCCATTTTTTATGTGAGTACCATTATCAATAGAAGAACAGAGAAGGTACAAAGACAGCAGTCTCTTTTGTCTACCATGGTTCAGGAAACCATAAGCGGTATCCGTGTTATTAAAGCCTTTTCGAGAGAAGGCGATGTTTCAAGTCAATTCGATGATGCAAGTAGCGATTATCGAAAAAAACAACTACGCCTTGTAAAAACCGATGCCCTGTTTATGCCCGTGATCTGGTTGCTGGTCGGACTAAGTACGATCCTTAGCGTTTATATGGGAGGTCTAAAAGTTATTTCAGGTGAAGTAAGTATTGGAACCATATTTCAATTTGTTTTTTATGTTAATCTGCTCACATGGCCTTTTGCCAGTGTAGGCTGGGTGTCGAGTCTTGTGCAAAAAGCGGAAGCAAGTCAAGGGCGAATCAATGAATTTTTGCAATCACAACCCGATGTAAAAAATTCACAAGAGAAAAGGACAGAAGTGAATGGATCCATTGAATTTAGGGATGTAAGCCTACGATACAATGACCATGGGAATTCTGCGCTTTCAAACTTATCTTTCAACGTGGAAGCAGGGAAAAGCATTGGAATTACGGGGCGCACAGGGTCGGGCAAAAGTTCTCTATCGAATCTGTTGATGCGTATGTACGACCCAAGCTCCGGTGAGATGTTGGTGGATGGAAGGCCTATTAAAGATGTGAATCTATTCGACTATCGTCGGAGCATTGGATATGTTCCCCAAGAAGTATTTCTCTTTTCCGATACCATCGAAAATAATATTCTTTTCGGGATGGATAGTGAGGTTAAAGAAAAAATGATTGATGCTGCTAAAGATGCTGATATACATGAGAGCATCATGTCTTTTCCAAATCAATATCAAACGCTTTTGGGAGAGAGGGGAATAAATTTATCCGGAGGACAAAAGCAACGTGTAGCCATTGCACGAGCGCTGGCAAGGGATCCTAAGATTCTTGTGTTCGATGACTGCCTATCAGCGGTGGATACCGAAACCGAAGAACGCATACTTCAATCGCTCAAAAAACGTACAAGAGATGTGACTACCTTTATCATAAGTCACCGAGTTTCGTCATTAAAAAATTGCGACCGCATACTATTTCTCCATCAAGGAAAAATCGCTGAGTCGGGTACGCATGAAGAACTACTTGCCAAAGGCGGCATGTATTATCACATGTTCCTCCAACAGAGCGAAGAAAAAGCCTAAGGGTTCTTTTTAATTAAAGGCAAACAGAACCGAATTGAGACAGGAACACAAGCAAGTCTTGAAGACCTACAGCTCCATCACCCGACAAGTCTGTGGTACATCCACTTGTGCAGCCAATTTCCGAAACTAGGATTAGCAAATCAGCTGTTGAAACAGTTCCTGTGTCATTAAAATCGGCACAAATAATTTCCTCCTCGGGATCAATTACAGAATTACAATTGTTATCTATACCCTGGTGGGTACCGGGCGCACCGGGATATACATCGTTTCGGGAATCATCACAATCTGTTGAATTCTGAACGTATCCTATCGGAGAAATGCAATCCACTGCAACGTTCGATGAATTGCCATATCCATCAAAGTCGGTGTCTTGATAATAGAAAGATGCGGGAGCCACTTGGGCACTTGCAGATCTCTCATAAGAATTATGCAAACCCTGAGCGACTATATTAAAATTATAAGTCCCACTTGTATTGAGAGCAAATTGAATGTTCAAAGAAACCGATGTGGGAGCTGTGACATTGTTGGCTCCTAAAGTGTAAGTGGCTCCAGGAGGAAGTCCCGTAACACTTAAATTGACCGGCCCCGCAAAACCGTCTGCAATTTGAATGTTGTAGGTTGCCTGATCTGCACTGCATATAGATGCGTCTACAGATGACACTGAGATGAAATTTGGCTTAAGCAAAAACAAACCAAAATCGATATCCGTAACGGGAATTATTCCGCTTTCGAAAAATGGATAATTCATCCAGGTTCCATCAAAAACAGGACTGTTATTGGCGGGGTAATGATCGAAATAAGCGACTTCATTGAGTTGGGTCACAGCGATATCAGTTACATCCAAAATACGTAATCCTGCGGTATAGTTGCTCTGATAACACAAATTTCCAATGATATAAAGATTATGATCCACCGAAGTTGTCGCTGCCAAATGATTTCCCATGTATACCGGAGCATCCAAATTATGAACGTCCCAAATTAATGTGCGCGTATTACTTACCAATCCATTGTATTCATCTAATTCGTCGTTCATAAGAAGATGGTTTCCATCGGGAGTCATATAACCCTGATGGCAATATCCTAGATTCGGATAGGGTGTAGTTGAGACCAATTGAATATCTGTTTTATCTGTCGCATCTACTATAGTGAAATTCGCAGCGCCACTGCCATTAAAACACAAAACAATAGTACTTCCCGTATAGTCAGAATCCGGTCCGTTGTATGTCATAACCACTGCTTCGTGCGTGTATCCATCGCCGCTAAAACCGCCGGCAATGACCGGTGCCAATGGATTCTGAACATTCACAACATGCAATCCGCCAGAAAATGTATTGGTGCCACAGGCGTAAACGAATCCGTTGTCCTCGTCAATTACAAGTGAGTGACATTTTCCAAAACCGGCATAGTGGGCATCTTCCGTGAAAGCCTGCGGCGGATTAATCACATTGCGCAGTCTGGTAAGGTCAAACACCTGCATTCCATGTCCACTTGCTTCGCTTCCGACAAACAAATAATTATTGTAAACACGCAGAGTTCTCCAGATAGAATTATTGGTGTGTGTCGGAAGTGTTCCCAAGTAGAGAGGGTTGGTAGGGTCTTCAATATCTATGAAACCTACACCATTGCTCTTGCCCAATAGGACATATTCTTTGCCATCGAGAGGATCTGTCCAACCCCACACTTCATTCGTCGTACCATTGCCAAACTCGGTTGGTTCCATGAAATACATTAAATCAACATTCTGACAAGGATAAATTCCGGCGTAACCGCCAATACACTCTGTTTGTGACCAACCCAGGATATGAACAAGGACCGCCAATAAAGTAACCGAAAGCTTTTTCATGAGAAAATTATATAGGGCCAAGGTAGCTCAAATTTCTACTCCCCAAAGCCACTTTCATTTTTCAATTGGAACTACCTTTACGCAAACCTTTGATACGAACAAACTACATTTTTTTCGGTTTTTCCATTTATGAAAATATTAATCGC
>JBILMS010000037.1:0-34689 GCA_044375415.1 Flavobacteriales bacterium
CGAAGCGGCCCCCTCCTCTATTCCATATGTCTGAACGAACCGCGCGGTCCCCGAGCGAAGCCGAGGGGTCAGGATGAAATTTGGTCAAAGAAAAACGCTTAAAATTGGAATGAACCCAACCTTGCTTTCTCAATATGTGCAAGGCCAAAAAAAGCCTTCGGAGGCCCAAACACAGAAAATTCTGGGCGGCATTCAACAAATAGGGAAGGAGCTTGCAGAGATTAATTTGGTGTATAAATAGGGAATTTGGATTGAACAGATGAATTATTGTAATAGGATTATGAAACTTTTTTTCTTTTTGATAATTACGTTGATATATCAACTAGTTTCTGCTCAGGAGGTCGATCCGGTTGCCGTATATTCTAACATGCATGGAATAAGGCAAGAAGAATCAGAATTCTATGAAGTAGAAGGTTATTCGGTCTTTGTTCAAATCCAAAAGACATCTTTCGATGATAAAGGTTTTAAAAAAATCAAAAAGAAGTACTCAATAGATAAGGAAACGACCGCCATTGTACATCCCGATTTTCCGGTCGGAAAGATTTTCATGCAAGAAGAGCAGCGAACGGAGAAGGTAAAGCAAAGGGCGATTTATTATTTGTTTCCCGAGGGGGATTATGCTACAAGGGTCATCTGTTTTCAAACAGCAAACAGTCGCGATTTGCAACTTGAAAAATTTCTTGTCATGGTCATATTGGGAAACGCCGTTCCGGAAAGGGTTTATACTTCGATGTATGTGGACAGCATCAAATTTGCCGATCGTTACATCACTTTGGGATCTGCATGCAATTGGATGGGTACGCATAATGTTCAATGTCCGTATATGGATCAAATGAACTGGGCTGAGTTTAGGAGTGTAGATCGCGCTCAGGAAATGATGGATGCTCAATTCGATATCACGGCCAATAGGGCTATGGGTGAGATAATGGAACAAGACACCATTGATGTAAAGTTCGAAGGAGTGGACGCAAGGGCTGTCAAGACAAAATACAAAATCCGGATTCCACAATTGATCATGGGTGGCAGCAATATTTTGATCATCTACTACTTAGTGGCCGAGGTGCGAGGCAAGTATGTGGCCTGTGTGATGAGTCACTATACCGATGATATCAATGCCAAGAAGTTGCCTCCATTGTTAAGTGAGGTGATGGAGTTGAAGGAGTGAGGTAAAAGGCGGAAGCTTAAGAATGTGCATTTTAACCGTTATAAATGTGGCTTTCGTTTAAAATTTGGTATTTTTTTCTACCTTTCCCTCGTGAAAAAACTCATCTCAGCAGAAGCACTGGCCGCGGCAACTCGTTTGCCGAAGGACAATCCTATTGTGCCGCTCCTGGCAAGGGTTACGCGCATCGATAAGGTAAACGAACTCTACGAAGAACTCTGCAAAAGCGAGAAAATCGACTTCGTGAGAGAACTATTCCGAAACCTCGAATTGGAGCTGGAAATAGACGAACGTCAGCTCGAACATGTCCCGAAAACAGGACCTTTCATCGTGGTGGCTAATCACCCCTTTGGGGCCCTCGACGGTATGGCTTTGCTATATGCTCTGCATCGAGTACGCCCGGATTTTAAGGTAATGGCGAATTTTTTACTGCAAAATGTAGAGCCTATTAAAGACTCTTTTATTGCGGTTAACCCATTCGAAGCATCAAAGGGCGTGTATAGCAATATCACCGGTCTTAAAAACGCTATGCAGCACATTGCATCGGGTTTACCTCTCGGGATTTTTCCGGCCGGAGAAGTAAGTACATTCCAGGGAGACCTGCGAACCATTGCCGATCGAAAGTGGCAAAACAGTGCTCTGAAAATAGTGCGCAATGCAGGTGTTCCCATTATTCCGATTTATTTCGAAGGTTCAAATTCATATTTGTTTCATCTACTTGGACTCATACATCCGAGTTTGCGAACGCTGGCACTTCCCTCCGAAATGCTGAAGAAAAAAGGAAAGTCGATTCGCATGAGAGTGGGGAAACCAATACCTCCAAAGGAAACAGAAATGTTCGGTAGCATCGATCAATACGGTCGATACCTCCGTGCAAAAACATACGCTCTCGGAAGTACCTTTGAGGTGAAACGCGACTACTTCCATCTGTTCCGTTTTCCAAAAGAACCGGAAGAAATTATTGCAGCCGTTCCGGATTCAGTTATTCGAACGGAGATCGAAAGTATTCAACCGTTCAAAACCTTGGTTTACGATCACTTCGAATGTTATGTGGTCGGAAGTTCTCACATACCGAACATCTTGCGTGAAATAGGACGTTTGCGTGAAGTAACGTTCAGAGCAGTAGGAGAAGGCACCGGCAAAAACATCGATCTCGATGAATATGATTTATACTACAATCACTTGATCTTATGGGATTCGGAAGCCAAACGGATTGCAGGTGCATACCGCATTGGATACGGACCTGAGATTATGCCGCGATATGGTAAAAAGGGTTTTTATACTACGAGCCTGTTTCGAATGTCGCGACAGATGAATCCGATTTTATCGAAGTCGTTGGAATTAGGTAGGTCGTTTATTGTTCAGGATTACCAAAAACATCGCCTTTCTCTTTTCCTTTTGTGGAAGGGTATCTTGTGGTATTTGCTTGCGAATCCAACACTGAGATATATAATCGGTCCGGTAAGTATCAGTAGTTCTTATCAAGAAATTAGTAAGGAATTAATTATAGAATTTATTCGAAGGCATTACTTTGATCGCGAGCTTTCTCGTTTTGTTGATCCTAAAAAACCTTTTATACCAAAAGTAAAAAATCTAGATACCGATGCGCTGATCGATGCTACAGATGCGGATATCCGAAAGATGGATAAAATCATTTCAGACATTGAGCCAAGTAGTTTTACGATGCCGGTTTTATTAAAAAAATATTTGCAACAGAATGCTCGTATTCTCGCATTTAATTCCGATCCGAAGTTCAACAATGCGCTCGATGGATTAATGCTCCTCGATTTAAATAATCTACCGGAAGACACGGTCGAAACTCTCAAGCGTGAAATGATCGCATCACCCAATTCAGAAAATCGTTGATATGACAACAAGAAGAAATTTTCTCACCGGAGGCATTGCCGGACTGGTGGGCGCGGGCATTGGTTTTTTTATGGGTAAAACCGGACGAGCTCAAGAACCCGCGAGGGAAGAAAAGCCGGTTCTAATGCCATTTACAGGAGGTTTGGTCATCAGTACATGGGATGCCGGAATCAGCGCCAACAAGGCAGCTTGGCAAGCATTGGAGTCGGGAGGAAATGCCCTCGACATGGCTGAAAAAGGTGTGAATGATACCGAAGCGGATTTGCGAAATTTATCAGTGGGCTTGGGTGGATTGCCCGATCGCGAAGGCCACACGACGCTTGATGCATGTATCATGGATTCAAAAGGAAATGCGGGAAGTGTCATGTTTTTGGAAAACATTCTTCATCCGGCATCTGTTGCCCGAAGAGTTATGGAAAAAACACCTCATGTTCAAATCGTAGGTGAAGGAGCCTATCAATTCGCCATCAGTGAAGGCTTCGAACACAACGATTTTAAAAGTGAGGAAGCTCAGAAGGCATGGCAGGAATGGTTGAAGACGAGCAATTACAAACCGATCATTAACGTAGAAAATCACGATACCATAGGATTGCTCTCGATGGATCGAAATGGAGATATCGCCGGTTCGTGCACTACATCCGGATTGGCATACAAGATGCGCGGTAGAGTGGGAGATAGTCCTATTATCGGTGCCGGACTTTATGTAGACAATGAAGTTGGTGCAGCCACATCCACAGGTTTAGGTGAAGTGGTTATTCGCGCCTGCGGATCTTTTCTGGTAGTTGAATTGATGCGTCAAGGAGCTACACCACAAAAAGCGTGTGAAGAGGCGGTACACCGCATCGCCAAAATGAATCCGAATTTCCAGGATTTTCAGGTCGGATTTTTAGCAGTCAACAAAGCTGGCGAAATAGGAGCCTATGCTTATCGAAAGGGATTTACATATGCTCTTTACAAAGATGGTAAAAACGGGGTGTATCCTTCTTCATATTACATGGAATAACATTATCATTTCCTTGGATGTGGTCTAAGCCGAGCGGAGTCGAGGCTATATCGACATGATCCACGTGCGCGGTCCCCGAGCGAAGTCGAGGGGCATCTTCAATTGACCAGTAATTTTTTTGGAACGCGAGCAAGCGCTGCTTGCCGCAAAGGCCGATTCTCGGCGCGCGGAGGACGCAAAGCCATACGGATGCGAACAGGTCGCAGTTGGAGAGGCTTACAAAATCAATACAATAGAGGAGACTTACTTCTTCAACGCTTCTTCTATTTCCGGAAGAATCGTTGCCGGACCACCGAAGTGTTCGATATATTTCACTTGAGGGAAATCTTGTTCAATCATTTTGCGAAGAGAAATGCGATCATTGGGATTGACACCACCTCCCATGAATATGAGATCGACTTGATTCATTCGAATATATTCGGCAGCTTCTTCGGAAACTAGAAATCCCCGGGTGCTATATCCCGCTCTGCTCAGGATATTCTCAACGTTTTCTAATATGTAGTCGTGTTGCCCAATTACGACAATATGCGACTTTAAAACCGGAGCTGCTGTGCTTTCAACACTAATATCTTCCATTTTATCTGAACTCATGGGCGCTAATTTAAAATCTGACGTGCATATTTGCTGCTAAAGATTTCAACCACGAACTATTGAACGGACTCATATCACTCATTAGGTTAACCAGACCTCTCAATCTGCTGATCATAGCGGCAACCATGTATGCCATCAGATCGGTGTTGATAATCAGTACATTGAACTCAGAGCCACAGCTGAATTCACCTGCTTTTCCCGATATTTTATTCTATTTGTGTGTGCTTGTAGTCGTACTTCTTGCCGCCGGAGGAAATGTTATTAACGATTATTTCGATCAGAAAGTCGACAGAATAAACCGTCCGGAAAAGGTTATTGTCGGAAAATTGGTCAAAAGGAGGGTCGCAATCATCGTCCATCAGGTATTTAATATCGTCGCGGTCCTTCTATCTATTTTTCTTGCTTTCAAATCCGGCGTTTGGTGGTTTGTCGCAATTCCGGTTTTTACGGCCACTTTGTTGTGGATTTATTCTCCCATTCTTAAAAAGAAGGTACTTATTGGTAATTTATCGGTTGCCATTTGCGTTGCAATTATTCCCTGGTGGACGGGTGTATTTGAGCTTCATTATTTGTCTGATCAAACAGATGCCATGTTTCATCCAAGACGTTTGTATGGATACCTGGAAAACTGGATAAACGCATACACCCTATTTGCCTTTCTTCTAACCTTATCACGAGAATGTATCAAAGACATTGAAGACATCGAAGGGGATAGTGCTGAGGGTTATAAAACATTGCCCATTGTGTGGGGAATTGGCAATTCAAAATTTTATTCGGTGGTATTGCAGACCCTTGCATTGTGTGCAACAGTGACCGGAACGTGGTGGCTTTTTTCAAAAGAAAAAATATCTACAGAGTTTCTGATTGCAGCGGCAGTATTGGTTTTGCTAGAAATGATTACGATTCTTAAGACATACCTCGCCGAAAACAAAGCACAGTTTCACGGTGCTAGTATCTGGCACAAAGCTGTGATGGGAGGGGGAATAGCGATTCTTTTTTTCCTATGATTAGAACATATAACTGAGCAATCCTGCACAGAAAAATAGAACAATCATTAGAAAAGAGATGATCACAAGCGTCCATGTTTGTGAGCGCATCATCACCATTCTTCCTGCATTTTCCAATGGTGTGAACATGCATACAATCAAACGGAGGTAATAGAAAACAGATACCACCGACATGAGAATCATTATAACGGCAAGCCAAATAGCTCCGCCTTGAATAACACCGGTAATTACGAGATATTTCGCCATGAATCCACTCAAGGGTGGGATACCGGCCATGCTCAGGAGCGCTAAAGTCATGGTTCCTGCCAACACCGGATTACGTCTAACTAATCCTTTGAACGAATCGTATGTTACGGTTTCATCTGTGTAATTAGATACATATTGCAACACGGCGAACGAAGCGAGACTCGCTAAACTGTAGGTTGCTACGTAATATAAAAGAGCATGTGGACTGGATGTGGAAGCAAACAAAATGGCACCCAACATAAAACCGGCATGTGAAATACTAGAGTAAGCCAAAAGTCTTTTCACGTCGTTTTGCCAAAGAGCAACCACATTCGAAACAATCAATGTAATGGCAGCAATCCAAATCATTACATCGTAGAAGTTTTCTACTCCGGAAACAGCGGAGAAAAACTTGAACATGGCAACGAATGCAGCACCTTTGACCATAGTGGCCATTAAAGCGGTGAAGGGTGTGGGAGAGCCTTGATATACATCCGGTGTCCAGAAGTGAAAGGGTGCAAGACCTGCTTTAAAAGCAAATCCCGCTAAAATCAATATCAATCCGGCATTGAGAATGGCAGGATATGAATTCATTGCTCCTAAAGAAGCAGCAATTTCGCTCAACTGAAATGTTCCTGTAGTTCCGTACACGAGGGCAATTCCAAAAAGCAATAACGAAGATGCAAAAGCACCCATAAAAAAGTACTTAAATCCGGCTTCGTTGGATAGGAGATTGCCACGCTGACTTGCTGCCATGACATATAGAGGAATACTCAAAATTTCAATTCCTAAAAAGAGCATTACCATGTTTTGGAATGCGGCTAATATTATCGCACCACATAGAGAGAAGATGACCAAAACTTGAAGATCAACACCTTTGGAAATGGTTCGAATAGATTCTTGAAAGAGTACAAGCCAGATGAAAGTTGTGAGCGATAATACGCCTGCAAATGCCAACGCCAAATTGTCGAACACAAGCATACCATGTCCGAAAGGATTTTCATTTTGCCCCCAATCTAAAAATGAGCAAGCGGCAAGGCCTGCCAATGCAATCAATAGAAATGGGAAAACCAGTTTCCTAAGATTGACAATATCCAGAACGAGAACAACGATTCCGGCGAGAGATGATATCAGGAGTTCTTTCATTTGCTCAACAATTCTTTTACAGCACCTTCAGAAAGTTCGGTGATGGGTTTAGGGTAAATTCCGAGTGCAATTACCAAAGCAGCTATTACAAAAAGCACAAGTTTCTCTTTAGAGCTCAGTGGGGCAAATCCCTTGGTGAGGGCGTTGGGTGTCCCGAGAAACATTTGTTGAAATGCGCGCAGCATGTAAACTGCACCGAGTATTACAGAGAGTCCGGCTATTCCGGTAAGTACCATGTTGTATTTAGCAAGTCCGAGCAATAGGAGAAATTCGCCAACAAATCCACTTGTAAAGGGTAGAGCTACAGAACCCATCACTAAGATGAAAAACACAAAGGCAAACAGTGGATTTTCTTCGCGAATACCCGACATGCTTTTCATATCGTCGGTATGCAAGCGACTCGTAAGAATGTCGTAAACGAAAAACATTCCTACAGCCAGGATACCATGACTGAGCATTTCCATCAATCCGCCCTGCAATCCTTCTTCTGTACCCGATAGTACACCGGCACTGATGATACCCACGTGTGCAATAGAAGAGTATGCAATGAGCAGCTTATAGTTTTTCTGAACAATTGCCATACATGAGGCATACACAACAGAAATAACACTGAGCACCACTGCCCACATTCCGTAGTCGCTTAATCCTTCCGGTACCATGGGAAGTACCATTCTTATCAGACCATAGGTGGCCATTTTTAACATGATCGCTGCAAGCAACATGGTGCCTGCCGTAGGCGCCATATTATAAGTTGAAGGTTGCCATGTGTGAAAAGGAAATATGGGCATTTTCACCGCAAAGGCGATGAAGATTCCGGCAAATACCAATCCTTGTTCAGGTCCCGAAAGAGCTCTGCCGGCCTCATACAAAGCATCAAAAGCAAAGCTGTGTTCTGCCGTATGCAGATAAACATAGATCAAGGAAAGAAGCATGAACAAGCTACCAAATAAGGTATAGAGGAAAAACTTGATTGTAACGGCAGCTTTGTTTTCGGCATGTCCCCAAACGTGTGCAATAAAAAATATAGGGATCAAAGAAATTTCATAGAACAGATAAAATAAGAATCCATCTCCTGCCGCGAAACATCCGGACATCCCGCCAATCATCAACATGATGAGCGAGTAAAACAAATGTGGATTTTTTATTTCCTTTTCATTCGTGACAAAAACAATGAGCGGCGCAGTGATGTATGTGAGCAACATCAACACCAATGAGATTCCATCCAATACAAAGTTGAAATGAATACCTAGCGACTGCATCCAAGGCTGATAAAAACTCAATTGACCCGTCAAGCCATAACGATACTGCACGATGGCAGTTATTGTTAAAGCCAAACCGGCAAGAGTACCACCCAAGGCAATCTTTTTTGCCATACTCGGACCGGCAATGACAATAGCCAATCCGATCAACACAGGGAGTAAAATGAGAAGTAGTGTCAGCATATCTTTCTATTCAATCGGCGTTCAATGATCATTAGATTTTCCAAATCAACATTACAATTAATCCAATTACCATGGCGGCAATGTATATGTACATAGTGCCATTCTGTAATTTTCTCAGTTGACTTCCAAGGTTGCGCGTAAAACTTCCGGAACCTTCTACCACTCCATCTATCATCTTTGGTTCAACAACTCGTGCAAAAAACGAACTCATTCGATCTAATGGTTTACGAACAAGACTTTCATAAATTTCATCAAACCAATATTTGTTGAGCATCGTTTTGTGCAATGAACTTTCAATTTGATTGTCCTCCAAAGCGAGTTGTCCTTTTTTCTTGTAGATGCTCCATGCGTAGTAAGTACTCGCAAGAGCAACCAATGTGGCGACTGCTATAAGAATCGTTTCCATACCAATTTCCATGTGCGATTTGTATTCCACCACAGAAGTACTCAAGTAGTGATCTAGCCAATGTGGAAAATGAATGGTATGTCCGATGGCATGAGGGAAACCGATGAAACCGGCAATACAAGAGAACATGGCAAGCACCACCAAAGGAATGGTCATCGACTTTGGCGATTCATGCAAGTGATGTTCCTGATCATGTGTGCCTCTGAATTTTCCGTGAAAGGTGAGGAAGTAAAGTCGGAACATATAAAAAGCCGTGAGTGCCGAAGCTCCTGTTGCCAATACAAACACAAGCATATTATTTTCGAAGGCAACAGCTACAATTTGATCTTTCGAGAAGAAACCTGCTAACGGTGGAATACCGGCGATGGCAATGGTTCCAATCAAAAAAGTGGTATGCGTTATGGGCATCCATTTTTTCAGCCCACCCATTCTACGAATGTCTTGTTCTCCGCCCATAGCGTGAATAACTGAACCACTTCCCAAGAAGAGTAGGGCCTTGAAGAAGGCGTGAGTGATCACGTGAAATACAGCAATACTATATGCACCTAATCCAAGTGCAATGAACATAAATCCAAGTTGCGAAACGGTAGAGTAGGCAAGTACTTTTTTGATATCGTTTTGAGTGAGTGCTATAGTTGCTCCGAGTAGGGCTGTGAACATACCTACCCAAATTACAACTTGGCTCGCTGTTTCGCTGGCTGCAAATAAATCGCTGCTTCTTGCTACCATGTAAATACCGGCCGTCACCATGGTAGCCGCGTGGATAAGTGCAGATACAGGTGTTGGTCCGGCCATCGCATCCGGCAGCCAGGTGTGCAATGGAATTTGAGCGCTCTTGCCCATTGCACCAATGAAGAAAAGTATGGCAACCGACGTGGTCATTTCATTGCTTAATGATCCGGCCGAACCATTAATGAAAAGTTCGTTGAAGTTTAAGGATCCGGCTTGAAAAAATAATAAACACATTCCAAGTATAAAACCGAGATCGCCGATGCGATTCATTATAAACGCCTTCTTCGCTGCGTCGTTGTTTTTCATATCCTTCGACCAGAAACCGATGAGAAGGAAAGAACACAGACCCACACCTTCCCAACCAACAAACATGGTTAGGTAAGAGTCGCCCAAAACAAGAATTAACATGAAAAAGACGAATAGATTCAGGTAGGCAAAAAAGCGATTGAAACCCTCATCATCGTGCATGTATCCGGTGGAGTAGACATGGATTAAAAATCCCACACCGGTAATAAAAAGGAGATATATGCTAGAGAGGGGGTCAACTAAAAAACTAATGTTTACGCTGAGGTCACCTGCTTTAATCCAATCAAATACTGGGACTATCACTGCATTTCCGCCATGGAGTTGCGTAGTGAAAACCAAAACTGAAACAACGAACGAAAGCAAAACAGAACCGGATGCAAGCGTTCCGATAAAGGTTTTGGACAATCCTTTTCCTACAAAAACAATGTATAGGAATGACACCAGTGGAAAGAGAGGAACGAGGGATACAAGTTTTTCCATACGTCGGTTTTGTTCAGAGTGCCAATTTTATTTTGTGATGAATTTAGATTGCTTTGCAGTTTTCGAAATTCATCGAAATTTATTTCATTGATGTATCAACCTTTCAAACGATCGAGTACATCGGTATTTGTAGTGTGCATGTTTCTATAAAGCATCATGAGTATTGCAAGTCCTACGGCTACTTCCGCGGCTGCTACTACCATGATGAAAAACACAAATATTTGTCCGTCAGTTTGTCCCCACATCTTGGAAAAGGCAACGAGAGCGATATTTACGGCATTGAGCATCAACTCAACACACATAAACATAATGATCGCGTTGCGGCGCAACATGATTCCAAAGGTACCAAGTGCAAAAAGCACAATAGCCAAGAGGAGATAGTGATGAATAGTTATTCCGGGGATCAGCTCCATTATGCTTTACTTTTTTTTGAGAGATAAACAGCACCAACCATAGCTGCTAGAAAAAGGATAGATGCCAATTCGAAAGGCAATAAATATTCTTTGAAAAGAACAGTACCAATATTTTCTACAAGTCCGGCTTGCTCGGGATTCGGGCCTCTTGAACTTGCTTGTATACCGGCTTTGTGAAGTGCAGATACCAGAACAAGCATCAACACTCCACCAGATACCACAGCAAGCGCTTTGGATATAAATCCCTTTCTTGTTTCTTGAAGATTGTTCAAGTTCAACATCATGATTACATAAAGAAATAAAACCATGATGGCTCCGGCATAGACGATGATGTGAACAGCACCCAAGAAAGGCGCATTCAACAAAAAGTAATGTCCGGCAATGGCAAAAAAGGTGACGATCAGAGATAATACACTGTACACCGGATTTTTGCTGAAAATCATTCCCACTGCGCTGAAGACAGCTACAAATGTGAGAAACCAGAATATATATTGTGTCAGCATAAAAATATCTGTCTGTTAGTGTCCGCGACCAATTCTAGGTTTAGGATCTTGAAAGGTGCGGTTATGATAATGTTTTTTGTCGTTTTTAAACTCCAATACTTCTTCAGTTTGTCGTTTCGAAACGTCTATGCGTTGATCGATGGATTCAACTAATATGTCTTTGCCAAATATTTCTTCACCCCGAGTGAACGAAGATGGAACAATGCGATCAGTGAGGAAAATGGCTTCTTTCGGACAGGCTTCTTCACACAGACCACAAAAGATACAACGAAGCATATTGATCTCATAGATCTTCGCATACTTCTCTTCGCGGTACAAATTTTCTTCCCCTTTTTTACGTTCCGCACTTTCCATGGTGATGGCTTCTGCGGGACAAGCGACGGCACAAAGTCCGCAAGCAGTGCAGCGTTCAGCACCTGCCTCATCGCGTTTCAGCACGTGTTGTCCGCGATACACGGGAGCAAATTCGCGTTTTGTATCGGGATATCGAATAGTAGGAGTACGTTTAAACAAGTGTGAAAACGTAATCATCATACCCTTGAAAATAGCAGGAAGGTAGAGCCGTTCGGCGAGAGTGAGCTCTCTGAAGGTTACGGTTTTGCTTCTATTGGTTAATGGCATGATTGTGTTTTTATCTGTTCTTTCTTTACGTTATCCATTTAGTTTTCCGAGGAAATACATCACCAATCCGGTGATGAAAATATTGGCAATAGCCAGAGGTAACAACACTTTCCATCCAAGATTCATCAGTTGATCGTAGCGGAAACGCGGAAGTGTCCAACGAACCCACATAAAGAACAAAATGAAGCCTATAACTTTTCCGAAGAAAATAGCAGTTTGAAGTAATGTTAAGCCATTGGATGAAAGACCCAGTGCTTCGGCAAGTTCATGCTGATAAGGGAAATTGTATCCACCGAAGTAGAGAGTAACCATTACAGCCGAAGAAATAAACATGTTGATGTACTCGGCGAATAAATAAAGCCCGAGTTTCATAGAGGAGTATTCGGTGTGATAACCTCCTACAAGTTCCGACTCACATTCGGCGAGGTCAAAGGGTGCGCGATTGGTTTCAGCAAAAGCACAAATCATAAAGATCAAAAACCCGAGCGGCTGATAAACGATATTAGCCAAACCGGCATCTTGTTGAGCTACAATTTCTCGAAGGCTCAAAGTTCCTGTCAACATTACCAAAGCGATAATCGACAAACCCATCGCAATTTCATAGCTGATCATTTGGGAGGATGCACGCAAGGCTCCGAGCAAAGAGTATTTGTTATTCGATGCCCAGCCTCCGATCATGATTCCATAGATACCCATCGAAACGACACCAAACATGTACAGGATTCCGATATTGATGTCGGTGATTTGAAGTGGGAAAGTGGTGTCTCCAACGGTCAGATTTCCACCCCAAGGTATTACAACACTGACCATACAAGCTGTAAGCATAAAGAAACACGGACCCAGAATAAACAACCACTTATTCGCTTTGTCCGGTATCATTTCCTCTTTCATAAACATTTTCACCCCATCGGCTAATGGCTGAAATAATCCGAAAATACCCGCTCTGTTAGGGCCTACACGGTCCTGCAAAATGGCAGACACCTTGCGTTCTGCCCAAGTGGCATAGGCCGCCACCCCAAGGGAAATGACGAATATGATGACACACAAAAAAATGGAGTAAATCAATTCGGGGCTCAAACTCATGACAGGTTTCTAATAATAGCGGCAAATGTACCTTTCGAGGGCTTATTTGAAACAGGCCAAAGAGTCTTTTTTTTACATGCTAACCAACAATTTTCATCCTCCGATGCTAAACTCGAGGTTAAAATTCTCCTTAACACCGGAATATACGAAAAAAAAAACGGTATAAACTACCTGATTTCCAGTGTTTTCGAAAAGCGACTAAGGTCATTGATGAGCACCACTTGATAAATGCCTGTACTAAGACCGATCAAATCAATGCGATTTGGGCTTTGAAAGATGGTTCCTTTTTTCACAACTTGCCCCATTGGATTGAAGAGTTGATACTCAAAAGTACCGGTCATTGATTCATAGACCAGATTTAGTTCGTCGAAGGCAGGATTCGGGTAAATCACAAAAGGAATATGTTCTGATTCATCTGTAGATCCAAAAAGCACCAGAAGTTCAATTATTACAACATCTCCAACACATCCGGTTTCGGTGGTTTCAACTACACTTAAAATATCATTTCCTTCTTCCAGCCAAGAGATCGAGACTTCGTTGGTTCCTTGTCCGGTGATTGTCGTATTAAGTTGTGTGGACCATTCATAGGTACTTCCCGGAGTGGAAGTATAAGAAAAGCTATACGGTTCTTCCAAAGCGCCGATCAAATTTGAGCCGGTAATGGCGAACACGTCAACATAATCGCAGTTGCCGGGGTCTGTGGCAAGGAAATTATAATTGCATGCGGTTTCGTCCTGGCAACCAACGATTTCAAGTTCATCGCAAACACCATCTATATCAATGTCCGAAAGGCACATTCCATCGCAGTTGTAGTATTCTATAGGGTAGATACAAGAATTGTCATTATCCGTAGCTTCTGCATTAAAGTTGCATGCTGCGAGATCAGTGCATCCGGGTATTTCCTGTTGGTCGCAGATGCCATCATCATCGGCATCTTGAATGCAATTACCGTCGCAATCGTAGTAGGTTTCAGGGTAAGTGCAACTGCCGTTTTCATCGGTTGCATCTTCCGAGTAGTTGCAAGCCAATGGGTCTGTACATCCGGGAATTTCCAGTTGATCGCAAACGGCATCGCCATCTAAGTCATTCAAACAAATACCCTCACATGTGTAATACTCTTGAGCAAATTCACAAGAACCATTCTCCTGATTTGCCGAAGAATTGTAATTGCATGCAAGTGGATCGGTACAGCCTTCGGTTATTTGTGAATAAGAAGAAATGGAAAAACACAGACAAATGAAGTAGAGAATATTTTTCACGCTTTTTCAGTTTATAATACAAAGTAACGACAAATACACCTAAAGGGCGTGTATTTAACAGTAACGACATTACTAATCAAGTCGGAAAAGGACGCTTGGATTATTTGTTATTTGGGTCCAAAGCGCCATGACCTAATCCTACTTTCTGACCATGTGGAAGGGCCTTTAGTTGGCGTTCGGTAGTGGCTTTCAGGGCTTGCACAGTTTGGTAATGATTGGCAGAAATAACTGAATGACGATCAATATTAGAAGGTCCTTCAATTACCCAATCTTTCGTCTCTTTTTTATCAAAACGACAGGTATTGCAGATCCAATCTTCTACTTCGCCATATTGGTCTTTACGACCCGTAACCCGAAGAACTTCTTCTCCCTTGTACCATAATCTTACTTTGCCGGCACAGGTTGGACAATCGCGGTGCGCATCTACCGGTTTGGTATACCATACGCGACTTTTAAAGCGGAATGTCTTGTCTGTTAAAGCTCCCACAGGACAAACATCGATCACATTCCCCGACATTTCATTGTCGATAGAATTTTGAATATACGTAGAGATCTCGGCCACTTCGCCGCGATTGATAACGCCATGTACACGATCATCGGTGAGTTGATCCGCTACTTTTACACAGCGGTAGCAAAGGATGCAGCGGTTCATGTGCAATTGCACTTTATCACCTATGTCGATACGCTCAAATTCACGACGCGGGAATTCGTAGCGAGTTCCGGCTTTTCCGTTGTCGTATCCCAAATCCTGAAGATGACATTCACCTGCCTGATCGCACACCGGACAATCAAGGGGGTGGTTCATCAATAAGAATTCCACTACTCCGGCGCGGGCTTCGAGCAAATCCGGAGAAGTGATATTTTGAACTTCCATGCCGTCCATTACTGTGGTTCTGCAAGAAGCCACCGGTTTTGGCATCGGACGTGGGTCCTTTTCGCTGCCTTTGGTAACTTTTACAATGCACGTGCGACAGTATCCTCCACTGGTTTTTAGCTTGGAGTAATAACACATGGCAGGTGGAACTATTTCACCACCGATCATGCGGGCTGCATTCAGTATGGTGGTTCCATCAGGTACTTCGGCTGTTATGCCATCTATGGTGATTTTGGCCATATCGCGCAATAAATTCTTTTGTCCAATTCTTAGGTGTCGCAAAAGTCGTATAAAACCTTTCTTAATTCAATTTTTTGGAGAAAATCATAGTAAAGACTTTTGATCTAATGATTACCTGAGTTAGGGATTGATTTTCAGGTATCAAAAAAGGCCGGATAATCCCGGCCTTTTCAATTGATATGATGAATCGCTTACTTCGCGAATTGTACTTCAGCATGAATTTTCACGTCTTCACTCACGAGCACTCCACCGGCTTCGATCGGAGCATTCCAGGTAAGACCCCAGTCATTTCTATTGATTTTGCCATTCAGGCTAAATCCGGCTTTGGTATTTCCCCATGGGTCTTTTCCGATACCACCAAATTCCACATCGAAGGTAGCTGGTTTTACAGTCCCGCGAATCGAAAGATTGCCGTGAAGTTTGTAATCGTTTCCGGAAACCTTTTCCATTTTGGTGCTTTCGAAAGTCAATTTAGGATGATTTTCAGCATCAAAGAAATCGGCTGATTTCAAGTGACCATCGCGCTGTTCATTTCCTGTGTTTACAGTTGCCACATCTGCACTGAAGTTCACTTTTGCAGTTGCGAAATCTTCTTCTTCGGTTTCAACATCAGCACTGAAATTTCCAAAAGAACCGCTAACATTGGTAATCATAAGGTGACGAACTTTAAAACCCAATTCGCTGTGAGTAGGGTCGAGGTTCCATTTTACACTTGCCATTTTTTTCGTATTTAAATTTATTTGTGCAAAGGTTCAACTACCGTGCTGTCCCGCTCATTGACGTGCATCAAGAAAGAGGATTGACCTGGATCAATTAGCCAATTACTGTGGTCCGGTAAAAACTGAAATGCCAAATATGCTCTTTCATTTTGCTGAATATCTAAAAGTAAATCTTCAAGCGAAACGCTTTGAACGTCAAGTGCATTTCAACGTTTCGTTAAAGGAGATGCACCCACCATCGACAAGCTCAGTTACACGGCTGCGCTCGGGTACCGACAATCTAATAAATGAAGGGGGGGAGAAAAGGGGGCCGCGAAGCGGCCCCCTTTTCTCCCCCCCTGTCAAACAAATTCAACGGTCCCCGAGCGAAGCCGAGGGGTGTGATCGATATGTTTTACCGGACAACAGTGATTATCCCATCAGCACATTAATAATCGGCGGATAGAATAAATACTCCGGTCAAGTCAAAATTTGAAGTTGTGTGTTTACTCTCCCATCGGATTTTGTGGAGATTGGTTTCTTGATAAGGGGTAATTCACCCCAAACATTCCATCCCATTCCGTGAAAAAGAAATGTTGGGCGGCACGATCATTAAAGTCGGCACCGTGCGTAATGATGTCAGGCATATTGATAAAACCCTTTTTCATTTCAGCTTTGATGAAAAAATACTTGAATAAGATCAACTCAAAGCCGAGTTTTACATCCACTCCATAGCCGGCTAAGTGAAACGCATCATGACGAGGATTACCCATTAATGTCACATTGGTTTTAGGGAATAAAGCACCTACTCCTGCGCCAACAAACGTGTTAAATTGAAATTTGGGTTTTTGATATAAGTTTTCAAAATATTCGACTTCGGTATTGATATAATTCAGTCCATCTGTGTGTTCGAATTTTAGAAATCTGGGATGAAGATAAATCTCACCATTGTGCAGCAAATCATCGTACGCATTGTTAGGCAATGTACCTTCGATGTTAACATCTACCCAATTTACCATTACGTATTTCATGTGATCCACGCCAAGGGAAAGAGCAATTTTATCGGTTAAAAAGTATCCCAAGCGCATATTGGTTTGAGGTATGGTAATAGTTCCGGGGTTGAAGTACAACTCCGCATCAAATTCGCTCTGACGGTCATTTGCTGATACATCAAGTAACGTGAAATCATAATTATCGCCGGTGAAATGAATGTCGCTGTTGGAGTAGTGCGCACGATTCCATCCCCAACCAAAGTAGATCTGTCCTTTTCGTGCGAGTGGTTTAAATAGCTGTGCCTCCGAAAGAAGTGATAAGAGTATAAAAGATAGGATAAGAGATATTCGGAGGATGCTATTCATTTCGTTGCAATAAGAAAGGGGTAAAGATAGTTCTATGTTACTCTAAGGCTCTGATATTCCTCCTCAACCTTCTTTCTTATTTTTGAAAAAAAATGACAAGTTGAGAATTCTACTTTGGACCTACTTATTTCTACTGGGATTTTCAATGTCTGCCCAAGTTCAAACGCCTAAAAATTTGGTATTTGAAGGGGCCGGTATCCGTGGAATAGCCTACTCCGGAGTTATTGAGGTGCTGGAAGAAAAGGGACTTCTGACTAATATCGAGAAGTTAGCCGGCACCTCAGCCGGAGCTTTGACGGCGATGATGTTGTCAATGGGTTATTCTTCCGACCGGATTTCTAAAATTGTAACAAGTACTCGTTTTGAAAATCTAAATGATGGCTCATTTTTTTTTGCAGGTGGAATTTCTAGGATGTTTCGTCACTTTGGTTGGTATCACAGCGACAAAGTAAGTGAGTGGATAGGGGAACTGATCACTGCCAAAACCGGCAATCCGGATCTGACGTTTATCGAATGGAAAGAAGCAGGATTTAAAGATTTATATGTCACAGGTACTTGTCTCAACAAACAAAGACTAGTTGTATTCGGTAAAGAGACCTATCCAAATATGAGAGTGCGTGATGCTGTGCGCATATCGATGACGATTCCCCTTTACTTCGAAGCCGCCTTCATCGATGAAAATGGAGCACCTGTTAACCCGGATACTACCAACAAATTTGATGTTATGGTCGATGGTGGTCTCCTTGGAAATTTTCCAATAGGAATTTTCGATGAAGTTCGTATCGATTCATTAGGTCATGAATACAGAATACCAAATTGGAACACTCTAGGTTTTCGCATTGATAGCGACGAACAAATAGCTATGGATACTACTCAACGAGACTTAGCAGAAATACCGATCCGTAAATTTTCCGATTACATGACATCTTTGTATATCATGGTTATCGAAAACATGAATAGGAATCAACTTACAGATTTCGATTGGCAGCGTACCGTCTCTATTTCATCCATGGAAATTGGTCCCCGAATAAAAAAGATGCCGGCTTCACAAGTTGAAAAACTCATTGGCAGCGGTCGTCATTGCACCGAACACTATTTACTTCAAAAGAAACTTATTCGCTGACTTATACTTCAACGGTATTGTGAACGCGATAGTAATGTTTCACATCTTTGATGGAAGAAGGACGTTGCACATATTCTTCGAATTCTTTTCTGAAGTGTCGAATGGCACTAGCTACGGGCCATGCAGCTGCTTCACCCAGCGGGCAAATCGTTTTGCCTTCAATTTTTCCTTGAATATCCCAAAGTAATTCGATGTCGTTCATAGTACCATGACCATCCAGAATCTTATGAAGGATTCGTTCCATCCATCCTGTTCCTTCACGACAAGGACTGCATTGTCCACAACTTTCGTGGTGATAGAAGCGAGTGAAGTTCCATAGATTTTTCACGATACTCGTATCTTCATCCATTACGATAAATCCACCTGAACCCAACATAGTACCTGTCGCAAACCCGCCATCGCCAAGACTTTCGTAGCTCATTAGTCGAGGTTCGCCGTTGGCTGTTTTCAGAATAAGCTCAGTAGGTAGAATCGGAACAGATGAACCTCCTGCTACAACAGCTTTCATTTTTTTACCGTTCTTAATTCCACCACAGTATTCATCGGAGTAAATAAATTCTTCTACGGGAACACCTAGTTCAATTTCATAAACTCCCGGTTTGTTTATGTGCCCGGATGCGGAAATCAATTTAGTACCGGTACTTTTTCCTATACCGATTGAAGCATATGCCGCGCCACCATCATTCACAATAGGAACAACCGCCGCAATAGTTTCAACGTTGTTGACTACTGTCGGACAACCATACAAACCGGCGATTGCAGGAAAGGGCGGTTTAATACGTGGATTACCTCTTTTGCCCTCAAGCGATTCGAGTAATGCCGTTTCTTCTCCACAGATATATGCTCCTGCACCGACTTGCACATGGCAATCGTGATCGAAACCTGAATTAAAAATATTTTTTCCAAGCAGACCCGCTTCGTAAGCTTCACCAATAGCTTGTTCTAGAATACGAGCAATATAAAAGTACTCACCTCTTATATATATGTATGAGGTTTTTGCACCGAGAGCATAACTCGATGTGATCATTCCCTCAATCAATAAGTGAGGAATACGTTCCATTAAATAGCGATCTTTGAAAGTACCGGGTTCCGACTCATCGGCATTGCAAACGAGGTACCTCTCAACACCTTCCGGTTTAGCCAAAAAGCTCCATTTTAAACCGGTTGGAAATCCTGCACCGCCACGTCCGCGCAATCCCGAAGTTTTTACTTCTTCCAGAACTTGATCAGGAGTCATTGTTTTCAGCGCCTTTTCCGTGGAGCGATATCCACCATTTTCGCGGTACACCTTTAATGTGTTTATTCCGGGAACATGATCGTGCTTCAGTAATACTTTTTTACTCATGGTTTCTTTCTTAGCTAGTGCAAATCGTCTTTTAGAAAACTATAATTAGATATTGATCATGTCATCTTTAGTGTAGACACGACGTTTGTCTTCAGCTTTCATTTTATCTAAAAGCATATCTACTTTTTGTAATGTGAGATTTTCGTAGTAATCGCCACCACATTGCAACATAGGGGCAGTTCCGCAAGAACCTAAACATTCTACAGTCTTGAGGGTAAACATTCCGTCTTTGGTTGTTTCACCGGCATGAATACTAAGTTTTTTTTCGATGTGGCGAATTACATCTTCGGCACCCAACAACCAACAAGAACTTGTGCGACATACTTCGATCACACATTTTCCAACAGGTTTCAAATTGAACATCGAATAAAACGATGCTACTTCGTACGCTTCAATGGGCTGTATACCTAAGAGTTCCGACACACAGTCCATAGCCTCGGGGCTCAACCATCCGTCGAATTCAGCTTGTGCAAGATGCAACAAGGGTATCAAAGCACTTTTATGTTTTCCCTCGGGATAACGAGCGATTAACTTTTTCGCTGTCTGTAATGTCTCCTCGGAGAAGTGAAGTTTATTGTTCATTGGTATTATCTTCTTTCGTTGGGCCGCACTGCCGTGCGGCCGTATCGCGTACAAAATATTGAGGCCTTACTGCTGCTTTTCTGTCGCGCTGCGCCTGCCGTTGGGCCGCACTGCCGTGCGGGCCCGCCTAAGCGTCCAATTCCCCCGCAATCACGTTCATGCTGCTCATTGTCAAAATCGCATCGCTCAGCATTCCTCCTTTTATCATTTCATGATAGGCTTGGTAATAAATATAACATGGTCTCCGGAAGTGCAGGCGATAAGGTGTGCGGCCGCCATCGCTTATGAGGTAAAAACCTAATTCACCGTTTCCGCCTTCCACACAATGATAGACTTCGCCTTTAGGAACGTCCGTTTCACCCATTACAATTTTAAAGTGATAGATGAGTGCTTCCATCTTGCTGTATACATCTTCTTTCGGAGGAAGATAGAATTCAGGAACATCGGCATGGAAAGCACCTTCGGGCATTTTGGCAATGGCTTGTTCGATGATGCGAAGACTTTGCCACATCTCTTCCATGCGAACCATATATCGATCAAACGTATCTCCGTTGGTTCCTACCGGAATATCAAATTCAAAATCTTGATATGAGCTATAAGGATTCATAACACGCACATCATAATCAATGCCTGCTGCGCGAAGATTTGGTCCGGTAAATCCGTACGCGAGTGCACGTTCGGCGCTTATAGGTCCACAGTTTACCGTGCGATCCATAAAGATGCGATTGCGTGTTACCAATCTGTCAAATTCATGAAGTGCGGCCGGAAAATCTTTTAAGAAAGCTTTGAGTTTATTCCAAGCCACTTCATTGAAGTCGCGCTCCATGCCTCCAATACGACCGATGTTCGTGGTTAGACGAGCACCGCATATTTCTTCAAAAATTTCATAGATTTTTTCTCTCCATTGGAAGAGGTAAAGGAATCCGGTCATAGCTCCGGTATCAACTGCTATTACGGTGTCACAAACAATGTGGTCGGCGATGCGCGAAAGTTCCATTATAATCACGCGCATGTACTGGGCACGTTTTGGAACATCACAACCGATTAGTTTTTCTACTGTCATATGCCAACCCATGTTGTTGATAGGCGAGGAGCAGTAGTTCAGACGATCGGTGATAGGAGTAATTTGATTATATGGTCTACGTTCGGCAAGTTTTTCAAATGCCCTATGTATGTAGCCAATAGTTGGAACCGAATCCACGATGATTTCGCCATCCATAGTGAGGATGTTCTGAAAAATCCCGTGTGTAGCGGGGTGCGTAGGTCCTAAGTTCAGCGTACTGTAGTCCTTTTTAATATCTACTTCCGCAATATTGTTGTCTTTCATCTTATCTATTTTCTCTTCGGATCTCTCCGTTTTGAATTCCTAATCGTATTTGCAAACCACCACATTTCAAGCCCCAAATTCATACTTGCACCTTTCTGTACTGCGTATGAACCTCATTTTACATTTTGCATTTTGCATTTTGCATTTTGCATTTCCCCCCTCGGCTTCGCTCGGGGACCGATGTTCTACCCCAACGTAAACCCATTCATAATTCATCATTTATAATTCATAATTACCTCCCAAAATACCTATCATCCTTATCATCTCTTCCCGCATCTTCCAATCCATATTCTTTTCTAAGAGGGTGATAATTCATTTCATCCATATTGAGGATTCGGCGTAAATCCGGGTGACCGGTAAACTTGAATCCATAGAAGTCGTAGGCTTCACGCTCCATCCAATTCGCCGTGAGCCATAGATCGGTTACGGTCGGCAAGGTCACGTCTTTCTCACTCATGAAGGTTTTTAAGCGAATGCGCAGATTTTTCTCCATGTTGTGGAGTTGGTACATCACTGCAAATTCCTGATCTTTTTGTTCGGGAAAGTGAATTCCACACATGGTAGTAAGGAAGGTAAAACTCGATTCCGAATTCGTCTTCAGAAAACCGAGAACGTCATGAATTTTCGATTTGGCAACGATAAAAACCGGAAAATCGTAGTCGATATGTGAGCTGATTATGGCATCACCGAAATTCGAAGTAAGTAGTTGAGCGATCTTATCATGCAGATCGATGGTCGCCTGTGCGGCCTGTGGATGTTGTGGTTGATGCATAGTATTATTCGAGACCGTATTTGGCCAACATAGCCTTATATTCAGGAGAGTATCTTCTGTTTCTACCTTCACTTCTGGCGAGTTCCTGGATTTTCATTACCCCATCCAAAACCTGCTCCGGACGTGGTGGACAGCCAGGTATGTAAACGTCAACCGGAATGATACGATCTATTCCTTGCAAAACAGAATAGGTATCGAAGATCCCGCCGCTGCTGGCACAAGCACCCATGCTCAGAACCCATTTTGGTTCGGCCATTTGCTCATAAACCTGACGGAGTATCGGAGCCATCTTTTTGGAAATCGTTCCCATCACCATCAATAAGTCGGCTTGTCGGGGAGAGAAGCTTAGACGTTCCATTCCGAAACGGGAGAGATCGTAAGTGGAGGCCATGGTAGCCATGAACTCAATTCCGCAGCAGGAAGTCGCAAAAGGCAATGGCCACAGCGAGTTCGCACGCGCAAGTCCCACCATTTCATCGAGTTTGGTGGCGAAGAAACCTTGTCCTTCGAATCCGGCCGGCTGGTGTTCCGGCTTGATATCAATTTGTGTTGTCATCACGGCAAAAATAGGGTTTGAATACTAGATGGGAAACAGTTTTCCTCAGAATTTTAAACCCATTTTTAAAAGGTTTGTTCGCTATGCAAAGAGGTGATGTGATACATTGCTCAATTCAGCATGAAAGGCTTGATTTACCTATAAGAGCGCCGCATTAGCGCAAATCTCAGATAATATTCTTCCTGAATACAATCCAAAAGAATTTTTTGTGTCCTTGGCTTTTGACTTTGAAATCTTTGCGGTAAAAGAAAGGGAAGGGAGGAATACTAGATTTCTTTATCTAGCGAAACGATTCGTTGGGAAAGGGAAACGGCAAGGGAAGATTACGCTTCAATTGACGAACTCTGTCTGCCAACTGCCAACTGCCGACTTTGAATCACTCCCACTTTAGAGCACCTTTCTTAACGATGTACACCAGACCCACGATCATTAAGCCCATGAAGGTAAACATCTCCCAAAGTCCGAACACTCCCAGTTCGCGGAAATTCACTGCCCAAGGATACATAAAGATAACCTCCACATCGAACAAAACGAATAAGATAGCAACGAGGAAATATTTAATCGAGAATGGAGTGCGGGCATTCCCTTGCACTTCTACACCACACTCAAATGTGTCATTTTTGGTTTTATTTTTTCGCTTCGGTCCGAGCCAATGCGAAGCAAGCATCGTTGTAACTACAAAGCCTAGCGCTATCAAGGCCATAGCTACAATCGGTAAGTATTGTTCTGTAAGAGATGTTTCTTGCATGGTGTGAGTATTCGCAGCAAAAATAGTCTGCTCTCTGATATTCTCTCTTCTCTATGTTCAAGATTTTTAACATCGAGGTAAGTCACTGATTATAAAGTAACTATATAGGAATAGGTTAAAAAACATTAATAGTACACGCAAAGAAGATAGTAATACTATTATATTTGCACGGTAAATATACCATTATGGAAAATATACTATCAAGTGTTCAGATTCAGGTTGGACCGAAGATATTTTTGAAGGACCCCGAAACGAGTGAATTGGGAAAAAAGATAATCAGCGGGAGTATCGATATGATTTATGAAGTCGGATTCGATTCATTTACTTTTCGAAAGTTGGGTATCGCAATACAATCCCCGGAAGCTTCCATATACAGATATTTTGAAAATAAGAACAAGCTACTATTATATCTGACTTCCTGGTATTGGGCCTGGATGGAATACAACCTCGTGTTTGCTATTGCGAACGTAAAATCGCCCAAGGAGAAGCTTGAACGGGCTTTAATGCTCCTCACGACAAAGCGTTTTACAGATTCCGAGGGAAATTTTCCTCATATTAAAATAGACATCCTTCAGAAAATACTCGTGGATGAATCTTCCAAATCGTATTTGACTAAAGAAGTAGATTCCGAAAACAAATTGGGGGCTTACATTGCTTACAAGAGGTTTGTAGGCCGTTTGAGCATGATCATTTTAGAAATAAATCCTCGGTATAAGTACCCGCACATGCTTATGTCATCGGTTATTGAAGGAATTCATCACCAGCGGTTTTTTGCTGTGCACTTGCCTTCTCTTACAGATTTTGTTAAGGGGGAAGATGCCGTTTCGAATTTTTTTACAGATTTGGTATTTAAAACGATAGCTACTAAAAAATAATGTCACAATACGAAATACTCACTCCGTCAAAAAGATTCTGGCGCTTATTAAAGCCGGATAAAAAGGATATTACACAAGTTTACACCTATTCCATTTTTGCGGGATTGGTGAATTTGTCGCTGCCGTTGGGTATACAGGCAATCATAAATCTCATTCAAGGTGGACAAGTCAATTCTTCATGGATTGTTCTGGTGATCATCGTAATCTTAGGATTAGTTTTTTCCGGACTACTGCAGATTATGCAAATGCGAATCACTGAAAATTTGCAACAGAAAATATTTACACGTGCCGCTTTCGAATTTGCCTATCGCATCCCACGTATTCGATTGGAAGCCCTTTACAAGCATTACGCACCGGAACTAATGAACCGTTTTTTCGATATTATCTCAGTGCAAAAAGGCTTATCGAAAATTCTCATCGATTTTTCTTCCGCTGCTCTTCAGGTGATTTTCGGACTGGTTCTATTGTGCCTCTATCATCCATTTTTCATTATCTTCTCCCTCGTTCTGGTGGCCATTGTTTATGCAATCTTTCGGTTCTCGGGCCGACGCGGATTGAGCACAAGCCTTGAGGAATCGAAATACAAATACCAAGTTGCACATTGGCTGCAAGAAATTGCACGAACGAATATAAGTTTCAAACTAGCCGGAAGTAGCAATTTACCTCTTGAGAAAACAGATGGTTATGTGAAGTCATATCTCGGTGCACGTGAAAGTCACTTTAAAGTACTTGTTGGACAATTTAGTTTACTTATTGTCTTTAAAGTGCTTGTCGCCACTGGACTTCTATTGATTGGTGGTATTTTGGTGATGAATCAGCAAATGAATATCGGGCAATTTGTTGCAGCAGAGATCATCATCCTGCTCATCATGACTTCTGTCGAAAAATTGATTCTAAGTTTAGAATCTGTATACGACATTCTAACCTCGCTAGAAAAAATTGGTCAGGTAACCGACCTTCCGCTTGAGCGCACAGGAGGTGAAAATATTAATAGTGAAGAATTGAAAGAAGGCATGCAAGTGCAGATGGAGCATGTTACCTTCTCTTATCCGGGTTCTACAGAGAAAACACTAGATGATTTATGTCTGACCATTAGACCGAGACAAAAGATATGTTTGACGGGAGAAAATGGGTCGGGTAAATCAACCTTACTTCAAATACTCGGAGGTCTTTATGAGCCGCAGCACGGGGTCGTTTCTTACAACGATTTACCATTAGGTAATATAAACCTTGATTCTTTCAGGGCGATTGTTGGAGACACACTTTCTCAGGAGCAGATTTTCAAAGGTACACTGGTGGAAAATATTTCTACTGCAAGAGATTACATCGATTTTAATAGAGTAAAATCGGTTGCCGACTCCTTAGGTTTAACAGAGTTCATCCGTCATTTGCCAAACGGATACAATACAGTCTTAGATCCGGAAGGAAGAAAACTACCGCGAAGTGTCGTTCAAAAAATTCTGATTGCAAGAAGTATTGCCGCATCACCTCGTTTGCTTCTTCTTGAAAATACGATGAACCAAATTGAGATAAATGAACGTCACAGAATCATGGACTTTTTATGCGACCCATCTCAGCCATGGACAATGGTAGCTATTTCGAGTGATCCATATTTTCTGGGGCTTGCAGATCGCGTCATAAATATGGAAAATGGAAAAATCAATGGAGTGTTTGAAAAGTAAGAAGAAAAAAACATGTTAAACATTTCTCAAAATACAATTCAAGGAAGGGTAAACGAAAAGGGTTACTCGACACTTGTTCGCGTCAATGGTCGCCGCACCGGAGTCTACCTTCAGCGTTTGGTACTCTCATTTTTTATCATTTTATTTATCTTCATGTTTGTACCATGGACCCAAAACGTGCGGGCACGTGGAAAGGTGACAACACTAAAACCCCAGCAGCGTCCGCAAACGATCAACTCGATCATTGCAGGGCGAATTGAAAAGTGGTTCGTTCAAGAGGGAGATATCGTAAAAGCCGGAGATACAATTTTGTTTATCTCCGAAATAAAGGACGAGTTCTTCGACCCTCAACTACTTGAAAGAACGGACGAACAATTGGTGTCAAAAGAGTTATCTGTTTCGTCTTATATGGATAAGGTCAGAGCTTTGGATGCGCAGATAGATGCGATGTCAGATACTCGAGTTTTAAAACTTCAACAAGCTAAAAACAAATTAAGACAAGCTGATCTGGCTGTTCAAAGTGACAGTATAAATCTTCAGGCTGCTGAACAGGGATACGCCATTGCAAAAGAGCAGTTGGATCGAATGGAAAAAATGTACAAGGATGGTTTAAAATCCTTGACTGAACTCGAGGGACGCAGAATGAAACTTCAGGAAGCTGAGGCTAAGAAAATTTCTTCGGAGAACAAGTGGATATCCAGTCAGAATGAGTGGATAAATGCACGCGTTGAAATTTCCTCCATTGAAACTGAATACCGGGATAAAATTTCGAAAGCAGAATCTGAGAAGTACACAGCTATGTCCTCGATGTACGATGCAGAGGCTGTCGTTACCAAAATGCAAAATCAACGAATGAACTATTCGGTTCGCTCCGGTTATTACTACATCACTGCCCCGCAAGACGGATTTATCACACGTGCGATTCGTGCAGGTATCGGTGAGACATTGAAGGAGGGTGAACAGATTGTAACGATCATGCCGGCTAATTACGACCTGGCTATCGAAATGTATGTGCGTCCGGTGGATCTTCCACTGATGGAGCGTGGTCAGCATGTGCGTATTCAATTTGATGGATGGCCTGCGATCGTATTTTCCGGATGGCCTCAAAGTAGTTTCGGAACCTTCGGTGGTACCGTTTTCGCCATTGATAATTACAACAATGAGATTGGCGAGTTCAGAGTATTGGTAGTTCCCGATCCGAATGACCCACCTTGGCCCGAAAGTTTGAGAATTGGTGGAGGCGCTTACGCAATGTCATTGTTGAAGGACGTTCCGGTTTACTACGAAATGTGGCGACAAATCAACGGTTTCCCACCGGATTATTACAAAACCAATAATGGCTCAACAAAGGAGGAGAAGAAATGACGAGATCTGCATCATACATACTTATGTGGATACGGTTCGTTGTTGTATCAATGATATGTACTTTATCACCTGCTGTTGGACGAGCTCAATTTTCTACGGAAGATGTTCTTACCCTCGAAGCGTTTGTGGACTGGGTAAAGAAAAATCATCCCATGGCCAAGCAGTCGGACCTGCAAACTGTTCGCGGGGAGGCTATAGTTCAAACCGCGCGAGGTTCTTTTGACCCAAAACTTTGGATGGATCTGGACCAGAAGTATTTTGAAGAGAAGCAGTATTATTCTCATCTCGACGGTGGCTTGAAGATTCCTACGTGGTTTGGTGTAGAATTGAACAGTGGGTACGAACAAAACGAAGGTGTTTTCCTCGATCCCGAAAATGGAACACCCGGAGGAGGTCTGTTGTATGCCGGTGTTTCCTTACCTCTAGGACAAGGTTTGTTTATCGATGAGCGTCGAGCTGTTTTAAGAAAAGCTCGGTTGATGGAACGCGCGACAGTGGAAGAAAGAAAACTCATGCTGAACGAGCTGGTCTATGAAGCCGGACAGTCTTGGTATGAATGGTTTAAGGCGTACAATGCATTGTTGATATATCAAGAAGCTTTGGATTTGGCCCAATTCAGATTCGAAGCAGTGAAGTCTACGGCTGCTTTGGGAGATCGTCCTTATATCGATACTCTGGAAGCAGGCATTCAGGTGCAGACTCGGCAATTTTATCTGCAGCAGGCTCAGTTGGAGCTGGCCAATGCTCGGGCGCGATTATCGGTGCACCTGTGGGTGGATGGTATTGTTCCCCTTGAAATGGAAGAAAGGGTCTTGCCTCCCACGTCAGACAAATATCCCGTAGCCATTCTTCCAACCGAACTTTCGTTGATGGATAGTGTGGTGAACAGACATCCCGCATTGAATTTATACGAATACACAATTGATCAGTATAAAATTGATCGCAGATGGAGAGCGGAGCAGTTGAAACCGGTATTGGATCTTCAATACAAACCGATCACCGAAGCGGTTGGATCTGATCCACTGGCAGGATATTCTCCCGAGAATTACAAGTGGGGTGTGGGGTTCAGTATGCCGATTCTTTTGCGGAAGGAAAGAGGTTATTTGAAGATGACTGATGTTAAAATCAACGAAGCTGAATTCGGTTTGAACATGAAGGAGGCAGAAGTGGTTTTTAAAGTGCAGCAGTATTTAAATGAATATGCAACCACGCGCGATCAGATATCGCTTTTTACGCGAACCACGGTGGATGTGAGTGCACTGTTGGCCGGGGAGCGTGAAATGTTCAACAATGGCGAAAGCTCGCTATTTATGGTGAATGCGCGCGAGATGACATATATAGGTGCACGTGTTCAACTGCTCGAAATACAGGTAAAAAATGCCAAATCGGTTTTGGGAGCTTCGTATGCTGCCGGAATCCTAGGCAACTAAAATATTCAATCATGGAAACAAACAGCTTATTTACCGGTATTTTCCGAACTTCAACTATTTTGATGTTTGCACTTTTGTTTTGTTTTCCGCATGCAACCGATGCACAGACATCGAACCGTGTGACTGCTGTTCGTTATGTCCAAGAGGGAGATAATTTTCTGGCAGTAGGGAATTGGGAACAGGCGATTCTTTCTTATACCACCGCTATACAGGTCGATGGCACTTACACGGAAGCATACCTAAAAAGAGCGAGGTTATATGAAAAGATGGGAAGGCATCGTGAGTCGATAGCTGATTACAATTTTGCCATCAAATTGAATCCCTATCTTGAATTTTTGTATGATGAACGTTCACACGTTAGACTCTTGGCGATGGATTACATTGGGTCTATGGAGGACATCAATAAGGCCATTTCACTCAATCCTACTAAAGATGAATACCTCGATCGAAGGGCCACGGATTTTTTGATGATGGGCGAATACGATAAAGCACTGGCGGATATGGACACCCTCTTGAAGCACGATTATCACAAGGAGAATGTATATCAAAAGATGGCGATTACATACATGAAAGCCGGAGAACACGTTAAGTCGCAAGAGGCTATTGATTCAGCTTTGAGTATCAATTCCTCGTCTGCGGTTACGTTTGACCTGATGGGCATCATGAGCATGTATCAGGAAGAATATGATGAAGCCCTCGATAATTTCACGGAGGCGATCAAGTTGGATCCCGGTTTTGGAGTGGCTTATTACAACAGGGCAGTAGTTTACAGGTTGATGGGCGAAACGAAATTAGCGGAAGAAGATATCACGAGAGCCATCGAGGTATCGCATTCGTTGGAGAATGCCTATTTTATGCGTGCTCTTATTAAAAAAGACTTAGGAGATTTAGAAGGGGCATTGAGCGACTACGACAAGGCCAACGCAGCGAATGGCGAATACACCGAGGTTCTGTTTAATCGCGCATACACATTAAAGTTGATGGGAGACTATGATGCGGCGTTAAGTGATGTTGAATCTCTTGTAGTGCTAGAACCTGAGAATCCTGCGAACTGGAATCTCAAGGGTAATATAAGTTTGTTGTACGGAGAATACAATGACGCAATAGAGGCCTATTCGGAGGCTATATCACTAGATGCACAATACGCAGAGGCATATTACAACCGCGGATTGGCTTATGTAATGTCGCATAGACCTTTGCAGGGTTGTCCCGATTTTGTGGTTAGTTTAGACTTAGGATATGAAGCAGCCGACAAGCTAAAGGGTCATTTCTGCGGATTGTAGAAATCTACCTTTGGAGAATACAAAATAAAAAAACCGGAGTCACATTGTTTATGAGTCCGGTTTTGAGAATGAATTTTTGAGCTACTAGCTACCAATCACTTTTACCTTTTTTCGCTTTTTTCGCCTCTCTTTTTTCCTTCAAGCTTTTGGTAGGTTCCTTCTTTGCTTCTTTTTTAACGCTTTTTTCTTTTGCCATAGTGATATGAGATTGGTTACAATGGTTTTCTTTGGATAGGGTAAAAGTAGGTGTATTTTTTTATTCGGCAAGACCCGTTGGAGAGAAAGATTTGAATGCCAACAGATGAAAACCGAAGTTTCTCATGTTTCAAAGAACGGTTGCGGATAAAATCAGTTTACAATGATTTTCTGGTCAATTGTTCATTAGTTTATATATTTGTGAACTAATGAACTAATATGGACAAACGGATATTTGAATTGCAAGCCGAAATATGCAAGGCCTTGGGAAATCCTCTTCGACTGGAAATTATTGAAATACTTGGTAAAAGAGAGTTGTGTTTCAGCGATATTTTGGAAGAAACAGGAGGTTTGAAATCTACTCTTTCTCAGCAACTATCTATAATGGTCGATAAGGGAATTCTTAAATCTCGCAAGGATAGTAGGTGTGTTTACTTCATGTTGTCTTCGCCCAAAGTTGCCAAAGCCTGCTCCTTGATGAGAGAAGTTTTGGTAGAAAATGCCAAAAAGCGAAATTTGATTATGCAATCGGCACTTCAATGAAACAAGTACAACTCGGTTTAAAGGAGAACTGGAAACAGTTTACACTTTTGATAATTGTGAATGCATTTGTAGGGGGCATGGTGGGATTGGAGCGAAGTATATTGCCTCAGATAGCCCAGGAAGAATTTGGCATTGCGGCTAAGACAGCAGTTTTATCATTCATTGTTGTTTTCGGAATTACCAAAGCTCTTACCAATTATTTTACCGGAACATTAGCCAATCGCTTTGGAAGGAGAAAATTATTGATACTTGGTTGGGTCGTTGGAATACCGGTACCATTTATATTGATGATGGCGAATGATTGGAATTGGATAGTGGCTGCCAACGTGCTATTGGGAGTGAATCAAGGTCTCACATGGTCATCCACTGTAGTCATGAAAATAGATTTGGTAGGCGAGAAGCAACGTGGATTTGCGATGGGACTAAATGAATTTGCAGGATATCTGGCAGTTGCTGCAGTAGCATTTCTAACAGGATATATAGCCGGCGAATATGGCGTAAGGCCATATCCCTTTTACATTGGATTTGCGCTACTCGGTTTGGGATTATTCATGAGTATTTTTCTAATTCGCGATACCGGACATCACGTGGCTATGGAATCTGCAACTAGTGCTGTCCCTAGATTGAAAAATGTGTTTTGGGACACCACGCTGTTTGATAGAAACTTGGGATCAGTTACTCAAGCAGGATTAGTAAACAATCTCAACGACGGCATGGTCTGGGGTCTGTTTCCAATATTGCTATTTCAAAAGGGTTTTTCCTTGGCTCAGATCGGAATGATAACAGCTATTTATCCTGCTGTTTGGGGATTAGGTCAATTGTTCACAGGAAAGATGTCGGATTATTACTGCAAAAAGAGCATGTTGTTTTGGGGAATGTTTTTGCAAGGCATGGCCCTTCTAATGCTAGTTTTTGCGGATACTTTTTTGCACTACACACTACTATCAATCGTTTTAGGTTTTGGAACCGCGATGGTATATCCTACTTTTTTGGCTACCGTTGCAGAGAATACACATCCCCAAGATCGAGCGAAGAGTATGGGTATTTTCAGGTTGTGGCGAGATCTGGGTTACGCTATTGGCGCCGTTCTTACCGGCATCATTGCCGATGTATTTGGTATAAATTCTTCGGTGATTGTAATTGGAATCTTGACTTTATCATCTGCAATTTTTTTGGAAAGAAGGATGCGTTGTCTCACCGATTCACCCAAACTCACTGATTGGTTGACCGGACGAAATAGTAAAAAGAAATGTAAACATGCAGAAATCAATTCGAGCTTCGTTTCATCCACCTTATGCCACCCGACTAGACGGGTGGCAGAAATGCCAAAAATCAACGAATTACAAAGCGTCCTGATGAGTTCTGCAATTCCGGAATCGTGAGTATGTAAAGCCCTGGAGACAAATGTTCCACTGATATTGTATTGGTATTTGTTTTCAGTAAAAAAGATTCTTGAATGGATCCGGTGGAGGAGTAGATATTACATTGTATAGGCTTATCAAAAGGATTTTTTATGTATAGTTCAGTTGTTGCAGGATTGGGGAAAATTTCAAGAGGGTGTTTAGTTTTTTCAGATAAAAAAGTTGTGAAGTCATATTTAACGAGAAAGGAATTGCTCATCGGGGCTTCCTGATGTAGAGTGCCTCCCTCTTGTGCTTGAAAGGTGTCGCTGGTATATGTTCCCTTAACATATATTTCTCCCGCATTGGTGTATTCCATTTCTTCAACTTGATCAAAACTCAATCCGATCATTTCTTCATGAGCTAGATAATTTAAATTTTCGTCTAGAAAAATCATAATTGCATCTGCTCCTCCAAAAGCGCTGCTGAATATTTCAGAAACTTCCGAGGGATCCAAATCAATGACCCCAAATAACCATCCCATGATTACCAAATTATTTTCAACGACTTTTAAGGAAATGGTTTCTAAATTGAGATCAGACTGGATATGTGAAATTTCAGCTCCTGATTGGTCTATAGAGTATAGTATATCTCCTTCACCCGTTATCAAGGTTTCGACTGGCCCAAATGAAACATCCATTTCACCATCAAAATAGAACGATACATACCATTTTGAGTTATAAGATTGAATGGAAATCGGAGTTAGCTCAGTACCGTACAAATGTTGGTGCCAATCATACACTAAGTCGGAGTTCAATTGAAGTATAAAGGTATTGTACAAATAAAAGGGATTAACCAATAACTCTCCTCCGTTCAATTCCTGATTAAAATCTATATCTCCAAAGATTAAAGCTGACAAAAGAAATTCACCGGCATCATTTATTTGCAACTGTGTTTTTTGGATGGAGAGTATTTCCATTACAGTATGGTATTCATTTAAAAATGCACCCTCACTGGTATAGCGAACCACTACCAGAGCTCCTCCATCGGAAAAGGGGATTTCTATAAGTTCGGAGCCATCATTTAGATCGGCATCCCAGTTCCCATAACTCTTTAGATATATAACAATGTTGTTCTCATGGTCGAGTACCAAATTCTCTACAATTATTTCCGGAGCGGGATTTAGAATATCTGTGGTTGGATTGAGAATTTTTATCCAGATTGCTTCTCCATCTGAATTCAACCTCGACATAAAACTAGCACTAGTTGTTGTCATAAAAATCCCGGAACCTGGATCTAAATCGACAATTCCATTGTATTGTCCAACTAGTATCAAGTCATTGTTACTAAGGTCACATCGCATTCCAATAATTGTGAAGTCGATTGGTTTCGCCCAAAGTATTTCACCGCTTGCAGACACTTTTAATAGTGCCGACATATCATCCACGATTACTTCGCCTTCTTCGGTGCTTATTGTGATAGATTCATTGGTTTTGAAGACAAGAAATGATGCACCTGTATTGTCAGTTTCAATATGTGAAATTTCCTCGTCCCCAATATCACTAAAAGACAATGACCACTGATAGTCCATGGTCTGTCCTATAGAAGAGCTCGAGGTAAGACTGAGCATACCCACGAGAATAAGTAAGTATAGTGTCTTCATTGAGTGTGATTTTCGCGTAGTATAAAGTTGTTCTCAGACAAATAGTTAGTCGGACATTTAGGCTAGAGTGTTACGAGTAAAGCGAAGATATGACATAATTTTAGAAATAGTTCCCACTCCGAATAGCAGGCCGCGCAGCGGCCTTTTTCTCCCCCCGCACAAACCCGTCGTCATCCTGCAAAATGGCTCGCAGAGCGATTTTGCAGGACCTGTTCATTGGTGATCCCCTTCCCAGTAGAGCAATTTTTCTTCTCTCTATTCATGTTTTATTCCATTTCCCACCGGGCAATTTGCGATACCATTTGTTTATTATTTCTATCGAAGACCATCCCCCATTTTATTTCACCCGCCACAGCGGGTTTTGCAATTGCTTTCACTTTAGTTCAATTATCTGCCACCCGCGAGGCGGGTTGGCACAAAAAGGCTCGTTCGACTATTCCCACAA
>JBILMS010000082.1:0-11277 GCA_044375415.1 Flavobacteriales bacterium
TGCGCTTTCAGCGCGTAGAAAATCGTTCAATGAGGAATTGATCAGATCAGATAAACGAAATGTATCTTAATTCATAATACTTTGTACTTAATACAAATTCTCTGAGAACTTCAATCAAACCTTCCCTTCCTCTGTGGTAAAAAAGGGAAAGAGCAAGGGAAAGGGTGGCTTTTGTCACACCAAAATCTTTGTCCCTTAAACCCAACCTTCCACACTTTGCGGTAAAAAAAAGGTACATCTCCCACAAAATTATCAATCTAAACTTTTTTATAAATAGTCTGTAACTTTACCGAACCACCGGCGTCCTATGCCTGAAAACCTTCCGCTACTGCGATGACTGTAAAAGAGTATAACGAGTGTGTCGACCTCTATTCCGATGGACTGTTCCGCTTTTTGGTGAAAAACACCAAAGACCGCGAAAAGGCCCAGGATTTAGTGCAAGATACGTTTGCGAAACTTTGGACCAAGGTGGATGAAGTAGGATTTGAGAAAGCGAAGAGTTACATTTTCACTTCAGGATATCACACGATGATTGATATGTTTCGCAGAGAAAAAAGACAACTGGAATTTGCCGCAGATGAAATTCGAACAGGCACATCATCGACATCTCGTCAATACAACGACTTGAACGATGTGCTCAACGAAGCCCTCGACAAACTGCCTCCGGTGCAGAAGTCGGTTATCATGCTTCGAGATTATGAAGGATATAGCTACGAGGAAATTGAAAAAATCACCGGACTGAATGAATCGCAAGTAAAGGTGTACATATACAGGGCTCGTGTAACCCTTAAAAACTACCTCGTTAAAGTAGAAAACGTACTATGATTATTACCAGAAATAACTACGAACCATTCGTGATCGATTATCTCGACGGAGCGCTAAGCCACGAGATGACGGCCGAGTTGTTGTTGTTTTTGGAACTTAATCCCGATATAGCTACCGAAGTGGATGGTTTGAACAACGAACCGATTTTTTCGGAGGCCCCACTTTTATTTGAGCAAAAAGATTCACTACGCAAATCTGAAATTCCCGAACACGCCGACGAACTCATGTTTCTCGTTACGGAAGGATTGGCAAGCTCAGATCAGAAATCCGAACTCGATAGCTTGTTGGTTTCGAACCCATCATTAGAAAAGGAGTTTAGGGCCATGCAAAAAGCTCGTTGGACAGCAGAGCCAATTGTTTTCGAGAATAAAACTTCACTTTACAAATCGGAAGAGAGCGCTTCATTGACGGGCGATATGCGTTTGGCAGCACTTCTCGAAGGAGATCTAAATGCCAAAGAAAGCGCCAGGCTTCATTCCGAAATTAAAGCAGATCGCACATTGGCTTCTTCGTGGAGCGCCATGCAGAAGACGAAACTCAGCCCGGTCGTTATACCTTTTGAAGCAAAGGATTCGCTTTACCGCAAGCAGGCGAGGGTTATTACCCTCCGTCGCGCCTTGTATTTCGCCGCAGCCGCCTGTGCTTTGTTTTTTGTTGCCTTGTTTTGGAATAGCGAAAACGTCATGTCGCCGGTAGCCTCGAATAATTCACACGAAACACCAACGATAAAAACCCCGGAAACACACGGTCAGACGGCCCCCACACCAAACTCTGAACCTCAAAAAGAGGAGTTGATACTCACGGACCCATCTTTGGCCTTTACCCCAAAATCTTCCGATAACAAGGGAACACAAGAAGTTTCACCAAAGAAAAACAATGTAAATCCGGAAATTCAAACGCCCGATCCTAATGAGGGTTATGCCGACAATAGTGTTAAAACGAATCGTCTGAATTCGAAAAACCCGGGCATCATCAAAACATCTCGGGCTACAGGCGAAATAATTCCTACGAAAGCCGCTGTGGCGGAATTGCCACTTCCCGAAAATACGGCTCAAGCAACAACTCCGACAGAAACGTTTCCTACCATTCTTCAGTTTGTCGGAGAAAAGGCCCGTGAGAAGATTTTAGGGGACGAACCCCTAGAGGAGGCCACAGCCTATGCTCTAGTAGAAAAGGGCCTCAATAAAATTAGCGGTCAGGAAAACGCCAAAATCGAGCGTAAAAACCGCGGTTTCCGATTCAAACTCGGGAAATTCGAAGTCGAGCGTAATTAGGAAAACACCGTTTCTGTCTTTCATTCTGAGCCCCACGTATAATACCCAATCCTGCGCACTGACAAAACCGCCGTATAGCCTTACTGCATGGCCGTTCTGAGTTCGGAGAAACAGAAACAATGCACACACAAAATGTTGTGGACACCGCGACAAAACCGTTCTCCGAATAGGTCCTGCGCAAAACGCATGCTGCGCTTTGCGCAGGATGACGGCCGGGCGGTAGAAAATAGGGGTGGGGAATGGGGCCGCGCAGCGGCCCCATTCCCCACCCTGCAAACAAAACGAGCACGTCACCCTGAGTGAATCGACCCGAGGCACGAGGGTCGATGAATCGAAGGGCGACTACAGTTCTCAGTTTGCAGAAACAGCAACAGAGGCCAGCTGCATAGCGGCGACACATTTACGGGACGTCAAAAAAACCCAGAACGCCCATCATCAAACCAAATTAACAACTTGTCGTTGGCATACATTAATCCCCAAAACCGAACATTGATCTTTTTCGACTAAGTTTGGCAATTGATCAGCGGAGTCTGCAAGTGTATTGACGATCAAAAACTTGCAGCAAACAACTTCCGGACATCAGAGAAAGATAAATTAAAAGTATGGGTTGTTCAAGTTGTAGTACAAATGGAAGTCTTCCTTCGGGATGCAAAAATAACGGCGCTTGCGGCACTTATGGCTGCAATAAACTTGAGGTATTCGATTGGTTAGCGGGCGTTCCTTTGCCTGACGGACAGAAGCCTTATGACATGGTTGAAGTGCGCTTTAAAAACTCTAGAAAGGGTTATTATCGCAATAGCTCTGCCATCGAATTATATCCCGGTGATGTTATCACTGTGGAAGTTAATCCGGGATACGATGTGGGCGTTGTATCGCTTACGGGTGAACTCGTTCGCATGCAGATGAAGCGCAAAGAAGTGAAGGATAATTACGAGTTAAAAAAAATCCTTCGCAAAGCAAAACAAGAAGAAATTGAAAAGTGGCAAGAAGCTCGTAAGCAAGAGAAAGCCACGATGATGCGTGCGCGCACCATTGCCGATGAACTTCGTCTACAGATGAAGCTCAGCGATGTCGAATATCAAGGCGACAAAACACGCGCAACATTTTTTTATACTGCAGAAGACCGCGTCGATTTCCGAGAACTCATTAAGCGTTATGCAGAAGAGTTTCGAGTTAAAATCGAAATGCGCCAAATAGGATATCGCGCAGAAGCCGGACGTTTGGGAGGTATTGGTTCGTGCGGAAGAGAGTTGTGTTGTTCCACCTGGCTCACAGATTTTAGATCCGTTAGTACCAGTGCGGCGAGGTATCAACAGTTATCATTGAACCCATCGAAATTGGCGGGACAATGTGGAAAATTGAAGTGTTGCCTCAACTACGAACTCGATCAATATGTAGAAGCTCTTCGCGATATTCCATCATCGAATACGCGACTTCAATTAGCAAAAGGAACTGCACATCATTTCAAAACGGATATTTTCCGAAGGATGATGTTTTTTATTGTGGAAGGATACGAACACGACGCGCCTGTTGCATTAAGTGTGAGTGCCGTTCACGAAATCATAGCGTTGAATAAAGCCGGACAAAAGCCGGACGACATTTCCGAATTTGCTTTCGAAGAGGAAGTAGAAGAAGAAACAACTTACAGCAATGTGGTTGGTCAGGATAGCTTAACTCGATTCGACCAGAAAAGAAGACCAAAGAAGAAAGGCGGTTCCGGTGGTGGAGGAAGAGGACAACGACCCAATCAACCCGGGCAAGGCCAGCCGTCAAATCGCGGTCCTCGTCCCGAAGGACAACAGCAACGTCCGCCACGCGAGAATAGACCTCCACAAGGAGATCGTCCACAAGGCGACAAACCACAAGGAGATCGTCCGCAAAGACCACCACAGCAAAATAAAGGCCCTCAGCAAGGTCCTCGTCCGCAGCAGCCTAAACCACCGCAACAAGGGCCAAAACCCGAGGGCGGAGATCGTGCGCCGCGCGGAGACCGACCACCTCAGAATCGAAACAATCGTCGCAGAGGAGGTAATCGTAATAATGATGGAGCGAAACCAAACGAAGGAGGACAACCAACACCACCTAATCCATGAGGCGCATTTTTTTCTTGATTTCTTTGGTGTTTTTGTCAGTTCTATCTTCCTGCGACCCTTCAGCATTATACGAGGAAAATCAGGCTATTGAAAAGGGGATATGGCATAGAGACAGCTCCTATCAATTTTCTTTTGAAGTGACGGACACAGTAACGCTGTACAATTTTTACATGAATATTCGCAATGGCGAAGAATACGAATACAGCAATCTCTACACCTTTAATGAACTATCATTTCCCAACGGAAAAAAAGCCGTTGACACATTAGAGTGTACTCTTTGTGACCCCACCGGAAGATGGTATGGCAAAGGGCTTGGAGACTTATACGAAAGCAGGCACATCTACAAAGACGGCATACGTTTTCCGCTTGTAGGCACGTATCACATTCGAGTTTTTCAAGCCATGCGTCAAGATGAAATCGAAGGCGTTCACGACATCGGAATTCGCATTGCGAAACACGGTGGTTAAGTCTCACGCACAAAACCCCAACCGTAAGCGCTGATAAAACCGCCGGAAAGCCTCACCCCTAGCCCCTCTCCAGAGGAGAGGGGGACGATCACGTTAAGTGAAATCGTCGGTTTTCAAATAATATTTTTTCTTTAAAAACGTATACTTTTCAGTTTGCAGAATCGGTCCCCTCTCCCCTGGAGAGGGCGGAGGGTGAGGCCCGGAAGAAGAATGGTCTTGCAAAACGAGAAAATATAATAGCCCATTTATAATCTAATACCACAACGCATCAGAGGATAAATCCAACTACAATTTCGGCGCAGGTGTTTGGCTAATCATTTTAACCCCGGCAACTAGTTGATCTAAGTCGTAGGTATTTGTATAAATACTTGGTGTAACGCGAATACCATTTATTTTTTCATAGACGATTGCCACCGTATGCACTTTGAATTTTTCGAATAAAAAAGATTCAATTTGTGAAGCAGTCCAACCTTCAAAACCCATGTTAGCAATAGCACACGAATAGTTGTATGAAACAGGTGAATAGAATTTAATTCCGGGAAGATTTTTCACTTGACCCACCCAATAATTTTTCAAGTAGCGAAGACGCGCCTCTTTGCGCTCGCCGCCGATCATGTGATGAAAATCTATCGCGGCGGAGATGGCCATTTCACTGGCGAAAGAGCGTGTGCCCAGCGATTCAAATTTTCGAATATCTGTTCCATCCGGTTTGTCGTTGCTCAGCAAAGCCCACACATTTTGGATCTTATCTTTTTTAATATAAAGTAGTCCTGAACCAAAAGGAGCGCATATCCATTTGTGCAAACTTGTAGCGTAATAGTCGGCACCCGTATCGCTGATTTTGTGATCGACATGAGCAAACGAATGTGCACCATCTACAATCACTTCGCAACCTCTAGCATGAGCAATGTCTGCGATTTTTTTAGCGGGAACGACTTGTCCTGTCCAATTGATCAGATGCGTGATGTGAACGATTTTTGTTTTTGAAGTGATGGCCTCTTTGTAAAGGTTTACAATGTAATCATCGTCTTCAAATGGCAATTGCGGATCGATCCATTTTAATACGATGCCTTCCCGTTTTTCACGTTGACGCCAAGCGTTCATCATGTTTGGATAATCGTATTTACTCAAAACCACTTCATCACCGGCCTTTAGGTTTAAACCAAAGATGATGGTGTTTAAACCCTCCGTAGAATTTCGGTTAATGGCAATTTCTTCCGCATCACATCCCGCCATATCCGCCAATTTGCGACGCAATGGTTCGCGACCTTGGTCGAGAACACGCCACATAAAATAAGAAGGCCCTTCGTTCGACATTTCGTAATAACGAATATGTGCTTCCTGCACCGAGCGAGGTTGCGGACTTACACCCCCATTATTTAAGTTAATCACATTTGGCGAAACCGTAAAACACATCCGCACTTGATTCCAAAAGTCCTCATCCGTTGCAAGTTCTTCGGCCGACTTATCGCTTTTGGGCAACGATAAAGCAGCGAAAGATTTATTACCCTGTAATATCGAAGGCACAGCCAAAGCACCGGCGAGCGCACCGGCTTTTGCAAAGAAGTTTCGTCGAGAATTCATAGTGCAAGATTTAGGAAGGGAAGGTATGGAATTCCTTCACTCACTTCCTCACCACATGCACATACCCCTCTCGTTTTTCTTCTTCGTCTTGGGCGTCGCAGACGGTTTTGATTTCTACGATGTAATAAAAGACTTCATCGGCAGCGTCTTCGCCACTTTTGAGTTTGGCATTCCATGAGCATGATTCATCGGAGTGTAAATTTCCCCAGCGATCATAGACCTGTAGATTGACTTCTATACCGCCAAAAGCACATAACGGGAAAGACGGATTATCTCGAAGAAAGGGCCTAAACACTTCATTTTTTCCATTCGCATCAGGAGTAAAAATGTTTGGCATTTCGATATCGCTTAGTGGGATGTATTCAAATATCGCAACGTTAATTTCATCGGTCGCACTGCACTCTCCATCTGAGACTGTTACAGAATAAGTTCCTGATTCAAGCACTGTGATCTGCGAATCATCTTCACCGGTACTCCACATCACATTTCCTCCGGAGTAATTAACTGCAAGGTCAACGGGTTCTATTGTACATAAGGTTATATCACCTGGTAAAAGCGCAGATGGAAATACAATATAATTCACTTCAAAATCCATGCTCTCTTCAGAACATTCATTTTCGGCGCTTACACTGTAGAGTCCGGGTGCAGAGATAACAAGTACAGGGTTCGTTGAACCGGTGGACCATTCAAAATCTTCTGCACCCGAATCACTCAAATCAAGCGTTAGAGTTTCTCCTTCGCAAAGTTCGTATGTAGTTAAAATAGAAAGATCAACGGATTGAATTACCTCGACAAGGGTGGTGTCGCTAGCCAAACAGGAACCATTAAAAACATCTACGAAATAAATTCCCGGAAGAGTAACTTGTATAGTTTGTGTTGATGCACCGGTGCTCCATTCATACGTTTGCGGTGAAGGTCCCGCATCCAATGTATAAGAATCGCCGGAGCAGACAGTAACCGTTGCGGGGAGATTCACACTTGGGTATTCGTAGATCGTAACAGGATGTTCGATGGTGTACAATTCGCCATCAACATAATAATCGAATAAAACCAGGTATTCTCCGGGCGCTGTGAAAACGTGAATGGGACTGTCTAAGCTTGAAATATTTTCGGAATCACTAGTTGGATCATCAAAATTCCAAGCTACGGAGTCCGGTTCTTGAACGATGTAATACCAAAATTCTGTGCTGTCACCCAAACATTCGTATTGATGTTCAACCGAAATATCGAGAACAGTAGCACACAAAAAATTGGCGGTATTTGGAAAGAAGCTAGCCAATTCTAAATTGGGATAAACACCTAATTCGACTGTAATCATATCTCCCGGTTCATCGGGATTGCTTATTACATCAACTTGATTGTCTTGTACATTATGCAGATACATTATGCCGTCAGGACCCAGTTTTATATCTGTCCACACATCAGAATATGTGAGATTGGTAATGTTAGTAACCGTATTCGCAATAGAGCTGGCGTTCCAATTCTCGAGGTTGTATTGTTTAATCACATATTGATCACCGAGCGTATAAAGCAAGATGCTGTTGGGTGAAAATTCAATTTGATCCAAATCCGTTGATCCAAAAGATGTCTGTAAATCGATATTGGACTCAAGCAAATCATAGAGGTCACCTGTCTCATTATTAAAGCGGCACAAGACCAAATAGTGACCCTTATAAGTAGTTGCCAGTTTTGTGCAATCAGGTGAAATACGCAGATCATCGGGGGCACTATACCAACCACCATAAATGTAATAATTTTCGACTGAATCTACTTGAGTTAATCCCTCTTCGTTCAATAAGTAGGAGGTGTATCGAATATTGTCTGTTGTACCATTGAAATTATCGCTCGTAATGATCCATATATCATCGCCATTTGGATGCATAGTAGCAGTGACCTGACAAAGCAGACCTTCAATGGGGATATCAATATTCCCAATCTCAATGCCACCTGCTCCGTCGTTGAGGCTCATGTCGATTATGCAATAGGAAAATTGCGAACTTGTACTTCGAAACAAGTAGAATTTGTTTGGATCACCCGGGGCAGGTACAATCAAGTTTTCAGGGGCCATGGAGAGGTCGCCGTTTTCTATAACCTCGTGATTGGAGTTGTAAACCTTGTCGCCATCGGTATAACAAATCAAGTTTCCCTCATCATCGCTTATCACGGCAGGTTGAGCTGTGGCCAATGGGCTACATTGTGAGTCAAACAAGGTGGGAGTGCCTGTCGAAAAATTCATCCCTAAGTCAGATCCAAAAACCCAGTTAGAATTTTGAAGTTGGGCATTGGCCATTGTCGAACAAAATAGTGCGATCGGAAGGAGATATAATTTTTTGATAATCATGGCTGAAGTCTTTGGAAAGTGGTTTCAGTTATAAAGACGCGATAAATGAGCAAAAAGTTGTCCGGCCCGCCCTACTTTCGCCGTCAGTTCAATAGACCATGGATCAAAAGATCAAAACCCTACAAGAAAAAATCGCCAAAGCCCACGAGGGTGGCGGAAGTAAACGAGTTGAAGCCCAACATAAAAAGGGCAAACTCACGGCTCGCGAGCGCATTCACTTTTTGTTGGATGAAGGAAGTTTCGAGGAAATGGGCATGCTCGTGACGCATCGAAGCACGAATTTCGGATTGGACAAAGAACAATATCCGGGAGATGGTGTGGTGACAGGATATGGACACATTAACGGTCGTCTCGTCTATGTCTTCTCTCAAGATTTTACCGTACTAGGAGGTTCTTTGGCCGAAGCACATGCACAAAAGATCTGTCGAGTGATGGACTTGGCTTTGCAGAACGGCGCACCTTTGATTGGTCTCAACGACAGTGGCGGCGCACGCATCCAAGAAGGAGTCGTTTCCCTTGGAGCTTATGCAGACATTTTTTATAGAAACGTACAAGCCAGTGGAGTAATCCCTCAGATATCCGCCATCATGGGCCCGTGTGCCGGTGGAGCCGTGTATTCACCCGCACTTACCGACTTTACATTGATGGTGGAGAACACCAGCTACATGTTTGTGACGGGTCCGAATGTTGTAAAAACAGTGACCCACGAAAATGTAAGCAGCGAAGAACTCGGAGGAGCGTCTACTCACAGCACCAAAAGCGGAGTAACACATTTTACTGCAGAAAACGATGTGGCTTGTATTCGAAAAATTCGAGATCTACTTGCATACATCCCTCAGAACTGTGAAGATGAAGCACCCGAAACGGATCCGGTGAATGGAGATAATTTACGTCCAAAGTTAAATACTATTATTCCGGAAAACCCGAATCAACCTTACGATATGCACGAGGTGATCAACGAGGTGATCGATGAAAATTCTTTCTTCGAAGTACACAAAGACTTTGCAGAAAACATCATCGTTGGATTTGGAAGACTTAATGGCAAAAGCATTGGTATTGTTGCCAATCAGCCCGCATATTTAGCCGGAGTACTCGATATAAAATCATCTAATAAAGCAGCACGTTTTGTTCGATTCTGTGATGCATTTAATATTCCACTTTTAGTATTTGAAGACGTACCCGGATTTTTACCCGGCACCGATCAAGAATGGAATGGCATAATTACCAATGGAGCAAAACTTTTGTATGCATTCAGCGAAGCCACGGTTCCTCGCGTAACAGTTATTACACGCAAGGCCTATGGCGGAGCTTATGATGTGATGAACAGCAAACACATTGGTGCCGACATGAACTTTGCTTGGCCGAGTGCAGAGGTGGCGGTCATGGGAGCAAAAGGAGCTGCGGAAATTATTTTCAAAAAAGAAATTAGTGAAAGTGTCGATCCCGAAGCGAAGTGGAAAGAGAAAGAAGCAGAATACGCCGTTCTTTTTGCTAATCCATACAGTGCGGCGGAGCGGGGTTATGTAGACGAAGTAATTTTACCCGAAGTAACCCGCGAAAAATTAATTCGCGCATTTGATATGTTACGAAACAAAGTGGTGAACAGACCACGACGCAAACACGGAAATATTCCACTATAGATTATCCCAATACAATGGTTCGTTCAATGACAGGTTTCGGGAAAGCCGAAGCCACCGCAGGAAACAAAAAGTTTTCGGTAGAAATCAAAGCGCTAAACAGCAAACAGTTTGATCTCAATTTGCGCATGCCCAATATCTATCGCGAAAAAGAAATGGAATTGCGCAGCTGGCTGGGCGACAAGATTCAGCGCGGAAAGGTGGATGTAATCATGTATTATGAAAGCATTGTTCCCGAAAAAAGATTAGCTTTTAATAAAGAGCTGATGATCGCGTATTATGCGGATTTGAAAGAAGTTGCAGATCGCACGGGCATGTCGAATGGCGATTTTTTAAATGCCATGATTCGCATTCCTGATGTATTAAAACCCGACAACGCTGAGCTGAATGAAGGAGAGTGGAATGGTTTATTGACGGCCACACACGAAGCCTTTGCTCGTTTTGATCAGTACAGATTGATAGAAGGCAAGCGCACCAAACAAGAATTTCACGAACGACTTGCACTTATATTGAATGGTCGCGAAGCCTTGTTACCACTTATCGAAGCGCGTTCTACAAGAGTAAAAGATAAGCTTCGAAACAACTTGGAAGAGTTAATTGGAAAAGACAAAATTGATCCCAATCGTTTCGAGCAAGAGATCATCTACTACCTCGAACGCCTTGATATCAGTGAAGAATTTCTACGACTCGAAACCAACTGCAATCACTTTTTAGACGAACTCGAAGGAGAAGGTCAGGGTAAAAAACTCGGATTTGTTGTCCAGGAAATAGGTCGCGAAATCAACACCATAGGCTCCAAAGCCAACGACGCCGAAATCCAAAAGTTGGTAGTAAACATGAAAGACGAATTGGAGAAAATTAAGGAGCAGATTTTTAATGTGCTCTAGGTGATGTTCGGTCTTTTTTTACCACAAAGGAAGGGAAGATAGGATTGAAGTTCTCAGAGAATTTGTATTAAGTACAAAGTATTATGAATTAAGATACATTTCGTTTATCTGATCTGATCAATTCCTCATTGAACGATTTTCTACGCGCTGAAAGCGCAACTGGCGCGGG
>JBILMS010000148.1:0-3115 GCA_044375415.1 Flavobacteriales bacterium
CCTCCACTCAAAACACCGTTGTTGTTTTGCAGATCAAAACTCATCTCCATCATATCTACATTAATGTATATGAGGCTATCACAACCAAACATGTTTTCTGTCGTTTGCACATAGTCACCCTCCGAGGAATACACTTGCCCATTGTATTCAATTTCATCAATTGCATACAATTGTACATTCGAATAAGAGTCGACATGTATCGTAAGGTTGAGTGTAACAATGCTGTCACAGCCACCTACACTAGTAAGAATATGCTCATAGGTACCCGATTGAGTATATATGGTTCCGTTGTAATCATACGAACCACAGCCGTCGACTTCTACCGTTTCGTTAATGGCGGCGCACTGTACAAACCTCGCAATATATGCGTCTGCCAGTCCGGCAGAGGTTAAAGAGGTTGCATTAGAAGAAGGGTCAAAATCACACGTCCCCAAAAACGAACCTGAAAGCACAAACATTCCATTTGCCGGATTCATCATCATGCCATTCACAAAATCTGAGTTATCTCCGCCAAAAGATTGAGCGCTCACAAAATCGCCACTACCGGTAAGCTTCGTGATGAACACGTCTTCATAATAAAGCGTGACAGAACTCATAGGGTATTCACCAAGCGCATCCGGATTAAAGTCTGAGGTTCCCTTAAAGGTGCCCGCGACATAGAGGTTACCGCTATTATCTTTCTTCACACCAAAGGCTCTTGAAGTACTATTGGGAGATAGCTGTTTTACCCACTGAAATAATCCGCTACTATTCAATTTGACCAAAAACGCTCGATAAGTATAGGTCGTATTGGTAATGGTTTCGGTCGCAACCAAGTCCGGATTAAAGTCTGTGGTACCGTCAAAACCACCGGCCGCATATACGTTACCTTGCTCGTCAATTGCAATTTGTGAAGTGGTGCAATTGTAGGTAGTTGCAAATTGTTTTGCCCAAACAAAATTGCCCTGCGAGTTGAGTTTTGTGATATACGTATCATAATATTGACCTACTAGGGTATAAGCCGAGGCCCCCGGATCAAAGTCGGCCGTACTATAGAAATATCCAACACAGTATAAATTACCGTCTCCATCGACTTCCATTTCATTGGGAGTAATATAACTTCCATTAAAACCCTTTATCCATACATAATCGCCGTTCGAATTCAGTTTGCTGATGTAAACACCGTAATAACCACCGAAAGATAAGTCGGCAACACCCGCCCCCGGATCGAAGTCCACTGTGCCATAAAACATCCCTGAGCTCATAACGTTGCCTGCGTTATCCACCGAAATAGTTCTCCCGGATTCATAACCTGAAGATATACCGCCAAACTTCTTGGCCCATTGAAACTCCCCCGTTGAACTAAACTTGATTACAAAAGCATTGAAGCCTGTAAAAGCAGTCAGATTCGCGGCCGTACCATTTGGATTAAAGTTCACGGTGCCCCTAAACTCACCTGTGCAGAATACATTGCCAGAAACATCTACGGCAACATCAAAAGCAATGTCGTCTGTAGTGCCCCCAAAAGAAACGGCCCATTCATATTCACCCGAAGAATTAATTTTCGAGATGTACGCATCTTTCGCGCCATTGGAACTTAATGTCGAGCTCCCGGCATTTGGATCAAAATCGGTAAGTCCTTCCAATGATCCGCAGGTAATAATAGCGCCCGATGGATCCATGACCGACCCAAGTGGCGCAATGTTCGATGGTCCGCCATATTGCTTGACCCAAGAAAGATTAATGCTCTGTGCTGAAAAGTTAAGGCTCAGCATAGAGAGCAAAAAATAAAATAAAATTGTTTTCATGTTGATTGGTTTTGGTGTCACAAAGATTCCTTTGCAGCATCCATCCATTCAATCCTGTCTATCCGTGATTTCTTTCTCCCCTAAATACGTGATTTTTGACCTTCTTGCTTAAGTGTCGCTACACTTGAGATACTTTTACTCGCATGAAGTCCGGACTATTCCTTCTTTCACTATTCTGTGCCCTCAGCTTCGGTACTCATGCGCAAGATGAGACATCACTTCTAAAATTATTAAACGACTCCAAAGACGACACCTCTCGCTTCTATGTTCTAAGAGACCTCGGTTATTTACATGAGTTCGACGATTCGGCTAAGGCTCTTCAATACTACCGACAAGAAAAAACTATCGCTGAAACACTTTCAAGTGCACTCTTTAAGAGTATGGCATTTCTTGACATCGGCAGTGTTCATTTTAATTCGGCAGATTTTGAAACTGCTCTCATTTTTTATAAAGAATCTTTAAAATGGGCTAGACTATCTACCGAATGTAAACGCACTGGGGTAGCCCTTCAAAATATCGCAAACAGCTATTACAGCATTTACTTATTAGACAGTGCCGTTGTTTACGGTGTCCAAGCACTGCGGGCTCAAAATGATTGTTTCGACACATCCAACACTATTCTGATGTGTGCAAATATGGCTGCTTATTATGACGACTTGCATCAGTTCAAAGAAAGTTTAAACTACGCAAAGCAGGGAATAACATTATGTGAAGCGTCGCAAAATTTTCAGGGATACGTTGCTGCGTGTTTGGCTGCAGCAACCGTTGCAATCAAAATTGGAGACCGCACTCTTTTTGATTCTTACTTACAAAAAGGAAAATCGAAAATGAACCTGGTTGTTCAACCTTTTTACAAATCGTCACTCTATCAGAATCTAAGCGGGCTTTATTACGATGTGAATGAATTCTCGGAAGCCAACCTATATGCAGACTCCGCTATTCACTATTTAATGGGCAATGAAGAAAACAATATGTCTGCTTCTGTTTTCATGTCTAAAGGTCTTGCGCTTCGCAAAGTTGGCAAACCGGAAGACGCCATTTCTATGTTGGAAAAAGCTCTCCTCCATGCGTTGCAAAAACGAGATTGGTTTGTCGCACGAGAATCACATCTCGGGCTTTCTGAAATAAATGAGGAGTTGGGTAACGTAAAAAAAGCATACGAGCACCATCTCTCGTATGTGCAATACAAGGACAGCACACAGCGCATAGACTCAGAAAGACTTGTTGCTGAAATGACAGCTAAATATCGAAATGAAAAACAACAAGTAGAGTTAGCGAGGCTTCATACTCAAGCCGAAAAAGACCAACTCGATAAAGCTCAAAATCGC
>JBILMS010000083.1:0-11188 GCA_044375415.1 Flavobacteriales bacterium
GGTGGCTGACGTTCGTCTGAAAAGCATATCGCCACCTCGGACACCTAAAAACAAAACCTCCGTGGCCTTTGAGCCCCTCTTTGCGCACTTCGTGGTAAAAAACGGCAAGGGAAAGGGTGGCTGACGTTCATCTGAAAATTTCGCCACCACGGACATCTAAAACAAAACCTCCGCGGCCCTTTGCGCTCCTCTTTGCGCACTTCGTGGTAAAAAGTCCTGCAGGTCATTAGAAGACCGAACAATCTAACCTCTCCGATCCAAATGGATCATCAATATACTCACGTCACTTGGATTCACTCCGCTTATGCGTGATGCTTGACCAAGGGTCTCCGGACGGATTTTGGTGAGTTTTAGACGCGCTTCCATGCTCAAGCTGCTTAAAGAGTGGTAATCGAAACCCTGAGGCAATTTAACGTGCTCCAAACGATTCATCTTCTCAGCCAAGTCCTTCTCTTTCTCCAAATAGCCATCATATTTGACGTGAATCTCAGCCTGTTCCGAGATTTCCGTGGCTAAATCGCCAATAGAACTGATGCGTTCCTTTAGAGATGGGATTGCCTCAGCCAATGCAGCTAACTCCACCTGCGGACGGCTCAAAATCGTGTGAACCTTCACTTTTTGCCCAATAACAGCAGAACCAACTGACTCCAAAAAAGGATTCACTTCCATGGGTTCGACACCGGTCTGCATAAAATATTTCTGCAGCGCCTTCGACTCATTGTGCTTTCTTTCCACGTGAAACAATCTCTCATCGCTCACCAATCCAATCGCGTGGGCGAGGGGAGTTAGTCGTTGATCGGCATTGTCTTGGCGCAATAAAGTTCTGTACTCAGCCCGGCTGGTAAACATCCTGTAAGGCTCATCCGTGCCTTTTGTGATCAAATCGTCGATGAGGACACCTATGTAGGCCTGATCGCGATTTAAAACGAATTCTGAGGCTCCTTTGACGTTCTGAGCGGCATTAATACCTGCTATTAAACCTTGACAAGCAGCCTCTTCATAGCCGGTAGTTCCGTTAATCTGACCGGCCAAAAAGAGATTCTTCACGTCTTTGGTTTCCAGCGTGTGCTTCAATTGCTCCGGTGGAAAATAATCATACTCTATGGCATATCCGGGTCTAAACATACGGGCTTTTTCCAATCCGGGGATGCTCCGCATAGCCCTGTACTGCACGTCCTCGGGCAAACTTGTAGAAAAGCCATTCAGGTATATTTCAACTGTCTTCCAACCCTCCGGTTCCACAAAAAGTTGGTGTCTATCTTTGTCGGCAAATCGCGTTATTTTATCTTCGATACTCGGACAATAACGTGGTCCAACACCTTGAATTCTTCCTGTAAACATGGGAGATTTTTCAAACCCCTCTTGCAAAATATCGTGTACTTCCTGATTCGTATAAGTGATCCAACAACAACGCTGCTTAGTAATAGGGTTTCCCGGTAAATAAGAAAACTTTCCGGGAACAAGGTCACCGGGCTGCTCCTCCATCTTCGAATAATTCAAAGAACGACCGTCAATTCGGGGAGGAGTACCCGTTTTCATCCTGCCGCTTCTAAACCCAAGTGAATTTAACTGTTCGGTTAATCCCTCAGCGCGTTTTTCACCAATTCTACCTCCACCAAATTGCTTTTCTCCAATGTGTATAACGCCATTCAAGAAAGTTCCACTTGTGATAATAACAGACTTGCAAGCAAAGGTGATTCCCATTCCGGTAACCACTCCTTTCACCTCATAATTCTCCACAATTAACTCTTTCACCATGTCCTGCCAGAAATCAACATTTGGAGTTTGTTCCAACATGTATCTCCACTCCTCAGCGAACATCATGCGATCATTCTGCGTTCTCGGGCTCCACATGGCCGGACCTTTTGAACGGTTTAGCATTCTAAACTGAATGGCGCTTTTGTCCGAGACAACACCACTATAACCTCCAAGGGCATCTATCTCCCGCACAATCTGGCCTTTAGCAATACCTCCCATAGCAGGATTGCAGCTCATCTGACCAATCTTATTCATGTCCATGGTGATAAGCAAAGTCTTTGAACCCAAATTAGCGGCAGCAGCAGCGGCTTCGTTTCCGGCATGACCTGCGCCAACTACTATAACGTCATAATATGCTTCCATTTCACGTGAAACCTTCTCAGGCTATTAAATTCTTAATTAACTCAATCATCAAACTCTTATCCTCATGGAGACTCATGTCAACCAACAAAGTCAACGCGACTAATCCATTCGCATTTATTTTAACCTCACCCGATTTATCAAATCTCAGTTTATTCTTCTCTAAAATCCAAATAAATAAAAACGACGAAATTCTTTTATTGCCATCTACAAAAGGACTCTCTTTTATAACCGAATAAAGCAATTCAGCCGACTGTTCTTCTACAGAAATAACAAAGGTTTTCGAGATCCCTTTATGAAAAATGCGATCTAAAATTCGCTCAAATTTTCCATCTCGTTCCTTGCCAAACTGACCACTTGCTTTTATCGTTGACCTCAGTTTCTCGATCACTTCTCTCACCTCGGATATTTCAATATTTACCGCAGACACAGGAGTTAACTCACCATAACTCAGGTTCCGATTTTCGAATTTTACTAATAGGTCAAGAGACCTTGAATATCGAGCAACAATATCCACAAAACCTTCCAACTCCCGCTGACCGAGCTTTTGCTGCCTTTTTGCCGAATCGATTAACTCAACCGCCTTGCTCATTTTTGACCAAAGTTCAGGAAACCTTCTTATGTGGCTGATATTCAACGAGTAACCATCAATTAAATATTCCTTTATCCGTTGATTCGCCCATTGACGAAACTGAGTACCTCGTCTAGAGTTCACCCGATAGGCAACCGATAAGATCATATCGAGGTTATAATGCTCTATTTCCCTAGTAATCCGTCTTTTACCTTCCAAACGAACTTGTGCAAAAAAGACACATGTTGAAGTATCCAATTCGCCTGAACTCAAGACGTTTTTGATGTGTCGGGAAACGGATGTTCGATCCGTCTCGAGAAGTTCCGATAGCTGTTGCTGATTCAACCACAGCGTTTCCCCATCGAGGCGAACCTCAATTTGCACAGCCTTATCCGGCCCTTCGTATATCAGGAAGTCGCTCAAGACTGCAAAGCTACGTGAAAAGGGATGATAGACAGACACTGAGAAGATCAGCAAAAGGCGAGCACAAAATGTTTATGATTGGGAAATTCAATGGATTTTCACGGATCACTTATGCTATCACCAAAACTTTACTCACAAACCACCATTTCCTAATGGCCCAATTCAACCGTTCCCGGAATACCGAAATCAGATACGAGCGGATTTTGAGGGGTGGACGCATCGACAGGAGATATTTCATTTAGTTAATCGAAGTATTCTCCAAACATACCTTACCTTTACTTTACAGATACTGAATAAATTTGAGAAATGCTCAAGAACCTAAGACAATTTACGTTTTGGCTTACTTTAATTGGTGCAGTCTCCTGCTGCAAACATGATACAGAGCCTTCCCCTTGTGAGTGCGGAGAAGTAAATTCTATCGAGGAGTTGAAAGAATGGGCCTTTTTTAAAGAAGGTACTTATTGGATCTATGAGGAGGAAAACACAGGTGCCAGAGACACCCTCACCGTGGTAAACTCTCATGATTTTATCACCGACCAAGGAAATGTTCAATTCGATTATGAAACACATCGAAGTGGTGATGGATATTATTATTGGTTTTGGTTTAATGAAGGTTGGACAAGCGATTGTGGCGCACAGAATTGTTGTAGGTGCAGAACACTTTGGTGCGACAAGTACATAAGCGGGGATGCTGATGGGGAAGAAAGACTTTTTCGTTTTCCAAATTTTGTAGGAAACTATACCTACATAAGTGTCGGATTGGAGGAGGGATTGATAGAAGTTATTGAGCTTTTTGATACTTACTGTCTTGCAAATGAATGTTTCGAGAACGTAGTGAAGTCAAACAACTCACTATCCGTTTTAGACCAAGCACCAACTACAAATGAATACTACAGTGTCACTTATTATTTCTCTAAATCCATTGGAATTATTCGAAAGGAAATTCAACAGACTTCTGAAATATGGAATCTCATAGAATATCAAATAACTCAGTGACTCTAAACCAAATTGCTATGAAAGCTATCCTGTTTTTTTCATTACTATTTTGTGTAAGCTATTCGGTTGGTCAGTCTGACCAAGAGAACCAAGACAAATATTGGAAGTATCGAGAAATTCTGAAGACCAAGTTCACAAAAGTTGGCTCTCTAGCTGGTGAAAGCATTCCGATGGCTTGCCGCATTCCAGGATACGCTTATGGCGGAAACTCAGACCCGATTGGAACTCAACTGCAATGGAAAGATGCTACAATAACTCTTGGTTATTATCTTATCGTTTTGGCAACTGAATACAAATTACTAAGCGATACAGGAGAGGACAGCGATCCAACGATGAACGAACTATACTACGCCCTTAACGCAATCAACAGACTTGATTTCACAGCGGAGGAATACCTAAGCGATGGTAATGCCAATCCCGCCCTTAATGGCTTCCTTCTTCGTGATGATGTACCATATAACTTCTGGCAAAACTGGGAGAATGATGATCCAATTTACCCAGAGTTGTTCAATGATCCGGGTAACCCAAATCGAAGCGATAGCGATTACAACGGATTAAATGACAATGATGGTACTCAACAAACAGACCCTAACGAAGGTAATGCCGAGAGTTTAGATCAAATTACTTCGCTTCTTACGGGTCTGGTGACAGTTTTCGAGTTGGTTGGGAATGAAGTGGTGCAGCCAACAGAACTTGACGCTCCAATGAACATTAATATAGAGGCGAGAGCAGTCACTGAGAAGATCAGCAAAAGGCGAGCACAAAATGTTTATGATTGGGAAATTCAATGGATTTTCACGGATCACTTATGCTATCACCAAAACTTTACTCAGAAACCACCATTTCCTAATGGCCCAATTCAACCGTTCCCTGAATACCGAAATCAGATACGAGCGGATTTTGAGGGGTGAGTATACTCTAGCCGTCTTTAGGAATAATTATTTCGGTGGGCCAAAGTAACTCGAACTAATTTGTTACATTTACTTGTAAAATAAACTGCTACAGTTTGGCAAAACTTCTTAAATATTTTATTTTCATCCTAGGTGTTATTCTCATTTCGACATGCACACACGAAAAAGATATTCCTGTTGATTGCGGCGATGCACAGACCATTGCGGAAATGAAACCGTGGGTGCTTTTCAAACCTGGAACTTATTGGATTTATGAAGAAGAGACAAGTGGAGAAAGAGATACAGTTACAGTGACGGAATATTTTGACGGAGTGAGTAGCGGGGGCTTCGCAGCCTTCGGGTGTCTCATGTACAGCTCCTATGATGGATTCTATTACGATTATGCGTTTAATGATTCGTATTCCGGAATTTCCCCTAATGGTTGTGCAGCTCGAAAAGTGTTCTGCTCAAAATATAAACCTGGAAATTACTATGGCGGAGATAATGTATTTGTTTTCCCGTTGGAAATTGGAAAAATGGGTGCATTGACATGGGGGGGGGGGATTATGGCTATTTTGATATTGTTTCTTATCCCATAGGCATTCAAATTGAGGATGTTTGGTACTTTCCTTGTTTGACCTACTTTACCCAACATGCTGTGCAACATTCCTGGAACCCTGCATATTATTCTTTGTGCAAGAATCAAGGCATTATTAAGAAAGAAATTCCTGCAGAAAATAAAGTGTGGAACCTGACTGAGTCTCAAATTATCCAGTAGTAAAAACCAGGTAATATGAAAAAACTGATCCTAATAATATGATCGGGAATTTGGTCTATTCGAAGAGCTATTATCTGTATCCCTTTGACATCCTTGAAATAGGCTCGGAAATCCAGCTTTCGAATGGCTCGTATTCTTGTACCATTGGGCAAATTAACTCTAAAAACTCAACTCGTTTCGTGGTGTATCGTTAATCCCGCATTGCGCATTAGACGTATTTTGAATGAAATGCGCTGCGGGCTTCTCGAATCTACACGATAGAAATCGATTTGCACTGATGAATAGCTTCATGCAGCTCTATCGTGTGATTCGGGTTAATTCCAACCTTTCAAAGCCTGGTCCTCGGCTGACCTCATCATACCGGCCTCTTGTTCGCTTTTGTCCTTGAGGCCCAGTAGATGTAAAACCCCATGTACCATGACCCTTCGTAATTCCAGGTCGAATGAAATGGCGCGTTCTTCGGCGTTCTCCCGAATTCTTTCTATTGATATAAAAATATCCCCGGAAACCACATTGTTTTCGGAATAATCGAACGTTATAATATCCGTGTACTCGTCATGCTGAAGATACTGTTGGTTCATTGCCAGCAGATACTCATCGGAACAAAATATGTAATTGATTGCGCCTAGCTTTTTACCATAAGATGCTATGACTTGCTTTATCCATGTTTTCAAGGAAAGCTTAGAGGTCAAAGCAAAACTGACGTCTTCTGTATTAAAAGTAATAGAAGCCAAGGCAACGAGGAGTTATGCCGGTTGCTCTTCTAGAACGGCGAAATCGAGAATTACAACTCTTCCGGCATCTAGAAATTCGCAGCGATCTGATAACTGACGCATTAGAAATACGCCACGACCATGCGGTTTTTCGATGTTCTCGGGGGCGGTAGGATCGGGGAGGTGCTCGTAATCAAAACCCGGGCCTTCATCCTCAACGGTAAAGCGAATGACTTTATCGTCAATTACTTCGAAAGTAACCTTAACCTTCCGGTCTTTTTGAAGTTTGTTTCCATGAACAATAGCGTTATTCACGGCTTCTGTCATCGAGATCAGGATCTCGCCATAGAAGTCTTCTTTCACGTGGAACTTTGCGCAGACATCGTCCACCAGTTTCTCCACTTCATTAATGTTGTCGATAACCGACTCGAATTCTATGACTTGCGTATGGGGCATAGGGTTGGCAAATGTGGGGTCTAACGAGCGCCTAATTTATTGAAATATGCGTTCACTCGTTCTTTGTAATACGGATTTAAGTTAACAGGCACTGTCTTAAGAAGTTCCACCTCTTGGTTTTTACGTCTGAGGTACTCTTCATAGCGCATGGGATCGGCAGAAGGATAGTCTTGAGCTTCGTTGCTCTTGCGCTGTTCTTCCTGTTCACGAATACGTTCTGCGTTTTCAGCTTTCAGTAGGCGGGTCATAATGTCCTGTTGGCGACGAATAGTTTCCTGATTCACCTGATCGTTTACGATATCTTTCTGAAGCTGTTCCATTTCTTTTGCAATTTGCTTCAATTCGTTGCCGTTTCCGGATCCATCTTGATTCAATTCCCCGGCCTTTTCCTCAACGGCTTTGCGGATTGCGGCTTGTTTAGCTGCCATTTCTGCCAATTGCTGACTCATTTTTCCATCTCGGCCTTTATTCTGACCTTGATTTTTGCCTTCTTTCTTCATTTGTTCCAACTGCTTGCTCAATGATTCCTGCATGGATTTCATTTGACTAGCGCTCGGTTTTTTACCCATTCCACCGGGCTTTTCGCAGTTACCTGTCCCGGGCTTTTCGCAACTCGACTGTTTTTGCATCTGTTTTAATGCTTCGTCCAACATAAGTGCGAGGTTGTTGAAAGAGGTCATCACATACTGCTGATGCGTAGTAATCTGGGGCAGTTTTCTTTCTGATATTTCAACCAAGGCGCCGTCCATGTTTTGATTCACAAGATTGATTTCGTGATTCACGGCGGCAGAAAGCTGAGGAACGCGTTTGCTCAAAGCGAAAAGAGAATCTTCAACCATTTTTGAATCGTCTTTCAGCTTGCGCTGTGTTTGCGCATATTTATTGAACTTGGGATCCTTCGTGTCGACCTTTTTAAAATCATCCATCAACAACTCCTGATCAAAACTCAAGGTGATAATGTTCTCCAAAAGGGCACGAAGGGCTTCCATGTCCTCTTGTTGTTTTTCTTCTTGATTGGACTGCATGGAACTGGCCATTTGGTCCTTCATTTCTTTCATCTTCTGAGCTGCACTTTTCTGCGACTTAGAGGCTTTGCTTTTCTGTTCCTTTTGAAGCTCCTCCGAACTTTTGTTCATGTCCTGCTTTATCCCCTCTTGTTTCTCGCCGGTTTTGGGCATTTCATTCGGGTTCTCCAATTCTTGATTGAGCTTTTCAATCTCCTTTAACTCCTCCTGAAGTTTTTCAAAATCTTCGTTGAGTTGGTCTTGCTTTTCTTTTATCTCCTCCGGCTTAGAGTCCTTTTGTTCTGATTCTTCCGAGAGCTTTTCTTCTTGTTCGGCAAGCTTTTCTAGTTCATCCATCGCCTCTTCCATCTTTTGCTCCCACTCCAATTGTTTGAACTGCTCTAGGGCACGGTCCAATTCCTTTTCCATGTCTTCGTTGGAAAGGTCCATTTTTTCGAGTTGCTCTTCGATTTCCTCCTTGTTCAACTCATCCATCATCTTCTGCAACTCTTCCATCATTTTCTGGAGTTCAGGGGTCATTACCTGCTCCATTAGGTCTTCTAGCTGCTTTTGTTTCTCCTGAATTTTTTCGTTCTGTTGTTGAAATTCAGATTGCTTCTGATTTTTATCTTGGTTTTGCTTCTTAACTTGTTCGACCTGATTTTTCAGTTCGTTTTGCTTTTTAAGAAGGTCTTCCAACTTCTTTTTGTCCTGCCAACTCAATTCGTTTTTCTCTAAAAGCTGGCGTTGCAATTCCTCGAGTTCTTTCTCAAGTTTCTGTGCGTCTTTAATGCTTTCCTCAAGTTTATCCTTGATGTCTTCGTTTTGATTGTCTGCCAATTCGTTCAGCTCTTCCTGTGTTGGTGCAGCATATTCGCGAATTACTGATCGGGTGCTTTTGCTGCCATTTACACCATCGTTGTCCCATACTTCAAAATAGTAGTTCATTTTATCCCCCGGAAGTAGGTCGATTTGACTCAAGTTCCAGTTGTAGAAAAACACATCTGAGGTTAGGTCGCGAGTAACAGGAATTTCAATTACGTGTAAATCGCGATCCGGATTTTCATCGCTATATGTGAATTGATAATTAAAGGTAAGTCTCCGGAAACCGTAATCATCCTTCACGTCACCGGTGAAATAAAGCTGCTTATAGGAGCCCGAATCTCTTTCCTCTAGGGTGTTGATGACCGGGTGCAAATCCGGAATTACACGGATTTGATATACTACACTATCATTACTTCTTATACGTTCGTTGGCTGTGTGAACAGAATAACTGGCCGATTGGCGTGCCACATCGGTATGTGAAAATGTGTTTGCCCCACTTTTCATCACATAGGTGCTGTCGGCAAGACGGAAATTCATTTCGGTTGCATTCCTTGTTGCAAAATTCCATTGAATGCGGGTGCCCTGAGGGATGGTAAGATCGCCTGAATTTTGAACAGATTCAGCCTGACGTTTGATGTACGACGGAAACTCTAGGTTAATGGCAAAATCAACCAGAGCGGGCATAGGCACTACTTCTAATGTGTATGCATCGCTATTGAACCCGGAGGCTTGAAAGAAAAAATCCTGTGTTTTTTGAACGTTTCTAAATGTGTAATGATGGTGAAGGTTGTCTTCCTTTTCCAACATATACGGCTGGCCATTCACCAAGACATATACCTTATCCGGAATTTTATCTCCGGTTATTTCTACTTGCACATCGAAGTCTGAATTTTCGGGCGTTTCGAGACTTGAGTTTAAGACCTTAATTCGGAAAGGGGCTTCTTCAGCAATTATTTCACCATGGCGAATCAATCGATCGGTTGGTTTGGTTAAAACGCTCGGTGCTGCAAACAGGAGTATGATCACAATAGCGAGAGGCGGTAATGCATACTTCAAGTATTTGCGGTTTTGACGAAGATCTATCGCAGAAGAAAATGGAATCGGTTTGAGCGATGAGATTTTTTGATTGATGGCTGCTTCCATCAAAGAGTTGTTAGTAGCTCCTTCAACGCTTCGAAGTTGAAGGGTGTTTAGGAGCTTATCTTGAACATTTGGAAAGTGTTTGCCAATAATCTGTGCGGCTTGTTCGTGAGAAATAGTTTTTCCCAAACGAAACATTTTGAAAAGCGGAATAAGAAAAAAACGTGTTAGAACAACGGCCGCTGAAAGAATAAAACCATAGAACAAAAAAGTTCTCATGGCAATATTGAATCGCCCAAAACCCTCCAACAGGGTAATAAGCAAATAGGTTCCAACAATAAGAGCCACGGAGTATATGGCCCCGCGAATCATCTGGTTTTTATAATACTTCCGTATAAACTCGTCCAGTCTTGAAATCAAGGACCGGTATGCTGTTGAATCGCTCATCTTCTTTATCTGTTTCTCTGTACGTGGAAAGTCCTGCAAGGTTCAACATAAAAATTGTCATAATTGTTGTCCGGGAGGCCAACTTTTACGCTTTACCATGTTCAAGAATATAGCTATCCTATACCCACCAAAGATAACATTCGGATTGTGTTTCCACATTCCGTTGATTTTTCTTTAAGAAAATTAACAGAACGAATAGAAGATTAGGCGCTTTTGATTTCGACCCACTGCCATTCGCCGGTCATTTGTTTCATCACAAAGTCTCGGGCCTTTTTGTACACGGCACGTTGGCTTGAATACCACGTTGATTTGTACATCGAACTTTCCTTCAATCCCTGAACCACACGTGAAACCTCGACTCCGTGAATAGGTGTCCTCTGTTTTCGCATTTCTTCGATGCGATGAAGTGCCTCATTTTTGGTGAGAAAACCTTCTTCCTTTTGCATTCAGATTATTTCCTGATTAGGGCCGCTACTTCGCGTTTTTCTCCATTCAAAAACTCTACTGTGTACGATCCTGAACTCAGGGCAGAAGTGTCGATACTCCCCTGATTAGCGCTATTAATTTGTTCTGAAATTACCTTTCTGCCTGTGGAGTCATAAATATTCAAGATGGCTCCATTTACATTATTTCCTGAAAACGATAAGACATCGTCAACAGGATTCGGCCAGAACTTGAAGGAAGTGGTTTCTGAATTCTCCACTCCCACGGTAACCGTAAGAACAGAGCTTTCTGTGGTACAACCATAAGAAGTGGTAACTTCAACAGAATAATTTCCGGGTTCTGAGGCATCAATGCTTGGGCCTTCCGCTCCATCGACAGGCAATCCATTATACGACCATTGATAGGAAGAGTAAATATCTTCGACATAAACAATCTGATCTACT
>JBILMS010000149.1:0-3078 GCA_044375415.1 Flavobacteriales bacterium
GGAAGTCCAAAAGCATTTAACAAAATTCGATAGATAACCGTCTGTTTTTATTTCTTCGTATTTCATTGGTTGTACGGTCTGTTACACTTGCCACTAACGTTTTGCAGATTTGCGATGGGCGGGTTCCCTAGCACAAATGCTCATTCGAAGATACAAATTTTCTTGAAACTGAAAACTTATTTGGGGCACGAAATCCCGCCTATCGCAAATGTGCTGTTATGGGCAGTTATTATTTCAGTCGTCTAGTTACTTGGTTCCACCATTTAGATTTCGGATGTTTTTTGTCCGCCTTTAATAAGTACTCATGCAGTCTGTCACAATAAAAAATGGTAGGAGTATAAAGCTGAATACTATAGCCCATTGAATGTGATTTTCTGTAACTTGATTTTGGATTGGTATTAACGGTGTCAATACCAAGAGAAAAAAAGCTGTTTACTAGAGGTAAAACGTCAAACTCTACAACACTCTTTTCTGTTGGGGCATGTTTGTTATTATTATAGAATGCTTTCATAAATCCTTTTCCATTATCAACCCACAATACATAAGCTTTTTCCTCTGAAGATGAGCCGTCATCGTAGATGTTTTTACAAAGTATTATTGTGTCAACGCCATTGGATTTTAAATTACAAGTGAATATTTCAGATATCGTGTCTATGGGGCAAATGCCAGCTCTATTCCAGCAACTATTTATTCCGTTGGTCTTAAACTCACAGCCAGCCGCGTACTTTTCAGAACGAATTGAATCTTTTATCCTCCAGTTTTCATGCTCTTGATTTTCATCCATTCTGTCAATGGTCGTTAAATAGCCACAACCTATTGGCACATAATTTCCTTTGATGTCTAATAGATAAATAATTTTTGATGATGCAACCATTTGATCGTCAAATTCAAAAACATGAATAATTGTGCCGGTGTCTCCGGTTTGAGGATAAAAATCACCCCAAGCATTTTGTCCAGATTTTGATTTAATCTCTTCCGATGGCCATTTTAAAAAATTGGATTTATTTGCATCTGTATAAATTCCTCCTTTTCCCCAGATTTTAATTTTCTGGCCAACCCTTTCTTGTCCATTGTTTTTTGTACAGTAGTCGTCCTTGGACCATATTACCCTCTGTCCAAATACAAATTGAATTGTTAGAAAGAATACGATTGATAATATGTAATGTTTGGTCGTCATTTTATAATTGCCCATAACTAGTTTATTTGTCTAGCTTTTCCCTCATTAATCTAGACATATCCCACTGATCAGAGTAGGATATATCTAGGTCCGTGCTTCACACCACGAAGATAGTATCTTTTTTAAACGTCCATGTCCTCGACTGGACTGAGGATTTCCGAAATTTTTCGGGCTAAGACAGCTCTAGCCCTTTCCGTTCCTCTTCGTCTCCGATTGACGGGTAGGAAATGTTATCACGAAGTCCGCTAAGAAATACACAAAGAGATATATGTTTAAGTGGACGTTCGTAAACTAACAGAGTGCACACAGCTAGATGCATATACATCTTAGAGAAACGTATTCCCCCTTTCCCTTTCCGATCTTACCACAAAGGGGCAACAAAGAATAGCGCAAAGGAACACAAAGAAGTATTTTTTAAGGGGTCGTTCGTTAGCCCCCCCACCCCCCTTCGGCAAGCTCAGGGACACGGCTTCGCTCGGGGGCCGAGACGTGGATTATACTAAAAAGCCTCGGCTCCGCTCGGTTGGCAGCACGTCTCAGATAAACGTCCACCATTTATAATTCCTCATTCATAACTCATAACTCATCTTCGTACATCTCAGAGAAACGCTCTCAAATCTATCTATACTTGCTGCAGAATACAAACTTCTTTCAGAGAACGATCAGGATTTGCAAGCAACATTGAATGAACTCTATTATGCCATGGAGACATTCAACAGTATAGATATGACCGCAGAGAGTTATTTAGCTGGAAATCTCCAAAGCTTTACCTAATCCCCCAAATAAAAATGGCTTTTTTCTCGGTGATGATGTGCGACATGAAATGGCCTTAAACTTCGCCAACGATCCACCTTTTCCTAACGGCCCTATTCAACCTGACCCGGGACACCCAAATCAGATGCGAGCGGATTTTGAGGGGTGGACGAATTCTAGCCGTGTTTAGGATTAATTATTTAGATTGGCCAAAGTAACTCCGATTAATTTGTTACATTTACTTGTAATATAATCCGCTACATTTTGTCAAAACTTCTTAAATATGTTATTCTTATACTAGGAGTTATTCTCCTATCGACCTGCACACACGAGAAAGATACTCCTGTAGATTGCGGAGACGCACAGACTATTGCGGAAATGAAAGAATGGGTGTTCTTTAAGACGGGGACTTATTGGATATATGAAGAGCAGAATACTGGCGCACTAGACACTGTCACTGTTATCGCACACTCTGAGGGTACAAGTGCGGGAGGTTTCGAAACATTTGGAACCCTCATGCACAGTTCTTTTGATGATTATAATTACGACTATTGGTTTAATGATTCGTATTCGGGTAAATGTCCTGACAATACATGCATTTGTCGTCGGATTTTCTGCTCCAAATACAAAACGGGAAATTATTTTGGTGAGGGAGGAACATTTTTTTTTCCAATCATTGTGGGAAACTATATAGGTGTTGGTTTTGGCGGTGGTGAGGGTGGTATATCTGAGATAGATGCACATATTTTCGATTATATGCTAAATAACGAGTTGTACCTTGAAGTCCTTAGATTTTATATAGAAAATTGCGTTATGGAAAACTGGAATGATGCTCAATATGTATTAGCCAGAGATGTTGGCATAGTCGAAAAAAAATCGCTCGAATCAAATACTCATTGGGTGTTAATTGAAAACTTTCAACCAAATTAAAATTGTCATGAAAAAACTTATATTCCTTGGTCTTCTTGTCGTTTTTGCGAACAGGGTTTTAAGTCAGAGTCAAGATGAGGTCAATCTTTCGAAGTATTGGAAGTATAGAGACCAATTACGAAAGAAATTTCTTAAGATCGGAATAAACCCTGGCGAGAGTATTCCTGCTAGTGTTATTATTCCAAATAGACAATACGGCCAAATCGACCAATCAACTG
>JBILMS010000084.1:0-11093 GCA_044375415.1 Flavobacteriales bacterium
GTAAAATTCACGGGCTTTAAACCGGGATCCAAAATCCTTGATCTAGGTACCGGAGGCGGGTTCCCTGCCGTTCCACTCGCCATTTTTTATCCGGAAGTTCAATTCACAGCCGTTGATAGCATTGGCAAAAAAATAAAAGTGGTTGAGGAAGTAAGTAAAGCTTTGGAATTAAAAAATCTGCAGGCCTTAAACGCTCGCGCAGAAACCCTTCGGACTAAGTTCGATTTTGTTGTAACCCGAGCAGTAGCTGAATTGCCATTATTGGTTCAATGGTCAGAAAAACTGATTAGTCCCCATCAGAATCACGCCATTCCGAATGGTTTGATTTGTTTGAAAGGCGGCGATTTAAAAGAAGAAATAAAACCCTTCAAAAAAAGAGTTCAAGTCTATGAACTAAGTTCTTGGTTCAAAGAGGAATATTTCGAGACTAAAAAGATCGTTTACCTAGATCTGTAAGTGATCTCCTGTTTTAATCCTTTGCGTGTTGAATGGAGTAAAAGAAGATAAATCCATATCCGAGCACGAGCATGGTATGAAACGGTACCATTCCCCAATCGTGCAGCACCATAGTTCCCCAGATCAAGCCGAATAAAAAGTAGAGCATCAACATACCCTCACCGATGGTGAGAGGAGAGATTTTAGAAGCTCTATATTTTTTGTCGGAAAACGTTCCTTTCAATCCACTAATCGCAAACTTAGGTGTTCGCACAAAAGCCGACTTCTTGCCGATATAACCTTCAATTACAGCAATGCTATTATGCAAGGAAAGTCCCATACTTACTGATAAAAACATGGGGAAATCGCGTAAGAAGTGTAGCAACTTCGATTTGCCTTCAACTTTAGGTCGAGAAAGCCAGTAGAAAAAAGCTAAGATTAAAAAACTCAAAAGGAAAAAGGATGCTACGTTAAAAGCCATCGCGTATTCCTTGTGCGTATTTTTAATGATAAGCATAGGCACACTCAGAAGCGATGTACCAAGAATACACAGGAATAAAAAGCTATTCATGAGGTGAAAAGTAGCATGAACCTTTCGGCTGAAGCCCAAACCACGTTGCTTGAGCACTTTCCACAAATTCTTTTTGGTGCACTCGGCTGCGCCTTTAGTCCAACGAAACTGTTGAGCTTTTAGAGCATTCATCTCAGCCGGCAATTCCGATGGACTTCCTATTTCCTGCAAATACACAAAGTCCCAACCTTTTAATTGAGCTCGGTAACTGAGATCTAGGTCTTCGGTAATGGTATCACTTTCCCATCCACCCGAATCTACGATTGTTTTTTTACGCCAAATTCCGGCCGTGCCGTTGAAATTGATAAAGTGCCCGGAAGAGTTTCTACCCTTCTGCTCTACCGTAAAGTGAGCATCCAAACCAAAAGCCTGAAGACGGGTGATGATAGAATAATCTTCGTTGAGGTGTTCCCAGCGAGTTTGCACTACACCAATGTTGTCGGACACCGTAAAATGCGGCATTGTTTTACGCAAAAAATCAGGAGCCGGCACAAAGTCGGCATCAAATATGGCAGTGAAATCGCCTTTGCATATATCGAGACCGTAGGCAAGAGCTCCCGCTTTGAATCCCTTTCTAACCGGACGTTTTACGTGTTTAATATCATGACCAAGCGCCTGCATTTCGGCAACTTTTTTGGCAGCTACTTCAAAGGATTCGTCGGTGCTATCGTCGAGTACCTGGATTTCCAACTTGTCTTTTGGATAATCGAATTTGCATACCGCTTCGATAAGACGTTCTACCACATATAGCTCGTTGTAAACCGGTAATTGGACCGTAACGTAGGGCAGATCTTCGTCCTTCACTTGAGGAAGCGGAACATCCTTATGTTGGTTTTTAACGTAGTTGATTGCGAGACTGAGCTGAACAAGACTGTAAAAGAAAATGAACAGCAAACAAGCCGCATAGGTGATGATGAGTGCTAGAGCCAAGGTTTAAAAAGAGTATTTGAAGATGGTTGTAAGAATCTTATAGCCTGCTAAAATAGTACCTTTCACTGTTCCCGATACCTTGCTTACGCCAATACGCTGCCGATAGCTTACGGGAACCTCGGTACATCTGAGTTTTTTCTTTAACGCTTTTATTTGCATTTCCACTGTCCATCCGTAGTTTTTATCTCTCATTTCGAGCAAATTAAGCTCCTTTCGGAGGATTGCACGGAAGGGACCCAAGTCGGTAAAACGGTGGCCATAAATCCAACGCATGAGGGTTGTTGCGAGCCAATTTCCGAAAATTTGCGGACCGGTCATACTACCTTTTTCTTTTTGCCCCAATGCTCTGCTCCCGATGACTAAATCGGCTTGATTGTTTTGAATCGGTTCTAACACAGCGGGAATTTCGTTGGCATGATCGCTGTGGTCGGCATCCATAAAAAGCACAATATCGGGCGGATCGGGAAGTGAATTAATATGGGCTATGCCCTTGAGGCAAGCGGCTCCATAACCCTGTATGTTTTCATCAAGTACAACGGCTCCTGCTGTTTCAGCTACTTCTCTGGTTTTATCTTTGGAATTGTTATTTACCACAATCACATGTCGAACCTTTTCTAAACGTATATCGCGAACTACCAAGCCAATAGATTGTTCTTCATTAAACGCAGGAATAATTACGTCGACCACCATGGCGGCGAAATTAACACGGAGGTGATTTATGATTCCACACTTTTCATTAACATTGCCCTACCATGTCAAATCATTTAAAACCCGATTTAGAGAAACTGCATCGCCATGTTTCTGCCCGAATACAGATTACCGATCGCGAATTTGAACTGTTTGCAAATCGGTTAAAACCGGTTGTAGTTAAAAAACGAGAGTTATTTGTAAGAGCCGGAGAAAATTCAAGAACAGCGGCCTTTGTTCAAAAAGGTTGTCTTCGCACGTTTTATACAGATTTGAAAGCCATAGACCATGTTCTCAGTCTCAGTTTCGAAGATTGGTGGGTAGCGGATTTACGTGCTTTTCTAACCGGAGAGCCTGCCTTTTATTCCATTGAAGCATTAGAAGAAACCGAATTGCTCACCATAGATTTCGATACGCAAGAGGAGGTATACAAAGAGGCTCCGGCTTTTGAACGATATTTTCGTCTGTTAGTACAGAACGCTTTTATTGCCTCCCAAAACAGAGTGATGGATGATATGAGCTTCACGGCTGAAGAACGATACACACAATTGACGGATCGAATTCCAAGTCTTGAACTCCGAGTAGCCCAGCAACACATCGCTTCCTATTTGGGCATTACCCCGGAGGCATTGAGTCGCATACGTAAATCCATGCTTATCAGGCAAAAAAAGAGTTCTTGATCTAGATCAAGCTAGACAAAAAAGTGTTTTCTCGGATTTTACAACGAAAACAATTGTACTACATGAGATCGATCGTCTTTGCATGATGATTCCGCTTTTTTCCTCTGTTAGTCCAATACGCACATTTGAATTAGAACTCCTGCAAGAACCTGTATATCATACTAAGGAGTATTTTGGTTAAGTAAGTTGGTGAAGTCCCGCAAATGATAACGTTTGCGGGACTTTTCATTTAACGGAATTTTCGGAATCCCATGAAGTTTACTAAACCCTTCCCGGATATACTTCCAAGGCTTTCTTCACACATTCGATTGCATTTCGCAGAGATTCTTGATTGAGCACATAAGCCAATCTCACCTGCTTTTTGCCGAGTTCGGGTTTGGAATAAAACCCGGTAGCAGGAGCCATCATTACAGTCTGATTGTTGTGTTCAAAATGTTCGAGCATCCATTGACAGAACACATCGCTATCATCAATCGGTAATTGAGCAATGCAATAAAACGCGCCGTTGGGTTTTGGGCAAATCACACCGGGAATAGCATTTAAGCCATCCACTAAAATATTTCTACGTTCTACATATTCGTCTACGACGGCTTTGAAATATTCGGCAGGTGTATCGAGAGCGGCTTCAGAAGCAATTTGACCAAGTGTAGGTGGACTCAAGCGAGCCTGTGCAAATTTCATCGCCGCCGACATAACCACTCTATTGCGCGTAATCATTGCGCCGATACGTGCACCGCACATGCTGTAGCGCTTGCTCACACTATCAATCATGATCGCATTATCTTCAATACCCTCCAGATTCATAACACTGTATGGAATTTCCCCATCGTAGGCAAATTCGCGATATACCTCATCGACAATTAAGTACAGATCATGTTTGGCAACAATATCGCGCAGTTGCATCAGCTCCTCTTTACTATAGACACGTCCGGTTGGATTGCCCGGGTTACATATCAAAATTCCTTTCGTTTTTGGGGTAATCAGTTTCTCAAATTCCTCAACCGAAGCAAGGGCAAAGGCATCTTCGATTTTAGTCATCACCGGCACTACATTGATTCCGGCCATGGTGGCGAATCCATTGTAATTTGCGTAAAACGGTTCAGGGATGATGAGCTCATCTCCTTCATTAAAACACGTCATAAAAGCAAACACCAGCGCTTCACTTCCACCTGTGGTGATCATTATGTTTTCGGTTTTTACACCAATTCCTTTGCTTTCATAATATCCGGCCAGACCTTTCCTATAACTCGCAATACCCTCGCTATTGCTATATTCGAGAACACGCAGGTCCATGTTTTTTATTTTCTCACGAACCACTTGTGGCGTTTCGATATCGGGTTGACCGATATTTAGGTGATAAACTTTTCGTCCCGCCTTTTTTGCTGCCTCCGCATATGGAACCAATTTGCGAATAGGTGAAGCCGGCATTCTGAGTGCTTTGTCTGAAACGTGTGGCATAAATCTAATTTATTGGGTGCAAAAATAAGTCTTGTGGTTAGAGCTCGTAGTACATGAATTTGTGCGGACCAATTATAGGTACCTCATATACTTCATCAATTACTTTAAATCCAATTTTTTCGTAGAAACCAATCGCATTGAGGCGCGCATCGCACCAAAGCACATCTATACTTTTGGAACGTAGTATTTCAATGGCTTTTCTTACGAGCATTTCACCTGCGTGTTGGCCTCTGTATTCGGGATCAGTGGCCATAGCCCGCAAACGATATTTTTCTGTATGCGCGATTTTTGGAGTATCACTTCTAAAAAGCGATCCGATAGCCACAATCCTCTCCCCATCGAACGTACCGAGATGGATGGCATCTTCGCTATTATCAATGTCAACCACACAATTCTCTCTTTTTTCTTTGTGCGGCCAAAGCACACGAAGTCGGAGATCATAGGCTTGTTCGGGCTGAATTCTTTTTACTTCCATTGTTCCTCCTCTTCTCCAAAATCTTCGAGATCCATAAATTCATCCAATACCCTTCGATCTTTCTTCGAAGGTCTTCCCAGTCCGCGTGGACGAAGATCGCGGGCTTGTAATCGAATCAATTCCAATTTCGCCAATTCGTCTTCCGATGTTACATCTTTGGCATAAGTTGAAACCAATTTAGCTCCTATTCTGGCCTTTGGGAATTCTACCACTTTGACAGAAAAATGGACCGGACCCTTCCGAATTTTTACAACGTCACCAATTTTGAGTTCTCGTGAGGCTTTTACTAATTCCTCGTTCACCCAGACTTTGCTCAGCTTGCATTGAGATGCAGCCAGGGTGCGGGTTTTATAGACCCTTACACACCAGAGATACTTGTCAATCCTCATCTGTGACCAATGTTTCTTGTCCTTGTTTTTCATCGCGTTGTAGTAAACGCAACAACCAGACATCGATCATAAAGTGAGCTATAATGGCACTTAGAATTCCGAAGTTTTTCGAGGCATAACCCATTGCGCATATCACGCCGGTTAGAGCTATTCCGTATACAGATATCCTCCACTCCTTCGGATTTAAATATCCATGTATTGCCACAAAAACGATGGCGGTCAATACAATTCCAATCAGAGGTTGTATTGCTCCGCGAAAAAGAATTTCTTCTCCCACTCCTGCGCAAAATGAGACAAATAGTATTTCATTCCAACCTAATTTAAATTGGCTGAACATGTTTACATACTTCGTACTTATGGTGCGCATAAAAGGCAGGGACAAGACGAAATGCGCGACAGCAGCGGATGTAATACCTAAGCTGAGACCTACCAATATTTGCTTCCACAACGGCTCAACCCCCACTAATGTGAATCGCAAATCCACAGTCTCACTGAAAAAATCAATGATTAGCGCGATCAGAGGCATACCTATCAGGGTTGCCAACGACAGTTTCATTATGGTCGCGCGATCAGGCTTCATCTTCTGTAAACTCTCTTCGTTGCTTATCTCTCATATCTGCCCCACTTGGATTTTGGAATATTTCTAAATCGAAATAGGGAACAGTAGCCAATAAGTGATCAAAAATATCGGCCATAATTTGCTCATAATCCTCCCACACTTTTTTATTGGAAAAAGCGTAGATCTCTATCGGGACGCCATCAGAACTAGGTTCGAGTTGACGAACCATAAATTCCATGTCTTTATTGATGTGTGGATTTTCTAGAAGGTAGTTTAAAGCATAAATACGATAGATACCGATGTTGGTCAAGTGACGACCGTTCACCAGTACCGATTTATCTACTTTATTGGAGCGATTATACTCATCTATTTCCACACGTTTTGTCTCGAGATACGATTTGATTCGCTCTACTTTTAATAAGCGATTGAATAGAGCATCATCACAAAACTTGATACTATCAATTTTAATTTTAATGTGACGTTTTATCCTTCTGCCGTCGCTTTGCTGCATACCTCTCCAATTCTTAAACGAATCGGAAACGAGGGCATAACTTGGAACAAGCGTAATGGTTTTATCGAAATTTTGAACTTTTACTGTGGTCAAATTGATCTCAACAACCGTTCCATCGGCGCCATATTTATCTACTGTAATCCAGTCGCCAATGCGCACCAGATCGATCGCACTCATTTGAATGGATGCTACAAATCCTAAAATTGGATCTCTGAAAATCAATAGAAGAACGGCGGTAACTGCTCCAAATCCTCCGAGAACAATCCAAGGCGATTCGCCCATTAATATTGATAATACAGCGACAAACGTGATCAGATAAATTATAATATGGGCCACTTGTTTGTAGCTCCGTATAGGTTTATCGGCCAAAGAAGGAGATTGTTCGAGTACGGATGCCAGTGCATTGATTATGGCCTTAACAGCGAACATAACAGCAATGGCTATATAGATTCGAGAACAAGCATAAGCATATGGTATCCACGAAGGGAAATCGCGGAAAAGGTGCGGTACAGCATTGAGTATTATAACAGAAATAACAATGAGCGCCAGACTTCGGAAAACTTTGTATTCGAAAAGTTTATCGTCCCATTCGGACTTTGTTTTGGTTACCGCCGTCTTGACAATGCGAATGATAACAACGCGAACGAGCATCCAGATAGCATAACACAAAGCCGAAAGACCGACCAATCCCAATACAAAATAGATATAGGAAGCCTTTGGACCCAAACCAAAATGGTCGTTGACAATACCTCGTAATATGTCGGATAAATCTGCGAAATTCACAGCGCGAAATTAGCCCAAATCACGCAATGGGAATACGCAAAGTCATTCATCTAACAATAAGTTTATTCCATTGCGTACATTTGAGAATCCCGCAGCGCAGACTATTTAAAAAAGTTCTAATGCGCAATGCGGGATTAGGCAAGAGCGGCAAAGAAACCGAAGCATAATACAAGAACCTTTTCACATGCAATTTTTACCTGAAGAAATAGAGCAATATGCCGAGAAACACTCCTCACCAGAGTCGGAGATTTTGAGTGAGTTGAGCCGCGAAACGTGGCAAAAAATTGTTATGCCTCGTATGCTCAGTGGGCATATACAAGGTCGATTTCTATCGATGATTTCGAAACTTCACCGACCTCAACGAATTTTGGAAATCGGAACCTATACAGGTTATAGCGCACTTTGTTTGGTGGAAGGCCTTGCCGAAAACGGAAAACTATACACCATCGATATAAACGACGAATTGCAGCCCATCCAAAATAAATATTTTGCAAAAAGTGAACGCAAAGACTCTATTCACAGGCTCTTTGGCAATGCGTTGACCATCATTCCCGAGCTGAATGAAGAATTTGATCTCGTGTTTATTGATGCCGATAAAGACAATTACATCAACTACTATAACTTATTGATCGCCCGACTAAAACCCGGTGCCATACTCTTGGCAGATAATGTTTTGTGGAGTGGAAAAGTAACCAAACCGGCAGCGACCAATGACATAGAGACGCGCGTACTCCAAGAGTTCAACGACTTGGTTACAGCAGATCTAAGGGTAGAAAATATTCTACTTCCCATTCGCGACGGCCTGATGATGATTCGGAAAATGTAAGTGTCTTAGCTCCTAAGCCAATTAGCTAAAATTTTATCTCCCATAGGAGTTAGAACACTTTCGGGATGAAATTGAAGTCCAAAAAGAGGTAAACTTTCGTGTTGCATGGCCATAACCAAGCCCTCGGAATCGCGCATAGTTACTTGAAAACCTTCCGGCAAAGGCTCGCCTGCTGCCCAACTGTGATAATGCCCGATTTCGATCTCATTTGGAAGACCTTCAAATAAAGGGCTTGGAAGAACTATAGTAGCCTTCGACTGTCTACCGTGTTTTACTTCCGTCAGATTGAGTAAATGACCACCCAAAACTTCTGCGATAGCCTGATGACCCAGGCATACGCCCAACATTTTTTTGGACGAGTAATAGGCCCTTATCACATCCGGAACTATACCTGCATTCCCTGGTAATCCGGGTCCGGGGGAAATTACAATACTTGAAAACGCATTTACTACATCTACAGAAATTTGATCATTGCGCACCACATAGACCTTTTGATCCGTGAGTTTTTCGAGTGCATGACTCAGATTAAACGTAAAACTGTCGTAGTTATCTATTAGCAGTATGGACATGCCTAGGCACCCATTACCATCTTCACCTTGTCGGCTGCTTCTTGCAAAGTAATTACACTATGCACGGCCAAACCTGATTCATCGATGAGTTGTTTCGCTTCTACGGCATTGGTTCCTTGAAGTCTAACAATAATTGGAACGCTAATATTTCCGATGTTTTTGTATGCATCTACTATTCCTTGTGCCACACGGTCGCAGCGAACAATACCTCCAAAAATATTTACTAGGATTGCCTTTACGGTTGGGTCCTTGAGAATAATTCTGAAAGCAGTTTCTACGCGTTTTGCATCCGCGGTTCCACCTACGTCCAAGAAGTTGGCAGGTTCGCCACCGCTTAGTTTGATAATATCCATGGTTGCCATTGCCAATCCGGCTCCATTTACCATGCAACCTACGTTTCCATCTAGTTTCACGTAGTTCAAACCGGCTTCTCCGGCTTCTACTTCCGTTGGATCTTCTTCTGTTATATCGCGCATTTCGGCGTATTCCTTTTGGCGAATTAATCCGTTTCCATCCAAGGTTACTTTGGCATCCACCGCTATAATTCTATCGTCGGATGTCTTCAAAACCGGATTGATTTCAAACATTGAAGCATCGCATCCTACATAAGCAGCGAAGAGTCTTTTAACGAAGACTTGCATTTCTTTGTATGCCTGACCTGTAAGTCCGAAGTTAAATGCAATTTTTCGGCACTGAAAATCATTTACGCCGGTCAATGGATCAATGGCTTCTTTGAAAATCCTCTCAGGAGTATTGTGGGCAACATCTTCGATGTTCATACCACCATCCTGCGAGTAAACAATTACCGGACGGCCAATAGCGCGATCCAATAAGATTGACATATAAAATTCCTTTGGTTCAGATGCACCGGGGTAATACATATCCTCGGCGATGAACACTTTATTTACGAGTTTACCTTCTTTTTTGGTCTGCAGGGTAACAAGATGTCCACCCAAAATTGCGGCCGATTTCTCCTTTACCGCTTGCTCATCTTTAGCGATAACAACGCCCCGACTTCCGGTTTCGGTGATGCTTCCCTTTCCGCGACCCCCTGCGTGAATTTGGGCCTTAATTACGAATACCGGGGTATTTGTTTCGGCTTTGAGCTTTTTTGCCACCTCTACAGCTTCTTCGGCCGTGTCAGCTACATAACCTCTTTGAACGGTTACACCGTATTTCTGGAGGATCGATTTCCCTTGATATTCGTGAATATTCATACTAAAACAGACTTTTTTTGAAAGTGCGAAAGTAAGGAGCGAAATTTACCGCGATGATCGAAGTTCAAAAAATTACGAAAAAATACGGTAATCTTGAGGTTCTCAAGGGCGTAGACCTCAGTATCAGCAAGGGAGAGGTAGTTTCCATAGTAGGGGCTTCGGGTGCCGGAAAAAGCACCCTTTTGCACATTATTGGAACCCTCGACCGACCGGATGCCGGCAAAGTTCTCTACGATGGCGTTGAGATAAGTCGACTGAGCGGCAGGGACTTGGCTCGATTTAGGAATAAAAATATTGGGTTCATATTTCAATTTCACAACCTCTTACCTGAATTTACGGCCTTGGAGAACGTATGTATACCGGCCTACATAGGCAAAACCGATCGAAAAGAAGCCGAAAACCGAGGAAGAGAACTTTTGGCCTTTTTAGGTCTCATCGACCGCGTAGATCACAAACCCAATCAGTTGAGTGGCGGAGAGCAGCAACGCGTTGCCGTGGCCCGTGCACTTATCAATAAACCGAGTGTGATTCTCGCTGATGAACCATCCGGAAATCTCGATTCAAAAAACGCCAAAGAATTACATCAGATGTTCTTTAATCTGAGAGACCAATTCAATCAAACATTTGTGATTGTCACCCACAACGAAGATTTAGCCAAGATGGCGGATCGGGCGCTTGTTATGCGCGATGGGAAATTCTGATTTAATGTGCTGATGTGCTGATGTGCTAATGTGCCATTGCCAATGTGCTAATGTGCTAATGTGCTAATGTGCTGATGTGCTAATGAGGCTGAACGTTGATCAAAACCATCTCGGTCATGCCCTACGTGCAGCCCCATTGCCTAATTGGCTAATTGGTACATTGGCTAATTCGCTAATTAAAAAATTTGGGACATCACCTCTGCGATAAACGCTAATGGGGCTGAACGTTGATTAAATCCGCAACGGTCTCTTTCAACGCACAGCCCCATTAGCACATTAGCTAATTCGCTAATTAAAAAATT
>JBILMS010000150.1:0-2994 GCA_044375415.1 Flavobacteriales bacterium
TAACATCCTTTTTTCGGGCATTATTTTGTTGAATACCGAGCAAACTGCCTCGATCTAGAAATCTTAAAGGCATTCTCTTTGAATTCTGCCCCACCTATTACCAACGGAGCTTTGACCTTAAGATATTTCTTGTGTTCAATAAGCCAAACACATTGCAAATTGGAATTTTGAGTAATCCATTCAAAATACAGAGATAAATTAGCTCTTATACTTTCAATTTTCGTGTTGTTATGCGTTTTCATAACAATGACTAATTGCCCCTTCCTTTCCTCTCGAAGAAAAAATGCTGCCTTACAGACATCGCCTAAAAAATTCTTTCGACTCGTGCCTGTTTCACTTTCAAGAATAATATAGTCGTCATTTTTTCGAAGAACAACATCTGGACGATATCCAAATTTCTTTGCGCTATCATTATCCCACTGATGTGACTGAAAACCCCTTTTGTAGGAGTGTTCCAGTTTTTTAAAATCCTTATCTGTCATTTCGTAAATATACCGGATAACATTTTCAATGTCAATTTTTCCACATTGTAAATACATTACAAAGGCAATTCGCTATTTTGGCAGAGGATAACTTTGTGCTATTTAACCCATTTCCACAAACAACACCCTTAACAAATTGATTATGAGTATAAAGTCAGAATATTTGGTTTGTCTAAATGGAATCCATTTTCCTCCAAACCAATCATTTTTTTACCCATTGGAGTGCATACCGAGTGAATCCTCTCAAATTAAAAAGTCAAAATGAATATTCTTGCTTTCCATAAGGACCTCATTGAAAAATATAAGAGCTATATCAATAGCTTTATTCATGTCAAATCACCCGACATATTAAAATTTGTAAATGAGGGAATTGACAGCAATAAACTCTGGAGAGAACCGCTAATTCAGTTCAATCCAACCTTCGAAAAAGGTAGTCCCATTAAATCTCTCATTGAGAAAAAATTGCTTCATCCGGAGATGGATGAAATATTTACAGGGTTTGAACTGTACAAACATCAGGAAGAGGCGATAGAACTTGGGGTGCAAGGAAAAGAATTCGTTGTTACCTCGGGCACGGGGTCCGGTAAGTCACTGACATACATGGCAACCATCTTTAATAATATTTTGAATTCCAGCATTAATCTGGAGGACAAAATTCAGGCTGTGATTGTGTACCCGATGAATGCTCTCATCAACTCTCAATTCAACGAAATAAAAAAATACAAAGAAAAATACGAAGAAAGAACAGGTAGGACTTTCCCTATAACTTTTGGCCAATACACTGGACAAGAGGGAAATGAAGAACGGGAAATCTTAAGAAATAATCCACCTCATATTCTACTCACGAACTATGTTATGCTAGAATACCTCATGACCAGAGGTGGTGAAGATGTTGATCTCAGAAAAAACATTCTACAGAATATAAACTTTCTGGTTTTTGATGAATTACACACGTACAGAGGGCGACAAGGTGCTGATGTGTCGATACTTATTCGACGTATTAAAGCTCAATCCACAAATGAAATCAAATGTATTGGAACATCCGCAACTATGGTTTCAGGAGACGTTGGAACTATTCGAGAACAACGTGAAATTGTTGCCAACATTGCGTCTACCATTTTCGGAACGGAATTAGACTGGACACAAGTTATAATTGAATACTTGGTCAGGAGTCTTGATGGTAATGCATCTCCGAATAAAACAGACTTAATATCCGCAATCAATAGAACAATTAGTACTACAGGTACCAATTCTGATTTTGAAAGTCACCCCTCCGCAAATTGGATAGAAGAACATATTGCTCTAGAACGCAAGGAAAATCAATATGTCCGCAGAAAGCCCATTACATTAAACGAAATGGCTGAAGCATTATCCGATGTGACCGGAGTTGAAATTGAAAAATGTACTGAACATCTAAAAGACCTATTGAATTGGTCTAATGAGCTTAATACTAATAAACCATCTTCGTCGAAAAAAAACTACCTGCCCTATCGTATTCATCAATTCATTTCACAGTCGGGTACTGTGTATTCAACTCTTGGTATTCAGGATGAAAGAGACTTTCAACTGGAAGCCGGCTTATATGCCGATAATGCAGAAACTTTCTTATTTCCACTTGTATTCAGCCGTGAATCCGGACATGAATTCTATTGTGTAACCTTAGATCACAAAGCGAATAGAGTGCTCCCAATGGAGTTTTACAACTTAGGAGATGACGACGAAGATGAAATATTTAATGTTGAGGGGTATATTTTCATCCAACATAAAGAAGATGATCAACCCTTGTGGGATCCGGCTAGAGATATTCCGGAATTACCAGATGCCTGGTTTAATCCTCCGAAAAAAGATGGTACAAGATCTATCAAGAAAAATTATATTGATCGACTTCCCAAAGTAATATATTTCGATAGGAGTGGGAATTTTTCGTTTGATAATCCACTTCAATATGAAGGTTGGTTTATTTCGAAACCTCTCGTAATTGATCCTTCTTCGGGTCTAATTTTTAACGACAGAAATGAATGGCGAAAACTCGCTCGACTCGGAGGCGAAGGCCGAAGTACAGCTACTACTGTGCTATCCTTCGAAACGATAATCATGCTTCAGCGTTTTCAGCAGTCAAGACAAGAACAAAAACTTTTAAGTTTTACTGACAATAGACAAGATGCATCGTTGCAAGCCGGACATTTTAATGACTTCGTTAAAGTTGGGCAACTGAGAGCTGCAATAAATAAAGCTATTCAAAACAATGAAAGCCTTGACTATTCCAATATTAGAGACAAAGTTTTCGAAAGTCTGAACATAGACCAAGCTGAGTATGCGAAAAATCCGGCTATGTTTCCGGGGCCAAAAAAGGAAAATGAGGACGCATTCAAAGATTTCATTTTCTATAAAATTATTCATGACCTTAGAAGATCCTGGAGAGTTGTTCTTCCGAATCTAGAGCAATGCGGCCTTCTGCGTATCAACTATAAGTATCTCCAAGAAAGTGTTGTAGATGAGAGCTTGTGGAAAG
>JBILMS010000170.1:0-10883 GCA_044375415.1 Flavobacteriales bacterium
GCACCGCATCTGGGCTGTAATCCAAAGACAAACACCCTACACGGTTCAACAAGAATTTCTATCAAATTAGAAAAAACACTTGACTTTTAACATAGAAATCTTTGTGTTAAAACTACTGCAGGTCTTGTAAACTCCAATCTTCTCAGATTTTCGAGAACAATCATAATTCATAATTCTTAATACATAATACAATCCCTCTGAGTCCTTCAATCTCCTCTTCCCTTCCTCTGTGGTAAATGACCGAATACCCCCTAAATTTGCACTCCAAAAAAATTAGAAACCCATGAGCGCAGTTGCAACTTCTCAAATCGAACAAGTCCTCGAAAAACTCGGTATCCAGGCTACCAACGAGGGGACTTCTACCGGCAAACACTTCTTCGGAAGCGGATCGGTAATCGATTCTTATTCTCCTGTAGATGGCTCTCTTATCGGATCGGTTAGTACCACTACCCGCGAAGACTACGATAAAGTAGTGAGCACTGCCCTCGAAGCATATAAATCTTGGCGGATGATGCCGGCCCCAAAACGTGGTGAAATCGTTCGTCAATTCGGCGACCGTCTGCGAGTGTACAAACAAGAACTGGGCATGCTCGTGAGCTACGAAATGGGTAAAAGCTTACAAGAAGGACTTGGCGAAGTTCAGGAAATGATCGATATCTGCGATTTTGCCGTGGGATTATCTCGTCAACTCTACGGACTCACCATGCACAGCGAACGTCCTCTGCACCGCATGTACGAGCAGTGGCATCCTCTGGGAATCGTGGGCATTATCAGTGCATTCAACTTCCCGGTGGCAGTATGGTCGTGGAACAGTGCCCTGGCGTGGATTTGCGGCGATGTGTGCATTTGGAAAGCATCGGAAAAAACGCCTTTATGTGCTGTAGCTTGTCAACATATCTGGAACGAAGTGGCGGAAACAAACAACTTGCCGGAAGGTATTTCAAGTATCATCACCGGAAATTATATGGTGGGTGAATGGATGACAAAAGATCAACGTGTGCCGCTCATCAGCGCAACGGGAAGCACCCGCATGGGACGAATCGTTGGGGCAACTGTAGCTGAACGTTTTGGAAAATCATTGCTCGAGTTAGGTGGTAACAACGCCATCATCGTAACTGAAAATGCGGATCTGAAAATGACCATCATTGGCGCGGTATTCGGAGCGTGTGGCACGGCCGGTCAACGTTGTACTACTACTCGTCGTTTGATCATTCACGAAAATGTATTTGCTCAGGTCACCGAAAAATTGACTTCGGCGTACGGACAATTAAAAATCGGTAACCCATTGGATCAGAAAAATCACGTGGGACCACTCATCGATAAAGCTGCAGTAGAACTCTATCTTGAGTCAATTGACAAGGCAAAACAACAAGGTGGAAAAGTTTTGGTGGAAGGTGGTGTTCTTTCCGGAGAAGGTTATGAAAGCGGATGTTATGTTAAGCCTTGCATCATCGAAGTAAAAGACTCCTCACTTCCCATCGTTCAACACGAAACTTTTGCTCCGATTTTGTATGTAATGAAATACAAAACGATAGAGGAAGCTATTGCCATGCAAAACGGCGTTGTGCAAGGGTTGAGCAGCGCGATCATGACAACCAATCTTCGCGAGGCCGAGAAGTTTTTGTCGGTTGAAGGAAGCGATTGTGGTATTGCAAACGTGAACATAGGTACGAGCGGTGCTGAAATCGGAGGTGCTTTCGGAGGCGAAAAAGAAACCGGCGGTGGACGTGAATCCGGATCTGACGCTTGGAGAAACTACATGCGTCGTCAAACAAATACGATCAATTATAGTACGACTTTGCCATTGGCACAGGGGATCAAGTTCGACCTCGAATGATGGGGCCCTGCGGGCTAATTTTTTCGTATCGCAGAGGTGTGCCACTGGCGCGGGCTTCACTGAATGTGGTTTGAAAGTTGATTTCCTCAATTTAAACTTTCTGAAATAAAGTGTCGCCGAGCCCGTGCCTAAACTTGTCAAGGCATTTGCCGAAATGAGGGCTCTTCGTGATTTGTTTTTTTGTATCGAAAGTGCGCACAGGTTTTGTGGCGTTCCTCTGTTCCTGTTTCTGCCAAATCGGAACTGTCCTAGGTTTCAAAGAAAGACAGAATCTTCTTGAACTTCGTTTTTTAATTCGCGTCGAAATCACCTCGCTTTACGTATGTTTGTCTACCTTATCTAAAAATCCATTGACGCCTACTAAGACGCTCTTCACTTTTTTGATTGCTTCGCTAGCAGTATTTTTTTCTTGTAAGCAAGAAATTTCCCTCAAACCGAAGGCGGGTGATTGGACCCTTAACTTTCTGGTTGAAGACCTCCGTATTCCTATTCGTCTGCACATTGATAGCATCGGGGTTTTTTCGATTTATAACGCCGAAGAGGTTATACGCTTAGATTCTGTGATGTACGTAGGAGATTCTTTTAGGGTCGAAATACCGCTTTTTCAATCGGAGTTAATTGGAAAGGTATGGGCTACGGATAGTATTTCCGGACATTGGAAAGATCGTTCGCGTCCCGATAATTACAGAGTAAACTTCTCGGCTGTTCCGGGAAATATTCGTTTCGAAACGAATATAGAATCGACTTGGGAAACCTATGATGTGACCTTTTCACCCGACAGTGCGGAGAATATGTACAAGGCCGTTTTGAAACTAGCTACCGCTTCCGATAGGAGTCGAGTAAAAGGAACATTTCTCACTGAAACCGGCGACTATCGTTACCTCTCCGGTGAACGGACAGGGGAAAAGTTTTACCTCTCGTGTTTCGACGGATCTCATCTCTTTTATTTCGATGGAATTTTTAATGGCGATAGCATAGTAGCCGGGAATTTTGCCAGTGGAAAACACTGGAGTGAGCCATGGGAGGCGCGTGCAGATGAAAATATAGGGCTTCATGACCCCGATTCTTTAACTACCCTTGTAGGAGATGGAGCTCCCTTTTCTTTTACAGCAAAAAATTTACAGGGCGATCCGGTGACTTTTGAAAATGGAGTTTTTAAGGATAAGGTCACCCTCGTTCAGATTTTCGGCTCGTGGTGTCCCAACTGTACTGATGAGAGTGTATGGTTGAAAGAAGTCTACAAAGAGCATCAAGCGAGCGGCTTTCAGGTAATTCCGGTTGCCTTTGAGAGAGGAGCGGAGTTGCCGCAAAAGCTTATAGGAGTTCAAAAACAGTGGAGAGAACTAGAGATGCCTTATCCTGTTTTTATTGGCGGACACTCGAGCAAAGGTGAGGCAGGAAAGGTGTTTTCTATGTTGTCTAAGGTGATGTCGTATCCCACAGCCATTATCCTCGATAAAAAAGGTCAGGTCCGCAAGATCCATACTGGTTTTTATGGCCCGGGTACAGGTAAGTACTATGCGCATCACACCGAGAAATTGGAGATGTTTATCAGGCAATTGCTTGAGGAGCAGTAGACAGTCGCCAGTCGGCAGCAGACAGTCTGGGTAAAAGAATTTTGAAACGTGTTCTCTCTCAAACTGCAACCGTTTCCGGAACTGTTTTCGAGACGAAGTTCAGAGTTCAATGGTTCATAGTTCGCAAGACCGGGGACGTGAACTTTCCCTCTCCGTCCCGCACCTCTCACTTTTCCGAAAACGCATCAACCGGAACTTTAAGGCCCTAGGTAACGTATACGCGCACATGACCGTGTTGAAATCTCTCGCCCCGTTGCGCATAAGTCGCGATTGGTAAAGGGCCTTAGCGCAGCCAAAACGACAAAATTAACCCACCCCCCCCCTGAAGTCTTCTCAAACGAGAGGAGGAGTCGGGGCCTAATTTTTTGTGCATGTCCAGCTCTTCTGCCCTACGCAGTTCAATCGGCTTGAACACTCAAAATCTTCGCAACATGCGTAAGTGCCTTGCTGTAATTGCCCTGTGTATTGGCACCGTTCTCCCGGTATCTGCACAATTCGACTACCGTTTTTGGATGCCTCCGATCTGGAATAGTAGCCAAGACTCACACAACGCTCCCTCTGAGCTGTTCATCACAACTCCGTATCCGTACGATGTAAATGTCCATATAGAAACGCCGGACGGAACCACCTTCGTTTACGACGGAGTTGTTTCGAGCGGTAGCCCTTTGAGTATACCCTTGACACCAACACTGGGCCAGACTATTGTTGCGAATGCCGTGATAGAAAACAACGGGTTTATCGTCACTTCTACAGCCCCAATTCAGTGTGTGCATAAGATTTCGGCACAATATAATCAAACATTGGTCACACTGAAAGGCAGAAATGGTCGTGGAACGGACTTTTGGTGTGGTTCCCAAGTTAGAAATCTCAATGCTAATTACAGTCCCAATGAGTATCACTTCATCACCGTAATGGCGATGGAGGATAATACCACCATCAATTTTACGACACCGTTTGGAATGTTCACTTCGGCTCCCGGGGATTTGCCAACCTCATTCAGTATTAACCTCAATAGACATCAATGTTATTTAATTAGAGGCAATGATCCAATTCAGCACGTTGCCGGAGCTCATGTTACGTCAAATAAGAAAATCGTAGTAATTAGCGGAAGCACCCATACACGCATCAGCGGTACGGGAGCGAATGCCGCTGATGGCGCTACCGATCAATTGGTACCTATCGAGCTGGCCGGTACCCAGTTTGCCATGATTACCGGAGACAACGATCCAGGTTTTGATTACGGAATTATCGTGGCCACAGAAAATAGCACTTCTATTTATTTGGATGGAAACGCCACACCGGCCGCTACAATTAATGCGGGTCAATATTATGACTGGACATTAACCGGAGCACTCGGAACCCCACATACCGTTACAACAAATAAAACAGCCTATCTCTATCACGTAAGTGGCACTAGTCAAGATGATGAAGTGGATATGAGCGCCATGCCTCAGCTGGATTGCACGGGTTCGCGGTACATCGAATTTTCGAAATTCACAGTTAATACGGCACAACAAACTCTTCAGTTAATTGTCACTCCGGAGGCAGCACCCACACTTAAAGTTAATGGAACACCTTATTTGTCTATACCCGGAGTTATCTCTAATAATATTCCCGGACTTTCAGGTTGGAAAAGTGTGTCGATTACTACTGCTAGTTTAGCCAACAATAACGTTATCCAAAGTGATGGCTTTTTTCATGCGGGTTGGTTGACCGGCAATAGTGGTTCTACGGGAGCTTACGGATTTTTATCAGGATTTGATGACGCTTTCGATTTTTTAGATCCCACCTCAAGTTTGCCAACTTCGATTTATCAGGTTGGCACGGTTTGTCAAGGGGATTTTATAGATCACTGCGTGCAAGTAGTGTCGTGTGGTATTGATCACGAAATAGTTGAAGCTACAGGTGGTCTGGGCACTATTGACATCGCTCCCCCCACCAGTCCATATGACTCTTGTTTTCGATACACTGCTCCCGATGGCTTTGTAGGATATGACACGCTTCTTCTTTCGGTTGAAAATAATTTCGGTTTTTTAGGTGAGTTGGAAGTCGTGTTTTTGGTAGTAGATCCACAAACACCGATCGATGCCGGACCTAATCAGACATTATGTGGAGTTAATACAACTACGCTTAGCGCCGTTAACCCTGATCCTTATGCAAATGGATTTTGGACGGTGCTTCAAGGAGGTGCAACGATCACTAATCCGAATAGCCCGACGACAACTGTTACGAATCTGGCTTTAGGAACGAATTCTTTCCTCTGGCACCAAGAATATCCTTGCGACGAAAACATCGATTTAGTGCAAGTTTTCCAATATACCGGAACGCCACCCATAGCTAATGCAGGGCCCGATGCTCAGTTATGCGGAGGCGCCACTTATACTATGCAAGCGAACAGCCCCGGTACTACCGCCTTAGGTATATGGGAAATTACATGCGGACAAGCGACTATCGGAAATATAAACAATAACAACGTTGTGGTGACCAACCTAGGTTTGGGCATCAATTGTTTCGAGTGGAATATAGACAACGGACCGTGTTCGGGTGGTAATAGCATGGATCAAATGACGATCTTAGTTTATAATCCGAATCACCCCGCTGCAAATGCCGGAGTGGATCAATTCCATTGTTTCAGTCCCGGATTAGTAGTCAACTTAAATACATCGGATCCACAAATTCCTGCCGTGGGAACTTGGACTCTTGTGAGTGGGACAGGAACCATTTTGAATTCCTTGGATCCCACAACTACGGTAACTGGACTTTCAGTAGGACAGAATATTTTCCAATGGACAATAAACAATGGCCCATGCGGAAATCTGACAGATCAAATTATTATTTGGGTACATAATCCAAATGCACCTATTGCTTCAGCAGGCCCCGATCAGACAGTATGTCTTCCCGCGAATAGCGCAGTACTCGCGGCCAACACACCCACAGCTCCGGCTACCGGCGCATGGACAATATTGAATGGCACGGGTTCTTTTGCCAACGTATCATCTCCTTCTACCACAGTTAGCGGATTGAGCCTTGGTACAAATACATTTCGTTGGACAATTAATAATGGTCCATGTGCAAATCCAATTTCTGCAGATGATATTGTTGTCAATGTTTTCCCGGCCTCTCAACCGACTATTTCTGCCGGTGCAGATCTATCGTTGTGCAATTCCGGTGGATTGCTTGATGCCGTGTTGACGGGGAGTGCTGTTACGGCACCGGGTTCAGGTTTGTGGACCGTTGTAAATGGAACGGGAACTTTGGCTAATGCGAATGCGCCTTCTACAACTGTAAGCGGGATGTCGCCGGGAATAAATACCTATCAATGGACAGTGAGCAATGGTGGTTGTACAGCTCCGCAATCTGATCAGGTTGTGATTACTGTTTATACCCAAGCTCAGGCACAAGCCAATGCCGGTCCGAACGTATCGATGTGTACCCCAACTACAAGTTACATCATGCAGGCAACGGCTGTAGCGGCTCCTGCAATAGGAGTTTGGACATTACAATCAGGGTCCGGAGCGATTACATCTATAAATAGTCCGACTACGCAAATAACGAATTTGGGAGTGGGAGTGAATGTTTTTAGATGGACTATTGACAATGGCTCATGCGGAAATTCGAATTTCGATGAAGTAGTCATTACAGTGCACAGTTCCAATGCTGTATCAGCTAATGCCGCTGCAGATCAAGAATTCTGTATGGCCGGAACCGATCCTGTTTCTGCATTTATGAATGCAAATTCCCCAACTGCTCCTTCAATTGGAACTTGGAGTGTAGTTGCGGGAAGTGGAACGTTTGTGGATCCAAACAACACCTTGACTCAAGTGAACAATATGGGTGTTGGTGCGAATGTTTTTCAATGGACCATAAACAATGGTGCTTGCGGAAATACGACCGATCAAGTTACTTATTACGTCTTTAGTCCGGCCCAAACGTCAGCTTCAGCAGGTGCAGATCAGCAGCTTTGTTCGAATGCAAATAGCACTACGCTAACTGCGAACGGTGTTATTTTTCCGGCTACCGGAGTTTGGACTTTAGTAAGCGGAACGGCAACTATTCTATCTCCAAATACGAGTACCACAGAGGTAACAGGACTCGGTGTTGGAACAAATGTCTTTCAATGGACGATTGATAATGGACCATGCTCTACGCCATTATCGTTGATAGATCAAGTATCTGTTACGGTATTTAATTCGGCTCAAAGTGCGGCGAATGCAGGCCCTGATCAAACAATTTGTAACACCACATCATCGATTACAATGGCCGCTAACTCGGCTATTTTTCCGGGAACAGGATCATGGTCTGTAATTTCAGGAACAGGGAGTTTTGCAAACGGATCTAGTCCGGTGACAAGCGTGAGTGGTTTATCTGTTGGTATAAATGTATTTCAATGGTCTATTGCAAATGGACCTTGCGGAAATAGCAGCGATCAGGTAAGCATAACGGTATATAGTTCTTCGAACGCCGCGGCTAACGCAGGAGTGGATTCTGAGCAGTGTTTGCCGGATAATACGGTGCAGCTTAGTGGAAGTGCGGTTGTATTCCCGTCAAGTGGAAACTGGTCCTTGATTTCGGGCTCAGGCACAATCACCACTCCCTTTAATCCGGTGACAGAAGTAACCGGTTTGGGTATTGGTGAAAATGTATTTCAGTGGACCGTAACAAATGGACCTTGTGGGCCAACAACTACAGATCAGATAACGATTACCGTTTTTGATAACACTCAAGACGGGGCTAATGCAGGACCGGACGTGAGTTTCTGTATACCTGTTAGCAGTTATGTTATGCAGGCTAATACGATCGCCTTCCCGGCATCGGGTGTTTGGTCGGTGATTGCCGGTACAGGTAGTTTCTCCAACATAAATAATCCGAATGCAACTGTAAGTGGTCTGGGTATTGGAACCAACACTTTCCGCTGGACAGTGTTAAATGGTCCATGTCCTGAAGGAACAAATTTCGATGATATATCAATATTCATTTTTGACGGAAATCAACCAACAGCAAATGCCGGTGCAGATCAGGAATTGTGTTTTGGTGGAATAAGCCCGGTGAGCACGACCTTAACGGGATCTACGGTAACCTCTCCAGGCAATGGTCTTTGGACTCTTGTGCAAGGCGGGGGTACAATTGTTTCCCCAACTTCTTCTACTACCACAATCAATAATCTTCCTTCGGGAATTAATATTTTTCAATGGACTGTTTCTAATGGTCCTTGCGCTAATCCTACTTCAAGCGACCAAGTTACCATATTTGTTTTTGCAAATAGTCAATCGGCTGCAAATGCAGGACCGGACCAGCAAATTTGTAGCTCGAATCCTTCTGCAATTTTGGATGCGAATGAACTTACTACTCCGTCGACAGGTCAGTGGTTCGTTATTTCGGGTGCCGGGACTTTTGCTAACGCTACGAATCCAAATACCACAGTGAGTGGTTTGGCAGTGGGAACAAACGTTCTCCAGTGGACTGTAGATAACGGAACATGTGCGAATCCGGCTCAACTGAGTGATCAGGTGATAATAACAGTCTTCAACGTTGCGCAAGCGATTGCCAATGCAGGGTCCGATATTTTTATATGCAGCGATCTTCCTCAAACCAACTTGAACGGAAGTGCCGTATTGCCTCCGGCGAGTGGTCTCTGGACTTTGCAAAGTGGCAGCGGGACAATTGTTTCTCCTACAAGTTCTACTAGTTTAATCACCGGTCTGGCTGTTGGTGCGAATGTTTTCCGTTGGACCGTAGTGAACGGACCGTGTGCATCACCCGGTTTTGATGAAGTAACAGTTTTTGTTTATGATGACAGCCAGGCATTGGCCAACGCAGGAAGTGATCAGGCTATTTGTTTGCCACAAAATAGTGTCACATTAATGGGTTTTGCTGTTGTTTTTCCGGCTAGCGGAAACTGGACTTTGGTCTCAGGATCCGGTACTCTTACTGCGCCTTTTAATCCGACGACTACTGTAACAGGACTTGGCATTGGTGACAATGTTTTCGAATGGACTGTTACCAATGGACCATGTGGACCTTTTACTACCGACCAGGTTATCATTACTGTTTTTGATAATACCCAGGACGGCGCAAATGCCGGACCTGATGTGAGTTTTTGTACTCCAACGAGCAGCTATCAAATGCAAGCGAACACCATCGATTTCCCGGCTACGGGCGAATGGAGTGTTGTTGCAGGATCCGGTAGTTTCTCAAATATTAACAACCCGAATGCTACAGTGACCGGATTGGGTGTTGGAGTAAACACGTTTAGATGGACCGTATTGAATGGCCCTTGTCCGAACGGAACAAATTTCGATGATATATCAATCTTTATTTTTGATGCTTATCAAGCCGTCGCAAATGCCGGTGCAGATCAGGAATTATGTTTTAATGGAATCAATCCTGTCAATACTACGCTCAATGGTTCGGTCGTAACAGTTCCCGGAACGGGTTTGTGGACCTTGGTTCAAGGCGGAGGAACGATTGTTTCACCGACGTCGGCAACTACTTCTGTTGTCAGTTTATCGCCGGGTATCAATATTTTCCAGTGGACGGTTTCCAATGGCCCTTGTGCAAATCCAAGTACAAGTGATCAAGTGATAATTAATGTATTTACGAATGGTCAGTCGGCTGCAAATGCCGGTCCGGACCAAGAATTGTGCAGCTCGAATCCTTCAACGACCTTGGACGCAAATGAGCTTATTGTGCCCGCCACGGGTCAATGGGTTGTGATTTCGGGTAGTGGTGTTTTTGCAAATGCTAATAATCCGAATACAACCATAAGTGGATTGGCAATAGGAACCAATGTGCTGCAATGGACAGTAGATAATGGTCCGTGTGCCAATCCGTCGCAGTTGAGTGATCAAGTGATCATTACAGTATACAATGTTGCGCAAGCAATTGCGAATGCCGGCACCGACATTTCAATATGTAGCGATAATCCACAAGTGAATTTAAATGGAAGTCCTGTGCTGGCTCCGGCCAATGGTTTTTGGACTTTGCAGAGCGGAAGTGGAATCATTGTATCTCCAACAAATCCCAACACATTAGTTACAGGATTAGGCATGGGAGCAAATGTCTTTAGGTGGAATATAGACAATGGCCCTTGTGCTTCTCCAGGCTTTGATGAGGTTACTGTTTTTGTATTTGACGAGAACTTGCCAACTGCGAACGCGGGAATAGACCAGTCGTTATGCTTGCCTCAAACATCCACTACTCTTATCGGTTCTATTCTTACTTTCCCGGCCACAGGTCAATGGACATTAGTAAGCGGAACCGGAAACATTGTTTCTTCAACGAATGCAACCACTTCTGTTACCGGTTTATCCGTAGGTCAAAACGTGTTTAGATGGACCGTTACGAATGGCCCGTGCGCACCAAGCATCACATTCGACGAAATAAACATTTTTGTTTATAGTAATCTGCAAGCAGCAGCGAATGCGGGACCTGATCAATCTTTCTGTGAACCCGTGAGTTCGACTCTACTC
>JBILMS010000001.1:0-279018 GCA_044375415.1 Flavobacteriales bacterium
GTGCATGCATTACAACTGGTACAGGCCCACAACTCCTCTTCGCTGATATGGTCTCGAAGCAGGTATTTCGTTTCATAGGATTCCCCCTTGTCTATTGCATTTCCCACTTCCTCCAAACGGTCGCGCGTATCCATCATGATTTTCCGTGGGCTCAATAATTTGCCGGTGATATTCGCAGGACAAACAGAGGAACATCTACCACATTCCGTGCATGTGTATGCATCCATCAACTGTTTCCAAGTGAGATCCGTTACATCTCTCGCGCCGAATTTTTCAGGCACAACTTCTGCCGCAGGTGCAGCGTAGGGATCTGCATTAGGATCGAACATCAATTTCACTTCGCGAGTAACATTCTCCGGATTCGAAAGTCTACCGGCCGGTTGCAAATTGGAATAAAAAGTATTCGGAAAAGCTAGGATAATATGGAGGTGTTTTGAATAAGTCACGTAGACCATGAATGCAAAAATGCCGATGATGTGATACCACCACAAACCTCTTTCGACTGCAATCAGTGAGTCCACCGACAAACCATCAAAAAATCCTGTGAGATAACTACTGACAGGGAAGGATCCGGCTTTCACATAATGTTCCGCTCCCATGTTTTGAAGCAGCGAATCACAGGCATTCATAGACAAAAATGCCGTCATCAAAGTAACCTCAATAATCAAAATAATATTCGCGTCGTTTTTTGGCCAGGCCGTCATTTCACGAAGATGAAATCTCTTTAGCTTAAGTACATTTCTTCGAGCTAAAAAAACTACACATGCGACTAATACAAGCAGAGCGAGAATTTCAAAAGAACCTATGAGAAAGTTGTAGAATGATCCCAGAAAATAAAATAACCTGTGGGTTCCGAAAATGCCATCCAAAACAATTTCCAGAAGTTCGATATTGATGATTATGAAGCCAACATATATGAAAAGGTGCATGATGGCAGCGACCGGGCGAACGGTCATTTTGCTCTGTCCCAAAGCCACCTTGGCCATGACGGCCCATCTTTGGGAAGAATTTCCTCCCGGAATATAGTCGCGACCTAAAAGGATATTACGACGAACAAAACGGAATCTTTTCCAGGCAAAAAAAGCGGTTATACCTAGAAATATGACAAATACTAACTGTGCTATCATGCAGGTTCTTTCTGGATAAGGAACAAAAGTAAGTCAAGGAGAGATAAGAACCTTGAAAGAACCCGAATGGTTCAGCGGGCTATTGCCCATCCGGTTTTTTCTCTTCTATGGCTTTATCTATTTCCTTGCGGAGTTCTTCGAGCTGACGTTTGCTCAATCCGTCGGTATTTTTTCGATTGATTAGCGAAATATTTACGTATCGGCCCGGATGCGCTCTCATATCGTCTAACAAAAGATCCAAACTCTGTGAGGCGCTTACTAGTTGATGGTGAAGGCTATCGTTATTTATGAGCATTGCCATTGAACCATCGCCCTTATTGATTTTTTCCATTACCTCAGCGAAATCGCCCATTGCTTTTTCAGTTTTGCGAATGGTACCGGTCAACTGAATTTTGGAAAGAGAATCCGTAATGTTCTTTACGTTTGAAATAGCTGCTGTTATACTCTCGTTGTTTGTCTTTAGATTCGAGGTAATACTTTCCACGTTCGCAAAGATGCCGCTCAGTTTTCCCTTGTTTGCATTTAGAATTTCATTGAGATCGCCGCTAATAGTTTCTACATTTCGTAGAGATCGTTGGAGACTTTCAAAAACCTGAGGAAGGCCTTGTGTGGCCGTATCGGCAAAAACCTTATTGAGATTACCCAAGACCTTGTCCAAGCTGGCAATAAGGTCCTGTGTTTTTTGTTTCAAGGGTTCAAATTCTCGCTGCAGCGTCTGGGTAAAATCTTCCTTTATGATACCCATCAAAGTATCCTTGTTTTCCGCCACAACAGAGCTATCGCCTAATAGAATTCGAATAGCTTTACTATCCAACATTCCGGGAGAATAGATTTCGAATTTAGTGTCCTTAGGAATTTTGAGTTTTGTGTCGTTTATCAAAACCTCGGCAATCAGCTTCCCATTTCCCTCTGAATCGCGCTCCACTTTGCTGACAAGCCCAATTTTAAATCCATCAATAATGATAGGAGCTGAGGGGATAATACCCGAAATGTTGTCGTATTGAATATAAAATGTCTGTTGCCTTGAAAACACATTGATTCCTTTCAGAAAATTCACTCCAAAATAGAGCATAACCACCACTAGGACAACTACCACACCTATCATGAACTCCTTCGATTTCTTCATCCGTCCTATTACTTGATTTTCGACAATGCAACGCTAAGGTCGATACGTTTTTGATCCTCAAAAGCCACCACAAACGCATCTTTAAAGCCCATTTCGCGCATTACCGCTTGGTTCTTTTTGGCCACTTCATAATTGGAAGTACATCCGGCCAAGTATTTATAAACTCCGTTGCTAAGGTATTCATCTACCTTCTCTACTCCTTTAAATTCCGGTGATGTTTTATCAAGAGGTTTTGCCGATGAAAGGAATTGCACCTTAAAACACACGCCGGCTTTCACCTCATCCGTGACAATTTTCGGGGTAGATGTTTGCACAACCGGTTTCGAATCCGGGGCCATTTCTGTTTGCGGCTTTTCAGGAGATTTTGGCTTTTCAGCGGTTTCTGAAACCTTCGTCTTGTCTTTATACTCTTTAAATGCTCTGAAGATGGCACTAGCCATGTAGGTCTTTCCATCTTCCTTCATCAAAAAGTCTTCTTCCTCCACATTGCTTATGAAACCAAGTTCAACCAATATACTCGGCATATTGGTGTATGAAATCACCTGAAAACCTGCTTGTTTTACACCACGATCTTTTCTGCCTACACGGGTTCTGAATTGATCCTGAACTTGTTTCGCCAGATTAATACTCTGGTTCAAATAGGCATTTTCTCGCAAACTCATGATTACGTAAGTATCCGGATCGTTGGGATCAAAACCTTTGTAATCCTCTTTGTGGTTTTTTTCTAAGAAAATGGAGGCATTTTCTTTCATCGCGGTCTTCAAACTCTCCTGTGTTTTGTGAAGACCCATCACAAACGTTTCGGTTCCATAGGCTTGCTTGTTGTCCGCTGCATTGCAATGTATCGAGATAAAAAGATCCGCCATGTTGATGTTTGCGGTTTCGCATCTCTCCTTTAGGGTCGGAAAAGTATCGTCCTTACGGGTGTAGATAACCTCCACTTCAGGATAAGCCTCCTTGATGTATTTGCCAACTTTTAGGGTAACAGCCAAGGAAATATCCTTTTCCTTTTCCTTGTAACGGCCGGTTCCTAAGTTGCCCGGATCGGTACCGCCGTGACCTGCATCGAGCACTACAGTAAAGGTTTTGGACGGCATTCGAGGCACGGGCGTAAAGGCCGCACAAATAAAAACGAGCAGCACAAGAAAAACGGGTATTGAACGTTTCAACCCTCTGTTGAGCAACGCTTTCCCTTTTCCGGATGTTCCAGCACCCTTTAAATGCATAGCTTTGACACGATTTTTCATGATAAAAAGCAAAATTATCCTTCGTTCCCTAGTATGAGCCCTGCGCCGAGACTACTTTTCACATTGTTTCTGTTGATAATGAAAGCCTCATGGGTCACGGTATCTGCGCAGGTTGAGCCATCGGATACGCTTATTATCGGCGCAAATCCCTCCGATTCTCTCATCCTTAACGTTAATTCAGTCGATTCTATTATACCGGAAGACGATTTTGGCATCGAATTTCCGGTGTACACCGATGCTGCCGACAGCACTATTATGGATGTAGAGCAGGAAATCGTGTATTTGTATCGAGATGCGGTCATTAAATACGGAGACATGGAATTGAAGGCGGCATATATCGAATTTAACTTTAAAACTTTTGTCGTCAAGGCAAAGGGTGTGCCCGATTCGACGGGAGCACTTATGGGAAAGCCTGTTTTTAAGCAAGGATCGAATGAATTTACCGAGGACAGTCTCCTTTATAATTTCAAAACGAAGCAGGGAATTACCTACCTGGCTCGCACTCGGGAGGGTGATGCCTATCTCATTACCGAGAAAAGTAAAATTCACGCCAATAAGTGGGTTCATGTTCGAAACGGTATGTTTACTACCTGCAGCAACGAAAAACCTCACTACCATTTCAGACTCTCCAGAGCTATAGCCATTCCCAATGACAAAGTGGTGAGTGGGCCGCTATTCATGAAGGTCGGCAATGTTCCCACCCCACTCGCTTTGCCTTTTGGGTTCTTTCCAAACAAGAGGGAAAGCACGCATGGAATTTTGTTGCCCGGTTATGGCAATGCCGATAGCAAGGGTTATTTTCTCCAAAATCTGGGTTATTACATTCCTGTAAACGACTATATCGATACGAAACTTCTATTTGATATCTACACCCGTGGCAGCTGGAGTATGCGCAACATAACGGGGTATAAAAAGATTTATCAATACAGTGGAAATTTTAATCTTTCTCGAACAATTAATGTAAGCGGAATACCTGAGCTGTCCGGTTATTCAAAACGGAAAGATTTTAATATTCAATGGACCCATAATCAGGATCCAAAGGCACGTCCAAATTCCCGGTTATCTGCTTCAGTGAATCTCGGGACATCTACCAATTTCCGAAACAACATCAACACTTCTCAGCAAGATTTCTTGTCGAGTACATTTGGAAGTAGTATTCAGTGGAGTAAAAGTTTTCATGGCAAACCCTATAGTCTGGCGGCCAATGCTCGTCACTCGCAAAATACCCAGACAAAAAATGTCGATGTCCTTTTTCCATCTCTTACTTTTAATCTCTCACGTGTCAATTTACCCTTGTTCGATGGCAATCCGGAAAAAGGAAAAGCCGCTCCTAAGTGGATTAGTCCGATAGGAATAAATGGAACTATAGTCTATGAAAATTCGGTAAACGCAGGTGATAGTTTATACAACTGGGCCAACTTTAATAACCTTCGCAAAGGAGCTAGAAGCGGAATACGTTTGAATGCAAATGCCAGCAGTTCATTAAAACTTTTTAGTGGAATAGTAACTGCTAATCCAACTATTTCCTATTCCGAATACATGGCCTTTAAGTATTTGGATAAAACGCTTAATGACTTTGATGGAAGTGTTGTTACAGATACCATTCAAGGCATACGAACAGCTCGAAATTGGAACGCATCGATCAATGCCAATACGAGAATGTTTGGAACATTTGTTTTTAGGAATGCCGAAAAATTAAAAGCAATTCGCCATGTCATCAATCCATCTATCGGTGCTAGTTACACCCCCTACAATAACAATCGTATTTTCGGTTTTTTTGGCGCAAATGGTGATTTTATCGGATATAGTCCGTTTGATGTGGCGCGTTTTAGTCCTTCGCAGTCGCAAGAAGCAGCGAATATTAATTACAGCATAAATCAAAATCTCGAAGCCAAAGTAGCCGACAAATCAGCCGGACAAAAGAAAGGGGCCACAAAAAAAATCACCTTGATTGAAAGTTTCAGGACCTCTGCCAGTTACAATATGTTGGCGGATTCGTTGAAATGGAGCAATCTTTCTACTAGTGCTTTTACCACTATTGCCAAGATAATATCTATCAACTACAATGGCACTTTTAGTATGTACGACCGCGATAGTTTAGGACGTGATATAAATACATTCCTGCCTGGAAGAACCGATGGTCGTTGGTTCCGTATGGAGAGTACCAATCTCGCTGCCGGATTTGGATTGAACAGTAAGCTCTTTCAATCGAAGAAAAAACCGACTACCGGCGACTCATCGGAAACAGACAATGGTTTAACCACGGAAGAAAATGAGATCATACAGAACAATCCGGATGAATTCGTTAACTTCAACATGCCTTGGAATTTAAATGTGAATTACAACCTTCGAATAAGTAAGCAATGGCAAACGGCCGAACAGCGTGACAAATCTGTGCTTACCCAGGCAGCAACATTCGACGGAGATATTGTAATTCTCAAAAAATGGGCCATTGGCTTTGACAGTGGATATGACTTCAATCTTAAAAAATTCACCACTACCAACATCAATTTCTCTTGGGACTTACATTGTTGGGAATTCAGTTTTTCATGGGTTCCTTTTGGCGATCGAAAAAGTTATATGGCTCAGCTCAACATTAAATCGCCACTCCTACAAGATCTCAAAATTCAACAAAGAGGAAGATTAGGCCGCACCGACGAGCTCTTGTATTAAAAACTCCCTCACCCCCAGCCACAGAGTGGCGACCTCTCACTAGCCTAGTAGAGGCCACATTATTCAAGCCACAGAGTGGCGACATCTTACTAGCCTCGTAGAGGCGACATCTTACTAGCCACAGCGTGGCGGCATTATTGTAACCCCGCAGGGGTAAAAAAAATCAGGGCCCGCAACCTTTGCCGCGAGCCCTGTACTTAAACTGAAAAACTAAAAACTATCTCTTTATGACGGATGACCGGACGGTCTCCGTCTTCAGAGGACACGAAAGTAGGGAATTTTTCCAAATTCCATCCTTTTGATACGAAATTGTTAGAAATTATTTATAGAACCGAATTATTTCGACTCTTTCAGATGCTGATCAATTTCGAGCATTTCGGCGTACCATTCAGGTCCAAACCGCCGAATCAAGGGCTCCTTAAGAAACTGAAAGACACTTACTTTGAGTTTTGTTCCACATTCGCAAGCAGGTTCACACAACTGCCATCTATGGTAGTTCACACCAACGTATTCCTTTAGTTTAGAGAGTCTTACTGGATAAAGATGGCAAGAAATAGGTTTTTTCCAATGTGTTTTTCCATCTAGAAAGGCCTGTTCTAGCGCACATTTAGCAATTCCACGTTCATCATACACCACAAAAGAACATTCACCATGATCGCCGACAAGAGTGGTAACCAAATCGCCATCATGATCGACTGTGTAGAGTCCTTTTTTCTCGATTGCTTCGATTCCTTCGGGTCGCATGTAGGGTTTTACGAGCTCATAAACCGCTTCGAGTTCATTTAATTCCTCATTTTCGAGAGGTGCGCCGCTTTCTCCTTCAACACAACAGGCCCCTTTACAGGCCTTCAAATCACAAACGAAGTATTCTTCAAATAATTCTTCGCTTACCAGCGTTTCACGAACGATAATCATGTGGCAAAGATCAACAAGAAAAGAGATAAAATAAGTGCCAATTACCTTTTGTAAATTGCAGCCATGAAGTTTTTACTATTCTTCTCGCTATCCATCGTTTTGTTTTCGAGCTCATGCAGAGATCGAACAACGAATGTTCCTTATGTGCCCGTAGATCTTTGGTTGAATATAAACGAACCCCAATGGTTTAATCTGATGGTTCCATCGGGATGGGAATATGCGACCGGTGGATCGCGCGGTATGATTATTTATAGAAACAACATGGAAGAATTCACGGTGCTCGAGCGTCATTCTCCCTACAATGCCGAGGAATCGTGCGCGGTTGTTGTTACCGATGACAATATTATTGTGGAAGATCCGTGTAGTGGTTCGCAATGGCTAATCATAGATGGATCTATAGTTACCGGACCCACCAATTTTCCACTCGTACTTTATGATGTAACGTTTGAAGATCCGTATTTACACATTACCAATTAATAGAATCGTATAGTTCTTGTATGAAACCATTCTATACGATCGTGCTTCTTGTTTTGAGTAATTTATTTATGACACTCGCGTGGTATGGTCATCTCAAATTCAAGGACTATGAATGGTCGAAAAACCTTGGTTTACTCTCGGTTATACTATTATCCTGGGGATTGGCTTTTTTCGAATACTGCCTTCAAGTGCCCGCCAATCGAATTGGTTCCGATCAATATGGCGGACCCTATTCGCTCATTCAATTAAGAATTATACAAGAAGTAATTTCACTTCTAGTTTTTGGTGGAGTTGTATTGTTTCTATTCAAAAACGAAACATTCAAGTGGAATCATCTGGCGGCGATGGGCTGCATGGTCCTCGCGGTGTGGTTGGTTTTTAAAAAGTAAATTTCTTTAGGGCACTATCTTTTTATTCTGAGCCACCATTTCCGTAAAACTCCTAGCCGCATTCGTAAAATCAGATGGCACCAATACAATGGTTGTGGTATTGTTGTCGATACCTATTTCGGAGAGCATTTGCATTCTGCGAAGTTCAAGGGCTATAGGGCTACCTTCCATTTCTCTCGCTCCTTGGGTTAATTTAATGGACGCTTCCAATTCTGCTTCGGCTTTCACAATACGGGCTCTTTTTTCGCGAATGGCCTCCGCCTCACGCGCCATGGCCCGTTGCATTCCTTCGGGAATCTCCACATCCTTCATTTCAACCATCTCTATTTTTATTCCCCAAGGTTCTGTTGCTGCATCAACGATTCTTTGCAAAGTTGAATTGATCTGCTCTCTTTCCCGCAGGACTTCGTCAAGAGAATGCTGACCAATAATGTTGCGCAAAGCAGTTACAGAAAACTGATAGACCGCCTTGTTGTAGTCTGCCACTTTGATAATAGCACCTTCCGGATTGATGATCTTAAACCAGAGAACAGCATTGACCTTGATCGTAACGCTGTCCTTTGTAATTGTTTCCTGTTGTTCGAGATCCACTGTTTTGGTGCGTATATCGACCTTTTGCTGCCTTTCAATAAAAGGAATGATCCAATAAATACCGGGACCTAGTATACCTCTGAACCTACCCAAGCGGAATACAACAGCTCGTTGGTACTCCTGAGCGATTCTAAAACCTGAAATTAGAACAAGAAAAAGCAAAAACAAGTAAGGGAAATACCCATTTAAATTTTGAAACATATGACTGCGTATAATTGATTTTTCGCTAAGTCATTATCGCGGATCGAGCCCGTTGGCCCCCCAGGCAGAGTAAGAAAACTCTGTATGTTCAACGTGGTAATGAGGCACAAATGTATATACCGATGAATTCGCAAATCAAGATCGGGAAATTTGCATTATCCTTAACCCAAGACAGCGAAATCCGAGGCAAAAGAACTGTCATTCAATATGTTTCAACGTTTTACTATCCTATACTCAAAACCCACGAAGGAGGTGTGGCATCGCTACCTACTTCTTGCTACCAGAATTCATACTCATATGTGATCTGAAAAGAAAGGTCACCTTCTTCATACACATCAGCTCTTGTACGCAGGCCCCTTTCATCATAGAAGTATCTAAAAAGAAAATGATTCTCCAAACTCATACATGGATCGCTCACAAACATATATTCTTCCCTTATAAGACCATTCTCCGCATATTCGATTCGTGTTTGCTTGTTGTCCATTTTGAAACCCGACTCCGTTACATAACCGGAATCAGATAAATCAAATTGGATAGATGCCCATAAAGCACCGTTATCTCGATAATTGTATTGAATATCATTTACAACTCTATTACCCTCCATCTGAATTTCAGTAATAGGCTGCCCGGCTTTATTATATTCGATTCTTTTGGTATGCATAGGAAAGCGTGTATTTACATGATCTCCATCACAAGTGGTATAAGATGATTCTTTCAACAACTCATCAGACGAAGACCAATCTTTTACCACAATAGTCCTTACCTCTTCTCCTTTATAGTTTACGTAGTCCTCAATCTGTTTGATTAATCGTGCACGGTGATCATAAAAATTCCGATAGGTTTTGTGAAATCCCTTTCCGATAATTTCAATTAAATCTCCTCGGTCATTGTATACATATTCAATCCTTTCGATGTTATCGCCACTAATGCGATACTCAGATATCAAACGGTTGTACTCGTCATACTCATACTCGTATCTGCTTCCCATACGGTGCATGTGATAGCCTGTAATATTTCCATTTCGATCGACGGTTTGTGAGATAACAGTGCAATAGCCTTCTTGATTTGGGAAGCAGTGTTTTTCAGTGATTGATTTTACGCTATTCCGAACTAACACCTCTTGCTCCGCATTCACTTGTGATACATCGGAATAAACAATATTGGAATCAAAGCGCGTGCAAGCTAAACAAAGAAGAAATGGCAAAAATTGAAGTTTGAACATTAATAATTGATCCTTTTAAACTGAAACTATCCTAAAAAATATTTCTTTAAAGAAGAACCTCAATGAAACCAAATTTACGCTTGCTTTAAAGCTTCTTTAATTTCTCCTTGAATTCAGATTGGTTGCATTCTTCTGCTTTCTGAATAAATCGCTCCATGACAAGATGTCGATCCTTTTCTTGTTCATCATTTTCCGGAATACATCGTTCTAAAAACTCTAGAGCCAAGTCGTTTGCCTTTTTATACTCTTTAATTGCATATAGACTGTCAAAGATTCGGAGGTAAATTCGAGAAGATTCTGAAACGTCCTTGGGAAATTTTTCCAAAATGATATTAAGCAATTGGAGTGCGCTGTCCGGCCTGTTTAATTCAATAAGTTTCTCTGCTGCGTATGAGATACCAACCATCATATTCGAACAAATAATATTCTCCTCCCAAAAGTTCAACGAGTCAATTCCCTCAAAATTGAAGTGTTTGGTGAAAAATTCAAATCCATAATCCGGATCAATATCACTTCCCATAGTAATCTTGCTCAAGGGGTTATTTTTCGAAGTCATTGTAATGACAAGTCCTTCATGGAGAAAATATCTTTCAATATCCGAATAACATTTGGATTCACTAATTTGATAAAAACAAACCGGTCTGTTCAATTTAGCTTGACTTATCACGTCTAAACAAATTAAATCACTTTTTAGTAAGTAATGGCCTTTCAAAGAAAATCGAATTGTATCAATACCCAATTGTAAGCGCAGGTCTCTCGGTATTCGATTGTAAGAAACCCCAACATTAGTTCTTACAACATCCGGATTATTCACCAATTCATTCAGTACACTGTCTAATTGAGCCGATGACGTATTTTGACCAATCAATACAACGTCGTTGATTCTTTGCTCGAAATTTTCGAACGGTATCGAAACAGGCAAAGGACGTGCTTCATCCTGACCACGCATCAAATCAAGTATGTACCAATCCAAATTAAGTAGACTAAGGTTGACAACCAACACATCTTTCCGAAATCCCAAAACCCATTGCACATAGAGAAGTGGGAACGTATCATTATCGCCATTCGTAAAAAGAATAGCATTTTGCTTACACGATTGCAAAAGATTTTTTGCAGAATTAATCATAAAAGTTGAATAAACAGCCTGTTCGGCCATTCCCATAGATTCCCCTTTTGTCGCAAAGGCATGAAGATAAATGGCAGAACTCATATATTCAGTGGCGATTCTATTTCCTATTGAACCAATTGACGTTTCGAAATATGGATCGTTGGCTTCTACTTTCTTCCAAAGTCCTATTGCGCTATATACGTAGTTGGAATATTTTATAATTTGTTCATCGGACATAGCATTGCCAAAGGGATCTAATTGCCATACATGCTCTTGACTATTAGTTCCGTAATAACCACGAATTACATCATGAGCATACGATGAATAGGCCCTGCCTATACCATACAAAAAAGAATCGGGAACAAGGGTTAGATCGCCATGAAGGTTCATCACATCCACATTGCTGTTGATATAATTAGCATAAGGTTGAATGTTGATGTGCCAAGCTACAAATTTACCAGGACAGTACTCCGCAATTCTCTGTTCAACAAGTTCCGGATTCTCCTGCTCAGGCAAATCGAGGGCAAGAAAAGTATTCTTATCCCAAAATAACTTACTCCATACAGGAACTTCCTTGGAGGTGGTGTAATCGAAGTTGTAAAGTGCTACCACCCATCCTTCAGGTCGTTTTTCAAATTCAAGACTTTGCGTTTCCGTTTCGGACAGCCTTACATCATAACAAGTGAAGAAAGTTCGTAAAACCTCTTGATATGTTGGATAATATAACCAGTCTTGCTGACCGAAACCGAGAAGATAAAAACAGGAAAGGAGGGTGACGATAAGAGCTTTCATCGCTTTGTCGAGATTTTTATTGAAGTCAGTTTAATGTGCTAGTAATTCATCATCTTCAATATTGTCTATGTGGGCAGTGGTAAAACAATCTATATCATCTATTTAATCCGCATAAATATACTACGGCTCATCGAAAATCCTTGCTTTGGTTCAAATATTTGAGAGCCTCTTCTACAGAGTAGTCTTCGTATTTGAATACAAAAAAAAACGCCCCACTACTTTGAGGCGTTTTAGATATAGAAACTATCTCTTAGTATCTGTATGCTTCTCCCTTGTATGGACCTTCTACAGGTACACCAATGTATGATGCTTGTTCAGGTGTCAACTCATCGAGCTCCACTCCTACTTTAGCAAGGTGCAGACGAGCTACTTTTTCATCCAAATACTTTGGAAGAACGTAGACTTTATTTTCATAAGCTGCACCATTGGTCCACAACTCAATTTGGGCTAAGGTTTGGTTACTGAATGATGTCGACATTACAAAAGAAGGGTGACCCATTGCACAACCCAGGTTCACCAAACGTCCTTCTGCAAGAACGATGATCTCTTTACCATCGATCGTGTACATATCTACCTGTGGTTTGATGGTGTCTTTAGTATGACCATAGTTTTTGTCCAACCAAGCCATATCGATTTCGTTATCGAAGTGACCGATGTTACAAACTATCGCTTTGTCTTTCATAGAACGGAAGTGCTCCTCAGAAATGATGTTATAGTTACCTGTTGCAGTTACTACGATATCCGAAATCTTAATGGCTTCTTCCATCTTTCTGCACTCGAACCCTTCCATCGCAGCTTGAAGCGCGCAGATAGGATCGATCTCAGTAACGATCACACGAGCACCTGCAGCGCGAAGCGATTGAGCAGAACCTTTTCCAACGTCACCGTAACCTGCTACAACAGCCACTTTACCGGCCATCATGATATCGGTAGCACGACGAATGGCATCTACCAATGATTCACGGCAACCGTATTTATTGTCGAATTTGCTTTTGGTAACAGAGTCGTTTACGTTGAATGCAGGCATGGCAAGAGTTCCATTTTTCTCGCGCTCATACAAGCGAAGAACTCCGGTGGTAGTCTCTTCTGTAATACCTTTTACCTGAGAAATAAACTCAGGATATTTATCCAATACGATGTTTGTAAGGTCACCACCATCGTCCAAAATCATATTTAATGGCTGCTTATCATCACCGAAAAACAGGGTTTGTTCGATACACCAGTCATATTCTTCAAGGCTCATACCTTTCCATGCATAAACAGGGATACCGGCCGCAGCAATAGCCGCAGCGGCATGGTCTTGAGTAGAGAAGATATTGCAGCTCGACCACTGTACATCTGCACCTAATTCTTTAAGTGTTTCGATAAGTACGGCCGTCTGAATGGTCATGTGAAGGCAACCGGCTATACGGGCACCTTTTAAAGGCTTTGTAGCTCCGAATTCCTCTCTGATGGCCATCAGACCGGGCATTTCAGCTTCTGCAAGCCTGATTTCTTTTCTGCCCCATGCTGCTAGGGACATATCTTTTACTTTGTAACTGTTCACTTTTTCTGCAGTTGTTGACGACATGATTTACTATTTAATATATTGATTTTTATTACAAAAGGGCCGCAAAGGTACGAATTTCTATCTAAACGATCAAATTCCTAAACACAAACATGCAACAGATCAATAGCCATTTTGTTTACTTCAAGTACTAATACCGAAGAAATATCTGTAATAGTCCAATTCCGTTTCACTCCATTGGGCTATAACAGCTATTGTCTCGGTATTTACCACTTCACACATAATCAATAGTTTGGGCTATTTATTATGTGGAATTGGTATAAATTCGCCGCATGCCGCTTTTGGAGGAGATTTCAGACATAGAAAACACCCGATTGGTTCTTTGGGACATGGATAATGAAGACCTGATTCCTTCGGTTCCTGACCTTCCCGATCACATCCATCATCCCAAGAGGATAAGGGAGTATTTATCCACCCGAAAAATGAAATCGGTATTGGGCATAACCGACCCCATCTCTTACTTGGCAAATGGCAAACCATTCATTGAAAACGGCCCTTCGATTTCGATATCTCATGGCTCTGATATAGCCGGATTTATTCGATCCGACAAAACAGTAGGTCTCGATATTCAATTGGTAACACCGCAACTTGGTAGAATTCGAAATAAATACTGTCATCCCGATGAATTAAAAGCCGCCTCAGAATCTAACAACGAATTAGAATACCTCACCTTGTTGTGGTCAGCAAAAGAAGCCGTTTTTAAAATCTATGGTGAAGGACTTGTTTTCGCTGAGCAGATACGCATCGGTCCGATAAACGAACAACGGAAAACTGCATTAGCTAACGTTTATAGGAACAACGAAAGTTTCGTGCATGAAATAAAATGGAAGTGGATACGCAATCACGCAGTAGTTTGGTCGATCTGAACGACAACATCTTGAATGTGCTGATGTGCCAATAACAGATCTCCGGCAAAACGACCACACGGAGAATGTGCTAATGTGCTGATGTGCTAATGTGCCAATTGCAGATCTCCGGCGAAAGGATTAGGTTTTGAAAAACCTGAACATCTCCATTTACGCGAATCCCATCAGCACATCAGCACATTAGCACATTGGCATATTGGCTAATCGGCTAATTCCATTAAGAAAAATTGTGCTTAAGTGCAAATTACCGATCTCCGGCGAAAGGATTAGTTTTCGAAAAACCTGAACATCTCCATTTACGCGAATCCCATTAGCACATCAGCACATTAGCATATTGGCTAATTGGCTAATTGGCTAATTAACTACCGTATCACCACAACATGCCCTTTACGATACTGCCTACCATTCGGAGTACTGAACTCCAGTGTCCAAACGAATGCATCATTATTGGCATAATGGGTATCTTTTCCGCCAATCCAAACGGGGTGCGGATCTGTGCTAAAAAAAATCTCTTCACCCCATCTATTAAATACACGGAATATTGGGTCGACTAGATTAGGACCAACGATTTGGAATACATCATTTAATCCATCGTCATTCGGACTGAAGGCAACGGGAGCATAAATCTGTATTTCCTGATCAACGGTTACCAAAATGGTATCGCTAAATGTGCAGCCTGTTTCATAATCAGTGCTCATAACAATGTAAGATGTAGTTTGCGATGGATTTGCCCACGGATACCAGCAATCAGAGCAAGATAAAGTGTTCGCCGGTTCCCATTCCACAGCACCGAAAGTGAGAACGCCCAATTGAACGGAATCTCCATAGGCTATCTCAACATCCGGCATTACTTCGAGAGAAATACTTGTGCCGGCAACCGTTACTACAAAATCATCTGAAACAGCCGAGCAGTTTCCTATAAAAGCTGTTACCGAATAGACGCCAAAAAGCAAGGGTGAAACTGTAATGCTTTGAGTTGTTTCGTCCGTATTCCAGATATAGGAATCTCCACCGTTTGCAGTTAATGTTCCTGATCCTCCAAAACAAATCAACGAATCGCCAGTGATTACCGGTTGGGGTAAGGCTCCTTCGCTTACATCAAATGGCAAACTCTCGGCAATGCATCCATTGGGGTCTGTATAGGTAGCAACATAAGAACCCTCCTCCGAAACAATTATTTCTTCACCTGCAAGTCCGTTGCTCCAAAGTACATTAGGTATACTGCTTACTAAGGTTGCACTCGAGCCCCCACAAATTGCATTATCTCCGGAAATAACAGGTATTTCAGCACCAGTAATATCAGCAGTAATCGCCGTGATTTCACTTTCACAACCGTCTAAAGTTTCCGTGATATAAAACGTGTATGTGCCAGCATTTAAAATGGGGGAATATGTAAGTCCGGTCTGGACAAGAGTGCCGGCAGTTGGATCCGAATACCAATTGATGGTACCGCCTGATAAAGCGGTGGCCGTAAGTAATACATCCTCGCCAAGACAACCAGTGAAATCATTTCCTGTTGGTGCCGGAGGAGCTTCGCAACAGGGCAATATGGTTATGGTGTCGGTGAGCCAAGTAGACTCTTCGTAGTGACAATAATCCGAAACATAAAAGGAATAAGTACCCGGTTCGGTGATCGTAATAACAGGTCCGGTAGTACCATCGCTCCATACATATCCCGTGTATATGGGTGGTTGAAATAATACAGGGTACGATGATAAGTCAAGTGTTATTGGACCATCACACAGTTGCAACTCGTCAGGGATAAAATCATAGGTGCTTCCCTGCACATATATTGGATTTGGTTCTGAAGTGGGAGCCTCCAAACAGCAATTACCGCTCGTGCTTACGTTATAAGTATCAGCATTCAACCAAACCTCATATTGAGTAGTATGCGAATACAAGAGAGTGCCCACTTCGTACTCACTATAAAACCATTGCACTATTTGATTGGATGAGTTGCCTCCCCCGCCTTGGTTGGTATCATCAAAACAACCGCTACCACTGGTGATACAATTGATCAATGGAAAACCTAAAAAGTCTTGATCATTTCCAAGGTAACTAGAGATTGGAATATTGCCACCTGTCGTAGAGTATATTTCTACAAGCGATGCATCCACTCCGTTTATTGTTGCTTGATTAAAGCCGCCAAAAATTACACCGGTAATGTTACCTGCAAATGGTCCGGAGATATTTACGGTTAAAGTTTCATAGGATACAATACCCAGAACTAGATTAGGAATATCGACATCGCAATTAATATTTAATACGCCACCTTCGTAATTCGAAAACACTACGAGATTCCCATCCGGATGACAAATATCCTGTCCATAAGATGTAGTTGCAGTTGAAATGACAAGGGAGAAAACAAAAAATACAATTCGGAAATGAGCTAGCACTTGGCGTTCAATTTGAGGATTCAAAATTAAGGTATTAATGAAAATTCAATTGGAAAGGAATCGTAAATAAAACAAAGCAGCCTTAAATTTGTTCCTTTAATTATTGCATTCTTCATTTATGGCAACCATTATTCATGCTAAAAGAGAGGTCAAAACAGCAGGAGATCTTCCTGCCGTAGGTACTGTAGCACCCGACTTTCGGCTAACTGACCAGAACTTTAAAGACTTTCGCTTGTCAGACTTTAAAGGGAAACGAGTTGTACTTAACATTTTCCCTAGCATAGAAACCAAGACTTGTTCAATGTCGGTTCGAAAATTCAATCTGCAGGCTATGAAAATGGCCGATACCACCGTTATATGTGTTTCGAAGGATTCACCTTTTGCCTTTTATCGATTTTGTGATTTGGAACTCACTCAGCATCTGATCTTCGGATCCCAATACAAAGACAGTTCATTCAGCGATGCGTATGGAGTGGATATGATATCCGGTACTGCGTTGGAAAAACTAATGTCGAGGGCAGTTGTTGTTATTTCTCCCGATGGCATTATTGAATACACCGAGCAAGTCCAAAATTTATCGGACGAACCCAGTTATAAGCTGAGCAACGACTAAGGAGATGTATCGCCGTACAACTGAAAGAAAAACAAATTGTCGATACCAATGCGTTCAACAAGAAGTTCGTTCCATCTTTTCATGGATATTTCATTTTCTCCTCGTTTAACCTCGGAAAGAAAAAAATCTGCTTCCTTATTCCATGACTCCATGATTTGAAGGTAGATACGATCAACATCCGATCTATTATTCACACCGCGCAATTCGAATACGAGTGTCCGACGCCAAGACTCTGCCAGATCAAAGAACATATTTATAAAACATTGAGTCTTTTGATCACTCGGCAGATTATAATAACTTTCATAAGGATCAAAAACTGTAGACGTAACAAATCGAAGCGAGTCACCAAATTCAACATCATCTAGAAATAGTTGTACAGACAACTTGTATTGGTCTCGAGGAAATTGAGGATACCTCGGATCCATATTCGTGCTGTCGGGAACATATTCTCTCAAATTAATTCGATTTCCATTCCAGTGCATATAGGGGTTCTCGTACAAACCAGTTTTATTTTTTCGATTAAAACGAAATAAATCGTCATGAGTAAAAACAGAGGAATCTGAGAAAAACAAATCGTTTCTCCTCCGATTGATTTCCAATCTGAACTGCGACGAATCCTGCCAAAATTGAGGTTGGGGTGGAATAGCGTTTATGTTCCGGTAATCACCCATTCGATCCTTTCTAAACTTGAAATATGGAAGATGAAAAGGAACATCATGATCATAAAAATGCAAAAAAGCTTTTGATCGAACTACATAATCGACCGTCCCTCTGCTCTTATAATTTAAGGTGTAATTAAAATCAAGATGATCAAAAACGGGTCTTTCTTTAACGAGGTGAAAATAACGAGAGATATCCATACCCACCTTGGCAATTGAATCCTCTTCCCACAATGACATAAAAGGATAAATTTCAGCATCTGTCATATGGACATCCATACGTAAAACACATTCAGCTGCCACATCAATCCAGATCTTTCCGTAAAAATATTTTTTCGGATCTACTTTCGGATTGAAGTTCATGATTACAATTTCACGATTGTTTTCATCGTGATAACGTCGCACCACTTCAATTGAAAAATGTCTTCGGATTTGTGAAGACTTTGTGTTTAATGGGGTCTGGGGGAAATAATCGTTTCTATCAAAAAATGAAAACAACTGCATGGCTCGAGAACTTTCACCTGACAAATAGGCCCTTCCATTTATGTATTTCAGACCTAAGCGCCCATTCTTTATTTTTAAATCCTTCAATTCATATCCTTCTATATTCGCATTGTAATAAGATTCTATGAGTTCAACCATCTCATCATCAACCGATGTCTCCAACTGAAAATATGCCTTTGAAGTTTGCACATCCGCATACTTTTTCTTTTTGCATTTCGACAAAAGATCATGAATCCAAATATCATCCGGACGGATAACCAATGCATCGAGGACCACCTTTTGTTCTGAAAGTTCAAACCGATGAATATGGAGAAATGCACCTGCTGAAACGGTTTTGGTGGAATACCCCATGTATCGAGACTGCAGTGTATGTTGCATATTCAAGACTGCCAATTCGAAGTATCCTTGTTCGTCGCTAACTGTGCCGACATTCGATTCATTGCAAACAATAGTGACATACGGAAGTGCTTCACCTGAAAGGCTATCCACCACGCAACCCGATAGCAAGAGACCATCTTGTGCATGACTTGCACTATGGAAGATCAGACAAAGTAGAATTAAAAGAAAACGCATTCGAAAATTTCATGAACATTAAAAGGCACCTCGAATATCGAAACGAAAAGAACAAAAGAAATTAAATCTTTCAACAATAATTACAATTCAAGCGACATCAATTTTTAGTAAAGGCATGAAGTTCTTCACAATGAGTGGCCATATCACCCTTTATATATTCAAATCCTGCCAAATCTTTCGTACTCAACTGACCCTTAAGTTTTCCTGATCTTCGGTCATATAGGCGAAGACTGTATCCCCACTCGTTAGTTGATTGCCGATTAATTTCCCAACCATCAGGAGCATGCATCCTACAAACCACGAAATAATCTTGAGTCAGTGTTGAACGAATTTGATCCAAATCCTTTTCGTGCCACAAACCATAAACATTGACCCCTTGAAGTTTTTTAAAGGAAACACGTTGGGCCAGTGTGAAGCCGCACAACTTCATCGACTCCACTATTTCCTTATCCAGATCCATGTTCGACGTACTAAAATCGTATCCATTAGCACAAGGCAATACGACGATAGATTTTTCCATCTCAAGTAGAATGGTATCGTTGGCTCTAGGTTTTTGAATTTCCGGTAATGCTCCGGGATGTGACAAGGGTACATCCATAGTATCTCCGGACCCACAACCGGACAATGCAATCAAAAGTGTCACATCGAAGACGCTACGTGCCCATACTCCCGATTTCCACATACTTTCCATATCCACGAAAGTAGGGGGAATTCGATATTCATTCAAGTGAATAGTAGCCAAAAAACTGTTGATCTCTTCAACACCAAAATGACCAACCATTTCTCTTACTACTCTATTTTTGCAAAAATTATTACCCTTGAGTAAAACCACCGAATCGGAAAGCAAATACACGGATCTCGAAACTATGGATGTTCGGGACCTTCTTGTTGGTATCAATGCCGAGGATGAACTTGTTCCCTTGGCCGTAAATAAAGCCATTCCGTCTATCGAAAAAATAGTGAATGCGGCATTGGTCAGGATGCAAAAAGGAGGCCGACTATTTTACGTTGGAGCGGGCACCAGTGGAAGATTGGGAATCGTTGATGCATCAGAATGTCCACCAACCTTCGGGGTCCCGCACGGCATGGTCGTGGGTTTAATTGCCGGCGGAGATAAAGCCATACGCAAAGCTGTTGAATTCTCCGAAGATGATGCCGCTCAAGGTTGGAAAGACCTCGAAGAACATAACGTATCAGAAAATGATTTTGTGATTGGCATTGCCGCATCAGGCAGCACTCCTTATGTAATTGGAGCCATTAAAGAGGCGCGATCCCGAGGGATTGGTACCGGTTGTATAACCTGTAATAGCGGTTCGACATTGGCCCAAACATGTGAATTTCCGGTGGAAGTCGTTGTTGGTCCTGAGTTTGTAACAGGAAGCACACGTATGAAATCGGGCACTGCTCAAAAATTGGTGCTCAATATGATCTCCACTTCCCTCATGATAAAACTTGGAAGGGTGAAGGGTAATAAAATGGTAGATATGCAACTAAGTAATCATAAACTCTGGGATAGAGGCATAGCCATGGTTGTAGAGCAACTAGGTGTGACGAACGAAGAAGCAAAATTGTTGTTAGAAAAACATGGTAGTGTGAGAAATGTAATACAACAACGCAAAGGATAGAGATGCACGATATTGAACCCTATTATAATTGGAAGTCGTTATACGATTCGAGTAACGATCCGTATTCTCCGTTTTTTGAAAGAGAATATTCTGAATTTGAATTTACGGATGCCATCTACAATCACTACATCCATCCGCAGTGGGACAACATAGGAAGCACAACCCTATTCATAAAAATTATTTACGCCAACTATGATGATGGATTTGCCATTATAGAATTGATCGGCGAGTGGAATGACCTGTTGTACAACGACATCATGACACTCAAACGAGAAATTGTCGAGCATCTCATCCATCAAGGCATTACCAAGTATATACTCATTGGAGAAAATGTACTCAATTTTCATTCTTCCGACGACTGCTATTACGAAGAATGGTTTGAAGAAATAACAGAAGATGATGGTTGGATTGCTCTGCTCAATTTTAGGGAATATGTCCTCGAAGATATGGCTCGAGCAAACATAGATAGTTACTTAGTTCTTGGGGGTAAACTCAACGAATTAAAATGGCGTACTCTTAATCCGGAGCAACTTTTCGAACAAGTGGAAAGTCAGGTAACGCGGCGTTTACAGCCCGGATTGTAATAATCTGACTACTTCCCTATCTCCAGGGAAAGTCATAAAATCGGTTTGCATTTCATTCAGATTTTTCCAATAAAATCGCTCCCCTGTTTCGGTACAAAAATGTTCCGCGTTTAAATCGTACAACCATGAAGTTTCCTGATCATTGGGAACTATGGAGGAGTAGTAAATACTAATCACCTGGTCGTTGAAATTGAATGCCGATTGAATAAAAAAATCGGTGGTGTACAGATGTTGAATCGTTCCAAGTTCGATATTTAATTCTTCGAGAATCTCCCGGCGAGCGCAATCTATCGGACCTTCACCGAACTCCAAACCCCCACCCGGAAACTTAATTATGCGACGACCTTTTATCAGTTCGTCTGCAATGAGCACATGTTTACGATCAGAAAAATAAAGTACAACGTACACCCGAACATTAAAAGGAAAACCACCCATGCTTTTGGAATTATTCCTTTATGAAGCTAACGGCGGAAAACCCTTCAACTGTCAACATATACATTCCGCTTTCGAGAGCAGAGACATCAATGCGATTAGTCATCAAGTTGATTTGGGATAAAACTACTCGTCCGGTTGCATCGCAAATTTGCACATGCTTTGATGATGAACTATGTGTTTCCGGAATTCGCAAATACAATTCGTTTTGAACAGGATTAGGGAAAAGTGAAAGTTTTGGTTTCTCTTCTTCAATTTCATTGTCACTTAAAAAAGGCCCCACATTCAATCGAACTATGGGAGCGCGCGCCAGGTACAATAATTCCTCATCGTATTTGACCCACGAAGAAAATTCGTAAGCACTACCACTTGCTGCAAAATACAAATCTTCGGCGCCCGCATTTGTTCCGGCCACTACCAAATATGCTCCCTCGGGCAAGTCTATCGGATTCGCAAAATTCATGGTAATAAGATTTTCATCGCCATAATTATTAAGGTCAACTTCATTTACATCTTTCCACTCCGTAGTACCTAATAATTCGTAGTGAATAACCGAATCAATGGAAAACGAATAGATAGCACCGTATATCTGAACCGGCAGACCTGTTCCAACCGCCACTCCGGCCGTTATAGAATGAGCCTCAAATCCTGAAGTTTCGACTAAATAAACATTTCCGGCTTCATAGGGAACACCATCATATGATTCATTAGATACAAAAATGGCATCCGTAAATCCTCGGTCACGTGCGTAGGTAACAGAACTAATTTCAAAGTTTAAGGTATCCATATTGTTTTCAGGTGTTTCTTCCTCTTCGAGTTGATCGACAATAAAAACTGCTTCATATTTTGCAATCGTAGCCGGCATTTGATAGTCGCCTGCACGAAGTTCAATTTCTTCTCCCGGTGCCACCACGAAACCCTCCGACGACTGGCTCGTGTGAATAATGGTTCCGTTATTTTCGTTTACTATTTCAACATTCAAACGCACATCTGTTTGGGCCAGAGCACCAAAATTATCCGCCATGGTTGTGAATTTTAATTCCGGCTGAAGTCCCAATGGATACTGGTCGTACTCCATAAATTCAAAACCTGTCTCATGAGCAAGGTCGTAAAAATCAAAATCCCCGTAGGTACTCCAGCGAGCCGACATATTGTTATCATCTAGTTTTACAACCTGAATATCGTCGAGCATCCAGAAGTAATAAGAACCTTCAAAAACAAAACGAATTCGAACATCCGGCTGATTGTCTGCAAGTCCCGATATAACTACACGTTGCATATCGTCCAAAGAGGTAGATTCATTTGGAAACAAATCATTTTCAAATACAGTTTGCCATGTACCTTGATTTACACTCACTTCGACCCTCGTTTCTGCCTGATAATCTTTGATGTACTGATGAAAAATGAGTCCAACGTTATCTACACCCGTTAGATCGAGACTGGGTGTGGTGAGCAAGGCCAAATGAGGGGACGGAGCCAAACCTGTTCCAAAAAACTCGGGTGAACATGGATTATCCGGGTTGTCCCAAAAATTGCTATCGAAAATCACGAAACCATTTGACCAAGTAGGTGAAAGGATGGGAGCACCCCCGGGAGCATCTTCTGGAATACATGAGCCGATTGAACCTAATTCATTGTTCGGATTCGTGGAAGTTCCACGGTATTCCCATACGGCAATTCCCGAACTCTCCGTATTGCTCCAATCAACGGGGATACCATTTTCGAAATCTTCCGACCAGATGACTTCTTCGCGAAATACTGCCTCTTGAGAGCTCGGAATACGATACTGTCCGGGAGCCGCAGATAGCTCTATAAGCTGCGCCTGTGCTTGATTTTGGCCACCAAGGAAGAAGCCGATCAGGATCACAATTCGATTAAACATTTTCATGCAAGCTGTATTTGGTCGAAAGTAAGACCTTTTTTTGGCTCTCTATGTTGCCTCAGTACCTAATTTCGCAACGAAATAGCTAGCCCATGTCACTTAAGTCTGCTGCAAGTAAGGCCTTTGCCAAAATGATTGTTTCACGACAACGGAAAAACGCCGAACGTGGGGTGGAATGCCAGGATAAAGTGCTGAAACACCTGGTAGACCGAGCTCAAAGCACACAATTCGGAGTCGATCATAGGTTCAAGGAGATCATTACTTACACAGATTTTAAAAATACCGTGCCTGTAAGAGATTACGAAGCTTTTATTCCCTACATCGACAAAATCAAAAGCGGTGAAAAAGATATCTTGTGGCCCGGACAACCTATCTATTTCTGCAAAACATCGGGCACGACGGCAGGTACGAAATACATACCTCTTACGCGAGAGTCGATGCCGAATCACATTGGTTCGGCTCGAAATGCCTTGTTGTCCTACATTGTTGAAACAGGTCAAACTAGTTTTGTGAATGGCAAGATGATTTTTTTACAAGGGAGTCCTAAACTCGACCAGCTGCCTTGTGGTATCCCCTATGGCCGTTTATCAGGCATTGTAGCGAACCATGTTCCGGGATATTTACAGAAAAATCGCATGCCCAGCTATGCAACAAACTGCATAGAAGATTGGGAGGAAAAAGTAAACGCGATAGCCAATGAGACAATAAATCAGGACATGACGCTCATTAGTGGAATTCCAAGTTGGGTTCAGATGTACTTTGAAATTTTGCTCGAAAAAAGTGGAAAGCAAAAAATAAAAGATGTATTCCCCAATTTTAATCTATTTGTATTCGGTGGTGTAAACTTTGATCCTTATCGTTCGCGATTTAATGATCTGATTGGAAAAAAAATACCCACAATAGAAACGTATCCGGCTAGTGAAGGCTTTATAGCGTTTCAAGATTCACAAGAGGCTGAAGGTTTGCTTTTGAATGTTTATTCAGGAATCTATTTTGAATTCATCGCTACTGACGATTATTTTTCCGAAACACCAAAAAGGTTGAGTTTAGGCGAAGTAAAAATCGGCGTGAACTACGCAATATTATTGTCGACGAATGCGGGTCTGTGGTCGTATTCTATTGGAGATACTGTACGATTTGTATCCTTGGATCCCCCGAGAATCAAAGTAACAGGTCGTATCAAACATTACACAAGCGCATTTGGCGAACATGTAATCGCGGAAGAAGTTGAAAAAGCGATGGTCGAAACATGCCAAGTACATCAAATTACAGTTTCCGAATTTCACGTTGCGCCCAAGATCAATCCGACAGAAGGTTTGCCCTATCATGAATGGTTTGTGGAAGCCGATGAACTGCCTTCAGACATTCATTCATTCAGTTTGGGAATTGATGAAATGATGCGAAAACAAAACATCTATTACGACGACCTTATAAAAGGAAGTGTTCTTAAACCGGCAGTTGTACAATTTGTAAAAAAAGGCACGTTTAATGCTTATATGAAATCAGTAGGAAAATTGGGAGGACAAAACAAAGTACCGAGACTTTCAAACGATCGGAATATTGCTGATGCCCTTATTGCCATCTCTCTATAACTATGTGCAGGATATTTATCATATTGCTCTTTTTACTTCCACTGTTCAGTGAGTCAGTGGCGCAAGTGGTAGTTTACCCAAAAAAAATTGACTACGGAATTGTTTCATTGGGAACAGACCGTGTAGTGGATATTATAATCACCAATCCAAAAGAAAAGGAGGACTTTCTTCTTCGCATAGAAAATTCGCATGAGTTAGATGTGATATATTCTTCCAAAACCTTGGAGCCCGGAGGACAAATAACCGTTCGCGTAAAACTTAACCCGAGAAAAACGGGACCCTTTCAAGAAGACATAAAGATATATGTTGGATCACTACCTGTTCCCATTGTTGTGCCTATAAAAGCTGATATAGAATATTTAGACCCGGCCGACAATATTCCTTGTCCGTCATTTGCAACAAGAGCAGCGGATTGTTGCGCTTCGAATATGTTTTTGGTTGAGGTAGTTGATAAAGAAACCGGGAAACCGATTGCGAACAGCGAGATTACTATTTCCCAAGATCAAAAAACCGTTAAGAAATTTCTTACTAGAAATGAAGGACTAGCCACACAATCCATAGATATTGCCTACTATTCCATTGAAGCAAATGCGAAAGGGTATCAAACACAAAAAATATACTCTTACATAAATAGTCAAAACAGTCGCTTTCGCTTTGAACTCAACAAAGACCCCAATGCAAAAATTGAGACGGTCGAAGAGGTCACCATTTCCCCTGATTCCACAGAAAATATTTTAGATCAAAGCATCGCCCTTCCGGAAAGTCTTTTCAAACCTAATAATATAGTTTTCCTAGTCGATGTCTCTACGTCCATGTCAACAGGGGATAAAATGGAATTGGCCAAACTTGCGCTGAATAGCCTAGCGAGTGTGCTCCGTCCGATTGATGTGGTCACCGTAATTTCCTATGCCGGAGATACAGAAATTTTAATAGAAAATTCAACCGGCTCCAATAAAGAAGAAATAATACAAATTGTAAATGACATGAAAGCATATGGTATGACAGCCGGAGCCAATGGGTTTCAGCGAGCATATCAGATGATTAAAAAATATGAAATCGTCGATGGCAACAATCAGCTCATTGTGATAACCGACGGAGCATTTAAGACCACCGACCAAGCAAGTATCAATAAACTCGTGAAGCGATATGTTCGTCGCAACTACAAAACTTCTATTGTGGGTATTAAGGCAAATAACTACGCAATGGAAAACCTGAAAGAAGTTACTCAGATCGGCGCAGGCACATACGTAAGTGTAAAAACGACAGAGGAAGCAGAATCAGCCATCTTAGAAGAAATCAAAAAACAATCCTCAAAGCGGTGAACGTTTCTAAACCTATTCTTATTGGAATTGCAGGAGGAAGTGGATCGGGAAAAACCACTTTCATTCGTCATGCAGTTAATTTATTGGGGCCATCACATGTGGCCATAGTCTCCCAAGACAATTATTATCACAGCATCGATAATCAAAAGGAAGATGAAAATGGCATGGTCAATTTTGATTTACCTACGTCTATCGATCGCGAACACTTTCTTTCTGATCTCACTACTTTGCTTTCGTGGAATAAAATTATCAAACACGAATACACCTTTAACAATCCGGCGGCATCTACTCGCGAAATCATTATCGAACCTGCCTCTATTGTTTTAGTGGAAGGTTTATTTGTTTTCCATTACGAAGAAATTTTCGAGCTCTGCGACATTAAAGTTTATATAGACGCTGATCTGGATATCCGATTGAATCGCAGAATAATGCGCGACGGAATAGAACGAGGATATGCCGAAGATGTGGTTCTTTATCAGTGGAACAATCATGTTAGACCGGCTGAATTGCTCTACCTCGAGCCGTTTCGTGAGGAATGTGACATCGTTGTAGACAACACACATTCGTTTCAAGAAGGTATGAATCATCTTGTTGAAATGATCCGTGAACATCAAGAATCAAATCGTGTTTAAAGAAAAAAAATCCAATGAAAAAAATATATACACTTGGCAATTGCAGCACCTGTCTTGGAATTATCGCACAAATGGGCAAGAAGTCTTCAACCTATTCGATTCAGAATATTAAAGAGGAAAAGATTGCACCTGAGCAATTGGACGAAATGAAAGAAATGGCAGGTTCCTACGAATCGCTTTTTAGTCGCAGGGCTTTGAAATACAAAAGCATGGGATTGGCTGAGAAAAAGTTGACCGAAAAAGACTACCGCAAGCTTATACTCGAAGAGTACACTTTTTTGAAACGCCCGGTTATCATAAATAATAAAAAGATATTCGTAGGCAACGCTCCCAAGACCGTTCAAGAAATGCTCTCAGCTATTTAGGCTAAAAGCATCTCAGTCGAGAAGTTTTTCAACTTTAGAAACCGAATTTCTCCATTTATTAAAGAGTTGGAGAATGATGCCATCGGACAAACCGATTTTTGGAACGATCATAGAATCTATGCCTGCCATTTCCATAATGCGCAGATATATTTCAGCTGCCGGAACAATCACATCTGCTCTGTCAGGTTTCAATTTTAATTTCGTAATTCGTTCTTCGTAGGTCAAGGATGTCAAGAGATTGTATTGAGCAGACAATTCCGAATAGGATAATAATTCGTTCGGTTTTTTGCCGCAAAGCTTAAAAATGGTATTGATGTTTCCGCCCGTTCCAACGGCAACAGGATTACTTTTCATTTCAATGTTCTCAACTACCCACTCGTTGATCTCGTTCCATCTCTTTTTTGGAACTTTACCACTCAACATGCGAACGGTGCCCACATCAAATGACTTTCCGTTTTTCCTTTTTGATTTTCGAAGTACTGTCAATTCGCAGCTTCCGCCGCCCACATCGATAAAAAGTAAATTCTCTTGACCACCGAACTGATTCCCTTCATAATTCGCAAAAATCAGATTCGCCTCTTCTTGACCGGATAGGACTTCTATTCTGACATTTGCCTCTTTGAAAATTCTATCAATTACATCAACACTGTTTTCTGCTTCTCGCATAGCACTTGTGGCGCAGGCCCTGAAGTACTCAATATTATGCACGTCCATGAGATACCAAAAGGCCTTCATGGTTTTGATCAATTGTTTTGACTTCTCTTTGGAGATCTTGCCGGTTTCAAATACATCTTCCCCTAAACGAATAGGCACACGAGTAAAGGAAACTTTTTCGATGTGATAAGTACCCTTATGTATAAAGACTTCTTCAATCAGGAGTCTTACGGCGTTAGAACCAATGTCGATAGCAGCTAATTTCACGATAATAGATCGGGCGCTAAGGTTGTGATCAATTCCGGTAATCACAACCACTGTGCAAAAAAGTTTATTTCTTTACCTTTTTGACTAGCTGATAAATGGTTTCATGCGGATCCTTCAGTTTTGCTGAATCCTCGTATTTACGGTACTTGTATGGGCTCTTATTGCCCATAATGTGCGTCTTCGAAGTTGGTTCCAGCTGAACCTTAAGGAATTGCATTAAGGAGGCGGACAGACTCGGATTTATCACATGAATGAGGACTTCTACGCGATAATCGAGGTTTCGAACCATCATATCTGCACTGCCCATAAAAATCTTCGGCTTGCCTTGGTTGGCGAATGCAAAGACCCGAGAATGTTCTAAATATCGACCTACAATACTTATTACCCGTATGTTTTCACTTCTTCCGGGTTGACCGGGAATTAAGCAGCAAATACCTCTGACTAAGAGATCAATCTTTACACCTGCATTTGATGCCTTGTAGAGTTCATTGATAAGCACCGGATCTGTGAGGCTATTCACCTTCAATATCATGCCCGACTCTTTTCCTGCTTTGGCCGCAGCCACCTCTTTACTTATCCAGTGCAACAACTTCTGCCGAGTATTTCCGGGACTCACAATAATTTCTTCGTAGGTATTGTGAATCATATTGTTTTCGAGGTAATCGAAGAGTTTACGAATTTCCCTTCCCACCTTCTTATTCGCGGTTAGCAGAGAGAAATCAGAGTATAGAGCTGCAGTCTTTTCATTAAAATTTCCGGTTCCTATATGTGAAATAAGAACAGACTCATTGCGTATTCTTTTCGAAATAAGGATGAGTTTCGCATGCACTTTTAATCCCGGAACCCCATAGATAACTTTCACTCCGGCTTCCTCCATCCTCTTTCCCCATAAGAGGTTATTCTCCTCATCAAAGCGGGCGCGCGCCTCAATCATAGCGATTACCTTCTTGCCATTTTTCGCAGCATTAATCAAAGCTTTCGCAACACGAGAATCTTTATCAATACGATATAAACTGATTCGAATTGAACTTACCTCCGGATCGATGGCTGCCTGCCGCAATAATTCAATAACAGGAGTGAAACGGTGATATGGGTATTGTAATAACACATCTTGTTTCAGCACCGAGTCCATTACAGCAATGGTATCAGGCAACTGCGGATGTGCCAGTGGTGGCATTGGTTTGTAAATCCAAGATTCTATTCCGAAATCCGGAATACTCATCAAGTCCCTTTTATTGTGATATCTGCCTCCCGGAATAATATTGGCGTTTCGTTTAATGCGGGTTTTTTGGAGAATCAATTCTAAAAGTCCCTCATCTATATTTTTATCGAAATTGAGCCTCACGTAGTGTCCTTTACCCCTCTTAGCCAGACTTCTACCCAACTTCTCTATATACGAACGCTCCAAATCATCGTCAAGTTCAAGTTCCGCATCGCGATTGATCTTGATCGTATAAGCGGTTGCCCTCACATATTTATTCTCTCCAAATACACTTCGCAAGTGGAGACGGATGACGTCATCCAAAAACATTACTTCGGTTCTCTTATCAAACTTTGGCAGAACAATAAATCTCATCAAATGATCCGGAAGGGCCACAATAGCATATTCCTTTTTTCCCGCGCGGTCGGCCGGCCATAGAACTACTCCCAAATAAAGTTGATTGTCTCTTAAAGCCGGAAATGGATTTTTCGAATTAATTCTCATTGGAACTAGGTGAGATCGAATATGCTCTTCGAAATATTCGGTCACATAAGACTTATGCTTTCTACTGTATTCACGTTCATTGACAAAAAAAACTCCACCTTTAGCCATACGACCGCGGAGTTTTCTAAAAATCGTTTCAAATTTTTTCTGCTGCGCAACAACTTGCTTTTCGAGCTCTTCGATAATGTCTAGAGGATAAAAGCCCCACAAATCAGGCTTTTTCACTCCAAGATCACGAGCCCGTTGAAGACCGGCTACGCGCACTTTGAAAAACTCATCCAAATTGTTCGAAAAAATTCCAAGGAAGCGCAGTCGTTCGATTAGAGGAATACCCTCATCGTCGGCCTCTTCCAGTACCCTAGCATTGAATTCAATCCAGGATAACTCAACACTAAGAAATTGATCTATTTTCGAACTCTTCATAAACTATAGCAAGTATAGCGCGGGTAAAAGTAAATTCTGTAATATGAACGCAATGTTAAGTTCTACTGTTCAACATACCTTTCATCTCTGTTCCAAAGTGCTTGCATGAACACTGAGCTAACCACATATAAGACCATCGAGAGCCCTACTTCGTTCAATCATAAAGTTTTGGGCAGCAAACATATTGCCTTTCTCGAACCCGTAAAAACGGAAGATTCTATTCGCCAACTGCTTCAGGCAAAGCGCAAAGAGCACCATTCTGCCACACATGTATGTTATGCTTGGCGACTTAAAAATGGTGCATTCCGATCGGCCGATGACGGAGAGCCCTCAGGTACTGCCGGAAAACCAATTTTAAATCAATTGCTCCATTTCGAATTGCAAGATGTTCTGCTGATGGTTGTTCGATATTTTGGGGGGACCAAATTGGGTACAGGTGGCCTAATGGATGCCTACAAGCAAGCTGCAAAAGGAGCCATTGAGGAAGCGAAAATCATTGAACTTCCACTCCTCTGCCAAATGTCGATAACTCTGGAATACTCGGCTATGCCATCTGTAATGGCGCTTTTAAAGCAATATGACACACAACGAGTATCTTTTCGACAGGAAGATAAAGTTCATGTTGTAATAGAAGTGAAAAAAAATATGGCCAGCTCCCTGGAAGATGAGCTGGCCAAACTTGATCTCGTGGAGATCTCGTTAACTTCAGATATTATCTAATCACCATTCCTCTCTCGCTTATCATTCCCGAATCTGAGGTAAGTGTGAAGTAGTACATTCCATTTGACAAACCATGCTTTGGAACAGAAAGAACATACTTCGTTTCTCGCTCCGCATTACCGGAGAATACTCTTTGCAAAATCTGCCCGGATTGATTATATAAATCTATGTTTACTTGTCCTTCAAAATACATGTGATAACTCAAGGTGAAAAAATCGCGGTTGCCATCCTGCACATCAATACTAGACCTACCCTCTTCTTGGAACAAAACAAGCGATGAAGGAGCCGCTTCAAATCCCACGGTAATAACTTGAGTGTAGGTAACAGCATTTCCGGCACAATCAAATGCCGTCCATGTGCGGGTAATTTCCTGCAAAGGGCAGCAGTTATTTTCAGTCATGATATCTCCCGGTCCTTCGTACATAATTCCGTTAATTTCACCGGAATAAAATAACCAGCCACTCATACCGAATTCGGCATTGCGATTATTCGCTCCGAAGCCCAATTGGAATCCATAATAGAAATTGGCCGGGGCATGTGACAATGAAAGCACAGAACCTTCAAAAACACCTGCACCAATGAGTACACTGCTCTCGTCCAATTCATAATAAGTCCAGTCGAGGTAATCATCACCGGCGAGTCCCATATCATCTTTATAACTCCGGCCAAGCGCACTCCATTCATTCCAATCTCTTCTTTCACGAAGCACTACATCCATGATCCAGCTTTGCTCCGGCATTCCCATAGCATATACCTGTCCTGTCAAGTGGGCTGTCCCGTCTGAGAAGTTCTGTACTAGAACACCGCCTGCCTCTCCAAATATGTATTCTGTACTATATCCATCCAAACCGGGAAGCAGCACCACAAGATCTCCTGCCGGTGAAATTGTATTTGATAAATAACATGTACTATCATTTCCGGAGATATGACGTATCTCCTCCAAAAACTCCACTTCCACTTCGACATCGCAATTATCCGTTGCAGTAATCACAGCTACAGGTGGTATTTCGTGACAAGATACCGAAATGTTTTCGGGTTGATCACTTAATACGGGCTCTGTAACATCAAAAACATGTATAGTTTGAATACCTACATTTTCATTGCCGCATATATCTGTCGCGATCCAAGTTCTCACCAAATCGTATTCAGAAGCACATTCCGAAGGAATCATGTATTCTGCCATCTCCACTGTATACTCAGAGCAGTCACTGATCTGTGGTTCAACAAACTCGAGAACTTCATCACATTCTGCAAATAACTCTTCCTGTACTTGCATATACGGAGCTTGCGAATCAGTGATGGTTATCCATTGATCAGCGGCTGATAAATTTCCACAAAGATCATTTGCCGTCCATTGTCTGTGAATAATTTGAGTACATCCCAAATCTTCGAAAGACTCGTTCAGCAATAAAGAAACTTCATCAGTGCAATTATCATGAGCAGTAATAATCGGATAAGGTGCTATTTCACCGCACTCGATAGTCTGATCTGAAAAATCACCAACTATTATGGGAGCCTCATTATCGGAAACCCAAATAATTTGAGCTGCTTGAGAAGTGTTACCACAATTATCAACTGCAATCCAAGTGCGCTCGATTTGATAAGGACAATTGCCCGGAATAATCATATCCACATAAAACACCTCCGCAGTTCCACAGTCATCCGAAGCAGTTGCAGAAGGCAAAATTTGCATTTGATCGCAACTTATGCTCATCTCTACCGGAACAAAAACAAATTGCGGCGCAGTTTGATCTTCAACTACTATTATTTGTATTGCCTCAGCTTCGTTGCCGCAATAGTCAACCGAAGACCAAGTTCGCATAATCTGATAACCACATTCAGTGGCTGTTTGAGTCTCGAAGAATTCTATTTCAAGTGCCGAACTTACACAGTTGTCAATGACAAAAGGCATTCCTGCCGGTGGAATAAATTCGTTGCAACCTAAAGTCAAGTTCTCGGGAACATCCGTAAATATGGGGGCTTGAGAATCCATTACCGAGAGCACCTGAATTGCAGTTGATTCATTTCCACAAAAATCCGCAGCTGTCCATGTTCTTATAATTTGATAAAAACATCCTCCACCAACAGTAGATTCCGAAAACTGTACTGAAGCACTTCCGGAGCAAGCATCATTTGCAGTAACAAAAGCAGGAAGAGGAATATTATCACATTGAACTGTTGTGCTAGCCGGAACACCTGTAAATATTGGCCCTTCGGTATCTACAACATGAATGAGCTGTTCTGCATTTGCGCTATTTCCGCATAGGTCCATTGCAGTATAGGTGCGTATGATATCATACATACAACCCGATCCCAAAACCTGATCCACATAAAATACTGCGACGTTGCTGCCACAATCGTCCAAGACCGGAGGCATGGGCAATGCATTAACGTCGGCACATTCCACCGTAATATCCGGATCCACATTTACAAAAACAGGAGCACCGGTATCGGTTACAACAAAACTTTGACTTACAACGGTCGAATTTCCGCAGTCATCTTCAGCAATCCATGTTCTGATAATGGTGTACTGACATCCACTTCCAATAATAGACTGAGATGCTGTTACCGAAACATTCTGGTCACAGTTGTCGCTCGCTTGAGGTTCAGGCATCGGTGGAATGCTTGTGCAATCGACATCTCCCACAGGTGGCAATCCTTCCAAAATTGGAGGTTCGTTATCTTCAAGATGAATAGTTTGAATATACTCCGATGAATTACCACAGTCGTCAAAAGCTATCCATGTTCGAATTAAAATAGGACATCCGCCACCCGGAGCGTATTCCGAAAATACAACCTCAACATTATTATCACAATTGTCACTCGCAGCAATTAAAATCGGATCCGGAATATTTTCGCAACTCACTGTCATATCTGACGGAATATTCAGAAAAACAGGAGGTGTCATGTCCACAATCATGATTACTTGCATTGCACTAACCATGTTTCCACAATTATCTTCTGCAGTCCACAATCGTTGAATAGAATATTCTTGAGGACAACTTCCCGAAACAATTTGTTCAGTCATCGTCACATCTACATCACCCGCGCATAGGTCTGTGGCCGTGACCACGGCTGACGGAAATGTACTTGGCACTTCATCGCATTCAACAAGAATATCGGTTGGAACACCAAGTAGAACCGGTGGTTGCATATCTACAAACGTTATGGTTTGCATCCAGTCGTCAGTATTACCACAATCATCCGTTACTACCCAATTTCGAATAAGTTGAATTTCACAACCACCTCCCACGCTTGTCTCCGTGTACACGATGGTTACATCCATATCGCAGTTATCAGTAATAATAGGTTCTTCATAAACAGGTGGCATACCACAGGCAAGTGTCATATTTGCCGGTCCCGAAATAAATTGAGGAGCTTCGTTATCCGAAACATTAATAACTTGTAGAAATGAAGATGTGTTTCCACAAGCATCAGCCGCTGTATATGTACGATTGATTTGATAAGAACATCCGCTACCCAATACTTGATCAAGATGTGTAAGTGTGATAATGATTGAACAATTATCCGAAGTGGAAACAGTTGACACAGCTTCTGCATCGCAAGAAACATTCACAACGGAAGGGCCCGTTATCACCGGAGCCTCATCATCCTGAATCGTTACGGTTTGAGTATGGAAAGCTGCATTACCACAGTTGTCAAGTGCAAGCCAAGTTCGAGTAATGGTCGTTGCACATGCATTCGAAGAAAAACTTTCTTCATACATGATACTTACATTATCATCGCAATTATCTGTTGCACTCACGTTGGGTAAAACTGAAATTTCGCCACACGATATCGTGTTACTCTGTGGCAAAGATGAAAACACCGGTGGGGTATTGTCGATAAAAGTCACCAGTTGATTTACAATTGTGTTGTTTCCACAAGCATCTGTTGCAGTCCATACACGCATTATCTGTGCGCACTCTCCGGCAATAGGAACACTATTTTCGACGTAAGTAATGAGCACTTCCCCACAATTATCCGTAGCACTAATCGCTACTTCAGGAAGTGCAGAACCACATGGTAACGAAATATTCTGAGGTGTAATATTAAATACAGGTGACAAATTATCTTGTAAACTTATTGTCTGAACGAATACTGATTGATTCCCACATCCATCGATAGCGGTCCATGTTCGGGTAATTATTTGTGAGCATGAAACTCCAGTTGAGACATCGGAATAATTCAATTGCACTGAACCACATTCGTCGGTAGCCAAAGGCGTTGGCCAAACCTCATTTAAACATGTTGCTGTAATATTCTGTTGACCCGAAATGGTAGGAGCTAAGGTATCTTCTTGCACTATTGTTTGTTGAACATAGGAACTATTGCCACACGCATCCGTGGCGGTCCAAGTGCGGGTGATGACAATACTGCAACCCATTCCTTGTGAACTTTCACTATAAGTAACCAATGGATTTTCATCGCAATTGTCCAAAACAATTGGAGTGAAATCCGGATATTCACTGTTGCATTGTGCGTTTATATCCTCCGGGAAATTCATAAACAACGGCGCTATAGTATCAACAACAGCGATGAACTGAACAAAAACAGAAACGTTTCCGCACTGATCCGTAGCGGTATATGTTCTTTGGATTGTTGGCAAACAACTGCCGGAGAATAAAACATCTTCTACAACCAACGAAATAGTTTCATCGAAACATTCCTCAGTCCATTCAATGTTAGCTTCAGGAATATTGCCACAGTCAACAGTCAGTTGCACCGGCATAGTTGGAAATACCGGAGCTACCGTATCCACAAGCATTAGTTCGCCCGACCATTCCGAAGAATTACCACATTCATCGGAAGCTGTAAAAGTCAGCTCCATCCATAAGTAGCAATCCGCAGGAATACTACAGTCGAGGAAGCCACCATTCATAGTGCCATCGACAAAATTTTCGTTTATAGATGATATGACAGCATTTAATTGCGACGGAGTATACTGTGAATTACAACCGCCCAAAATATCATTTGCAAGCTGCCATACATCTCCAACAGACCAACCCGCGAAATCGCCGTTCACAATAAGTAGATCTGCAAGTGCTAGATTGGAAGAACCAAAGTCAGAAATATGTTCATCCATAGCCATGCTTATTGCCAGAGCTACCACTTGACCTGCAAAAACGTTGTTGTATGATCCGCCGGGATTCATTAATTCTCCGTTAGACAATGAAGAAGGAGTGGAACCACTCGGAAGAAAATCGGTTACTGCTTGTGCACTTGTTAAAACCAATGTATTTGAACATCCCAAGGTCAAACCATTTGGAAATACCTCACTGAAATGGGCATGCAAATAGGCTCCGGGATTATTGCCATTGGGATTTGTGCCCCAACCTCCCTGTGTTTGAGTGCGAAACATTCCGGGCTCACATTCTTCCGGGCTAACCCAAGCGGAATCGTTTATCGTGAATGAAACCGTCACTTCACTGCAATTATCAGATACAATATTTGAAAGATATGTATCCAGATTGCAATCAACAATGAACTCTCCCATCGGACTTATCAAAGGAGCCACTTCGTCGATCAATGTAATTTCTTGTTCGCATAACAAGGTATCTCCTGCAGAATTATATGCCATCCAATTTCGCTGGATGATCTGTGGACAAGGACCTGTAATTATCTCGTCGTTATATGTCAACACATATTCACTTGAACAATTCACAACCGGTTGACCCGTAAGTTCAGGGATCAAATCCATATCGCAACTGACCTCTACATCTATAGCGCACTGCAGTACTGGCAAATTATCACATTCACCTTCGAGGTTCACATCTCCATTTCCATCTATATATGTTCCGTTAACCGTTCCATCAAAGTCAAACCAACAAGACATTCCGGGCAGCACATTTTTATCATTCGCACCACTTCCCATTTGAAAACCATAATGATAATCTACCGGTTTATGCGTTAGGTTTAAAGTGCTCCCTTCAAATTCACCCAGACCTATGAGCACATTAGTTGCAGTCGGATTCATTATGTAATAGGTCCAAGTAGTGTACAAGTTGCCGACGACAGAAGCCGTGCCTTTCCAAGACCGCCCTAATGCGCTCCATTCCGACCAATTTTGAGCATCTTGTAACCAGATATCTATATACCAACCGTAAGCTTCATTATTGTTGTTCCAAACCTGACCATAGAGGTGAGCCGTCCCATCGCTAAAAACGTCAAAACCACCTCCATAGGGACCAAACGTGTATTCCTGACCTACCGGGAAAGGAAGTGATGCGATCCACAGAGAACGTTGATTAGTGCCATATCCATCAACGAAACAATCCATATCGGCACAGGTTTCATTGCTCAGACTTCCACCTGTCTGATTATGACCGGCGGCATAATTCTGACCAATTTCCGAAACAGATAATGCAGATGAATAAACAGCGCTCAAATACATTTCACCAAGCCACGGACGATCGGCATTTATTTCATTGAACAAGGACAACTCGTAGTTTGCATTCCAATTCGAAAAATTTCCTGTTCGGGTACCCGACGAGACAAGCACTCCGTTGATATAAATTTTTTCGTTTCCACCGGCACTTCTAGTATAAACTACATGCTGCAATTGAGTTGAAACAGAGCTTGAAGGACTTTCCAAATTGGGTGTACCATTGATTCCTGTATTCGTAGTGCGCAATCGACCAAGGTATTTACCGGCCGCTTGACCGATCATAAAATTTCTATCGCTAGTACCATGACCACAAGAAATAATTCTACATGGGCCATCTTGACTTGTGTTATTTGGTTTGACCCAAACTTCCATGGTAATTTCACCCGACGCGGCGCAAGCTTCAGCAATTTTAGACGCATTGGCCAGTGATTTTGCTAAAACGGGGCCATTAGCCTTAAGCCCTCCACCGGGAAGCCATTCGACTTGCGTTTCATTGTAAATTTTTAATAGAAGGGGATCACCGAATCCACTTTGGTCGGCAATGTATGTGCCGCTACCTTCAGAAAAAGTATAATACGTCAACAGATTTTCTGTTACCCTTTGCTGGGCATACATTCCATTGATCGCAATCACACAAATAAAAAGTAGGGAGGATCTGAGTGTAAAAGTATTCGCCATAGCAATGAGTTTGAGTGAGGTCAGCCCAGTGCAAAAACATGTAGATAGTAAATAGAGGGGAGGCGAATTACATAGAGTATAGAACGACAGCACATTTGTCGGGTTACCTTCGGACTCGTCCTTTTCGGCAAAAGCAGTTTATTTTAATGGCCGATTGATCTTTAAAATCGACGAATTTTTATTTTATTTACCAACGTATAAAGTCCACGTGGCTCCTTTAGTTCTTTCAATTAAAGGTTTCGGGACAATTTCAAAACAATAAACAGGTTACCGTAACAAAGTATTCATATGAAAAAATCGAGCAGAATCTCACCTCGTATAATTACACTTTTGGTTGCGGTATTCACTTTTTCTTCGTGCTCCACTGAAAAAGAGCCGCAAGAAACACAGAACCCGATCAATACCGACCTTCGAAATGACATGCGAACGTTTGTTATTTCTATAAGTGAATATGCAAAATCACTCAATCCCAACTTTGCCATCATTCCTCAAAATGGAATAGAACTCGTAACGCTTGATGGCGAATGGAATGGGCCCCTTGCAAGTGATTACCTTGAAGCTATAGATGCCCATGGACAGGAAGACTTATTCTATGGATACTATGAGGACGACCAAGCCACTCCCATAGAAGATTGTGAATACTTACAAAATTTTATTGATGTATCAATGAATACTGGAAATGTTATTCTCGTGACCGACTACTGCTATACTAATTCGAAGATTGACCAATCGTACATAAAAAACGAAAATGCCGGTTACATATCTTTCGCGGCTCCCGAAAGGGAATTAACTGACATACCTACTTATCCCACGTCTCCACATAATGAAAACGCTGACGATATTGAAAACATACATCAAGCTCGGAATTTTCTTTACTTGATCAATCCGTCCGAATTCGAGAGTAAACAAGCCTTTATTGATGCAATAAGTCAGACAAACTACGACGCTATTATCATTGATTTATTCTTTCACGACAACTCCGAATTTACACCTTCCGAAATTGAAGCATTGAAAACGAAGCAAAACGGGGGCAGTCGACTTGTTATATGTTACATGTCGATTGGTGAAGCCGAAAATTATCGATACTACTGGCAATCCGACTGGTCCACGAACCCGCCGGATTGGCTGGGTGAGGAAAACCCGGATTGGGAGGGCAATTTTAAAGTTCATTATTGGGATTCCGAGTGGCACAACATTATATATGGCAAAGACAATTCGTATCTAAAAAAAATACTGAATTCGGGCTGCGATGGTGTTTATCTCGATATCATTGATGCATTTGAGTACTTCGAAGCCCAATAAAAGTCAGTCAAATCATTGTTTATAAGACCGGCAGATATTCGGGCACGTCTATTGTCTAAAAGCATTCGGTTACCTATTTTTGCAATCATAACGCTACTGATTATCAATCGAATTATGTCGATAAAGACTTCCCTACTATTAGCCACTTCATCCATAGCGCTACTGCTTTGTGGGCCGGCCTTTACCCAAAAAGACACAACCGATGCCGGTTTTGTAGATCAGGCCTTGCTTCCTGCAAAAGTTATAGCCGCGAAACACGAATACAATGAAAATAATATGCGCGGTGCACTCACCTTGTACCGTGAAGTATTAGAAACCGACCCGACGAATACCACTGCACTATTTGGAACGGCGCGTTGTCACTACAACTTAAAAAAATACAACCTTGCTTTGGAATATTATGATAAAGCGATTGCCATAGACTCCAAAACTTCCGACGATCTCGAGTTATTTCATGGTGAAATTCTTCATCGCTTATCGATGCTGGACGAAGCCATCGTTCATTACACCAATTTCCGAGATGGGCAAATAAAAAGCAGTGAGGACTTCCGATATGCCGAAGACTTGATTGGTCAGTGCAGGTTTGCTAAAGAAATGATGAACAATGAAGTAAAAGTGGTCATCGAAAACTTAGGTGAAGAGATAAATTCACGTTTTGATGAATACGCTCCGAGTGTAACCGCGGATGGAAAAACCCTTGTATTTACCTCGCGACGTAGCGACACGAAAGGTGGAGAACTAAATGAAAAAGGAGACTACAAATTTTTCGAAGACATCTACATTTCAACTTGGGATGAAGAAGCAAAATCTTGGTCTCGTTCAGAAGGCATATCCGGACAAGTGAACACCGAAACACACGATGCCGTGCTGTCAATCTCCCCTGATGGATCTAGAATATTTGTTTATAAAAACAACACAATCACTACCGGTGAAATTTTTCAGTCCAGTCTAAATAGAGCCGACGGAACATGGAGTGCACCCGAAAAGATGCCTCGTCCGATAAATACCTCCTTTTATGAAGGCTCCATTAGTATGACCGCCGATGGTAATACCGTTTATTTCATCAGCGAACGAATGGACGCCATAGGTATGGGCGATATTTATGTTTCTCATAAGAAAGGAGAAGGATGGTCGTCTCCCAAAAACCTTAGCAAAATTGTAAATACAGAATTAGATGAAAAGTTTGTCTTCATTCACCCTAATGGTAAGACGCTTTACTTTTCAAGTAATGGCCACCAAACGATTGGAAGTTATGACATATTCAAAACTGAATTAGTAAACGGACAATGGAGTATTCCGGTAAACTTGGGATATCCGATCAATACCGTAAACGAAGAGTCTACCTTCTGCTTATCTAAGGATAACAAAACGCTTTATCTCGCTGCAGAATATGACAACAGTCTTGGCGAACGCGATATTTACAAAGTGGATGTTTCGAGTTACGAACTTATCTCGGAGGGCTACGAAGGTGGTTCATTCGGACAAGTACTCGTAATAGTAACCGATGCTGAAGGAAAACCTTTGAAAGGCGCTAGCGTCGTGATAACCGGAGCCGAAACGGATAAAGAAATAACCACATTAAAAAGCGACAAAACCGGAAGAGCTAAAGCGAATTTGCCATTGCACATGCACTACATTGTAAAAGTGAAACATGGCAAACAGGAACAATCACAAGAAATTCAACTTAAGAAAAATCCGAACGGTGAGACCATTCAGAAAGTTGAAATAAGTTTTAAGTAAACCGAAATCTCTCTTAATAGTCGTCCCACAGTGAGCGCACTTCAAACGTAGGTTTCGCCGCACTTTCCGGAATGAATTGGAATTCATAACTCGAGTTGCCATCAATGTCAACGAAATTGCGAAGGAATTTTCCGGGCACGTCGCAACTGACAAAAACTGCTTTCGCGAAAGAACTTGCTGAAACCTTAATGAAATAACTTTCATTTTCTTTCATGCTATCCATCTTTAAGTCAGGATTTTTAAGGTCTTTCATGTAATCGTTCGAATAAAAAAGTCGGTCGTGAGAAAGACCTAAATTGTATTCACCCTTTATCGCCGACAAACCAGCCCTGATGTAAAATCCTGGTGGGATATTGACCAAAGTCCCAATAGGAAACGTTGAAACGGAATGCTCTGATGCGGTCACATAAACGGACCAACTCTCGGTTATAGTGCCATTTAAACTGATCAAATCAATCTGACAGACACCCTCCAAAGGCACTGAAGAGTGATTAACAACCGCAAGCATAGGTTTGGCTCCATCTCGATAAACATCCATTCTTATATTTGAATACAACTCCTCCAATTTGTAATGAAGGGCTTTCCAATTGCCTAGGTAATCGATTCCGCTCCACGAAAACGACGGCCACAGATCATTTAATTGCCAGTACATAGTGCCCATACAATAAGGCTGATTCCGAAGATGCGCCTCGACTCCCATTCCAATACCTTCCGCCTGCAAAACTTGTGTAGCATGAACGTAGGCCTCCATATCATCTGAATTAACGGGCTTCATCCAACGACCCATATATTCTTTCATGAGCGAAAAACCTCTGTTGTGCTTCTGATGATCTTTCATGCCCGGTGCATTGGGATCGGGTACAATTGAGTGGGTGATATCCTGCATCACTTCCATCGAAGGATAGGACTGAAAACCGAACTCACTCATAAAGCGCGGAATCCTCTCTTCAAATGTTTCAAAAGGTTCGGCATCATGCCATACGCCCCAGTAATGGGAATCACCTTCTACACTATGCCTTCCATCTCCTCTACCAAATAAGGGAGAACTCGGCCAATAATCAGAGGTTGAAAATTGTAAAACCTTTTCGGGAAGTATTTGATGAAACAACTTATCGTAGCCATCCTTCAACAACTTCTTATTCTGTGCACTCAAACCCAATTGCCATCCCCATCTTTCCCATCCTTCTGCATTCTCATTGTTGCCACACCAAAGTGCAATACATGGATGATTATGTAATCTTTTTACCTGCTGTTCAGCTTCGATACCGGCATTCTCCATAAACGCCTCGTCCACCGGATACATGCTACATGCATACATAAAGTCCTGCCAAACAAGGAGACCCAATTCGTCGCAAATAGCATAAAACTCATCTCCCGGATAAAAACCTCCACCCCAAACACGTATCATATTCATGTTTACGGCAGCAGCATCTTCCAGAACGCGACGCAAATCAGCCGGCCTCTGTTCAGGAAAAAATGCAAAGGGAATATAATTAGCACCACGAGCAAATATTCGTTCGCCGTTCAATGAAAAAAAGAAAGTCTCTCCTTGTTCATCTTTTTCACGCACCAACTCAATAGTTCTAAAGCCTGTTTTCACTTCGCCGATTTGCGACAATCCCGAGTCCAATCGGAGCATCCAAGAAAAGGCATATCTATTGGCATCTCCGTTCCCACGCGAATACCACAGTTTTGGATTATTTATGCGGAAGGGAACAGAAACAACATTATCTCCCGGTTTAAGTATTGCGTCTACCGTAATGGGACCCAAACCTTCCACTTCCACAATTTTCAAAACGCATTCCACATTCACTTCTTCAAACGCCGCAATATTCAAGTTCAATTCCCCAATCACGTTTTCTTCAGACACTACGATTGAATTGATCCTCACATCATCTATTCGAAACTCGTCGTAGACTTTAAAGGCAACTCGACCGGTAATCCCCGAGCCCACGAGTTTAGGTCCCCAATCCCAACCATAATGAAATTGAGGCTTTCGGGTGATTGCGCGCATGGCATCTCCGGGTATGGGGTGCTTCAACAGATCCAACTTTTCCTTTCCCCGCTTTAAAGGAGAATGAAAATAAATTTCTAGACTATTCGACTTTTCACGAAGAGAACTTTTAACATCGACCGTGTATGTGCGAAAAGCATTTTCCGAGTACAGTATTTTTTCTCCATTCAGATAAACATCGGCATAAGTATCAAGTCCACCAAAAACCATTTCAATGTGATCCCTCTCCAATAGATAGGAAGGCACATCAAACAATTCGCATTCATAAACCCAATCCGTTTCTCCAACCCACTGGCATTGCTTTTCGCCTTCGCCAATAAATGGATCTGCAATAAATCCGTCCTTTAATAGGGAAGTATGAATCAAACCCGGCACGACCGCTTTGCCCATCATATGTCCGGGTGATTTTCCATAGTTCCACTCCAACGGTATAATGACTTCGTGTTGATATTGTGCAATCGATGATAGAGAATTCATCAGGCAACTAATAAAAATAAAATAGATCTGTTTTGTCATTGTCAAATTAACGATTATCACGAACGCTTCGCGTGCCGGGAGTTCTGTGCTTTCCCAAGAAAACAAAACGTCCAATACCTCTTAAATAACCCCATCCATAACTAAAATGTATTATCGGAAAACACAAACACAACCAAATGAAAAGAGACCAACCATTCTTTGCAGAAATGTTAGCTGAAACAAAAACAATCGGTATCAAATAAAAGGCCATAAAAACCAGCATCAGTGTTGACGGTATAAAACCGATGAGAAAGGCTGTAAGCCCCAAAATAGCAACCACCACTAGGGTCGGAGGTGCGAATTGACGTAATGTTGCCGGTTTTCCAACCTTGAGGTTGACCAATGGTTTAAACAAACCATACTGATAAAACATCGTGGCCATTTTTGAAATTGACTCACGTGCGTGGTATTCGATCAATAAATCGGGAAGCAATATTATCTTACCACCACCCATTACAATTCGAGCATTCATCTCATCATCCTGATTGCGAATCATGTGCTCGTCGAAAAGACCAAACCTATCAAACACATCTCTTCTAAAACATCCATACGGAACTGTATCCACTTCTGTCGGCTCATGTACACCAAGTCGATAATCCGCGTTCCCTATTCCAAGCGGATGACTAGTGGCCAAAGCTATTGCCTTAGCTTCCTTGGACTCTCCTCCGGGAAGAGTCTTCCAAACTCCTCCGGTATTATCAGCTTCATATTGATCGAGCGCCCTTACAAGTCGAGAGATATAGTCATTAGGATAACCGGAATGTGCGTCCATGCGCACAATCACATCGCCCTTAGATTCCGCAATGGCTAGATTTAGTGCTTGGGGAACATATTTCGCCGGATTCTTAATAATCTTCAAAGTTGAATTTGAATGGGTCAATTGCTCTAATCTCTCCCATGTACCATCGTCACTTGCGCCATCCACTACAATCCACTCAATATGATCCTTTGGCCAATCTTGTTTGCGCAAAGTCTCCAGCAGAACATCAATAAAACGAATCTCATTGCGACATGGAATTATGACCGATACAAATGGCATTATTTGCTAAAATATGTTTTCTTAAGAAATCGCAAACTCTTGTTTAAATAGTGCATGTGCTTCTTTCCCTTAATCTTTCCTGTTGTAATATGTTCGTTATGCGTAACAAGAATAGACGTAAAAACACATGTCTTCAGTCCAATACGTCGAGTTTCTTCGGCCATGAATATCTCTTCGCCATAAAGAAATGAACCGTATGTCAAACTTGCACCATTTTCAAAATATTCTTTCTTAATGACTACAAAACTTCCATGCACGGCATAAACAGGTTCGTTGGAGATCACATTTGAAGTATTCTTGGAAAAGAAACGTTTGATCAAATGTAACCATTGATATATCAAGTATATCATGTAAAAGGAAGACACCTGAATCAATCTATTCAGTTTCGCAACTTCAATTCTATTTACATAATATGGATTCATTTCAACTTTTGACTTCATATCGACAATTCTCGGAGCAATAACAGCGCATTCGGTTTGCTTAGACTCCTCATATAACTGTTTGACAAGGTCCGATACTTCCCATTCCAAGTCGAAGTTTGAAACGACTGTAAGTCCGGGATAATCACCAAACTCCTTTCTCTGAGCTTCCAACGCGAAGGCAGCACCCCCAAAGTAACCTAGGTTCGTGCCATCGCCATCTACTCTGACTCTCGAATCACTTGTCAACTCATTCAATATGGAGCTATTATTCGAACCATTATTCGCAATACGAACAACAAACTGATCCTGTTGAGATGTCAATAAAAAGTCTTTTACAAATTTTGCAAGTTCCTCTTCTTTGAAATAGTTCATGAGTATCCAGCAAACCTTCATTTACTTCTTTGTGTTAAATGATTTGTACCACTGAATACATTTCCTAAATAGCCAAGTTGCACCCGGAATTAAACGAAGTACGTTCGCCAAAACACGGCCCGTTTCCATTAGCCAAATATCTGCACTGCCCTTCCGAGGAGCCTCACTCATCACTTTTGCAAAATCGATGATATTTTCTCCCGCGTACTTTTTATGAATTAATCGAATGTACTTTTTATACTGAGTACTAAAATTCATACGGATCACCCAGTAGTATTCCAATCCACGAAAATTTCGGTAGATTATCTTTTTCTTTATCATTGGAATGCCTTCTTCGATCAAGGCCTCAATACGCGCAAAAGAAGGGTTCTTCGGATAACTTTCAAATCCGCGGTTGTATAAAGACGTTACCTTTACCTCATTTCGCCGCATAAAATCCGAAAGACCTATTTCATAAGTCTGAATAACCTCTCTGTAGTCGGGTACAATTCCATGTTCCAAAAAATATGAACTCATTAAGGCAACGGCTTTCCCTTTTGCTACAATAAAATATGACTGTAGATGACGTTTGTATCGATCCGAAAGAACCATACCCACGTATTCATCCGACATGTTTCTTATTTTTCTAATGTCTTCGTCTATTGGTCTAAACAAAATACATGAATCGTTTACCAAAGCGATCTCTTTCCAAGATGCATGGTCAATTTTCAGCATGGCCTTATACCACATTCCAAAATCAAAACCTTCGTTGTCCACTTGCATTACCTCTACTTCCAGAACACGAAGACTTTCTTTCCAAATTCCATCCGATTTCGAATTCGTAATGAAAAGAACCTCCTCGAAATGTCTTTTCAATTCGATTACGTAATATTCCACATAATACGGAAGAGTACTACCGTTGAAATAACTACTGAAAAGACAAATTCCCGTTTTATTCATCTTCGAGTGAGTTCTGTCCAATGTGAATTAAGTGGAGCCGCATTTTTCACGTAATACTCATTTTCTGCCTCCGGGTTATTCGAGTTTTCATACCAAGGCTTGTGGTGAGCAACGATAGGCTTCGATGTGCGCCATGCCTTGCATTCTCCGCCTCCACGAGCAAATGGTGCGTAAACAGCAAAAGTTGTATCAACAGGAGCTTCAAAATATCCCCGTTCGTTTTGCTTCTGCCAAAATTGCGATTCCCACTTTATAACATCTGCCTTAAGTTTAAAATGATCGGGTAAATGATCAATATTCAGGGCTAAACCAATTTTTTCCAAACTCACATTTTTAGAAAGCTGCCGCATCATCTCTGTGATATCCGAAGCTGTGCATACATTATCCGGAACAACATCTGCATCTGTATAAATATAAAAATCATTCATTATAGTCTTCAATTCCGGGTATATCCATATCGCTCGTGGACCTATATTCTGTCCTGTAAAAATAACTTTGTACGGGCAATGAGCATACCACTCCAATAAGGGTGGATAGTCGGACCGATTGTCCAAAATGATGATATTCTGAAAACCATTCCTATCAAGCCAAATACAGAGTTCCTTTAAGTATGTAAAACGATTTCTATTATTTATAATTACCGGTATTTTTACAACGGCCGGTAAAGAAGCATGTGTGATATAATACCACTTTCTGCGAACAAAATAAATCAGCTTGTTGAATCTGTACTTCAACGCAGATGTATTCCCGCGAAAAATGTCGCTTATGAGCTGTTTGAAATCCATCTTTTAAGCCAAAACTTTATTTTTTTCCCGGAGTGCAAAATACAAAGTAGCTAGCATCCAAAGTATGTTACCCACTACAGAAGCAACCGCCGCTCCCATCGATAAATAATTAGTAACCAAAACAAAGGTGAGTAAAACGTTGACAGCTGTACCCGTGAGCACTGAAACTAAAATCCACTTCACTCTTTTTCGATGTATAAGAATGATGTTGCTCATCGAAGTCATTAAAATAAAACAACCGGATATAGACAAGGGTATTATCAAATCCAAAGCACCAGAATAAGCGTCGTCTATCATGCACGAAGCAAGAAAGCGAAGGATTACTCCGGCAATACCGAAGAACACAAAAGCTCCAATTCCGTAATTCAGAAGGTGCTGCCGATAATCTCCTTTCGCAAATCGCTCTAGTGTTTTTGGGGTATAAGCAGCCAAAAAAGGCTGGATAACTAAAGGATCAAATAGCGAACTAAATTTTAAGGCAACCGAAAATATACCGACCTCAAACAAACTGCAATAGTTCAATAAAATCCACCGGTTCAAACTAAGCATTCCCCAAATCGCAAGTGCATTCGGTACAAAAGGTAAACTCAATTTAATAATCCGCGACAATTCGCCCTTTTCCAATGACTGAAAAAGCCCCGTTTGCTTGTACAAATAATAAACCGCGTATATAAAAGACAAACCCACTGAAACCATGTTCGACCAAATGATCCCATCAACTCCCTGACTCAAAACATACACAGAATACACATTCAGTATAATACTAACGACACCATAGACCACTTGATAAACGGTAACCCTCACAGCCATTCTGTTGATCTTCATTATCAGAATCACGAGGCCTTGAAAAAAAGTAAGATAATTCGTGATCATTACTAGTAAAATCCAGATACTCTTCATATCAGGTGATGCCCATTGGAACAACCACACCGATATGACCAGAGTCAACAAATACAGCACACCTGAAATCCTGAGGAAAATTGTAATGATGGAACGAATCAATTTTCGCTTTCCCTCTTCGTCCAAATGAAAATACTCCATGTAAACAAACTGAAAAAGGCCTAGCGAAAGAGTTACATCTACTAGATTTGAAAAAGTAGTAAGCAAGTCCAACATACCATACTCTTCCGGACTGAGCATTTTGGTGAAAAGTGGGAGCAGAAAAAACGAAATGCCCTTTACGAATAAGGCACCGAAACTATACACCAAAAAATTTCGGACTGTTTCAGAAGAAGATATGGCTGCTATTCTTTTTCTCACAAGCCAAATAATTGACGGTACGATTTATGAAATGTTTGATGAGAAAATTCTGCAGCCGCATACTTGGCTGCCTCATTCTTTGCTTCTTCCAACTTAATGCGATTGGAATTCAACTCGAGTATTGTATGCACAGCTTCCTCTACCAATTGGTCTTCAGGAAAAGCAGGAAGCAAAAAACCATTTGTTCCGTTACTAATTACATTTGGAATGTCACCCACTGCTGTAACAACAGGAACCACTCCAAATACCATTGCTTCCATCATAACCATTGGCAAGCCCTCTCGACTTGAAGTCATAAGTAAAATGTCAGCTTTCTTCATTTCTTCTGCGAGCAAAAGGTCATCCACAATTTCTCCGGTGAAAATACAATCTCCCCGCCACTCAGCATCCATACTTGTCTCCAGATCTTTTCCAATAAAAACAAAACTCGCAGATGCCAAATGCCTCTTCACGCCATTCGCAATAGCCCCCATCAATGAAATCCGTTTTTCCGCGGTACCTCTACCTACATACACTACACGTAGGTGATTTTCTTTTTTTGAAGTAAAATCGTTATTCTCCGGTATATCCGTGTAGTTGCGGATGAATACAACACGTTCATTCAATTCATCATTTACATGGTGTTTTCTGTAAAATATTCGCAGCTCTTCAATGGTCTTTTTACTAATGAGCACTCGTCGTTGAATTCTGTTCACAATAGGCAGCGACCACTTTTCCGGACCACTCTCTTCCGGATGCACAAAAGCATGAATTAAATCCATTACAATCACATTCTCATTCAAATGAGGAATGATATCATACATCGCAATTGAGTTCGAACCAAAAATCTTTGACGACTTCTGTGCATTAACACATTGAGCTATGATTTTATATGTCTTTGATTTAAAAAAAGGGTACCAACACAATTCGCCCACATCAATGCAAATGGCACTTTTTTCAAATCGATTCAAGAAGCCTGTATTTTCCGATATCTTGGTAAAAAAAACAACCGGATTTGTCTCAGGGAGGCAATTCAAAATATCGGCATGAACACGTTCTGCGCCACCTACATGATAAAACGGAAAAAAGAAAAAAGTACGGGTTTCGACTTTGCTAAGTGCTTTCAACTGTCGTTTAAGTTTATACAATTGCACAATCAGCTTCCATGGTTTAGCCCTCCACACTTTCCTAGCAACTTGTAAGGCCGGTTTCACCCAAACTCTCCATGGGTATCTTAAAATATTCAATAGGAATCCCAAGCAAAAACGGAGATGAAAAACATTCCATGGTCCCTGTTTAAGAATTTCTTTAAAATAGTGCCACTGAAAATGCACATATTTTTTGACCGGATTCTTTCTATTCGAAGCAACCGTTAAACTCGAAGGATGAATTCTGTACTTCACTACAACTTCAGGAATCTTCTCCAACACACAACCATGTGCGGCCAACATCATCCAGAAGGCATAATCTTCTGCGATGGGAAATCCCTCCGGCTGTTTATACAACTCTGCAAGTTTACTTCTCATCATAAAAGTTGGATTCGCCAAACAATTGCGATAAGGTAAAATCTTTACTACATCCTCATAAGTGGTTACATTCATATCATCAGCCCATTTACCTGCTGAATTACCATATACATCGATCTGTTCAATGCGACCGAAGACCACATCTACGTGAGGGTTTTCGTCCAAAAAACTTACTTGTCTCGAAAATCTTGTAGGCAATGAAATATCATCTGCATCCATTCGAGCGATGTACTTTCCTCGGCAGAGTTTAAAGGCTTCATTCATTGAACGAGCCACACCGATTGCCTTCTCGTGCTTTATAAAACGTATTCGTTCATCTGAAAATGACAGAAGAATTTCTTCGCTGCTATCCGTCGACCCATCATTGATCAAGAGGATTTCAAAGTTAAAAAAATCTTGATTTAAAATACTTTCTAATGATTCTCTTACGAACAATTCCGCATTGTGCACCGGCATTATTACCGACAATATGGGAGCTGTATGTAAATTCTCCATCAATGTGCTAAAATCCTTGTTTTCTCAATTGAAATTCTCTTATTTATTCCAAATCTCCCACGCCGCGTTGGCTTGCGCATACAACATAGACAGTCCATTATCTGTCCACGCTCCCTGAACTTTTGCCCGTCTTACAAACTCCGTTTCAGCCGGATTATAAATCAAGTCCAAACACACATGTCGAGGGCCAATCGCTTCATAAGGAATTTTTGGTGCATCATGAATATTCGGATATTGTCCAACCGGAGTTGTATTGATGATGAGAAAGTGACCTTCTATTGCGCTTTTCGTAAGTTGATCATACGAAACGCATCCCTCTTTTGCGGAGCTCGAAACCATGTTATACTGAATGCCAACCTTACGTAAGACGAATGCTACTGCGGCAGCTGCACCACCGGATCCCAATATCAACGCCCTTTCTAGATGACCTTGAAGAACAGGACGCAAACTTTTTTCGAAGCCAATAATGTCGGTATTGTGACCCTTTAAATTTCCGTTATTCAAAAACTGAATGGTATTAACAGCACCAATCTCTTTTGCTTCCGGGGTGAGCTCTTGCAAAAAATCGATAATAGATTTTTTGTAGGGTATCGTCACATTTAGACCTGATAATTCTACTTCGGATGAAATGAGATTTGGGAACTCTTCAATTCCGGCCATTTCAAAAAGTCTATAATCGCAATTTAGTATTTCCTCCTTTGCAAACTTCTCTCTGAAGTACTTCTGCGAAAACGAGTGGCCAAGACTCCGGCCTAGTAGGCCAAAGATTCTCATGCTGCTTTTTTCTTTCCAAATTTCGCCGAAAGAACCCCGAAGACAATGGGTAAAACAGAGATTACCACAATACCGAGCATGATTACCGAGAAATTTTTCTGAACAAATTCTAATCTCCCGAAGAAGTAACCTGCCAACAATCCCACTGTTATCCACAGTATACTTCCCAAAATGGAAAAGGTGAGAAACTTTCTATATGTCATTGCTCCTACTCCGGCTACAAAAGGTGCGAAAGTTCTAACGATCGGAACAAAACGCGCGAGGATGACTGTTTTACCACCGTGTTTTTCGTAAAAAGCTTTCGTTTTATCCAAATAAGATTTTTTTAGAAATCGACTATCCCTCTCGAAAACAGCAGGACCGATTTTTCTTCCTATGAAGTAGTTGGTATTATCGCCAAGAAAAACAGCAAGCAATAATACCGGGAATAGGATACTCAATTGCAATGGACTTTCACCCGTTACCAAATCAGCGGCGGCAAAAGTTCCGGCGGCAAACAACAAACTATCACCCGGAAGAAGAGGGAGTACTACTAAACCCGTTTCACAAAAAACGATGAGGAACAAAATTAGATATACCCACATATCGTAAGTAATAATCCAATCTCTCAAATATTTATCGAAGTGTAAAACAAAATCTAATAGGTCCTTGATTAAGTCCATATAAGTGAGAATATATAAGTAGTTATGAGATGATAAAATAAAACGAAGGGAGTGCGACCGTTAGTGAACGATCATGTTTTTATCCACTTGCTCGGCCCACCCAACAATGCCTCCAACGAGATTAAACAAATTGGTAAAACCAAATTTTGTTTCCATTGCATATATCACAGCACTTGCTCTTTTGCCGGATCTGCAATGCATAATCACGGGCACATCTCTTCTCAATTCGTTGGCATGCGCAATAATTTCTCCCATAGGAATATGCTTTCCACCGATAGTGCAATCTCGAACTTCGTGATCTTCTCTCAAATCGATCAATTCAAAATCTTCTCGATTATCCATCATTCTTTTAAGTTCCAACGGAGATACCTCTTTCATAGAGATTGATGTGAGCATCTGTATTAGGGTTTCATTTTTTCGGTAATCTCGGCAGGAAGGAACTGGAAGAATGTATCCCCTCTTAATCCAGCACGCAAACACTCAAGTGGTATCAAATCATTTTCGGCGATGTTTCCCAGATTCACATTCGCTCCAAAGTTTCCGATGAAATATACTTGCTGGGACTTTTTAGGTGCTTCCCACAAGATATCTTCGGGTTTTATTTTTTGAATAATCTTATTGATAAGCATTACGTGCGCACTTCCATTTGGACGATAGATCCCAACGGTGCCGCTTTCTCTCGCTTCGGCTATAACTTTCCAACTCCCTGCTTGAAGTTCGTTGTGCATCATCTTAATCCACTTGGCCGGAGAAATAAGAATACCTTCTTCTTTCGATCCAACTTCAGATAATACCGTATAGTCTTTAGCAAAAGAGGTAATTACTTCACATTTATCTTGATGAGGAATGGCTATAGAACCATCACTTACCTCGACCATATCTAGGCCGTACTTGTCCATGAAGCGACGATAATCATCGAGCTGGTTGCGCACATAGAAGGCTTCAAACAACGTTCCTCCCACGTACACTCGGATATTGTTGCTCTGATAGAACTTTATCTTTTCCTGCAGTTTATTGGTGAAAAACGAGGTTCCGAAACCCAGCTTTACGAGATCGATGTATTCGCCGCAGTTTTCTACAACGTTTTCGGCTTCGCGGATGCTAAGCCCTTTATCCATAACCATTGTAACACCGGAATTACGGGGTTTGGCTGGACGTTCGGGAATAAATTTTAAGTTGAAATGCATAGGGCTGCAAACCTAGGGATTAATGCCGCGGCTGAGGTCAATAAATAACTGATTTTGTTCGATCGCAGGGTAGTATTCTGCCAAATCACGACCGCCTTGCGGGTTTTTAGTCATTAAGCGAAGCAAAAGTTCTTCTGCTTCCGACTTATTTCCTGACTCTATCAAATATGCTACCTTTCTAAAACCGAGGCCATCACTTTGGGGATTGTGGCTCCAACCGTCGTTAGTCAGTTGTAACGCCAAGACAGAATTTTTCTGCTGCATGGCCCAATCGGCATAGTCGAGCCATACATCTTCGTTGTCTTCAAATCTTTCAGCAACGTAGCGATAAATTTCTCCGGCCGTTTCAAAATCCCCCATTTTATTGAGCAATTCAGCCATGAATAATCGGTAGTCTACGTTTTCCGGTTCCATGGTTATGGCTTTTTCCATGAAAAGAGCCCCTTCTTTGGTCCTTCCCATCAAATCAAGAACGATACCCATCCCGATGTATGCATCACCAAACATTTCGTCACAGTGCATGCTCTTCTTGTAGTAAAACAAAGCTTTATCCAGCTCTCCGAGCTTTTCAAAACACTCCCCAATATGGCAATACGTATTCGCTTGGGGTGCCTCGTATGTATAAGACTCTTCAAATACTTTGATCGCCTCATGGTATTTTTCCATCTTGAATAATGCGTGTGCTTTATTCATAATGGCCGGCACAAAGTCATCTTGAATTGCCAAACAATAATCGTAGGCATCTATAGCATCTGCCAGTTGATCAAGCTTTTGGTAGGCATTACCCATGTTGTACCAAGCGGGAAAGCTGTATGGAAAAGTATCCAAAAACCTCTTATAATATTCGATACATTCGGCTGTACGGTCGCTCATTTCGTAGCAATAGGCCAATTCGTAGAGCAGCGTTTCATTTTCGGGTTGACGTTCGAGCGCTACGTGCAATACCTCAATGGCCTTATCAAATCGATCCATGTTTTCGTACTCGAGAGCAATTTCCATATTGATCTCCTCAAAGAGTTCGTCTCCGGCAAATTCGAGTGCTTTTTTGTAAAGTTCGATAGCCATCTTATGCTCCCGCAATTGCGAGTAGATGGAGGCCATGGTGAGTAGAACCTCTTCATTCTGAGGTTCGAATTTTCTGAGAAGTTTGAGTTTACTCAGTGCTTTGGTGAGAAAACCCATCTCTGCGAGTATTTGCACTTCGCGTAAAGCAAGGGTTGTATTTTCAGGGAAAAGTGTATACGCATAATCGATTGCCTTCAAAGCAAATGCATACTTGTTGCTTTCGCAATAAAAGTCTATAATTTCTTCAAATTGGTCGACATCGAAATAATAAGACTCATTTCGAGCGAGCATTTCTTCGTATTTGTGCACTAGTTGCTCTGCATAGTGCTGATCTCTCATTTCTTCACTCATGCCTCAATCAAGTTTAGGTAATCCCAAAATTAAGTATGTTGACCGTATATTGATCTGCCTTTGGTCCATCTTTTCAACAATAATCAAACCTTTAAAGTGAATAGTCTATTGTTTTGTCTTTTTTGGCAGAATCCAGCCATTTCTCAATGACAGGAGCAAAATGCTCTGTTTCGAGGGCACGTACCTTTCGTTCAATGTCCTCAGCACGGTCGTCCTCGAGGATTTCCACTTTCGCCTGAAACAAGATCGCTCCTTCATCATACTCCTCATTTACGAGGTGCACAGTAATTCCCGATTCCCTTTCACGGGCTGCGAAAACAGCATCATGCACAAAATGTCCATACATTCCTTTACCACCAAATTTTGGCAATAATGCGGGGTGAATGTTGACTATTCGGTTGGGATATTCTTCAATCACATCAGATGGTAATTTTAAAAGGAAACCCGCCAAAATGACCGAATGAATGCGGTATTTGCTCAATTCGGCGACTAGTTTACCCTCCGAGCTCAGCTCTGAGGCCGGCATATAACAGGCAGGAATATGAGATTCTTTAGCTACTTCAAATACTCCGGCTTGTTTACGGTTGCATATAATCAAAGCAACTTCCACGTGTTCCGAATCGGTAAAATGTTTAATGATGTTCCGGGCATTTGAACCGGCCCCGGAGGCCAGAATAGCCAATCTGTGTTTCAAATCTGCAGGCAATCTTGATAGGGTGCAAATATACGAAAATCGCCGAAAAACAGTCGACCCATAAGATATACACCTGTTAATCAGCGCACTTTCTCGGTCAAATCCACGCTTGATCTCACAAAATTCAATTCGCGTTGCGACAGTTCTATGAATTCGAGAATACGCACTCCCCATAAAGCGCTATTCTGTGTTTCAAATGCAGCTAACAGTCCCTCCAATTCAATTTTCAATACCTCCATGCAAAAAAGTTCGAGATTTGGTCGCATTCGATGGGCTATAGAATTGACAATTGATCTATCCGGACAATCTTTTGTTGCATACAGCCTTTCAAGATCTTTTTCCATTTGAAGTAAAAAGACGGCAAGGGTATTAAACATCTGATCTTTTTTTCCGGAGTACAAATCACTCAATTTCTCCAAACTGAATCGCGATCGTTCGAGATTTGAAGGGCTTGACGCAATCTGCAGATGAGTGAGATTTCGTGTCATACTGCTATACAATTCAGAAAGTTTGAAGGGCTTTATCACATAATCATTCATTCCCGCTTCCTTGCACAATTCCATTTCGGAGGCTAATGCATTTGCAGTGAGGGCGACAATCGGAATATCGAGTCCTAACTCATTTCTGATAATGCGGGTCATTTCAATCCCATCCATTTCGGGCATCTGAAGATCCGTAAACAGGAAATCAAATTCATCATGACGGAGAATTTCAATGCACTCTCTCCCACTAGCTGCCGAGTGCACTTCGATTCCCCAATTTTTCAATATTGAATGAATCAGATAAAGGTTTATTTCGTTATCCTCTGCAACTAAGACACGAAGGCCACGAAGGCCTTCGGCTTGTATGTGTTCTGTTTCTATAATGTTTACGATATCTCCCTTTCTAAAATTGATCGTAAAAGCGAAAACCGAACCTTCACCTTTTTTACTTTTCACCGTTATTTCGCCGCCCATCATTTCCACTAATGAACGCGTTATGCTGAGGCCTAGCCCGGTGCCGCCGAATTTTCTCGCAACGCTTCCATCCTCTTGAGCAAATTGTTCGAATATTCCATCGAGTTTCTCTTCTTCAATCCCAATTCCGGTATCAGAAACTTCGAACTGAATTTTCTCATATTCATCATCCACATGAATAAGCTGTAGCGATAACTGCACCCTTCCCTTTACAGTAAATTTGATAGCATTACTCACCAAATTCAAAATAATCTGGTGCAACCTTGTGGGATCTCCGATGAGATAATTCCCGAGTCGCCTGTCCTTTTCAGTCACAAATTCAATTCCCTTCTCTCTTGCCTTTATCTGCATGCTTTTCTGCAGGGACTCGAGCACCTCATCCAAATTAAAATTCAACTCTTCCAATGTAAACTTTCCACTCTCGATTTTACCCATATCGAGCAAGTCGTTTATAATGACAAGTAAGCCCTCGGCACTTGAATTCACTATTTTAAGATATTCCTTTTGTGTATCGGAAGTGGGAGTTTGCAAAAGCAAATTCACCATTCCGGTGACAGTGTGTAAAGGAGTGCGTATTTCATGCGAAATATTGAGCAAAAAAGACTGACGTGCATGTAGAGATTTTTCTAATGCATCATGTGCAATTCTCAGCTCCCCTTCTGCTTGCCTTCTTTTGAGAATCTCGATATCAAGCACATCAGCTATTCTCAAAAGGTCTGTATCTTCTTCTATTTTTATGGATGGACTAATCTTATGAATAGTTTGTATTAATGAATTGATCAGTAATTTTTGGCGCAAACTATCGTCGAGCAGTTTTTGGTTCTTTTCCCATATTTCGTCGCTACTCAGTTTCATAGCTCGCTCTACCAGAGCCCTATCATTTTCGAAATGCTCGTAGCTTTGATTTACAGCATCAATAAAAGCATCGTATTGAGCCGCCCCCTCTTTGAAATCGGGTATGTACTTTCGGATTTGTCGGGCGAGTAGTCTATGTAGTTCGGCCATTATCTAGGAAGCAATTTCAGAATAAGTAGTAATGGTCATCGTCTGGTTATGCAGCGAACACCCAATCGATCCTTTGAGCGGGCTAATCTCTCCATTCGAATAAAATCCACAGTAGACAGGATTTGGCCCAAAAAAATCTACGACGGATTCCACTTCCTCTTCTACACGTTGATCAAGGACAATTTTTCTTCCGATGCAAGATACCATCAAGACCAAATCCGGTTCTGTGCCTCCAAGGCGAAGATGCGTTTGTTCTGCGGCATGTATTGCTCCATCGATAAGTCGATCAAAGTTGGCCATCATAAATTGAACATTCGCGCCTACCGGGATGTCACCGGCAAAAATCATTGCACCCGTATTTTCATTTATTCCAAGAATAGTGCGCACCAATTGAGATCCATCTTCACCTAATATGCAAAGTGGAAATAAAAGAGCCGAGCCCGGTAACTCAACGGCTCTATCCCCGAGATACTTTTTATATAATTCCAGTGCATTTATTCCATCAAGTTCATATAGTACATTTCCCTTCGAGGCCGTCACAGTTCGCACGGGTCCGAAAATATCCCAACCACCCATTGACCCATGTCCTACTCGTAATTTATTTCCGTAAAATCCCACAGCAACAATTTGACCTGCCACCGGAATTTGATTTAACCCAACTAAGGTTTTTTCGAAACGGCCGGAATCTGCAGCAAGCCCACCTGTGACGAGTACATTAGCCGACACTGAATTATTTATACCCTTTACAAATTCATCGCCATTCACAGTAGTTCCATCTGAAATAAGCAGAATGTGCCGCAACTTGTCGTTCATTAGGGCTAATCCAATGTGCTTCCCGCTTTCATAGCTATTGTTTAAGTCGGATACTGAAAGGGCAACCGTTTTTATTTCTGTAGATTGAAACTCAATACATGTTGCTACAATTGAATGGTCCGTAACTTCATTTTTTCGGATTTCACCCGCGGTACTAGCCATTACTATTTCTGCACTCGGGTGGAGGTTGCGGATGTAGTTGTACACTTCGGGGTCACCTATTTCGTCGATGCCTCCAAAAACAAGTACCAACTGCGGGTTTAAAGAACGACCGGATGATATCCATCCCAAATTTTTATTGTGAAATAATTGGCTAACTATCATCTTTTCGGTTTGGTCGGTTTACAGCATAAGCGACTTTAAATTACACACTATACTTCTACGAAGCTAATAATATAAAGTTACTACAATTATCCTTGAATAGGACTTAGTAAAACAACCTTCAAAAGCAAGTCGAAAAACAAAAAGCGCCACTGATGACATGTTTCATCAGTGGCGCTTTTTAAGAATTTATAGAGGTTTTAGAACTCCCCTTTGAGTGTATCTCTTTTTAATGTATCTGTTGGAATTGCTATTGGTTTGGGAGCCTTTCTGCGTGGACCCAAACTTCTTTTTAATTCTTCAGGATCAATTCCCAACTCGTTCAACATTACGTTTTCCTTTTCCTGCAAAGCTTTCACTTCAGGGTGGTCAGGGCCCAGCACCTTTTCGGCAGCCATAATGAGCCTTTGATTAATATACAATTGCTGAGTTACATCTTCTTCCATTACAATTTGTCGTTCTTCATCGAGTGATTGATAATACTCGTATTGATCCGAATTCAGATCAATTAACCGTTTTGTCAATTCCAACCCTTTTATAGAATCCCCTGCTTCGAAATAGGATTCAGCCATTGGCCAAACAACGCGATCAAAAGGAACATTTCTCTCAGGCATCACTTCAAAGGACTTGTTGAGAATCTCAAGTGCCTTTTCATTTTTACCCTGACGAATAAACTCATCGGCCAAATTGCCAAAGTGCAAGCGAAGATTTGTGGTCATCCTTCTATTGTTCTCGTCCATGTACAAATCCTCAGAATCGACATTACCCCACTTGAATTTGTTCATCACGTTTTCGTACATCACTTCCGGAGCAATTCCTCCAACCACATTCGGATTTGGATTGTTTGGATGCAAGATCGGAACCAATCGATATGCCATACCTTCTAATTGGAAGTATGGTTCCAGACCCATGTAAATATCGGAGCCCGTTGTGGTTGCAAAATATAATGGTCGCTCCCATCCAAAAGTGTTGAGAAGATCCATCAACATTACCTGATTTTTGGTAATGAATTGACGTGGATTCTTTCCGCTATCGTCAGTAATCGACCAGTTGATTTCATCCACCAAACTATCACCCGGATTGAGGAATGGACGGAAGGTTTCCACAATAGCACTATCCACTTTCATCGTAAACATATACGAAGGGAAAGAATGGTACTTCTTGCCTCCGCCATAATCTTTCACTTTAGAATCATCCTTGCACGCTTCCATGGCGGCTCCAATATCTATTGGTCCTGCCGGCCTCTGACGAGTACCTCTATCTAATACAACTATATCTCTAGTACCCTGACGGTATTGTTGTTCTGTAAGACTAAAAGGTACAGGCGCACTTTCATAAGCAGCGCGTTTCATTTGATCAATATACCAATCGGTATTGAGGAGCGACATATTTACTATCCTGACATCTGTTCGTATACCTTCTACTTCTTGCGCATACCACAGAGGGAAGGTGTCATTATCGCCGTTCGTAAATATGATAGCATTGGGAGCAAGAGATTCGAGGTAGTTTTGAGCGTAATCTACTCCGGTTCTTCTGCGAGCGCGGCTATGGTCGTCCCAGCCTTGAGCGGCCAAAACATAGATAGCGGGGAAACACAACAATGTAGCAAGAATTCCCTTGGAAAACTCCCCCTTTATTATTGTCCCGAGGAGATACATCAAACCAACGGCACTCATAACGACAATAGAAATAAAGAAAAGGTGATATCCGAATGTGTGAGAATCACTAGCAACACTTTCTACTAAAAATATAAAAGCTGAACCTCCAAGTAGCATTCCACCAAGGGTTCCAAGACCTTTTAGCGTAAGATGCTTGGAAGCGTAATAAAGTGCAAATACACCGAGACCGATCCAAATGGAGAATGCATAAAATGATCCGGAGTATGCGTAATCACGTTCACGTGGCTGATAAGGGTATTGGTTTAGATAAACCACAATGGCCAATCCTGTCAGCAAGAATAACATCATGACTACAGAAAAGTCCTTTTGATTTCGGAGCATTTGAAAAACCAAACCTATCAAACCAAGAATTAGTGGAAGCATAAAAAATTTGTTATACCCCTTATTTTCCAATGCCGCTTGTGGAAGCGAATCCCTGTTTCCAAGTCTTTGTTCGTCTAGCATCGATATGCCGGTAAGCCAGTTTCCATCGATGAAATCTCCATGACCTTGTACGTCATTTTGTCGACCGGCAAAATTCCACATGAAATAACGCAAGTACATCCAACCCACTTGATAACTCATGAAAAACCGCATATTCTCCGCAAAACTTGGAGTCATCTTTTCATACTGTTTGTCGAGCGCTCGAACCGTGGTCCTGTATTCACTTTCATATTCCCTTGCTTCTTCCGGACTGAGTTCGCTCGCATAATTGGTAAGTACAAATTCCAATTCACTTTTCCGAGTCTCCATTTCTGCTATAAACTCTTCATTACTTGTGAGTTTTTCTCTATCGCGTGGATCATTGTAATTCTGATAATTGCTCCACCGCTTGTACTCGCGCTCATGGTTTGCTTGAGAGCTATACATTCGAGGGAAGAAATAATCTTTTTTATAATTCGGTTCAGAGCCTTTTTTCTCTCCGGTTTCAACGTACTCCGTAACTAGGTTTAATTTCTTATCGCTGTTGTTTGTTATGAATTGCTCCGCTTCAAATCTATTTCTATAGGATTGAACACGTTTTTCAGTTCTACCCGATTCGTATACACTAAAAGATTTTACATAAGAAGGAGGTCCATCGGAATAAGGGTCCTCTTCATTTAAAGGTGTATTCCAATAATTACCTAAAATCAGAGGACGATTTCCATATTGCTCACGATTCAGGTAAGCAAGCAATGAGAATACGTCTTGAGGATTGTTTTCATCGATTGGGGGGTTAGCATAACTTCTGATAATAACTGTCGCGAAGGAGCAGTATCCCAAAATGGCCATCGTGATTCCTAAGATCAACGTATTGAGCATAACCTTGCCTTTGCGACGGCTGTATATAAGTCCAAATGTGATAAGACTAATTAGGAGTAAAACATAGAAAATTACCCCGCTGTTGAATGGTAATCCCATTCCATTGACAAACCATTTTTCGAAGAAGGAAGCAATCTTGATAAGCCAAATAATAATACCGGTTTGGATCAATCCTAAAAGTGCCAGAGATATAATCGACGTCCAAATAATTCCCTTTCTTGTTGTTGGGTACTTTTTGAAATAATAAACAAAACATATAGCAGGTATCGCTAGAAGGTTCAACAAGTGAACACCAATTGAAAGTCCCATCAAGTAGGCAATTAACACGAGCCAGCGAAGTTCTCCTCCCTTAGATTCAAGTGTTTCCCATTTCAAAATAGCCCAAAAAACTACCGCCGTGAATAAGGAGGAAAGGCCATATACTTCACCCTCTACAGCGGAAAACCAGAAGCTATCGGAAAAGGTATAAGCTAAACCACCGATGGCTCCACTTCCTAAAACGGCTATGATTGCGCCGGCGGAAAGCTCCTCCCCGCTTGGAACGAGTTTTTTAGCAAGGTGCGTGATCGTCCAGAATAAAAACAAAATAGTGAAAGATGAACTTAGGACAGAGAGCATATTGATCATAAATGCCACACTCTCAGGCTCTGTGAAAGCTGCGGATACTCTTGCCAACAACATGAAAAGCGGTGCTCCCGGAGGATGTCCTACTTGCAATTTGTGTGCGGTTGCGATAAACTCACCGCAATCCCAAAAACTGGCCGTTGGCTCTACACACAAGTAGTAGACAATAGTAGCGATCAGGAATACAACCCAACCGGTTATAACATTTAATCTGTTGAAATTCATAGCTTCTATACCTTATCTTGCTTTAATGGCAAGGGCGAATTTAGCCCTTGAGCCGCTGGAAAATTCAGATTTTAGAGGATTTAGCTAAAAATCAGATGTTTTTAAGTTAATTCTCTAGCTTAATATACCTACTATCAGGTCTTTAAAAAATTTCGACATCAGAAATTCGCTTCTGAAAATTGTTGAAGTAAACCAAAACGGCTAGAATAAAAAAGAGCAGGTAGGACCTGCTCTTTTTCGTTGACATTTTTAACCGGGTTATCTAACCACTTCTAAAACCTTCGATGAAAGAGTATCGGTGCCTATCAAAACAACCGAATACACTCCGGAAACTAGAGATGAAATATCAATTTGTTTTCCATAACCGTTGATAGAATTTTCCAAAACCAATTTTCCTGTCATGTCGAAAATGCGAACTTGTGCATTTTGCGTTTGACTCAATGAGATATTGATTACCTCATTGCTTGGGTTCGGGTATAATTCCCATTCTACCATTTCTATTTCGCTAACAGAATCTTCGCAGTCCGAATTAAGACCTATAACCAAGGATCCGCCTTCGTCGCCCTGAATCATTTCGAGAAGGGCTTCCGGAATTTCAATTCCATTGAGGTATGCTTGAACCATAATAAATTCAGCAGATATAGGGAATTCAGTTTCGAAATCTATTTCGTAGCAACCGTCTGCCAAACAAAATGTGTAGGTCAATTCTTCGGGACATTCCGAACACATGAAGAAACCTTCCAATTCCAATGGGAAATTTTCATAGTTTAATGTCATATCGAACATATCGGAACCTGCTTCGATGTATGAACTGGTCACCGTAATAGTAACTTCATTATCCGTACATTCTTCCACAATACAATCGCCGTTTAAAGAGAAACCAAAACTCGCAAATTGATTCTCTATAACGAGCGGTTGAATAATATCGAGAGGTATTCCATCTGAAGTTGCAAATGTGAATAGAGTTTCATACGAGAATTCGCCGGTTGTCATATCCTGGATACCTACGGTATAACAACCGTCCGGCAGACAGAGAGCAGTATCGAAGTAGGAATTGTTCTCCGAATATTCGTGAACTCCATCGGCAACCGTATTTCCCATTTCATCAAACACAAACCAATTGATGAGATGTGCGCCACCATTAATTTGATAACTATCAATTCCCAAAATAACTTCCGTGCATTCGGGTGCTTCACAATCGCTGTTCAAACTCAACAATACAGTGTATCCATAACATAGAAAAGTACTTACACTTTCTGAAGAAACAACATTCCAATTGTCCGAGAAAAGCACATCAAATGCTTCGGCCATAAAGGGTTCTGTTGAGCAGACATTAAAAACATAACATCCGTTTTCAAGACAAAACATGTGGTCGTAGAAAGGATCTTCACCGTTATATTCACTCATGCCTTCGTAGACCACCAATCCATTTTGATTTGCCAATGACCAAGTAACCAGATTGGGGCCACCTTCACCTACAAAGCTATCGAGACTAAATCCGACTTCCGTGCATTCGCCGCAACCTTGAAACGTTTCGCACCATTCGTCGGAACAAAGTTCACCTTCGTACCATGCACAAATTTGGTTGGCTCCGGGCGAGAGGTAAAATGTAGTTATGGATCCAACGTTATAAAATTCTCCATTGATTGACCATTGCACATTCTGAGGATTAGGAACTCCCGTTGCAGAGAGAACGAGTATTTCGCATCCGTCTTCCAACAGACCAATATTCAAATTACAGTTTTCTTCACAACCTAAATATATTTCCTCGCAAACCTCAGGGCAACCCTCTGTTTGAAGAGAGTCGGACCAAGCACATATAAATATCCAAGAGTTCGAATACTCTAAAGTAATGGAAGGAGTCTCCGTTAAGACCTCATAATTTCCCCACCACCACACAAGTGATGCGTCTTGATTTAATCCATCTACTATAAGCGTTACCGTGCCTAGATCGCAATTATAGTTCGGTACAATATTCGAAGGACACTCGCTGTTACAATTTACTTCGAGTGTGTAAATAATTGTAACGCCTTCATTACAGAGTTCACTCGTGTAAGAAGCAGTTACGATGTAAATTCCATCTGATTGAAACGTGTGATCGGCAGAATTACCTGAATTTTCAGATGTTCCATCACCAAAACTCCATGTTACATCAACGAGTGTACCCGGTATTTGAAATAAATAGGAATCGCAATCCATTTGAGACGCAATGATTTCATTCGGACAATCATTTTCACACGACTCAACAAAAATATTAGTACATAACTCTACGCCATCGGGACAAAGCGGGCTTGTGTAATATGCACAAACAGTGTACAAGCCGGGTAACTCATATGTGTGAGAGAAAAAATGACCTCCTTCAACAGCACCACTTTCATCTCCGGGATACCATGTAACGGCTTCACCCTCTACATAACTTCCTATCTCAAAAATCATCGTTGAGCATGTTTCACCGGGTCCCGACCATATACTTGTAGGGCAGTCATTGGCACCTAATCCCTCAACAACAATGTCCACACAATAATCGCTTATACAATTGATCACATCATCAATAGTCACTACCATTACCATACAAACTGTGTAAACACCATTATCTGCATAGGTATGAACCGGCATGGGACCATCACCATTTGTTCCATCACCAAAAGTCCATGTGAAGGTGGTGTTTTCAGTATCTACGGGACTGCTGCAATTGTTAATATTCAATACACCATTATAAAAAGATGGTGTAAAGCAAGCTTCGCAAGACGGTTCTTCGATAGATGTACAGAAATTATAATTCAATGTATTGGAACCATATTCCAGGACATTTGTCGGATACAAAATTGTTTCTCCCGACATTATCGTCGCAACGAAAATGTTTTGGTTGAGAATCGCATTAGCTTCTACATTCAAGTTATAACAACCCGGTTCCAAACAAACGGTTATAGTCTGCTGGAACATAAAGGTGCTAAACATAACTGTTCCGCCCGGCACAACCGTATTATTATCTAAGTCGTCAATTCCCCAAGTAACACTTGTAGGACCTTCATTCATAACGTAGGAGAAAATTTGGATCGTATAATTCTCACACTGAGCTGACGAGAATAATGCGGAAAATAGAACCGAAGAAAGAAGTAAAAATTTGCGCATGTACAAAAAGATTAATGAAGGTTTATCGCTCAATAGAGCGCACAATTCGAAGACCGTTAAGGATGCAAAAGGTTGCAGGGAGGCTAATATGAGGACAACTCGAGGTGATGTCAAACCCTATACAAATCGAGGGTCACTTTCCATCACGGCACCGCATTTGGAGCAAGTTCTTTTCTCAATGTCGCCATAAAAATCGCGAAATCTGGGTAAAAAATCCAGTTCGATATTATGCAAAACAAAGCGGTATTCATGCAGTTTCGTATTACAGTTTTCGCAATACCACTGCAATCCATCTTCCATTTCTCGGTCGTCTCGTTTGCACTCAATGACCAAACCTACCGTATCTGCGCCTCTTCTAGGTTGGTGAGGAACACCCGCCGGCAGCATAAACATTTCGCCTTCTTTAATTGGGATAGTCACCGCCTTACCATCTTCTTGAATACCCACTTCAATATCGCCCTCTACTTGGTAAAACAATTCTTCGGTTTCATTAAAATGATAGTCCTTTCGAGCATTGGGGCCACCCACAATCATGACAATGAAATCACCTGCATCTTTATACAAATTTTTGTTGCCAACTGGTGGTTTTAATAGATCGCGGTTGTCTTCGATCCACTGTTTGAGGTTAAAGGGTCTTCTGATCATAGTTTGCTTGTGAAGTAGCCCGCAAATTACATAAATCGCGTTTACTGATCACCTCTATACAAAAAAAGTAGACTGATTGTCATCATTGCGAAAATTTGGAATTATTAGTGTGAACCAAGACGAGAGGTATATTTGTCCGAACTGAAAACTGAAAACAATGACTAATGCAATGCCAACGCCATGTATGAACGCGCACGAATCAGAAAATGAAAAGAATCGTCAGGGTCGAATCCGCTTTCCCGGTTGGAGGCAGTTAACCGATTACATTAACGATTCCTTCGAAATGCAAGTGCGGGAGGGCAACTATTCTATTCAATCCTCTACACATCAATGTTTAAAAACTATCGACAAGGTTCGAAAAAAAATGAGCTCTGAGGGTGAGCATCTCTTACCTGAACTAGCCCATCAATGGGTAAAAAACGCCCGAGGCAGATATCAAAAAGGCAGTGACATGAATTCGGTCATGAAAGCCCTGAGAAATATTGAACTGGGAAGTACCGAGTTTTTTTCGGTCTACGATGTATTAAGCAACGAACATGTTCTGGTGGATGATCGAGTAGAACAAATTTTGGGTATACCGAAAGAGCACTTTAATGTAAGATCACTCACCGGGTATGATGCCTCTTGGCCTTTACATCATCCGGAGGACATTCATCACTTTGTTCGTTTGGCAACCATCGCATATATGATCGGATGTTTGCCAGGATTTGAATGGCGGGCCAATCAAGATTACTTCAGGGCTAATATTCGCATTGGCACCTCTATGAGTCATATACCGGCACTTCGAGAAGCCAAATATGTTATGGCAGAATTAAAGATTTATATGAGCCATGAGATTGTCGACGGGGAAGAGTTTTTACCCATATTCCACCTCGATCGTTGGACTATTTATGAAGCATCAGAATTTCAGGGAATAAAACCGTATTTCTCCTCCGGCTTGACTCAAAGTTCATACATGAACGCTTACCTTTTCTTGCTGCACGCCCATCTGCTCGACATATCACCCAAATATATTTTGATGATGCATGAGCGTTCCAAACATGATCGGTATAAAGCCATTGCCAAATCCTTAAATGATCAAGTATTCAATTATACGGGAATAGATCTGGGTTTTGAAGAATCTCAAGTGGCAAACTACTTTTCGAAAACGATTCGGCAGAAAATGGGAACTCTCGAACAGATTTGGGATCGAAAAAAAGAGGTAACGATTCCGGAAGGAGATCTGCAGGCAGTGGAAATTGCACGTAAATTAGGACTTCTTCCTATCCCTCCTTTGGTTTTAGAAGCCATTTACCGACACATCGATCCGAATCATTAAGAATATCCGGAAATTAGTATTTCCAGCGAGAAAAACAAACTTTTCCAAATTTTGGCGAAAAGAGCGGAAGTGGTTTTGGTTACTTACATTCGTAATAAAGTTTACGCAAAGCCTTAATCAACCATGAACGCCGAAGACAAATTCCACCCGTATCGGGTACTGACCAAAGAGCGCGTACAAACGCCTGTACAGCGAAAGCTAAATTTCCCCAGTTGGAAACACTTGTTAATGGCGCTCACCCAAGATTTTGAAGAACAAATTCCCAACCCGACCGGACGATTAGGGAAAAAAATTCTGGATTATTGTAAGCTGATTGATAATGGCCGAAACAAAATCATAACCGATGGCGTGCGTTACTACCCTGAGTTTGCCTACGAATCGATCATTAAAGGCTCAGGAAAATATACCGCAGGTGTTTCAGTAGACAAAATAATGTCCTCCATCGATTCAGTCGAATTGGGCAACAACGAATTTTATTCTGTATTCGATGCTATTTGCAACGAACATGTTTTGATAGATAGCAAAATGCAAAAGGTCTTAGGCATACCTCAAGATAAGTTCACCATGCGGGCCTTATGCGGTATGGATCCCGACAACCCTTTGCACCATCCCGAAGATGCAAGCCATGCATTGCGTTTCGCATTGATCGCTTATTTGATCCTGGGATTGCCGGATTTCGAATGGAAAGCACACAAAGATTATTACCGTGCCCGTTTTAGAATAGGAACATCTCAAAGTCTCGACCCCGTGATTCGCAAGGCCGGTTATGTTATGGTCGAAAAAAGAGCTTACCTCAGTCATGATTTCATACAAACTGAGGATTTTTTACCAACCCGCCACTTCGATCGTTGGATTGTTTATGACGCGTCGGAATTTGACGGTATTAAACCCTACTTCTCTTCAGACCCTCTTCAATCTGAATTCCGGAATTGCTATTGGTTTTTGCTGCATGCTTACTTAATCGGACTTTCTCCAAAATATCTGCTCTTTTTAAATGAGCGAATTGGTCACGACCGCAACAAGTCGGTTGCTCATGCATTAAATCAAAAAGGCGCAAGCTTTCTCAGAACAAAGACTGCTTTCGATGAAATTCAAATTGGCAATTATTTCGCGAAGACCATTCGGCCAAAACTGTCAGAAGCCATGGTAATTTGGAATAAACAAAAGCCGAATTTTATTATATCGAGCGACCAGGAGGCTGTTGACATGGCGAAAATGTTGGGTCTGTTACCTCTACCGGAGAAAATTGAAGAGCTGATTTTCCGAAACATCAGCTCGTAACATCTTGTTTATAAGGTATTTAAAATGTCAGACAACTCGATTGTAACCTCTCGATAGAAGGGTCGTACAAATATGCCTGACAAAATACCTAACAATATGACCCTAGGAATGCCCGTACCCCAGATCCCCGAAATGGATCCAAATGTCAAACCCCGCGTTTTGTACCTCGATGATGATCAAGGAAATCTTGACTCTTTTCGTGCAAACTTTCGCGAACAGTTCGAAATATATTTGGCCGCAAGTCCGGTGGATGCATACAATATGATTGATTCAGAACAAATCAATATTGTAATTGCAGATCATAATATGCCTGGTATGTCCGGAGTGGAATTCCTCGAATCCGTTTCAAAAGACTATCCCTCAGTACAGCGTATATTACTCACGGGACATACCGAGATGGTGCCCATTGTAGAAGCTGTAAACAAAGGAAAAGTATTTCGAATACTCACGAAACCTTTCAATATGAGAGAAATTTCGACGATGGTGATTGAAGCGTGGAATCAATTTAGAGAGATGACTGCTCAGCAGGCCATGATCCAACATTTGACCAGACAAAATCAACAATTCGAATTTATACTTCGACAGCGATTGCTTTCGTAAATACCGATCAGTTCAAGTTGAAATGCTCTTCACCCTGTTTCATGATTCTGTAATGATATGAGAGGCGTGCCAAGAGATTTGAAAAAGTTTTCATGGCCGCCTCTGTTTCGTTATTCACCGGCTCCTTCCGAAGTCTGAGCAACATTAAACCGTATAAGGCTACAAAACAAGCTTCGATTTCATTCGAAGATTTCTCTCCGGATTTCTCCATGTATGCCTCAATATTCGGTTTGGCCGTTCGATACAATTCCAGGTAGGTTTTCTCGCAAATGATATTTACGAGGGTGTTATGCAAATAGAACAACTCGAAAAGGATTTCATGCACCTCATTGATATGACCACGCTTTTCAACCCTTTCACTTTTCATGGTTTCCATAAGTTCGGTAAACCACTGCCTTTCATCTGTGTAGGCTTTATCGTCCGGAGTGTATGAACGGATAAAATCCTCGAGTGATTGCTGATCAAAATAAACAGCTCTCACCAAATCTTCCATTTGCCATACAAACAATACATACTCCGCTACATTTTGCTGGAGTTTTTGTTTAGCGATCGTCATTCCTTCTCCTTTTCTTTTTCTTTCTCTTCTGCGTATTCTTTATTGAGACCTTGAAGCACTTCATCGGTTACATCATACGCAGGGCTTCCGTAGAGGATGGTTCGAAATGCCGGATCGAAACTGAGTATGTAGTCGATACCTTTTGTCCCTACATATCGTTTCAGAAAGTCATCAATTTTGTCGGCTACCTCAGTTTGCAATTTTTCTCCGCTCTTTTGCAGGTTCGCAGATTCGACTTGCTGAAGGCTGTCTAACTCAACTTTTAGCTTATAGACGCTTTCTTCCAACACCGCCAAATCCTGCTCGCTTATGGAAGGATTATTCTGCACGTACGTTTGTATTTCATCCACTTTCTTCTGGCGCAAATCTCTCTCTTTAGCCAATTTATTGTCGGAACTGCGCATTTTTTTGGTAAAAACCTCATTTTGATCAATCAGCATTTGATACTCCTCGCTGATTCTCAGGCTATTTACAAAAGCCACAATAGGCGCTGCTACTTTGGACGTGTCGGCAAATGCAGACGCGCGCGGCACTTCACTTACAGCGACAGATGGCACTTCGGCTTCGCTGCTTTTACCTTTTCGAAGAAAGAGAAAAATAACTGCAATCACCAAGAGGAGATTGATCAGTAGTGATATTCGAATTAAGTTCGTATTGCTCATTGGTTGGATTGCTGAAAGGATTTTGAAAGATTCGTTTGCATTTGTTGAAACTGAAGGTACGCCTCGTTTAAAAAATCATCCGTAACCATTTTTCTAATTTGCTCAATACCCGTTACACTATCGTGGTTAACTTTAAAAGATTGTTTCAATTGTCCCCATTCGAGTTCAATGATGTACTTTTCATTCCACGAAAAAACGGAAATTCTGCAGTGCGGATGAGAAATATTCTCGAGTAACCTCATGAAAATTTTTGTGCAAAGATAGAACTCACGATACAGGACTGACATCATGCTTTTAAACAGGTAGGAAAAAATGTGGAAAAACAAACATGTCCGCGATCTGGCTTGGCTCATCAGTTCCGCGCCCATGCTCGAAGATCCGGGAAAAGATCTGCTGGAAAGGTGGTGCACGAGTGAATTCTGCCGAGGCCTGTTTTCCATACATTCTCAATGGTTATCGGACCTAGACGATGATCCGACGGAACTAAATCGCTTCCTTTCGGGTTCTGAAAAACTGTTGCTTGGAAAGCATTACGAACTACTTTTCGAATTCTTGTTAAAATACAGCCCCCACTTCGAATTCCGTTCGGGCAATATCCAATTGAACCGCCACGGAATCACCCATACGGAAATGGACTTTTTGGCCCAATATCTCATGGAATCGCGCTGGATTCACTTCGAAATTTCCTGTAAATACTACTTGGCTGCTTCAAATTCCTCTCAACACGATCAGTGGATCGGGCCCAATGGCAATGACAGCTTGAGTGAACGCATGAGAAAATTTCAGAAACAATTGAACCTCATCAATACCACTCCCGATCTGCCCATTCTACGGGATATGTTGAACTTGGAGGCCAACTCAATGGGTTGGCTAAAGGGCTTTTTATTCGTGCCTTTTCGACTAATTGGAAATCACAAGTTACCTAAAGGTATTTCTTCCCACTGTCCGGTCGGATGGCATATGAAATCAACTGAAATTGACGTTTTCATAGACGCACCCGCTCAATGGCTCATTTTACCGCGACATGAATGGATCAGCCCTTGGGAAGGCAATCCTAAAAGCCTGAATCTTTTTAGCGGAAAGGACTTGGTCGAGTTTGTGAAAATGCACTTTGCTAACTCCCAGAAAGCTGTTATGGTTATTCAGTTAGATCCTTTAACAGAATACACCAAAGAAATGAGTCGAGGATTTATCGTTCATCAGCATTGGCCCACAGTCCATTAAACTACTTCATTCTGTGAGAGCCATCACAAAAGGGTTTGCCTTCTGATTTACCGCATCGACATAAAGCACAACCATTTGCCTGATGATTTCTCGTTCCATCCGGCATTATTACATCTACCGCATGACGAATAATATAAGGTCCCTCATTCATCATCGATACTTCTAGAACTGCATCTGACGTTGAAGCCTGGGTCGATGACGTATCCTTTTCAATGGACAGTGCCCCGCTGGGACAAGCCTCTACTTGGGCAATTATTTCTTCATCGCCCGACCCTGTCATGTCAATCCATGGACGTTCATTTCTGCGAAACACTTTCGGAAGACCTTTCAAACAGATTGCACTGTGGATACATTTTTCAGGACTCCAAAGAACTTTATATCCATTGCCTTCGTATTTTTTTTGCATGGCTATATTTTTTCTTCAGGTTTAACAAAAAAAGTGGACATCATCTCACGTGTTTGCTCTTCGACTTTTACCAAATACGGCTGTCTTTGCTCGAAGGGTGACGCTTTCACATACGAAAATAAAATATTCAATAAGAAATTTCCAATTCTACCGGGATGCTTTATACAGCAAGTCATTTCCACCGGATAAGCTCCAACTGTACTTTTAATTTCAGAGGCTGTGCGACTAAAAAAGATGTACGATTTCTTATGCTCAATTGCAATTTTCACATATTCAAATAACATGCGATTGTAGATGGCCAATGCTTTATTGTGATTGTAATCTATTCCTACCAAAAAAGCCTCCACACAATTTGAATTCATAATGGCCGTGAGGAATCCGACAGGTTTGCCTTCGAACTCGAAAATGCGACAAACAAATCTGTCCTTCATGGTCCGTTTTAGTTCCGGCAAAGAATCTAAATTCAGTTTTCCCAAGGAAAAATCAGCATTTCCTACTACTTGATCGAACAAAGAACTGAGCTCTGAACGCAAAGCGATCATTTCATCTATATCGATATCACGCGTTGCCAAAACCGATGACTTATTAAAAACTGATTTCGCTTTTGTCCTAAATTTAGAGTTCATTGAAGACATGTAGTCTTCTATGCTTTTCCATGTCGGTAATACGGGCATGACCATGTTGTGGTCCACTTCGAAGGAAGTAAATCCGAACTTCTTAAATACTTTCAGTCCCTTTTTCGATCCGGGAAAAAAGTCTTTGATAAGAATCGCTGCTACTGAAATGCCACATTTTTCCTCTTCTTCGATTATTTGCCCTGCTGCATTCATAATGAGCTTCGCAGCCTCTTCCCGTGTAATATCAACTGTATGAAAGAAAGCATGCTCACCTGTGGAGAATGCCGATCCGCAAATGAGGATTCTCTTTTTCTCCAAAATTCGGGAGCGCCTCAACCCTGAAGATAATGTTCGTATAAACCGACTGCGACCGTGCAGATTCCCTTTTAGATCGTTGGCAATGAAACCGGTCAGATTAAAACAGGCGGTCAGCACAGGACGACCATCTTTGTACACCATGAGCATCCTAAGAATAAACTTCGTGTCCTGGACCTTTTCGGCAGAGCGCAGATAATCCGGTTGCATAAAAATGCAATTGCCGGTAACCAACCTCCAATCCTTTTCGAGATGGTCAGGGAATGAGGAATGGATGTAACTAGAAAACGCGCCTACCTCGGTAGAGCATATCTCTTTGGACGATTCGCTAAGCTTGCGTCGGAAATGAATAGTAGTCTGACAGCCCATCTTCGGGTCAAAGGTAACAGAAGGAGAAATATAAAACTTCACAAAAACATATCGCCAATTGAAACTCTCGATGCTTAGCTTTGTTCTTAAGTTATGTCGAATCCTTCTAGAATTGTGTTTGTCGATGGCCATTGCACACTTTGCAACAAATGGGTTCAGTTTGTAATGAAAAGAGATAAGAGTAAGAAAATACATTTCGCGTCCATTCAAGGAGAAACGGCAAAGCGCTTTCTATCCGCTGAAGATCGCACGAATGTGAATTACATTCAATACTACCGTGATATTAAGTTCTTCAGAAGATCTTCAGCGGTTGTTCGAATACTCCGGGACTTGAATGGTATGTGGAAACTGAGCGTCCTATTTCTAGCAGTACCTCCATTCATTCGTGATGCCTTGTATGATTTCGTAGCAGCAAGGCGTTATAAGTGGTTTCCGCGAAAAGACTCGTGTGAATTGACTGGGTTTTCTACGAAAAACATACTTCCTTAAACTATGAAATGTCATACTTCAGATAACCCCTAACTTTGTAAGATCATGTTACCAGGAATACCCTTTTATATAACTCTCACATTTGTACTATCTGCAGTACTTACAGGAGTTTTTTTTATGTCCTCATTTTGGAATTCCAATCAACCGAAGACCAAAAAATGGACCCATGCATGGATGTTAGGGCTTCTTTTCTGGTTGATATTTTTGAGTGTTCTAGCCGTCAATGGATATTTCATGGATCGCAAATCCAGTCCACCCCACGTAGCGATTCCGGTTATTATATTTATGAGTCTAATTGGCATTTCTTTTTTGATTCCGAGATTCCGAAGGGTACTTGACTCACTATCCCTTGAATCGCTTACTTGGGTCCATGTGGTAAGAATACCCGTTGAAATATGTCTCTATTGGCTTTTTTTAGAGAAACAAGTTCCGGAAAGCATGACTTTCTCTGGAATTAATTCCGACATTCTATCCGGATTTAGCGCACCCATAATTGCATGGGCCTATTTTAAGAGAGAGATAATTGGCCCTCGCATATTGCTTGCATGGAACTTCATTAGTCTAGCACTGCTTTTTATAGTTGTTATAAGAGCAGTTGGGGCGGTTCCATCACCCAATCAAATCTGGGATTTCGAGCAACCCAATTTTGCAGTACTGCATTATCCATTTGTATGGCTGCCCGGCTTTATTGTTCCTCTGGTTTTTTGGAGTCATTTGATTTCAATACGACGCCTGACCATGAAGAAGGTCTGATAAGCATCGCACAAACTATCGCCAAGAAAGGCAAAGCAATAATTTTATAACGTATAACAGCTCCTAAAATGGGGACGGTATAACCAATTATCCCTCCTATAACTAGCACAAAGGAGAGGCAAAAAAGGAACAGAATCATGTGCTTTTTTTGAAGTTTCCGAAACTTGAAAATTGGTATTATCAACAATATCAAAAAGAAGAAATTTTCGATGGCCACCGGAACATAAAAAGGCGTTTTAATTTCCATTATATGCGGCCTCAAGTATGTGTTCGCGAGTGCCCGAGGATATCCCAAGGTAAGTTGCAAATGGTCGTTTATATCAATTTTTTCAATCCCACTTTGAGCATTTACCAATTGCGTCACATTATAAAAATCGGTTTGCTTTTTTTGAAGTACATAGAGAAAATCTCCTCCGATGAAAAAAAAGGAAGCATTGAGTGCCACTAAAAAACATATAACGTGCACGGAGAGAAATGTAAGAAGAACATATCTATAGGAAAGAATAGCTGAAACCAAAACGGAAATCAAAGCCGGTAGAAGCGACATGAGCACATACTCCTTCAGAAACACCATTAAAAATGCGGAACTAAAAAAGATAAACCATATTAGTGGTTGCTTGATATTATTGATCAATTTAAAAACAGAATAAATTAAAAGTCCCACGGCCATAATCAAAGGAGCTTCTTTTAGTACACCGGACGACCAAAACACCACCGATGGAATAAAAAAACACGCTATAAAAAGATACATCTCCCGCTGCTGAAATCCGTGCTGAAATGTTTTATAGATTGCTGTTAGACCAATTAGAGAAATAAAACACATGACCACAGTATGGACATGATAATATCCGAAAGAAAAGAGAGAGATAATAAGGTTGATTCTTACAATAGTGGGCCCATCGTAAGTCAACCCATAATTGTAATTTCGTGTCCATGTATTGAGTCTATCATGAACAAAAGCGTAGGAAGGATCATCGGTACCTACTCCCCAAAAGAAACTCCAAAATGCATCTCTGTCTTCGAACCATAAATTTCGGATGACCATAGCATCATCGAAATAAATAAAAGTATCACTTCTAAAGTCATAGTGATAATTGTAGACTGCCCAAAGAAGAATTCCTGCAGCGATTTTCAGCACAAAAAGTGCAGTCATCCACTTTCGGTTTATTCCCGTTAACTTAAAAAAATGCCAACGCCAAATGAGGGCTGCAAATAATATCGCGTACGCAATGGTCAGGAGGGCATGCATACAGTCCTCACTTTATTTTAGTGTTCTACCTTTAAGTTCTTTAAACAATGTGCCAAGCAACAGCAACAATAACATTGCTGAACCGGCGGTCGAGATCATACTACTCGAAGCAAATGATGCAGGTTCAAATCTCCATTCGATTGTATGTTGTCCGGCGGGACATTTAATACCCCTCAATACATAGTTCACTTCTGCGTAAGGTGTTTCGTTTCCGTCTACAAAACATTTCCAACCCTCCGGATAATAGATTTCACTGAACACAAGTAAACCTTCACTCGATGCATTTACTTGATAAGTTAATCTATTCACATTGTATTTTATACACGTAACCGTCGACAAAGAATCAGCGCTTGTTTGGGTGGTCAAATTTGCCAAATCCATTTCTCGAACAATTGCAACTTTTCGAAGATCCACTGTATTGATGGCACCAATGGCTTCATCGGCTGATTTCACCGATTTTACTTCACCCGCGAACCAAGCCGGTCCAAAAGCAAATGGATTTTCAAGAGCCTCGGCCTCAGGATTTACCACAATATACTTTGTGTTCATCATATTCAAAACCCCCGAAGCTGCTAGTGCACTCATGTGAGAACCAGCCTTGAGACTGTCGTACAAATTGGTAATTTCAGAAGCCATTTTATAATCATATAATTCCTGGTACTTTTTCAATTTTGCACCATGATAACCACCAATAGACTTATGAAAATAACTGACCGTAGCATTTGCCATAGGCCCACCAATAGTTAGAACTCTATAGTTACTCAACATATTTAAGGCACCAAAATCGGAAGCCCATTCCAAATCTTTTTTAGATTTTAAATTTTTGAAATCCTTGTGTTCAGCCATTCCTTTTTGAAGAATGTCCGACAAAGAATCCAAAGACACTTTTATACCGGTTGATTCTCTTTGTAAAATGGAAGCATCCGCTTGAGTAGGTTTGAAAGGAAACACCTTGTCCTCGGAACTTACATAATGTTTATAATCGGATTTCACCTTAGAGGAATCTAAGTAACGGCGATCGACACTCCACATGTCCACGAAAACAACCACTACTATGAGGCCAATAAGAGCCAAACGAGATTTTTTGACATACAATAGAGCAAGTAATGCTCCAGCTGCAACTACAAACAATAGAAGAGAACGTTGCGCGTCGCCTTTGAAAATTTCAATACGCACGGCCTCCAAATTCTCGGTAAGAGTAAAAATGGTATTCTTATCCACCTGCCCCCCCTTCAACGCTTCATCAAAACTCGCGGTTTCTTGAGGAGCAATGAATTGGAAAAAAGACGTCGGTTTAGCCATTAAGACAGCGATAAAGATTACCAAGACGCCACCTGCTCCGGCAAGTATTTTTTTGGTCTTTGCAGTCAATTCGGTTTTCTGTGAGATTAAAGAATCGATAAACATGACAGCTAAGGCAGGTATCATGATCATCAATAAAACAAGAATCATTTTGGAATCTCTGAATTTGCTATACATCGGGAAACTTTCGATGAACTTCCCATTTAATCCATTCGGATCATTCGTACACAATATGAGAGCCAATATGCCCAGCACAAGGAAAGGCCATCGAAGCATATCTTTAAAAAAGACCAAGGCCAGAATAAAAAAGAAAATCATAAAGGCCCCGAAGTAAAAAGCCCCGCCGGTGTATTTCTGCTCGCCCCAATAGCGGTTGCTATTACCTATGTACTCTTTAATTTGCTCAGGCGCTTTTACTTTTCTCATCAAAGCTTTGTCTTCACCTATCGCCCCCGTTTCGCCTCCTTTGGCGTTGGGAATAAGTATTTGCCATGCTTCTTCTTTCCCAAAGTTATACTCGAGGATGTAACCCTTTTCAAGACCTGCGACCTCAGATGCACTTTTACTTTCTCCATCCGCAGCAATCGTTAGTTCGGACTTTCCGCGCGTTGTATACTCACCGTACTCATAGGTAGTAATCAGATTACTCCAATTGGGAAGTGCGGCTAGAATTCCTCCGCCTAAGAGACAAACGGAAGCTATTAAAGCCGGTTTAATTTGCTTGGTGATAAGCAGTCGAACAATTTCAGTTATTCCCACGGCAGCTAACAGCCACGCCAAATAATAGGTCATCTGTAAGTGATTCGCGGAAAGATGCAAAGCGAGAAAAAAAGTGAATACAGCAGTTCCTAAAAGAACTTTTCTTCGAAAAGCCAACAATAAACCACCTAAAACAGGTGCCATGTAGGCTATGGCATTTACCTTCGAAGTGTGGCCGGCCCCGAGGTATAGAATATTAACGGTGGATAAGCCGAATGCAATGGAGCCTGCAATTCCAAGCCAGGGATTAATACCAACACATAGACAGAATATATAGAATCCCAACATGGCCATAAATAGGACCGCCATTGGGTGTGGTAGATTAAATCGGAGCCACGGTTCCATTTTTTTAATCCAATTGCCATGGTGCAATACACTAATCTGATAGGCGGGCATACCACCAAACATCGAATTCGTCCAAAGGGGTTCCTCTCCATGGAGAAGTCTATAATCGGCTATTTCTTTAGACATTCCCTTAAAATTTGAAACGTCGCCTTGTGCCAATTCATTGTCGTCGAGCAGAGGACTGAAATAAGCTACCGCTATGGAAATAAACACGATGAGTGCGACCAAATGGGGCGCAATGCTGATAAGAATTTTTTTCATCAGTATACTTTGGTTTGGGCGAAGATACTAGCTCCGTGCAAATTCGCAAGGCTGATGGCAAAAGGCCGCAATAACGTTTAATTCACTTAAGGCCATGTTAAAGTCTGCTGAAGGCGGAAACTCCTCGTCATATTTGCACTGCAATTCAAGAATATGAAATTCATTTACACGACAATTATCGCTTTGGGAGTCATTTTCATGACTTCATGTGGGCCTGAACCTACAGCAGCAGTGCAAATAACAACCCAAGGAGGACCTATGCTGTCCCTTGACAAAGAAGTTCACAATTTCGGCACTATGGAATTTGGAGCTGATGCCACTTGCATTTTTACCGTTTCCAATACAGGTGATCAACCTCTCATTATTACAGAATGTAAAAAGACATGTGGTTGCACAGTACCCGAATGCGATACAAATCCCATTGAACCGGGAAAGACCAGTGAAATAAAAATTACCTATGACTCTAAAAAAGCCGGTGTTTTCAATAAAATGGTAAAGGTCTATTCGAATTCTTTAGGCGGAAATGAAAAACACTTAAGAATTACGGGAGAAGTACTCCCAAACAAGGATACTGAAAATCAGACAGATACACCACAATAGAGTTAAAGATTGGTTAAGCAGGCCCTAACCAAACAACTTATGGCCCTAGATTTGAGTAATACGTTCAAACAACAATCATCATAAAAATAAAAATCAATCGTTCCATGAAAAAATTCATCCTCTCATTAGCCGTTGTCCTTGGTTCATTTGCCATGGCTTCTGCCCAAAACGAAATCGTTAACGGCCCGGCCATTTCTTTAGACAAAGACGTTCACGACTACGGTACCATTCCTTATGGTAGCGATGGCACATGTGAATTTAAAGTGACCAACACCGGTAATGCTCCATTGATTATGAGCAACTGTAAAGGTTCATGTGGATGTACGGTTCCAAAATGTGACCCTAATCCGATCCTTCCAGGTGAGTCTTCACCTATTAAAGTGAAGTACGATACTAAGCGTTCAGGCCCGATTAACAAAAGTGTTACAATCACATCTAACGCCGTAAACGAACCTACGAAAGTGATCCGTATTAAAGGTACAGTTGAAGCCGGACCTGACAATGGTGGTTCTCCTGTGAAACCTGAAGGTGGTGCTCCAAACAACTAATTAAACAGGCAAGAATGCGAACCGCACTAATTCTTTGCCTTATCGTTATAAACTCCGCGTTTGTCTTCGGACAAAACGCGGAGTTTTCTTTTTCTGAACGGATTAAAAAACTTGATCCGGTAAACGAGGGAACACCCGTACTTTTCTCATACGAATTTACCAATACCGGAACCGAGCCACTCATCATCTCAGAATATGATGTGGAGTGCACATGCACCAAAGTGGTTTTCCCCCAAGAACCTGTCCTTCCTGGTGCCAAAGGAATTATCAAAGTCGATTTCGATTCGACCGGAAAGGAAGGATGGCAATACAGGAAGATTTATCTCATTGCCAATACCAAAGATCAAATCGAGGAAGTCGAGTTCAGAATTAAAATAAATTCTGTGAACCACTGATCTTTTTATCCTTCTTTTATTCCTTTTTTATCGTACTACACTTCATCTCTTAGTTGTGGTGTTGTTTTTTTGAACGCAAATAGGTGTTGAATGTAGTACTTGGTCAATCAATCAAAAATGACCAACATGAAAAAAATTCTATGCATACTTCTTATGCTATCCACCTTTACAAGCGGCAAAGCTCAAATTGCGGGAAACATTCTATACTCGGAAGGAACAAGTAATATCGGAGCACACGCCGGAGTTCCTCAAATAATTCAACAAAAAGCATACTTCAACAATCCCAATGAAATTGTAATGGAAGTGAATGCCATGTACAATGCCGTTGCGAATAGTTATTTGGCCATTTTTCATCTTGCGCAAGTCGGGAATACAGCTCGTGAAGCCGACTCCTTGATGAATAGCAGGATATCACTGTTCAAAAAAGCGATGTCTACACTTAAAATGAAAGATGACGATTTTGTGGTTGACATGTTAAGTATGCTCCCGGTTTATGAAATCGAGGTGGCTAAAAAAGCCTTTTCAAAAACATACACCGAGGTACCTGCAGGTTTTGAAATTCAGAAAAACTTGCACATTCATTTTTATAATACGCAAGACCTGGATAAGATAATCACTGCGGCGGCTATGAACGAAATCTACGACTTGATTAAAGTGGAGTACTTTGTCCAAAATCAAGATTTGATTTATGATACGCTTAGAAAAACCGCTTCGGCACTAATCCAGAAAAGAATAAAACAGTATCAAGATTTGGGAGTAGCCATGGAAGGACAGTGGACCCTTGCTGCAGATCAAACCGGTGTTTATTTCCCTTTAGATCGGTATACTTCGTACACATCCAATGCCGTTATCTCATTGGAAGCTGCCAAAAAGAAAGGAGCGGTAACTCAAATGAAAAGGCCCACCTCCTTTTACTACAACAAAATTCCATACACAGGATATGACATTGTTGTAAATCCTGAAATGGTGGAGCCTGCCGTTCAATACACGTATAATATTCAGGTGAAGTTTGTCATGGAAAAAAAACCTCTAGCCCCCAAAGAACCCATTAAAGAAATAAAAACAGAATTCAAATACATCATGGTAACTCCACAAGGGGAGATAAAAGAACTTCCAACAAAATAGAATTGAGATAGTAGAAATGACAAGGGCTGCTCAAATGAGCAGCCCTTGTTGTATCCACTAATAAGATAATTATTCCACGATCAAACGTGAAACGGCGTTTCCGCTTGCAGTTTTCACTTCAACCGAATAAACACCTTTTGCCAATGCACCTGCGTTGAACTGGAGATTGGTAGTATTCACTTGTTCATTCGATAATACTAGTTCACCCATAAGGTTGTAAACACGTATTGTCTCAATTTCCTGACTGCTGGTAATGGTGAAATTCCCTGAAGTTGGATTAGGATAAACAGACAATGTAGTTTTTTCCATTTCGTTAATGTTCACAAAGACTTGTGTTACTTCGATACAGAAATCACCGGTGGTATTGTCGCCTCCGAAATCAAGATAATTGAAACCATCTACAAGAATGAAATAGGTTTCGCCATCATCTGTATCAAGGTTCACTCCTGACCAATAGTTGCCATTATCGAAATCTATATCATCATTACATGCTACGGGAACTAGGTTTCCGCAATTGTCACCTGTATAAATTGCCATCTGTGTATCAGAATTTTCGAATACTGCCTCGCCATTGCAATCACTAGTTTCGATATTGAACCACTCTCCGTTTCCTTCGAATGTAAACCAAACTGTATTGTCGACTTGGTAATCAAGGCCGGCCTCTGCATCTGTATCAATCCAGCAACCATCAACACCTTCTACATCTTCTGTACCGGTTGCATCCGTATTTGTAAACTGACTAGAAACGATGGTTTGATTTAATGCGCCATCGAAAAGATTGTTTACATCAAATGCGCCATCACACATGTCATTTTCAGGACCAACTAGTTCGCATGGGTTGTTTGGTAGATTTAATGCACAAGCCATTCTTGGAGCTGCATACCACTGAATAGAATCGCAATAAGCGCGTCCTTTTTCAGGAGTCATGTCCGGATTTGTAGCAAGACCGTTTGCGTTGTTGGGGTTGGTATCGGCCCACCACTCCCAAGGTGCTGAATCCGCTTCTGAACCTGCCGGACGAATTAATGGATACAGACCATAGAAACCATCGTTGTTGAGGTTAGCTGCGTCTGTATACTCTTGACCGGGTGCCCAGTTTTCTGCCATTTGGAAAACTTCATTGTTTCCGAAAGCATTTGCTGCAGATTGAACAGAGTAACTTCCACTCACTTCTACTACGGGCAGATTTACTACAGGTACGATTACGATACCATCTCCATATGGAGCAAAAGGATCGGCCGGAGTGTGGAATGAAATCATTGGGATAGAACCATCTTCAAGCCATGAGATATCACCCATTGCGCCACCCATATTTATTGCAACATTAAAATCTGAGGAATAACCTAGGTGATTTGGATAACACAACGTATCGCCGTCGAGAGGATTAACTCCATATGACGTTCCATAAATATCTCCATTCACTTGTTCGATTACCATTGGGATTGGAACACCTTGAGGTTCCCAAATAAATTTGTCTACAGTAGCGATGTCCTCAATATAATTGTTGATGGTAGATGCGGCGAAAGCGATGTAACCGCCCGTTCCTTGACCCCACACAGCAATTTTATTTGGATCGATTCCATATGGATCGCTTTCCTCTGCAACTGATTTACGGAAGAAACGAACTGCTGTGCGACAGTCTTGAACACCTCTATAAGCTGCATTGATTAGCGTATAAACACGTTCGTCTTGTGTCGGTGCAATTGGATTCCAACCTAAACGATAGTCGCAAGAAGCTACTACATATCCCATGCGGGCAAAACGAGTGCAAAGTTCTACGACAGATGAATCGGTGCGCAAACCTCCCGTACCACCGTTTTGAGGATGCGGGATAAAGTTTCCGGTGTGGAAATAAAGAATCAAAGGACGCTCTGTTTCAGTGTCGCCGACAGGTTCGTACACGTCCAAGAGAAGGTTTTCAGGGATAGCCTCTCCAAAAAATTGGTAAGCGATCACAGTTGCGTTCGTTCCATACTGTATGCCCGAAGTCACTTCGACCTCATCAAAAATTTCCTCCAGATATCTTTGTGCAAATACGCTTGTACACAGAGATAGGACGAAAAACAGGGTAAAGATTTTTTTCATTTGTGGGAATTGTTTTATTTCTTCAAACAAATTTAAGAAAGATCTACATCGAATTTCGAGCCTTTCTCATGTTTTTTTCCCAGTATTCCGTTCACAATTCGAAACTCAATCCGGTATAAAAAGCAATAACAGCTGCCAAAAGTTAACTTTCTTACTCTCCGGCGATATCGTATACTAGAGAAATAAATGCCAATCGACCTATCTGGGGACCGCCGTAGGTTTGAATTTGCATTTTATTAAATAGGTTCGAACAACCCAGTTTCACATTCGTATTTATTTTGCTGATGGTCATGTTAATTTGAGCATCCACCAGGTCATAGGTTGGAACGAATCCCGTAAATTGCGGAGAACCTTCAAACAGGAAACCTTGAATCCATTTATAGTTTACATTAAATCCCCACGTATTTGCAGAATTATCAGAAATTTTCATGTCACGTGCCGATAAACTGACATTGTATTTGTTTTTCGGGGTGTTAAAAGCAGGAATAATTGGGTCTGATTCATCAGATTTCAGCAGTTCATTCCAAGAGTAATTCGCACCTGCCACGAAATATTTTCCCAGATAATAATTTAGACCGATGGCTATGCCCTGCGTAAGAACCGTGTTCTTTGAATTGGCGGAATACCTATATACCTGAACATCTTGGAGCAAGGCAAGTTCGTCGTCCAATTCCACATTTAATCCAATGTTGAAACCAATAAAGTTTTTATAAGAACTAAAATAGTAGCCACAATCGATATACAATTTATCACTAAGGCTTGCACGATATCCCAGTTCAATAGTTTGCACCTCCTCCGGTTGAATTGGATCTATATTGAAATACCTGAGAGTATCAGGATCCAATGATCCCCGATAATCGAAGAAAGACTCTACGGTTACCAAACTGTCGAATCCTTGCAGGTTGCCACTAAGGATAGCGGGGCCGACATTAAGAAATAAATATTGATCAGCCAAAGTTGGATTTCTCAAGGCTGAGGAAAAAGAAACGCGTGCGTAATGATTTTTTTTCGGGCTGTAAACAATAGAAGCCGCAGGGGTAAAAATTCGATTGAAATTTTCATTTTTATCCGTTCGGATAGTTACAGTAGCAATCAATTTATCCTCCAGAAATTTTTTCTCCAATCCGGCATATATTCCGTATTCGCTATTCTTTATGCGCGTTCCAGCAGTATCGCTAAAAATAGTCCCATCTGAATTAGGTCGATAAAGCCTACCACTGGCCCCGAGGCGGATGTCATCGAAATAAGAAGACACGAATCGATATTCCGCTTGCCCGTGATACAAGGCGGATTTATCGTAAAATCGGGTCCCCCCTTCGCCTTCGTTATTTTTTAATTTCGTTAGACTATTAAATTGTGAATTAAACTCATCGGATCCCGGCGCAAAAAATCCTAATGAAGAAACGCCCGGCAAATTTGCATTGCCATTATTCGTCCAATTCTCTGCCATGGAATGCCAAGCGAATAAAGAATCCAAATTATTCGCTGTCCACACGGCGAGAGAATCGTAGTTATATGGCAGGTAAAAAGTGTTTGGATTTCCGTCCCAATCAGGATTTAATTCCAGTCCCGGATAACCTGTACCGTCAATGAGAGGATCAATACTATCATTCCAATATCTCAGGTACACCTTTGCCCAATTTTCATCAGTTCTTGCATTTTCCTGCAACTTTAGAGCTGTAGCATATGGGTCATAACTTTTTCCGGCATCTTCACGCGTCGAATAAAGTCGGATAAAAAATTTGTCCTTCTTTCGATATTCAACTCTATTTTGTATGAAAAATATATCCTTTAAACTAAAGCGATTGTCTCCCTGATACACCGTGGTTCCGTTACCGATGTTTGTAGCAAAAATCAATTCAGGAGAGTCATATTCCTGTTCAGGTTTTACACGAATATGAATAGCTCCGTTTGCTTTCAAGTTTTTTGTTTCGTAGTTGACCAAATCTTCTTCTTTATAACCGGTGCGATAAAATGTGCCGATTCCTCTGTACGTCCAAGGTTGAGATTCCGAAAAATCATTCGCAGGAAAATACTCGTCTCCATAAATATTGACCGCATCAAATCTTCCGGGATTTCCTTCGCCATCATCCGAACCATAGATAGGCCCGTAGTTTGTGGCTTCCCAATCATAAGCTTGTAGTAAAAGGAAATTCAATTTATACGCCACCACATCTTGACCCTTTTCATTTTTAAGAGCTTCGGCAAAACGAAAACTGTTTTCAAACAATCGTCTTTCACCCATTTTGAACGAGTATTGAAAGCCCGGGAAAATAAATGGGTTTTTAGATTCCATATTTATCACCCCGTTGAACGCCCCCGGACCATAAAATGCAGAGCTGGCACCGGCAATAATGTCAACACTTTTCACATCTAAATCAGGACTTCCTAAAAAATTTCCAAGCGAAAAATTCAACCCCGGAGATTGATTGTCTACACCATCAATTAATTGCAAGGTTCTTACCGGTGAAGTGCTATTAAACCCTCTAGTATTTATGACTCGAAACCCTAAACTCGCAGAGGTCATATCTACCCCTTTCATATTGCCCAAACTTTCGTAGAAACTCGCACTACTTGCGTCTTTGATGGCGAGTTGATCCATTGTTTCAACGCTTAGAGGATTCTGCTTTTGCTTCTCGGTGATCCGGGTTCCTACAATATCAACCACTTTAAATGTCTTCGTTGATTCTACCATTTCAATCACTATTCTTTCCTTGGTGTTCACGACTTCTTCAAGATCATTGTACCCCACATATCTCACCAATAAGGTAATCGGAAGTTTTTCTACTTCAAGTTTAAACTCTCCATCAAAATCTGTTGCGGTGCCGATGGTAGTTCCCTTAACACCAACCACGGCAGCTATTAGAGGTTCACCCGAACGAGAGTCGACAATTGAACCTCGAATGGTGACTTGCGAAAAACAGGTAGCGCTGATGCAACATGGAAAAAGAATGCATAAAAGTCTTTGGATGGCCGACATATACTTTAATAAGGTTCTTGCTAAGATAGTACGAATCCAACACCCACACCAAAGAATTTTTCTCGGTTAAAAAATGAAAGAGAGGGGATCAGTACACGAAGTATTACAGCGCCGGAAATTGAGACGGTTTTGCTTCGCTCATAATTGAGTAAACTGCTTCAAAAATATCTTCGGCATTCGGTTTACTGAAGTAGTCTCCATCTGTACCATATGCAGGCAAATGAGCCTTTGCGGACAAGGTAGTCGGAGCACTATCCAAGTACTCGAAAATTCCTTGTCGGTTGAGTACTTCATCTAATAGGTAGGCTGAAGTACCTCCGGGCACATCTTCATCTACGATTATTAACCGATTTGTACGCTTCACCGATTCCAGACAAATTTTAGGTAAGTCGAATGGCAACAAAGTTCTTGCATCTATAATTTCTACTGATATGCCAGCTTCGTGCAATTGTTCTGCAACGGAAGCGCAAATTGTGAGTGTAGATCCGTACGACAAGAGTGTAATGTCGGTACCGCTTCGAATTATCTCAGGAATACCCAAGGGAACAGTAAATTCTCCGAGGTTCGAGGGCATTGCTTCTTTACTTCTATAACCGTTTAGGCATTCGACTACAATAGCCGGATCATCCGATTTCAGAAGAGTATTATACATACCCGCAGCTTGGGTCATATTTCGAGGAACACATACATACATTCCTCTCACCGAGTGAATGATTGAGGCCATTGGAGAGCCACTGTGCCAAATACCCTCCAGTCGATGTCCGCGAGTAGAGATGATGGCAGGGGCCTTTTGACCACCGCTTGTACGGTAATGGACGGAAGCGAGATCGTCTCTCAAGATTTGCAAAGCGTAAAAAATATAATCGAGGTACTGTATTTCGGCCACAGGTCGGAGGCCGCGCATCGATAGTCCGATTGCTTGACCGGCTATGGTTGCTTCGCGAATTCCGGTGTCGCAAACGCGCAACTCACCGTACTTTTCTTGCAGTCCTTCGTAGGTTTGATTCACCCCGCCGATTTTACCGACATCCTCACCAAAAATGAGTACTTCGGGGCGTTCCGACAATATTTTATCCCAATTATCTCGGATCACAATTCTCCCATCTACTTGTTCAGGAGCGGATGAATACTCGGCAGGAACTTCTTTTACGCTGAGGGCGCTAGATTTTCCTTCACTGTATAAATGTGAACTATATCGCTTTTGAATTGAAGAAGATTTGTTGATCAACCATTGTTTAACCAATGAGTTTTCACTTCCTCTTAAAACGCGCAATGCAGTTCGAGCAGCTTTAAAAATGTCCTTTCTTATCGGTTCGCTTTCTGACGTTAGAGTCGCAAGAATGGTCTTTAAATCTTCGCTTTTATCTGAGGATGCGATGGTGTTCTTTAATAGTTCAACCACTTCATTTAAATCGCGGGTAATGTCGTCTCTAAAAGCAGCCCATGCCTTTTTCTGCTCACTCCGAACATACGTTTTCGATTCTTCGCGTATTGCATTTAGTTCCTTTTCCGAAGCAGCACCCTCGAGTATGATAAACTTTTTGAGTTGCTCAATACAGTCATATTCATCATACCATTTGAGAAGATCTTTGCTTTTGTATCGTTCGTGAGAACCGCTTGTACTGTGGCCTTGCGGCTGTGTAAGTTCGTTGATATGCACCAATGCCGGAGCATGATTCTCTCTGCAATATGTCACAGCCTTTTCGTAGGTCATGAGCAATTCCGGATAGTTCCAACCTTTGGCTTTAAATATTTTTAAGCCTTTCATGGTACCGGTCGCTTCAAGTCCGGCAAGAGCTTGTGAAATACTTTCCTTCGCTGTTTGGTATTTTATGGGAACGGAAATTCCCCATCCATTATCCCAAACAGACATACAAAGAGGAACCTGCATTACACAAGCTGCATTCATTGTTTCCCAAAACAATCCTTCGGAAGTTGAAGAGTCGCCAATGGTTCCAAAAGCAACTTCATTTCCTTTGTTGCTGAAGTGCGTCCAGGAATGTAAATCCGAATTATTCTTAAAGTACTGTGAAGCTTGCGCCAATCCGAGAAGTCGAGGCATTTGTCCGGCGGTTGGACTGATATCGCCGGACGAGTTTTTTTGCTCGGAAAGGTTTTTCCAAGAACCATCTTCATTCACAAATCGAGTGGCATAGTGACCGCCCATTTGTCTTCCGCCACTGCTTGGTTCTGCACTGACATCGGTATGAGCATACAATGCAGCAAAGTATTGCTGAACCGTTAGTTGACCAATCGACATCATAAATGTTTGATCGCGATAATAACCACTTCTCCAATCGCCTGCTTTAAACTGACGAGCCCAGGCTATTTGAGCCAGTTCTTTACCATCTCCAAAAATCCCAAATTTGGCTTTACCTGTGAGCACTTCTTTTCTGCCGAGTAAAGAAGTTTCACGGCTGATGCAGGCCAATCGATAATCGTCGAGCATTCTTTCTCGAATTTTTTCTACAGTTAAAATCATATCGGGGCTAGTTGCTGTTTTAGACATCTGGAGAATCTTTCAAGTTGCGAAGATAGGATTTGAAGTGAGCACATGGTAACCTGACATTTCTTATGGTGCAATCGACTGATATGCAATGGCTATTTGTGAGGCAATACGCGCATTATTGTGAGCTAAAGCAATATTTGTCTCAATCGATTTACCTCCGGAATGCGCGTTCATGTACTTCAGTAAAAAGGGTGTAAGGTGCTTGCCCGAAGCGGCAGCTCTTTCAGCTTCGGCAATAGCACGATCTATCAACTCTTCCATTACCTCCCTATTCATAGCAAAGTCACTAGGAACCGGGTTTGCCACTAGAACTGCACCATGCAATCCGACAGCCCACTTTGCATTCGCAAAAGCTGCTATTTCATTGGTGTTATGCATTACTAAGTTAAGTTTCAAACCCGAAGTAGAGGCATAGAACGCGGGAAACTCCTCGGTTTTATAACCTACTACCGGTACCCCGTGAGTTTCTAAGTATTCCAATGTTTTGGGTAGATCAAGTATTGCTTTTGCCCCTGCAGAAACCACCACGACATCGGTAATTGCCATTTGCTGAAGATCGGCCGAAACATCGAAAGACGACTCTGCTCCCCTATGAACACCTCCAATACCTCCGGTGGCAAAAAATTTTATCCCACACAACGAAGCGATAAACATAGTTGTAGCCACGGTTGTAGCACCATGAAGCTCCTTGGATAACAAAATGGGCAAATCGTTTCGACTCACTTTTATGACTTCAGAAGATTCAGCCAAAAAAGTGATTTCACCGGGAGAAAGTCCGACATGAATTTTTCCATGGATAATGGCAATGTGAGCCGGAACTGCACCCTCCTTTCGAACTGTTTCCTCCAATAGAAGAGCCGTTTGGATATTTTGAGGGTGAGGAAGACCATGACAAAAAATGGTGCTTTCAAGAGCTACAACAGGTCTATTGAGCCTGAGAGCTTCTTTTACTTCATCAGAAAAAAGAATGTATCGGTTCGGAATCATTGCACAAAGTTAAACTTGATACAGGCTAAGTTCTAAAGCCCTACGCTTGGTCTAGTTTAGCGCAAATTTTCTGAATGAAAACCCTCTTCACATATCTCAAGTTTTCGAAAAAGTACCTTGTGCTTGCTTTGATACTTGCAGCTATCAATCAAACCTTCTCACTTTTAGATCCAATGATCACCGGGAAGATGATTGATCGCTTGGTAACAAACCGCGCTGAATATGGCTCTAATTGGGAGGCATTCGGTAAAACCCTATTAATATATTTGCTCGCTGCCATGGGAGCGGCGATGGTTTCGCGTATCGCAAAAAATTTCCAGGATTATTATACAAGTGTAGTTATCCAACGCACGGGAGCCAAGATGTACACAAGTGGAATCCGGCATTCGCTCGAATTGCCGTATGAGGAATTTGAGGATCAGCGAAGCGGCGAAACACTCGGCAAAATTCAAAAGGTTCGCAGCGACATGGAGAAGTTGATTAGCAGCGGCATAGGTCTTGCCTTTCAAAGTATAGTCGGTATTGTATTTGTGATGATTGTAGCTGTCAATATTCACTGGTCAATTGGTCCTGCATTTCTATTGACAGTGCCTTTGCTCACGCTACTCAGTAACGCTTTGAGCAAGCGCATTAAAATTGTTTCAAAAAAGATTTTAGGAGAAACCACTAATTTGGCGGGTAGCACTACTGAATCGCTTCGCAACATTGAGTTGGTAAAAAGTCTTGGATTGACGACCCAGGAAATTGATCGACTGAATGGCACTACTCACAAAATTCTAGGACTTGAGCTTACCAAAGTAAAATACCTGCGCAGCTTAAGTTTCATACAAGGAACCCTCGTGAATTTCATGAGGACTTGCCTGGTTTTTTTTCTATATTACTTATTCTTTAGGGAACAAATCACGTTTGGAGAAGTCTGGTCTTTGGTGATTTATAGTTTTTTCATTTTTGGTCCATTGCAGGAGATAGGCACCTTCATTGGAGCTTATCGCGAAGCAGAGGCTTCGTTAAAAATGTTTGAAGAGATTATGGCGAAACCTGCAGAGTATAAAGCTACCCATCCGGTTTCGATCGAAAATCTCAAGACTTTTACATTTGAAAATGTTTCATTTAAACACAAAGCGGGAAGCAATTATGCAGTTCAAAATATCCGTTTTAAAGTCGAAAGCGGTGAGACGATAGCTTTTGTCGGGCCTTCCGGATCCGGAAAATCTACCATGGTTAAGCTGTTGACAGGACTCTATCTTCCGGTAGAAGGAAACATTTGGTACGACGATATAAAATCGACGGACATCGATATGCTCTGCGTACGAGAGCGAATTGGTCTTGTAACACAGGACACCCATTTATTTGCGGGAACGATACGCGAGAATATGTTGTTTGTAAAACCCGAGGCAACCGAAGAAGAAATGTTGCGAGCCCTTTCGCAAGCACGTTGCGACGGCTTGTTGGCTAGAGCAGACAAGGGTTTGGACACACCTATCGGTGAAGGTGGAATAAAAATTTCGGGCGGTGAAAAACAACGTATTTCCATTGCCCGCGCACTCCTGCGCAATCCCCGTTTATTAATCATGGACGAGGCAACTTCGGCACTTGACAGCTTGACAGAGGAAGAAATAACCACAACGGTCAGAAGTCTGAATGCCGCGCGTACCATGATGACTGTGCTTATTGCACATAGGCTTTCTACAATTATGCACGCGGATAGGATCTATGTATTGGAAAAAGGTCATATTATTGAGCAGGGAACGCACGAAGAACTTCTTCAAATACGAGGGCTTTACTCGGCTATGTGGAGACAGCAACAAGGAGAAAGGCATAGTGTAAATCCGAATAAAACATAATGTGAATAAAAACGCACTGACATACCTTCTGAGTTTTGGTTTATTTTTCTGGATATCCGGATATAATGCCGCTTTTGGTCAGGAGAAAAGGTGGAGTGAAGAAAAATTAACCTGGTTGGATTACAAGAATTTTATTCAGCAATCGGGAATCCATCATGCATTTACCTATTCAGGAATCACCTTCGAAATGTCATCGGAAAACGATACAGTAATCTTACAGGTATATTCCTATTTCGACCCGAGTCAAAGTTGGGTTCATCCGGATCACCGAGTCCCGACCCTATTAAACCATGAGCAATTACATTTCGATATAACCGAACTTTTTGCGAGAATGATGCGTAAAGAAATGTCTGAATATTTCTCGAAACATGTAAGCGAATTTGTAAAGGCGAAAATGGATACTCAGGTTAAGTCCATATTTACGAAGCTTTCTGACGATCACACGTTGATGCAACAGAAATACGACGTGGAAACTCAACATGGCATATTATCCGATGAACAAGCTAACTGGGAGAAGAACATCTCAGTTAAACTCAAAGAATTGGATGCCTACAGCACCGGCCTCTGAGACATACTCCGGTTTAAAGAGCCTTTAAAAAATAATATAGCAATAATACTAATCGCCGAAAAATTCGGTTAACTTGGCTCTGCGTAAAGCAATCTGAATGAAAAAACTTATTCTTTCGTCAATTGCGCTCACTATCTTATGTACATCATGTAAAAAAGAAGATGAGCTGGTAGTGATTTCCGGTAATGAAATCCCGGATTACAATGGAACGCCTACCATATTGGTAGAAAATTACGTTAACCGATTATTTATCGATTTGATTGGTCGGGAGCCTACCGATACGGAAATGGATACGAAAGTGACATTTCTAAAAAACGAATCTCTGTCCAATTCTGTGAGAGAAGAGTTGGTGGATGAGTTGATGTATTCAACCGAATTTATTGAAGGGGATAGTTCCTACACAAAAGCCTATTTCCTGAAGTTTTATAATGATATGAAAGGTCGGTTGCTCGAGGGCTCATCGGAAGCAACAATACTGGAGGAATATTATCTTTGGGTCTATCTGACAGAATTTTCTCTCCAACAAGGAAATCTTTTCGAAGCGGCATTATTAGAACTAGAAGCTAATAAAATAAAAGCGGTATTGGATAGCAAAGCTCAACTTCGCGATGGCATTATCACAATTGACGAAATGTGTCGAAGGATGTGTTTTAATTCTATCTACGATGATATCAATATGAATTCATTCAACTTTGTAAATGCGACCTTTGATCAATTATTTTTTCGTTTTCCCACAGAATCGGAATTTGATCAGGCCTTCAACATCATCGAATACAATCTTGCGGGTACCTTGTTTGGAAGTGTTGCACAAAACAAAGATGAATACCTTGACTTGCTTACCGGTATAACCGAATTTGATGAAGGGATGATCCGTTGGGCGTTTAAAGCACTTCTATCAAGAGATCCAAACAGTGCGGAGGTGATTGATCTTCTGGATGAATTTCAGAATAATTATGACATACAAACCGTACAGAAAAAAATTCTTGTGACGGATGAATACGCAGGTTTTTAATACATACTTCAAAAGATGGAAGAGGTAAAAAAATCACCCGAGACAAATTCTACTGCGTCGTTGCCTAGCGCAACGGGAGTAATGGTGGCTGCTCTCACAGCAGGAGTGCTCACAGGTTGCAAAAAAGACCAAGATCTTTTATACGAGCTAAACCCTGTAACACTGTACAACGGAAGCGCAGAGAAAGATAAGCTCAAAACAAATGAGCAATACGTTAGTATTCTTTTCACCAATTTATTTCAAACCGGAATAAGTTCGGAGGCTGTTTTTGAATTAAACCAATGCCTCATGTCAATTGGCGATCAGGAACTCGGCCGAGAAGTTTTAATATCTAATTTCTTTAATCAGGTAGGAGTGCAAATGCCCACTGTAGAAGAAATGAATTCCGATGTGGAAACTTTTATTGAAGAAACGTACAAGCGTTTTTTCGTTCGCATACCGAGTGAAGCCGAAAAAACTTGGGTGAAAAATTTCATTCAAAGCAATCCCTATATGACACCGGAGTTGGTGTATTTCTCATTTGCTCTGTCAAATGAATATCTCTATTACTAAAATCGGATAGCATGCAAAGAAGATCCTTTATAAAAAAGACGGCGCTCACGGGTGCGGGTGCGATGGCATCTCCGTACATTCTTCCCAGTGGGCGGCTTTTCGGGAAATCGGGAAATCGCAGTTCAGATCACGTTGTCTTTGTGATGTTTGCCGGAGGCGTCCGACACCAAGAAGCTATCGGAATGCGCTATCTGGATGATGCACAAGTGAATGAACCCTATCCGGGCAACATCATGTACAACATGCTTACAGGTGCGCCACCTGAACAGAAAATAGTATACGGAACAGGGGAAGGCGGCATAAATCCGATACCAGCCATTCTCGGTCAAACGTTACAACAACAGGGCACGATATTCTCCGAAGTGCAGGCATTAAGTGCCGGCCACTATGGCGGATTAAACTCCATACTACAAGGTTCAACGGTCGATGCCCAAGGCCTTCGCCAACGTCCACAGAACCCTACGATATTCGAATATTTGCGACGTCATGGTGGATATAGTGCAACAGATGTTTGGTTTGTTGGAAATGGAATTGGAGGTTCTATTCCTCTTTTAAATCACAGTGACCATCCGGATTACGGTGTGAAATACGGCGCCAATTTTTTTGCACCCACGGTAACTTTTCATCCGGCCTGTGGCGAATATTTGGGCAATGGAAAAGTCTATCACCCCGACAATGAACTCGCTCCAATGTATCAGTTGAAAGCTTTTTTGGATAATTCCTTTCAACAATATGGTGGTTCGTTGCAAGCGTTGGGTAATACCGAAGAAGAAAAACAGAGCATCAAGGAGTTTATGGAATTGATGTATGAAAAAACTGAAAATGGAACCATTGCTTTGCCGCCGGTAGCCGATAATGGTGACCTTTATACAGTAGGATACGCATGTGAGGTATTGCAGTGGTTTAAACCGGCATTCCTTTGTTTGAATCTTACCGGTGTAGATACTTGCCATAGCGATTTCAGCGGATATGTAAGTGCACTTCACAGAGCCGATCACGCAATAGGTCATTTGTGGGATTACATCCAAACACAGATACCCGGAATGGCCGGAAACACTACCATTATTGCTATTCCTGAATGTGGACGTAACGATGAACCCAATTCCATTTTAGATGTGAATGGTTGGAGAGCATACGATCACAGCGATGCAAATTCGCTTAGAATATTTTCATTTGTTGCCGGTCCGGATGTTACCGGAAATCAGGTAATAGGCTCTCAGGGAAGTCCATTTGGAAAAGTAAGTGACGCCATGTTGACGGCCGCTGAAATTCTGGGAGTTGATCCAACGATATTGACGCAATCCGGATTTCTAGCACCGGGCACACAATCATGGGTTCCACAACTATAATTGCTCTTGCATGACCTTGAAAAAAAATCAGTTGACAATCGGACTCATCTTCTGCTGTGTAACCTTGATGTGGACATGCAAAAAAGATGATGTGCCTCCGAATCCATACGCCGTTTCTACTGTGGTAATTGAAAATGACAATCCGGATGTGGATGATTTACCGGTAGGAAGTTTCGCTTGGTTGCACGGAAAAATATTTAAACCCACTTGTGCCAATTCAGGTTGTCATGATGGAACTTTTGAACCTGAGTTTCGGACCATCGCATCAGCATACAACAGTTTGGTGAATCAGCCCGTGATTGCCAATAACCCTGAAAACTCTTTTGTTTATCGGGTAAATCCGGGAGATACTGCACTCTCTTTTCTTCATGAAAGACTTACCGTATTTGTAGAAAACACCTCAGGAATGATGCCGCTCGATTATGATCCAAATTCTGATTGGCCTACTAATAAGGATTTCTACATTCAACAAATTTCGAATTGGATCGAAAGCGGAGCTCCGGATATGATGGGCAATCCCGCTCCTTCTTCGCAATCCAATTTACCACCTCTGGTATATGGATTAGCCGCATTTCCGGAGGATAATACTACCACGCCATTTCCAAGGGAAACGGGAGAACAAACTTCAGCTATTTTGGTAGATAGTGCTCCGATAGATATTTGGCTCTTCCCATACGACGACAATGCATTGCTCACAGACTTCGAATCTGTATCCATCAAAGTCTCGACAAATCCCATTGATTTTACCGGTGCTGTTGAAGTACCCTGCGAAATTTCGGGACCTGTTTTAGCCCTCGACTTTGGAAATTCACCAACAAATTTTCACTACAAAGCCACCTTGGACTTAAGCGGACTTCCGATAGGCACAATCTATTATGTTCGTTGTTATCTGAACGACGGTGTTCAAACGGAGATTACCGAGATACCTAACAGCAGCTCCACTTATTTCTACTACTTGCTGTTTTCATTAAAAGTTGTATCATGAGAAAACTTATATTTTTGATAGTGAGTTTTCCGTTGCTTTGGTCATGTAAAAAAGACGAATCAGCGGATCCTGTGGCGCCTGTTATTGCTTTCAAATCTATTTCACAGACTGAAGTTGACGAGTTCACCAATAGTATTTCCATTACATTTTCTTTTGAAGACTTTCAGGGTGATATAGGATTTACAGATAATGATCAACTTTCCTTGAAGGTAAAAGATTCGAGATTGGATACGGAAGATTGGTTTCATGTGCCTCCAATGACTCCGGATCTTCAGGAATTACATATTAAAGGAGAATATTCCGTCGAGCTGAATCCATTATTCCTTCTTGGAAACGGCGCACATGAAACAACATCATTTACTATCCAACTTGTAGATAGAAAAGGTAACTGGAGCAACCAAATCGTATCTCCGGACGTATTAATAAATGATGTACCGTAAAGCATCGTTCGAATAGTCTCTATGTTTTCTCACAAGAAAAAGGAGGAAACTTCAACAAATCATTGGATCAAGGTCAAAGTCGGGACCTTGAGTTTTATGTGTCTTTTAATTTCCATTGTCGGAAAGACCCAAGTGAACGAATACAATATGTACACCGGTCTTTTGCAAGAATGTGATGGCATATTGTATGATAGTGGTGGTCCCGATGGTATTTATGGCGTGAATGAAAATATTGTTTTTACCATTCAATCCCCGGGAATCATTGACATCAGTTTCTTTGATGAATTTTGTCTGGAAACAGATTTCGATGTGCTCACTATTTATGATGGACCTGATACCGGTTCACCGCTTCTTGGAAGTTTTTCGGGAAACTCGTTGCCGCCCAATCTCATTGCCACGAGTGGTTTTATAACATTTCAGCTTCAATCCGATCCAAGTGCATCCTATTGCGGTTTCTCACTTGAATGGAACTCCACTGTTCCACCACCTATTCCGCCAACATTGAGCACCGATCCACTCCCTCTTTGCGGACAAAATATTTTACCCGTATACTTCTCTACTCCTTTGGAATGCGAATGGATAGATGCGGCAACATTTGAGATAAGTTCATCCAATGGAGTTGAATTAGAAGATGTGAATCCAATTTGTTTAAATGGAATGAGTAGTTCTGCCGAACTCATACTTTCGAACCCCTTTGAGTACAATTGCACCTACGATATTACCATGGAAATCGGCATACCCGATGCATGCGACTCCATCCATAACTTTATCATCAACCATTCATTTGTTTATGATAATTGTCCGATTAATGCAGAAATCCAATCCGATTATCCAAGTGTTTGTTTGGGTGGCCAAGTTCTAGTTTGGGTGGAAGTAGAAGGTTGTTTGACTTACACCTATTCGTGGAATAACGGTTTGCCTGCGACTTCGGGTCCTCATCTCCTCAGTCCCATTGGCACAACAACATATACGGTTGTGATAACGGAAGTAGAAACAGGTAATCAAACTACAGAGAATATTACGATCGAAGTTGAAGACATTGAGATAACAACAGCACCGCAAGATTGGTGTCTCACCGGAGGCATACTCGTACTCGAAGCAAATGGTCCGGGCTTTTGGTTTGGACAAGGCATTACAAACTCTATCGCCGGAACCTTTGACCCAACGCAGGGACTAGAAGGTATCAATGTTCTATATTACGTTTCGAACGCATGTGTAGATTCAGTTGAAATTGAAGTAATCCCAATCTTTGCAGGGGGTGTGGTTGCTGCTTGTCCCGGTTCCGATCCCTTTCAATTACCGGGTTTTCCTGCAGGTGGAAATTGGTTTGGTCCGTTTACAACATTCGATGGGCTTTTTACACCTACTATAGAAGGAAGTTATCCCATTATATACACCTTCGAAGATTGCGTTGATGTGTTATTTGTGAATGTAGATAACATCGAAAGCACCATATCGCAAGATACCGTTTGTGCCTCTGAGCCGGATTTTCAATTAAACTTTTCACCCTTGGGTGGAGTGTGGAGTGGACCCGGGATTTTAGACACTCTTAATGGCATTTTCTCACCCGGAACAGTTGGAAGTGGTGATGTCAATTTAGAATACACGATCAATGGTTGCTCACAGAGTTTTGAATATTTTATAAAAGAAATTGAGATCGGTGGGAATTACCATTCCGCGTGCCCCGATGAAGATCCGTTAGTTTGGTACAATGGCAATCCAAGTCCGCCCGGAGGTTTCTGGGAAGGCGATGGTATCATTGATACATCAACAGGTTTTTTTGACCCGGGTTTATTTCCGGATGGATCTTCCACTAGTATTGTTTACAACGCCCCGAATGGATGTTCCGACACAATGTATATCGATATTATTTCCACTTACATTGAAACTTCTGAACTTGAATTTTGCCTCGGTGCAGATCCGTTTTTGTTGAATGACGAGACTGTAAATAATGGTCCCGGTCAAAATGGAATTTGGTTAGGTCCCGGTATCATCATCGGTGGCGACTTCAATTGGTACTTCGATCCTATGACTGCCGGTGCGGGCTCACATGTGATTTATTACGAAAAAAATAATTGTACAGATTCTATTCTGGTAGATGTATATAATCCCAATTTGTCGGTAAGTAATCTTGCCTCGTGTGAAAGCGATGAACCATTTATCATTGATCCATCCGTTCAGAATACCGGTCTTTGGACAGGCCCGGGCATCATCAATGGAGCAACAGGGGCCTTTTTCGGAGGACTCTCCGGTCCGGGCGATTTCATTGTCTACTGGGAGATACTTCCTTCTTGCGGCGACTCTGTTTTAATCAGTGTTGAAGCTTTCGAAGCCGCCGAGATTACAGGACTTAATTCGTCCTATTGCTTTTTGAATGAAGACATAGAAATAACTCTGTCGCCATCCGGTGGAACACAAACCGGATCCTTTAGTGGAACAACGTTCAACCCATCAATTTTGGGAAATGGCAATTACTTCATTACCTATACCGTCACGGGTGCAATCTGCACATCCTCTGATAGTTTGGCCTTTACAATTTACCCCTCATTAGACGTCACGCTTAATTACAGTGAAGATACAGTGTGCACCGGTCAGGCGGTAACTATGGAAGTTGTTGCAAGTGGAGGCAATCCCGATAGCACCTTGGTTTATTTTTGGAGCAACACGGATATAAACAATGCGTATCAAACCTATTTACCGGAGCAGAGTATAGTTGTTTATGTATCGGTCGATGACAACTGTTCCGAAACTCAAGTAGACAGTGTTCAGATAATAGTCTTGCCTCCGGTACAAATGAGTGCATTCACCAGCGACACCGCTTGTTTTGGTTTTCTCGGATTTATTGAAGCTCAAGCTATAGGAATAGGTGAGTATTCCTTTTTGTGGGATGGATCATCTGAGTCTAACGCAACTTTAAATGCGCCTGCGGGAACAGCACACTCCTTGGAAATTATTGATTTGATCTACGGCTGTTCGAATGATACGACCATTGTTATTCCTGCCTATACACCAGTTCAAGCGTCCTTTAGTGTAAATCCCAATTTGCCGTGTATTCCATTTGATCAGGCATCTGATGTTTCATTTATTGATTTTAGCAGTTTCGCTCAAAGCGGAACGTGGGATTTTGGAAATGGGATTATAGAACCCTATGTCTTTGGTGAAAACATGTCTACAGCTTATATCGAACCGGGCTACTACGAAGTGAGCCTGATCGTTCAGAACGACGGTGGATGCAGTGATACCCTTCGAACAGAAATATGCGTTTTAGCTGACACGCCTGTTTTTATTCCCGATATTTTTTCTCCGAACAACGATGGAAATAATGATGTACTATTTGTGAGAAGTCAAGGCATTTTGTCCATGGAATTTTCGCTGTTCAATGCTTGGGGTGAAAAAGTTTTTAGTTCAACCGAAGTAGATAAAGGTTGGGATGGATATCACCGTGGACAACCATCTCCTGAGGGGGTATATGCATACATCTTGGTTGCCATTTTGAACGATGGAAATACGTTAAGCCAATCGGGTGAAATAACGCTAGTTCGATAAAGTGGAAAAAGATTTTACACATATCCTACGAGTAACAGCGATACTTATAGTGTCGTGTAGCCTAACTATGGACGTGTTTGGGCAAGATCGACATTTTTCTCAGTTCTATAATAACCGAGTTTATCATAATCCGGCAGCGGCATCGCTCCAGGAAACAGATTACAAAATCGGGGTAAACTATCGCAAACAATGGAGTTGGTTGAAGAATGCATTTCGCAATCAATCCTTTTCAGGAGAAGCCGGATTTTTACCGGATAAAAAACATTTTAATCGGCTGGGAACAGGATTGCTCGTGCAGCAAGAGCAAGCCGGAACATCTCAACTAAAACGTTTTGAAGCACGAGGAAATGTTGCCTGGCACCAACCCGTTACTTCGAACGATATTTTTTCTGCAGGAATCGGGGTCGGATATATACAGCGCAGTATTGTATGGGATGCATTAAAATGGGATTCTCAATATAATGGAGCGGGTTTCGATCCAAGTCTGGACAACAAAGAAAACATAAGTTCTAATGCCGTTTCACACATCGACTTTTCATTGGGTTTGTTTTGGACTCACAGAGCACGAAAATCCGAATGGAATTGTGGCGCGAGTTCCTATCATTACAGACAAGATCAATCGCTTTTAGAAGAGAGCTCGAGTCCTTTGCAGCTTCGACATAATGTTCTCGCTTCTTATACTATTCGAACAACTTACTTTGACTATGTTGCCGATGCCAAATGGATGAGACAGGCCGGTGCTATGGAGATCCAAGTGGGAGGTCGAGTGCACTATAAACTAGGTATGGACTCACGTTACACCAATTTTAGAACTTCGTCCACCGCCTTTTTTGGAGCCTATTATCGACATGCCGATGCAATTACTCCGCTCATCGGATTTGAATTTGAACGCATGGTCTCCTTATATGTGTCTTATGATATTACCCTATCTCCTCTTGCAGATGTTGGAGGTCGCGGTGGAGCATTGGAATTTACCTTGCTTTATAAAGGCAATTTCTCGGGCAATAGAAAAACCCTTGAAAGGCAGAAATAACTAGCGTTGAATATATCTGACCACCAAAATTGTCAAACACACCAGAAACATCAAAATCGAAATTTTGTTGATTCCATGCATGAAACGAAGGTTCAATCCGCCTTCTTCCTTTTTAAAAAGATTCAAGGGATTTAAGTAATAAAGAATTTTTTTCCAGACCATTTTCTTATTTTATTGATGTATCAACTACCTGCGACTACACTAATTTCCACACGAGCCCCTTTTGGCAAACCAGCTACTTGAACCGTTTCTCTTGCCGGAAAGTTGGATTCAAAATAAGTCGCATATACTGTATTCACTTGTGCGAAATCGGCCATATCCATCAGAAATATGGAGGTTTTTATGACACTCGAATAGGATAGTCCTGCTTCTTCCAAGATTGCCCCAATATTCTCCATGGCCTGTTTCGTTTCATCCGCCACATTTCCGCCTTCAAATTCTTGCGTACTCGGATTGATGGCAATTTGACCGCTGACGAACAACAAACCATTGGAAAACACAGCTTGACTGTATGGGCCAATAGGAAGAGGCGCTTTCGATGTCTGAATTACTTTTTTCATTGTCCGTTTATGTTATTAGGTCAAAAATAAGAGAACTTATGTAGGTTCCGGTCAGTTCAATAAAAACACTCATTGTGAGTTAGCTTATGAAGGTTTGAGAACAAACTCTTCAAAATTGGTATTTTTGGAACATGAAAACTTGGATTTTAATTTCACTTTTTTTTCTGGGCGGAAACGTTTTATCTGCTCAAGGTACACCGTCTTTCCAGTTCGGTGTGTTAAAATACAAAGGCGGCGGCGACTACTATTCCAATCCAACTGCAGTTCCCAATCTAGTTGAATTTTGCAATAAAAACCTCGGTTTGAATGTCGATACCGATGTCCCTTTTGTGGATGTGGGTAGCCCGGATATGTTTATGTATCCTTTCATGCACATGACCGGTCATGGCAATGTTGTCTTCTCCCCTGACGATGCACAAAATTTACGCAACTATCTTTTGGCCGGCGGATTTCTTCATATCTCTGACAATTATGGTATGGATAAGTTCATTCGGAATGAGATGAAAAAAGTTTTCCCGGAGTTAGATTTCGTTCAATTGCCATTTGGTCATCCCGTTTATCATCAGAAATACGACTTTCCGAATGGTCTTCCTAAGATCCACGAACATGATAACAAAGCACCTCAAGGTTTGGCTCTGATATGGGAAAATCGCGTTGTTTGCTTTTATGATGTAGAATGTGATCTTGGAGACGGATGGGAAGATTGGGAAGTTCACAAAGATTCAGACGAAACACGCCAAAAAGCCCTTCGCATGGGTGCTAATCTGGTTCAATATGCCCTCATGATAATTGGTGAGGATAGTTCGCCGGGCGAAAATTAATTACAATTCCTAGGGTAAGTTAGTAAGTGAATGCGACCTCTTTTGTGCCGAACACTCGAGGTTTACCCTCTGTATCAACTATTATTAGTCTACCATCTCCGTCGACACCGGTAATGGTGCCTTCGAAAATCGAATCATCCGGAAGTATAAATTTTGAAAGAGTTCCTTGGAGGAATAAGTGTGCGTCATAATTTGCTATGAGTTCTTCGGAGCCGAAATGCAGAACGTTTTGATATGCCCGTTCAATGGCATCCACGATGGACATCATGACCAAATCTCCATCGATTGATTTCGATGTTACATTTTTCATCGAAATGGCTTTCGAATTCGTGAAAACCTCCTGATTCACATTAACCCCGATCCCAACAATTGCGCTTTGTGCTTTACCCCCACTCCAATTGACTTCCGGGAGGATGCCGGCGATTTTTTTTCCCTCGCAAATCATGTCGTTCGGCCATTTAATAAAGACATCCTTGCGAATAATGTCTTCTATAGCACCCTGCAAGGCAACGGATATGATCTGATTGAGTACAAAATGCTTTTCGGCAGACAAAAAAGTAGGATACAGAATGATCGAAAACAGACAATTGAGCCCATTCGTACTTTCCCACGCATTACCTCGTTGTCCTCTACCCTGAGCCTGAAATTGTGCCGTAATGACAGTACCTTCAGGAAGAGGTGTCAGTTTGAGCAAATTGGCAGCATAGTTGTTCGTAGAGTCCACGGCTTCCAGACGAAGTACTGCCTTATTCCTGAAAAGCATAATTGAATTTTCTGGGGTGGAAGATAGTATTAGACTTTTTTGCAAGGTTAAAATAATACTTTTGCAGGAGCGTAAAACAAAGAATGACAGCAAAAAAGAAGAAAGATTCCACCGATTCCTTGATAGATTGTATCGTAGACGGAATAGCCGAAATTAAAGGACAAGACACCGTGGTGTTGGATTTACGTTCGATATCGAATGCCGCTGCCGATTATTTTATTATCTGTCATGGCACATCCCGCACGCAAGCGGAAGCAATAAGTAAATCCATAGAACGCGAGACTTCTAAACGAATGAATGAACCTGCATGGCACATTGAAGGTTTAAGAAATTCCCAGTGGATTCTCATGGACTACATCAATATAGTTGTGCATATCTTTGAAAAGGAAGCACGCGAGTATTATGCCCTCGAAGAATTATGGGCAGACGCTAAGTACATAGACATTGAGGCACGAGCCTGAAAATAATTAAACACTCCCTAAAGACAAATTATGGCTGATCAACAGAAGCCCAAACAAGCACCTACTGACCCGAAAAAATCGCTGAACTTTTATTGGATTTATGCCATTATTGCAATGGTGTTGATTGGAATGATGATCTTCAGTAGTGGCAGTGATGGTGTGGCAGTAGACGATTCTGATTTCCGCGAATATGCTGAAAAAGGCTACATCGAAAAAGTAGAATACAATGGCGTTACAGCTAAAATCTTCCTAAACAAAACCGGTTTAGATTCCCTAAAAGACAAAATTCAGGGACAAGGCGCTGTTCGTGGATTTGGCCCATCAAGTCAATTTTGGTTCAATATCTCTCCCGGAGAAGATTTTATCAAAGACATTGAAACACTGTCTACGACCTATGGTTTCAAAGCATTTTACAAACCCATAAATACATGGGGTCAAAGCATTTTAACTTGGATAATTATCCTCGGTATTATGATTGCTCTCTGGGCACTTGTGATGCGTCGAATGGGTGGCGGCGGAGGTCCCGGCGGACAAATCTTTAACATCGGAAAATCCCGGGCGCAACTGTTCGAAAAGGGTAAAAATGCACCTATCACATTTAATGATGTGGCAGGTTTGGAAAGTGCCAAGCAGGAGATTGAAGAGATTGTAGAATTCCTCAAAAATCCAAAAAAATACACTGATCTCGGTGCGAAAATCCCGAAAGGTGCTCTTTTGGTTGGACCTCCGGGTACAGGAAAAACCTTGTTGGCAAAAGCCGTTGCCGGAGAAGCTCAGGTTCCGTTCTTTTCACTTTCGGGAAGCGACTTCGTAGAGATGTTTGTGGGAGTTGGTGCAAGTCGTGTTCGTGACTTGTTCCGACAGGCCAAAGAAAAAGCTCCATCTATAATCTTTATCGATGAAATTGATGCGATTGGTAGAGCCAGAAGTAAAAACATAAATTTTGGTTCCAACGACGAGCGCGAGAATACCCTAAACCAACTTCTAACAGAGATGGATGGTTTTGCCACAAACTCTGGAATAATAATTCTGGCTGCAACCAACAGAGCCGACATCTTGGACAAAGCTCTTCTTCGTGCCGGACGTTTCGATCGACAGATTTATGTGGATATGCCGGATGTTGTCGAACGCAAACAAATTTTCAAAGTTCACCTTAAGACTGTGAAGATTGATGATTCAGTGGATGTTGATTTTCTGGCAAAACAAACACCCGGTTTTAGTGGAGCCGACATTGCAAATATTTGCAACGAAGCCGCACTGATAGCGGCTCGTAAAGGCCGTCCAACCGTTACAAAAGATGATTTCGTTGATGCCGTTGATCGTGTGATCGGTGGTTTAGAAAAGAAAAATAAAATCATCACTCCTGCTGAAAAATCGACGATCGCCTATCACGAAAGTGGGCATGCTATAGTGAGTTGGTTGTTGGAGCATACTTCGCCATTAGTTAAGGTTACTATTGTGCCACGGGGACGATCTTTGGGTACTGCATGGTACCTTCCTGAGGAAAGGCAGATTACAACTACCGAGCAGATTTTTGAAGAAATGTGTGCTGCTTTGGGTGGACGAGCCGCCGAGGAAGTGGTATTCGCAAAGATTTCTACTGGAGCTCTGAGTGACTTAGAAAAAGTAACGAAGCAGGCCTATGCCATGGTAACTATCTATGGTTTGAATAAAAGAATAGGAAACCGCAGTTATTATGATAGTCAAGGAGAAAACTCTTTTACAAAACCATACAGCGAAGAAACAGCGAGGGTTATCGATGAAGAAGTAAGTAAAATAATAGAAAAGGCATACGAGCAGGCAAAAGAAATACTTACCAAAAACCGTTCGAAACTAGATGCACTTGCCGCTAAACTTTTGGAAAGAGAAGTAATTTTCAAAGATGACCTTGAAGAAATTCTTGGCAAAAGACCTTATGCTGTGGAAACACTGCTGGAGGAGCCAAAGACGGAAGTGTAAACTTTGTTGGATACAATATAAATGCGCCCCTTTTGTGGGCGCATTTTCATTTTCAAAGCCTCTTAGAAACGGGTATACAGTGCGAGTGGTTGAAATAAGCTTACTTACATCTGACTTTTCCAAGAATAGTATGTCTTAAGTTTGCCTCAAATTCCAGCCTTTGAAAAACGTGCTCATCCGAAGTATTTCAGGCCTACTATTCGCTGTTATAGTATTGGCATCATTGGTGGCCGGCACATATGCTGCGGGAATTGTTTTCTTGGTGTTTTCGGCAATCGGTCTTGTAGAATTCTATCGCATGATGGGAAAACAACCGGGCCTTAATCCGCGCTATACAGCGGGTTATCTAATTGGCATTAGTACCTATGTTCTCATTTGGCTCGTGGCAAATGGAAATGCCGATGAAAAATTGTTTTGGTTACTCCCCTGCCTTGTAGTGCTGATGTTATTCATGGAGCTTTTATATCGTGAGCGAAATGTCATTATAAATATTAGTATTACAGTCGCCGGTTGGTTTTACGTTGTGCTTCCTTTCGCTCTTCTTCATATAATTAGTTATCATGGAGCTGAATACAGTTATCACCTTACGATAGGAATTTTCTGCATTTTATGGCTTAATGATTCAGGCGCCTATTTCGTCGGCCGTTGGATTGGAAAACATAAATTGTATGAAAAAGTATCACCCAATAAAACTATCGAAGGTTTGGTCGGTGGAATTGCTATTTCAGCTCTTTCTACATTTGCACTTGTTGCCATTTTTCCTGAAATTCCTCATCGTCAATGGCTTGTTATTGCAGTGCTAGTAGCTGTATTAGCAAATGCGGGTGACCTGTTTGAGTCGCTTTTGAAACGCACTTCCGGTGTTAAAGATTCCGGCAATTTATTACCCGGTCACGGAGGTGTGATGGACCGTTTTGATGGTCTTTTCTTCGTTCTTCCTTTTATAGTCGCTTACCTAAAATTATTTGCATAAATGACAATTCATAAAGAGGGTTACAAAATCATCTTAGGCACCCTTGTAACTATGGGAGCTATTGTTGCTGCGTTGATTTTGTCTTTCGACAATGCTTCTTGGCTTTATTATACCGTTTTTCCGGTTCTTGCTATTTTTCTCTATTTGGTAATTCAGTTTTTCCGACTTCCACATCGAAAAAACATCTCCGCTCCGGACCAACTGGTTGCTCCCTGCGATGGCAAGGTGGTTGTGATTGAAGAAGTAGACGAACCGGAATACTATAAAACCAAAAGATTGCAGGTCTCAATATTCATGTCGCCCTTGAATGTTCATGCCAATTGGACACCTTGTGATGGTGAGGTGAAATATGCCAAATATCACTCCGGATTGTATTTGGTGGCATGGCATCCTAAGAGCAGCACAGAAAATGAACGGACCACTATTGTGATTGAGCAAACTCCGGCAAAATCTGTTTTGATTCGTCAGATAGCAGGTGCCGTTGCGCGTCGGATTGTTTTTTATGTAAAACCCGGAGATAAACTTTCGAAAAATGATGAAGTTGGCTTCATCAAATTCGGAAGTCGTGTAGACATTTTTCTTCCACTTGATGCGAAGGTGCATGTGAAGATCGATGATATCACAAAAGGCAATGAAACAGTTATTGCCAGCTGGTAATCGAAGGATATTATTGTACAAAAAAAGGGGCCGAAGCCCCTTTTTTATTATCGTCGTTGTCGATTAGTTGATTACAATTTTAGTGCTCTTCACTGACGTTTCATCTGAAACATTGATTGTATATACACCGGGAGCAAGATGATTTATATCGATTGAAATGAAATCATTTGTCACCTTTTCAAGTATAACAACTTCTCCAATGGCATTAACCACCTGAACGTTTCCACCATTCAATCCTTTGATAGCAACGTTTACACGATCCACAGCAGGATTAGGGTATGCACTAATACCATTTTGAATATACTCTTCGTAGACATTTGGTTCTACAACCAAATCTGTAGTGATACAGTAGTAAACGATATCATTATCGTCAGCCGGATCTTCATCGCCGCGAACGTGTAGTCCGGGTTCAAGATCGCGTTGGAAAATCATGTGAATTTTATCGTCGGCAACCGGAGCAAGAGAGCAGAAAACGTACTCATATCCGTCAAAATCAAGATCGGGAGTAAGGTCAATTGGTTCTTCTAACCATGTTGATCCGCCATCTTCAGATGAAACAATGAATATATGCCTGAAATTCTGATCACCATTATCGTGTGATTCGACCATACCGGAAAAGGTCAGGTAAACGGTCCCATCTTCACCTTGACAAGCACTTGGGAAACCCGACATACTCACGAAATAAAGAGGAATGTTTTCACCATCGGCGGCAAGTTCAATAACACCACTTCCATCTAGATCAGGTACACCCGTAATAGTGAAGAATTCGTTATCTGCATACGATTCATTCCAGTACGAGATACCATTTGTACCCGGGAAATAACTGAAGTTAGCATCAGTCAGATCATCGTCCGTGTAACGCATGTCTCCCCACCAAGCGTGAACCACGTCATCGCTATCAATTAATAATGCTCCAGCCTGATCGGAGTTGTATAGCGTATCAGCTACAAGATCTCCATCCAAGTCGATGCCTGAATCTAGTACGTACATATCAACCGGGAAATCAACGAGCGTTCTATAATTCCATGAAGTTCCATTGTCCTCAGAAATCATTATAAATGAATCTCCCAAATCGTTGAATTCTGCGAATGCCACTTTATCTCCTTTTGCATAAATAGCATACGTATCACCTTGGAAACCGGTGAACTGTGTGCCATCAATTTCAGGAAGTAGGATTGCTTGTTGATCCCAAGTTGTACCTCCATCGAGCGAACGCCAGTAGAGAATCGCTCCGTCAAGATCTTCGTAGAGTGTTCCTGTGTTTGCAACCGGCTCGGTAACCACGATCAAGTGAATAGAATTACCATCTGCTCCGCCAACTGCAGCGCGTGGCCAAATTAAATCGCGATCGGTTGGATTAGGAATATTCGATTGAACCCAATCATCATCTGTACCCAAATCGCGGGTAACCATTACAAGGTCCAATACGCCATCGTGAGTTATGATAACCTCCTTACCGGAAGCGGTATGCATAACAGAAGGCCAACCCACGCGGGTTTCTTCCAAACGTTCGTAAGGCCATTCCGGCAACCAATCGTTTCCATCCGAGTAATTGTAACCCGTTCCACGATCGGAATAATCGACATCTTGAGAACTGAAAGTAAAACCTGCGCTCAATTGAGCACCTGTTTGAGCAAGTCGGTTTTGAACACTACCATTGCTCTGAAGATCATAACGAGTTACCCCGATTACTTCTTCATAATACTGCATTCGCTGAGCAACTTCAGGATTGTATTTTCCCGGTTTCTTTTGAGCCGGTTCTACATCGGAAGTGTTCCATTCTGCAGTTCTAATTTTTTTAACAGCCCTGTCCTGATGTTTCGGCACTTGCGGCAGATTCTCGATCTGCTGGCCAAATGAAAGTGATGCAAATGCAACACCCATAGATAAGAAGTAAAGTCTTTTCATCTGTATTACTGTAATTATAGGTTTATAAAGGTTGCTGCAAGTTAAACAAATTTCATGACTTGGAAGAACAATTTAATTTCTACCCTGCAAATCCCACCATACTTGCGACATTTGCCCCCGCAATTTTTATGGATATGAATGCAGAAATCATCGCAATAGGCGACGAATTATTAATCGGTCAGGTAGTAGATTCGAATTCTGCATGGCTCGGACGAGAATTAAATTTAGTGGGTATAGATGTAACGCGGGCACTTAGTATCCGAGATCGTCGAGCAGAAATTCTAACGGCATTAAATGAAGCACTTTCGAGAGTGGATCTGGTGCTGATTACCGGTGGGCTTGGACCGACCAAAGATGATATTACCAAATCGACACTTTGCGAGTATTTTGATTCCAAACTGGTAATGAATGAAGCTGTTTTGGATAGGATTAAGACCTATTTCAACAATCGGGGCATTAAAATGCTCGATGGAAATATTCAACAGGCCATGTTACCTGAAGGCTGTCGCGTGGTCGATAATCTATCTGGTACCGCTAGTGGTATGTGGTTTGAAAAAAACGGTAAACATATAATTTCAATGCCGGGAGTTCCTTTTGAGATGAATGGAATGATGACGAAAGTAATTCTTCCGGAGCTCAAATTGATGTTTACCGGAAATGAGATTTTGCATCGAACAATTCTTACTTATGGTATAGGAGAATCGATGTTAGCCCATAAAATTGAGCACTGGGAAGATGGCCTTGCAGCAAAAGGAATTGCCCTTGCCTACCTCCCTTCCCCCGGAATGGTTCGGTTGCGAATGACCTTGCATGGAAATGATAAAGACATCTTGAAACAAACCTTGGAAGAAGCCGAAAAGGAACTGTTTCCTCTGATTAAAGAATATGTATACGGATACGACAATCAATCGCTAGGTCAGATTATCGGACATCTTCTTACGGAACAAAACGCCAGTTTAGCATTGGCCGAAAGTTGTACCGGAGGATTTATAAGTCACCTAATTACTTCCGTCCCCGGCAGCAGCCGTTATTTTAAAGGCACTGTTGTCCCTTATTTGGTTGAGATAAAGGCTAAAACAGGTATGGCAAAGCCTGAAACACTTGAGAAGTATGGAGCAGTTAGCGAGGAGACAGCCAAAGAAATGGCCGCAGGGGTTATGGAATTGACCGGAAGTACCTTTAGCATAAGTACCACCGGTATTGCAGGTCCGGATGGGGGCTCCGAAGAAAATCCAGTTGGCACTATATGGATCGGTATTAGCAGCCCAAGAGGAGTTAGGGCAATTCGTCATACGTTTGGAAAAAACAGAGAAAGGAACATTCAAATGGCCGCTCAGGCTGCCCTTTTCATGCTTAGAAAAGAAATTCTCGATACTTTTGCACAGGATTGATCGAAATGTCTTTTCTTTGCACCCCCAAATTTTGGGAGAACTAATACCGAAAGCCATGGCCAGAGTTTGTCAGATTACAGGAAAAAAGACCATCACCGGGAACCGCGTTTCTCACTCGAACATTAAGACGAGACGTACGTTTCTGCCGAATCTCCAGTACAAAAAGTTCTGGTTGGAAGAAGAAAAAAGATTTGTCCAACTTCGCGTAACCCCGAAGGGCATGAAGACGATTAATAAAATCGGATTAGCTGCTGCCTTGAAAAGAGCTGCCGCTGCCGGATTTATCGGATAATCGGATTCCTGAAAAAAATAGTAAGCGCCATTGTCAAAACTGATAATGGCGTTTTCATTTAATTCATAGGGGAAAATTCCTCGATGAATGACTAGTAATATATTGATTATTAAATAATTAAAAACCTAAAACCGACCAAATCACGCCATTTTTTTAAGATATCCGGCCATCCAACTCCATTGAACTGCTGAACGTAAGCGTTCTATTGGTATATTTGCCGCCCTTAATTTTTGACGTATCTAACAATTTGCTTTTATGCAGAATAAATCAATTATCTGGCTTTTTATAAGCCTCTTGGCCCTCGCAACGCTGTATGTGTTTTCATTCAGCATGGTGACGAGCAATTTTGAGAAGCAAGCAAAAGCTTACGCAGTCAGCTATTCAGACTCTCTTGCTGCTACAGGCTTGACGGGAGCCTCTCTTGACACTGCGATAATGGACTTAGAAAAAAAGTATCTGCGCGACAGTTCAGAGGCTAAAATTTATCCGGTGGTAGGACATACATACAGCTACCTAAAAGAACACCAATTGAATCTCGGTCTCGACCTTAAGGGTGGTATGAGCGTGACGTTGGAGGTTTCGATTCCTGATTTGGTAATTGTACTCAGCGACAACAATCAAAATGTGAATTTCCGGAATGCAATTGCGGAGGCCCGTCAAATGCAGACTAGTTCTACGGACGACTACATCTCGCTTTTCGAAAAGGCATGGAAGCAGCAAAACGCCGGAACTGAGCTTTGGAGAATTTTCAGTAGCACTGAAAATATGGACAAGTTTCCGCCAAAGAGCTCCGACGATGATATCATTAAAGTGTTGAGACAAGAAGCGGAAGATGCTATCAACAATACTGAAAATATTATTCGCAAGAGGATTGACCAATTTGGTGTTACTCAACCAAACGTTCAGAAACTCTCCTTGGGCGGACGTATCTTGGTTGAATTACCCGGTGTAGATGAGCCTACTCGCGTTAGAAAACTTCTTAAATCCACAGCGAATCTCGAGTTCTGGGAAACCTATTTTGCTGCAGAAGCACTTCCACTAATTAAAGTGGTTAACGATGATCTGGGAAAAACTCTTCATCCTGAACTTTTCCTTGGCGACTCATCAAGCATTACGGATTCTACTAAGATTCAGACTGACTCATTAAAGACTGCATCAGCGGATTCAACAAAACAAGATAGTTTGAGTGTTGAAGATCTGCGCAAAAAGAACCCGCTATTCGCATTACTGGATACAAGAGGCCTCATGAACAACGGTTGTTTGGTTGGAAGAGCCCTTTCTAGTGATACAGCTCGTATCAACCGCATGCTTCGCACACCGGAAGCAAAAAGAAATCTACCTGCCGAAATGCGCCTTATGTGGGGTTCCACAGTAGAACAGAACGTCGCTACTCTATATGCAATTAAAGATGCGTCTCTGAAAGGCAAAGCAGAACTCGATGGTAGTTCAATTACCGATGCTCGTCAGGACTTCCAGCAGATAAGTGGAAAAGTAATTATCTCGATGTCGATGTCGGCTGATAAAGGCGCACCGATTTGGAGAAGAATGACTGAAAAAGCGGCTGCTGACAACAAACGTTGTATTGCAGTAACCATGGATAATTTGGTACTCACAGCTCCTAGTGTAAACGAAGCTATTCCGAATGGTCGTTCAGAAATTACTATTGGAGATGCGGGAGATCGCAATAAGCAGATCGCTGAAGCATCTGACCTAGCGGGTCTTTTGAAAGCAGGTTCGCTTCCGGCTCCGGCTCGAATTGTTGACGAAGTAACTGTTGGACCAACTCTTGGAGAAGAAAATATTAAAGGTGGACTTTGGTCATTCATAATCGCATTTATCGCGATTTTGATTTATATGATATTCTACTACGCATGGGCCGGTGTGGCTGCAAACATCGCGTTGGTTGCAAACTTATTCTTCCTTATGGGAGCATTGGTTTCGATGGGCGGTGTTCTTACTATGCCCGGTATTGCTGGTATCGTTCTTACTATTGGTATGGCGGTAGATGCGAACGTAATTATCTACGAGCGCGTTCGTGAAGAATTGCGTGGCGGAAAATCAGTGGCGGCAGCATTAAAAGACGGATATTCAAAAGCCCTTTCGGCTATTGTGGATGGTAACGTAACTACCTTCCTTACGGGTGTGGTACTTTACGTGATAGGATCAGGTCCTATTCGCGGATTTGCTACTACCTTGATGATCGGTATCGTAACATCTATGTTCACTGCAATTGTAATTAGCCGATTGGTGTTTTATTATCGTTTAGATCGCAAGAAGACAATTTCATTCGATACCAATATCACTCGCAAGTGGTTCACGAACTTCCACTTCGACTTCGTAAGCAAGAGAAAACGTTTTTATGTTATCTCTGGAGTTATCATAGCGGCAGGTGTTGGTTCTTATTTCACGCAAGGATTTAATTACGGTGTGGAATTCGATGGTGGTACATCGTTTACTGTTCAATTTGACGGTTCTGTAGACGCTGAAGCAATTAGAGGAGCTTTGAGCAGCACAATGGGTTCAGATGCTGTTAATACAGTTCAGTCTGTTGCCACTAGCGATAAGACTTTCAAGGTTGTTACTTCTTACATGATCAATAGCGTTGACGATAATCAGGAAAACCTGATTGAATCCAAAATGCAAGAAGCTTTGAATAAAGTGAATGTGCCTTATGCTTATCCATTCCAAAAAGTAAGTAAGGTCGATCCTTCTATGAGTGATGACTTTAGAAGAGATGCCGTACTAAGCACGATTTTCGCTTTGTTGATTATTGGTATATACATTACCATACGTTTCAGAAGGTTCAATTATGCAGTAGGTGCAACTATCGCTTTGTTCCACGACGTTTTGATGGTGTTAGCTGCCTATACTCTATTGAAAAACGTAGTACCGTTTTCACTCGAAGTAAATCAGGTATTTATTGGAGCACTGTTGACAGTTGTCGGATACTCTATTAACGATACCGTGGTAATTTTCGATAGGATTCGTGAATACCTCGGAGCACGCAAAAACATAGATACGAAGCAGCTAATCAATGATGCATTGAATAGTACATTAGGACGTACTATCAATACGTCTATGACGGTATTCATTACCGTGTTGATCATGTTTATCTTCGGTAGCGATGATATCAAAGGGTTCTGTTTTGCACTTCTAGTAGGTGTAATTTCGGGTACTTACAGTACATTGTTCATAGCCGTTCCGGTGGTTGTAGACTTAGGTGCTGAGAAAAAATCTTCAAGCGAAGCCCGTTCAAAGGCAGCTGAAAAGATTTCGCAGGCTACTGCTTAATTCGAAAAGAAAACTCACTATAAAAAGCACCGTTTAACGACGGTGCTTTTGTTTTTTTGTACCATGACAGAATCACTACTAATTCTATTAGCCTGTCTCTTTCTAATTTCAGCTACCTATAGCTCCGTTGGACATGCAGGAGCATCGGGGTATCTAGCTTTTTTCGTGTTATGGGCATTTTCACCCGATGAGATCAAACCTACATCTTTAGTTTTAAATCTAGTTGTCTCAGCTATCGGTGCGTTTCGCTTCATCCGAGAAGGACATTTCGACAAAAAAACTTTTATTGCCTTCAGTGTTCTTTCTATTCCAATGGCTCTTTTAGGAGGCTACCTGAATATTGGTGACAAACCCTTCAAAGTTATTGCGACGTTTTTTCTTCTTTTCTCAGCGATTTATATTTTCATCAGGCACATTCTGAATTGGGATATCAGAAGAACCAAAAATGAAGACAATAACACTTCGAATTTGTGGATGTATCCCACGGGTGGGATCATTGGTTTCGTCTCAGGATTAATAGGAGTTGGCGGTGGGATTTTTCTTTCACCTGTACTCTATCTTTTTTCTTCTCTTCCCGTACGGACAATTTCAGGTATCTCGGCTTTATTCATTTTTGTAAACTCGCTGCTTGGACTTATCGGACACATGAGCCACAATGGTAGTTTACCATCTGATCTCGGATGGTTTATTTTGGCTGTAATTCCTGGTGGACTATTCGGCTCATGGTTGGGTACAAAAAAACTTTCCTCGTCCATTATATACTCGATATTATGCTTCATTCTGGCTAGTGCCGGAATCAAAATGTTAATGTCACTTTGAGTCACACGTATAAATCCAACCGTGAGCGTTGACATAACCTTCTTAAAGCCTCACCCCAAATCAGTTCCGAGTTTGGGGAAACAGAAACAGGTAAATCCGTCCTAGAATCAAATTAGTTTATTCTCCGCGCTCAATCTTCGCTCCCACTCTGTAATTGAGGGGGACGTTCACGTTCAATGAAAGGAGTAGTCTTCAAATAATATTTTCATTAAAACGTGAACTTTTCAGTTTGAAGAATCGGTTCCCTCTCCACTGGAGAGGGCGGAGGGTGAGGCTTTCGGAGAAGAATGGAAACCAAAAACTAAAAAATATGGGTAGTTCATTTTCAATCTAAATCCACTACTTGTCATTGGCAGTGCTCAGGAATATCTACTTTTGCACTGTATATGAGTATTGGAGAGATCACATTGATTTTAGTGGCGTACTTGCTTCTTTTTGGAGCGAAGGGAGTACCTAGTCTTGCCCAATCGCTTGGAAAAGCAGTTTATCAGTTTAGAAATGCAGCGCGCGATGTTCAGAACGAAATCATGACGAGTGCCAAAAACATGGAGAACGAATTGAATCTGGATAAAACCGAACAGCCCCGAAGACCCGGCCCCCCTATTCAATCTCCGCCATTACATGACGATGAGCCGGAAGTTCCTAAGCCACGCCCGGATCAAGAGTTTCAATAAGATTTATTTTTTCCATGACGGCACAAAAAATCCTTGTTGATGGGCCTGAAAAACTTCTCTATTTCTCTGATCAATTTAGCTTTTTAAGTATTGAAGAACTTACTGCCTCTATTCCGTGGAGGCAAAATGAAATTCGCATTTTTGGCAAAACTCATCCCGAACCTCGACTTACAGCTTGGTGTGGACCGGCCTATCAATATTCCAATATTCGTTGGGAAGAAACACCGTGGATCAAGGAGCTAGACTCTATTCGCAAAACACTTATAGGAATAACGGGATTTGAATTTAATGCTGTATTGTGCAATCTCTATCGCGATGGCAACGATAGTATGGGTTGGCACAGCGACGATGAAAAAGAAATAGATTCACATTTAATCGCATCCATATCATTGGGAGCCCCTCGAAATTTCAACTTTCGAAACAAAAAGGACAGAAAATCCGGATCTATCGAATTGGAACACGGATCTCTCCTACTCATGGAAGAATTTCAGGAAAACTGGCACCATAGCGTTCCGAAGAGTAAAAAAGTTGTAAATCCAAGAATGAACTTGACTTTTAGACGTATTGTAGCCAAAAAATGACCTTAACCCCCCCTAAAGACCTAAATTTGGCGTTTCCCATCATTGCCCATGTCTGTATCTAAAGATATTCGTCGCGTTACAACCAATACCCTTCTGGAGATGAAACTTCGTGGGGAAAAGATATCCATGCTCACAGCGTACGACTTTTCCACAGCGAAAATTCTGGATGCATCAGGAATTGATGTCTTATTGGTAGGTGATTCAGCTTCGAACGTTATGGCCGGTCATGAAACCACCTTGCCCATTACGTTAAACGAAATGATTTATCATGCCAGCAGTGTTGTGCGAGCAGCAACACGATGTTTGGTTGTTGTGGATTTACCTTTTGGTTCATATCAAGGAAACTCAAAAGAGGCCTTGAACTCCAGCATCAGGATTATGAAGGAAAGCGGAGCACATGCCGTAAAAATGGAAGGCGGGCGCGAAATCAGAGAAAGTGTAGAGCGAATTTTAAGTGCAGGAATTCCGGTTATGGGCCACCTTGGCCTTACACCTCAGAGCATTTATAAATTCGGTACTTATCAAGTAAGAGCTAAAGAAGAGGAAGAAGCAGATCGTCTGAAACAAGATGCAAAACTTCTGAGTGATAGTGGTTGTTTTGCCATTGTGCTCGAAAAAATTCCTGCAAGCCTTGCCACGGTGGTAGCCCAATCTATCGAAGCACCCGTTATCGGTATTGGTGCAGGTGGTGGTGTAGATGGTCAAGTGCTCGTGGTAAACGATATGATGGGAATAACACAGGAATTTAGTCCCCGATTTTTGAGAAGATATTTGAATATGGGCGAGCAAATGAGCGGAGCTGTGAAGCAGTATATCACAGATGTGAAGTCGGGGGATTTCCCGAACGAGAAAGAGCAGTATTGAGGAATTGATAACGAAGGGCAGCAATGTCCATTTTTTAATAAGTAGTATGGCACACGAAGAACAGTCAGCGCAGCGGCGAGCGTGGGTTCAAGCACCCAAAGAGCCCATTGTAATGAGTACCGTTGAGAATCTGCGGATACTATACGAAGACAATCACATCATTGCCGTTAATAAGCGTAACAGCGACATTATTCAAAGCGACATCAGCGGCGATACTACCTTATGTGAAGTGGTAAAGTCGTACGTGAAAGCGAAGTACAACAAATCCGGACTTGCATTCATTGGAACGGTTCATCGTCTCGACAGGCCCGTGAGTGGCGTTATTCTTTATGCTCGCACTACAAAGGCTCTCAATCGTTTGTCGAATATGTTCAAATACCGCGAGGTGCAAAAAACATATTGGGCTGTAGTAAAAGGGAAACCGGAAAAAGATGAAGACACCATAGTCAACTACCTGATTAAAGATCACAATCAGAACAAGACATTTGCTCACAAAACACCCGCAGCCGATCGTAAAGAAAGTGAATTGAGCTACAAAATAATTGGTGAAGGAACACACTACACCTTTATCGAAGTATATCCCAAAACAGGCCGTCATCATCAAATTAGAGCCACATTAAGCAGTCTGGGATGCCCCATTAAAGGGGACGTTAAGTATGGCAGTGCTCGAACCAATGAGAACGCTGCGATTCACTTGCATGCAAGACAAATTCAGTTTATACATCCAGTTAAAAAAACACCTATCACTATTGTAGCTCCTCCTCCGGAAGATGTACTTTGGGATGAGTTTTTGAGAAAATCATTAAACCCCTAAAAAATAGACTGTGTTTCAAGTCACACGGCGAAAGGTAGGTTCTAACTATTTTCGCCCCCATTAGAAAAAACAAGCAAAGAAATGAACGAAGCCAAAGAAAAAGTTAATTGTCTTATTGTAGGAAGTGGTCCTGCAGGATATACCGCCGCTATCTATGCCGCGCGTGCTGATATGAAACCGATCATGTACGAAGGAATACAGCCCGGAGGTCAATTAATGGAAACAACTGAAGTGGATAATTTCCCGGGGTATCCTCAAGGAATTAAAGGTCCGGAAATGATGGAGGACCTAAAAAATCAGGCTACCCGTTTTGGTACCGACATACGCGCCGGATGGATCACCAAAGTAGATTTTAGCGGTCCTGTGCATGTGTTAGAAATAGACAATGGAAAACACACCATCGCTGCAGATGCGGTTATCATTGCTACCGGTGCTTCAGCCAAATGGTTAGGATTGCCCAATGAAACACGTTTGCGCAACAATGCGGGTGGAGTAAGTGCTTGTGCCGTTTGCGACGGATTTTTCTATCGTGGACAAGACGTCGCGATTGTCGGAGCCGGCGATACGGCTGCGGAAGAAGCGACCTACTTAGCCAAACTTTGCAAGAAAGTTTACATGCTTGTTCGCAGCGATAAAATGCGTGCTTCCAAAGCCATGCAGCACCGAGTGGAAAACACGGCCAATATTGAGATACTATGGAACTCGGAAACAGAAGATATTTTAGGTGATCAGGGTGTAGAGGGAATTCGTGTGAAAAACCGCCTCACGGGTGAACTAAAAGATTACGCAGTAACCGGATTTTTCGTAGCTATTGGTCATAAGCCTAATACAGATGTATTTAAACCTTGGATCAATACAGATGAACAAGGTTACATTGTAAACACTCCCGGCACCTCGAAAACAAATGTTGAAGGTGTATTTGTTTCAGGCGATGCTGCCGATAAAGTATATCGTCAGGCTATCACTGCTGCGGGTACAGGATGTATGGCTGCCTTGGATGCTGAAAGATACCTTGCCTCCAAAGGTCATTAAGTTTTCGATCTGTAAAGTGGTCCTGTTTTTGAAATAGACATAACATGCTCCACCTTTTGCAAATAGCTTTTATTTCTTGCCTGCTGAATAACTCGGCACATGAGAGTATTGTGCTTACGAAAGAAGAACTTCTTGGGAAATTCGATCCGCCAAAACATGAAAGTTTTTCTTTGATTGAATGCACATTAACATCTAAAACCGGAATTTACTTGCGCACGGAGGTCTATGAGCAAGTAAAAAAAATGGCGGAGGCTGCGAAAAAAGAAGGGGTTGTGCTCAGTGTTTTGTCGGCCACTCGCAATTATGATTATCAAAAAGGTATTTGGGAAAGGAAGTGGAATGGCGCGAAATACAAGGGTTGGAAGGATGCTGACATCGCTTCGGACATTTTGAAATACAGTTCGATGCCCGGAACGAGCAGGCATCATTGGGGAACTGATCTCGATTTTAATTCGGTTGAGCCTTCCTACTTCAAAACCGGAAATGGTAAAAAGGTGTACGATTGGCTTCAGAAAAATGCAGCTTCCTTTGGCTTCTATCAAACCTACACCTCCAAAGAAAATGGAAGAACCGGATACAATGAAGAAGCTTGGCATTGGAGTTATCTTCCTCTTGCCAAAGACTTTTTGACACAGTACAATCAACTGATTTCATATACCGACTTCTCAGGATTCAAAGGTTCAGCTACGGCGAAAGAGTTGAATGTTATCGAAGTTTATGTGAATGGGATTGAGAAAGCTTTAAAATAAAAAATCCCCTCGGCAGTGCCAAGGGGACTTTGGGGTGGCTTATGGGGTTCGAACCCACGACCCTCGGTACCACAAACCGATGCTCTAACCAGCTGAGCTAAAGCCACCATTTTTCCCTTTTCGGGGGTGCAAAGAAAATACTATTCCTTCAATTCTACAAGATCAATCTTTACAGTATTCGCAAAACACGCTCGGGCCGTACATTTGCCTGTAATGATAACGTCGAAAGACTCATTAATGGTCCTCTTTACCTCGAGCTGGTATCCTTCACCAAAAGACCCTGTATTAGGCAATTTTGTACGTCGTCACGCCGAAGCAGTAGCCACCAAACACACGGTATGGCTCATTTATGTGACTTCAGCGAATTCAAAAACACCAAAAGAAAAATTCAGTTATGAGCTAGTCAATGGGGTGCATACAGTTATTTGCTATTATGCCAAATCAGGGTTTTCCACTTGGAATCGATGGCGCGCTTTCAAAAAAGGAATTCATTATATAGAGAAACAAAGTCAAAAACCATTCGACATCATTCACCATAATGTCTTTTGGCCGGACGTATGGCAAGCTTTGCGACTAAGCAAGAAGTGGAGAATTCCCTTTATTGTTACTGAACATTGGACCGGCTTTGATATCGCCGAACGGGGTGTACCCGCCAATAGGGTCTTGCGAATGTCGAAGTGGGCTGCACAAAAGGCTTCTTTCATTTGTCCGGTGACCGAAAATCTTGCTCAATCAATGAAAAAATTAGGCTTGAGTAAAAACAATGAGTCGAAATACAGGGTGGTGACCAACGTAGTTGATACCGATTTTTTTATTCCGAACCCAACTAAAAATCAAAATACAAGACGTTTTCTCCACCTATCCAATTTACTCGACCCACACAAAAATGTAAGCGGTATACTTCGGGTTTGGAAAAAAGTGACTGAAACATATTTAAACGTTCAACTCACTGTAGCAGGTGATGGACCTTTGGAGGAGCACCGCCTCTATGCACGAGAGCTGAATATACCCGAAGAAACGATTCAATTCATGGGTACAATTCCATCGGCAGAAGTTCTGAAACAAATGCAAGAATCTCATGTCTTAGTCCTCTTCAGTAATTACGAGAATTTCCCATGTGTGATCTCTGAGGCATATAGTACCGGACTCCCCGTTATAGCAACAGATGTCGGAGGAATACGGGAGCATCTCAAGTCTGAACAGGGCTATCTAATTCCAAAACGCGACGAACAAGCGCTATACATGGTGATCGAGCAATGTATGAATCAAGCTAATCGGTTTAATGCCACACAACTTCGGGATTATGCATTAAAGGAATTTAGTGTAAAGAGCATTCAAGAACAATTTACTACTTTGTACAACGAAGCTATTCATAAAAAAAGGTGATTAAGAATATCCTCAGTTCCTTTGGAGCAAAACTCGTTGTCTTAGTTGCTACTCTCGGGGTAGTCATGTTGAACACGCGTTATCTCGGACAAGAAGGACAGGGTGAAGCTTCACTAATTAATTTAGGAATTCTGATTATCGTTTCATTTAGCAGCATTATTGGTGGAGGCGTTTTGGTCTTTCTTCTTCCTCGTATAGGCGCAAAAGCGGTGGTAGGTCCTGCTTTGCTTTGGGCAAGCTTCTGTGCCCTTCTCGGATTTCCACTACTATGGCTTTTTGGATTTCTTGACTCCACATTACTCATTCACGTTTGTTTTCTTGGTTTATTTCAATCTTTATTTTTCTTTCTTCATCAGATCGTTCTTTCCAAAGAAAAAATTCTCACTTATAATTTTTTGATTTCGGTACAATTGATTTCACTCTTGATTTCACTCGCCGTATTTTATATCCTCCTTGGTTTACCGGAAATTTTCTCCTTTATCCTTTCCCTTTACATTTCTTTTGGAGCAACCGTTATTTTGAGTTTAATCGTCTGTCGAAAATGGCTCGATGATGGAGAAAATAAACCATGGAATAAAACTTTTGCAGATATATTTCCATTGGGTTTGTACTCTCAAGGTGGAAATATTCTTCATCTCTTTAACCTCCGCTTTTCCCTGATTTTTCTTGAAAAAATGAGTTCACTTTTTTACGTCGGCATATTCTCTCTTGTGCTGTACGCAGCAGAAGCCATTTGGAATATTGGAAAAAGTATGAGCATCGTTTTAGGTTCAAGGTTATCGAATACAGATAATCATGTGTACCGAAAACAATTGACTTTATCGATGATTAAACTATCCTTTTGGTTCACTTTTCCGTTAGTGATTATTGCTGCATTTTTACCTGATTCGTTTTATCAAATTATTTTCGGACGCGACCTTGAGGGACTTCATAGAGCATTACTCATTGTATCTCCTATGATTCTTTTGCACGCATGTACAATGATTGTTAGTCATTACTTCTCCGGCACCGGCAATCATCGACACAACATGTGGGGTTCTGCTATTGGACTTGTCCTTGGATTAATTTCCGTTTTTATTCTTATGGACGACTATGGTCTTGAAGGAGCATCTATCTCATTTTCCATGGCCCTACTTGGCAATTTTATTTACCATTTGATCACATTTAGGCGATTAGAAAAAGTGACGTTCCAAGACTTGAAACTTCACAAAAGTGATTTTGAAAATCTGCGTTAGACTAGATCAAAAAAATCTTTGACTCCGATTCTTCGGGCTGAAACAAAACCTTCTGCTAGAGTCATTCCTGCTGCTCTACCCAATTCGCGAGCACGTGAATTCAAAAAATCAAAAAAATCTTCTCCGGAAATAGGTGTTCGCGGTTCTTGTGACGATGGGTCAAAAAATTGAGAGCTGTAACATTTAAGCGCTTCTACTTTCTGATCCCAAACACTTGTAATATCCATAACAAAATCCGGCTCGTGATAATAATCCTGAATGAAGTGATACACCGCAGTGGGTCTCCACGCTTCTTGAATAACTCCATTCGAAGTCGTTTCTAGTTTCGATAGACCGGAATAAAAACAAGACTCAACAACCAATTCAGCGCCTTTCCCATGATCCGGGTGCCTATCCGACTTAGAATTCGTAAGAACAATTTTCGGACGATATCGGCGCAAACATTCAATGACTTTTAAACGGGTCGCGTGGTCATTTTGAAAAGAACCATCGCCCAGGTTTAGATTTTCGCGAATGGTAAGGCCCATATAAGTTGAAGCATTCTTTGCTTCTTCGATACGCAGGAGTCCGGAACCCCGAGTACCCAATTCACCCATGGTTAGATCGACAATCCCCACCTTGTATCCTTTCCGAATACATTGTATTAAAGTCCCTGCGGCCGAAATTTCAGCATCGTCGGGATGAGCACATAATACCAATATATCGAGTTGTTCCGGCATATTAAAACAGTAGAGTCTGTGAAATCCAATTTACGATATCCTTGTGTTGTGGTTCCATAACTGTAGAAAAGACTTGGGCTAATCGCCCGGTTTCGTCAATTCCAAACTTCTGAAAATTCCAGGTAACAGGATAATCTCCTACTCCGTTTTCGGACTTCAATTGAAGCCATTTAAACAGTGGATGTACCTCAGGGCCTAGGATTGCTACCTTTTCAGTCAGCGTAAAACTGACTTCGAAATTCCTTTGGCAAAATTCCAAGATTTCTTGTTCAGAACCCGGTTCCTGTCCTCCAAAATCGTTGCAAGGCACGCCAATCACCTCAAATTCAAGACCTTTATAATCTCGATACAACTGTTCTAGTCCGGCGAGTTGGTGGGTATAACCACATTCGGAGGCCGTATTGAAGAGGAGTACTTTCTTGTTTTTAAAGCGATTCCAGTCTAGGAAATCCCCCTGAATGGTGCGAATTTCAAAGTCATATAAACATTTCATAAGTCAGTAGCATTACAATGATGGCAAAGGTAGATAAAGTATAAACGGTTCTTGGCAAGTCAATGTTCACTGAGACTTCAAGAATGACCTCTCCGTGTATTCCCATTCAACGGGCACTTAAGGGCATATGTCGACTGAAAACGAATGTTGGTAGAATATGAGTTAACCATAGTCAATAGTTTAACGTTTCGTTGACAAGTTTTAGAACCTCAAGGATTGTACAAGTGAATCATAATAGTAATTTCGCCAATGATGATAAACCTGCATAGGAAATACTGGATTTTCCTTCTTTCTCTTTTACCATTAGGTGCTTTAGCGCAACAAGAAGTAGTAGAAACCGACCTGGAATCGGACTCTACGATACACTTCGGAGGTGGTGAGGAAGAGGAATTTAGCAATGACCCACTCTTTAGTGAGAGTTCATTAGACCTCGGTCTATGGGATGTCAATGACTCCCTGAGGAATATACCCGCTTATGACACTTATTGTCATTGGGATACTCGAAATTTATTCTTACACAAAACTGCTCAGACCAATTTGATTGATACTGTATCATTCACGTTGTGTCGCGAGAACTGCGATTTCGAATACCCGGTTCAAGGGGCATTGACTTCTGATTTTGGTCCTCGTAATGGTAGAATGCACTATGGTGTAGATATTGACTTAGAAACCGGCGATGAAGTTTCTGCCGCTTTCGAGGGAATGGTTCGAATTTCTGAGTACCACTCTTCCTATGGAAATGTCGTTGTGATTCGTCACCCAAATGGCTTGGAAACACTTTATGCTCACCTTTCTCAGCGCAAAGTAAAACCCGGTGATTACGTGGAAGCCGGAATGTTAATTGGTTTGGGAGGAAATACCGGTCGCTCATATGGTGCTCACTTGCACTTCGAAGTTCGTTATTTGGGAGAACCTTTAAATCCAAATAAAATTCTCGATGTTACCACCATGAAACTTCGTGATTGGGAAGTGGATGTGGTTAAAAAAGATTTTGACCACTCCAAATTAGTCGCTAAGAACACTGCTGCAAGTAACAAAGCGAAGAAATTTCACACTGTTAAATCTGGCGAAACTCTTTCCTCCATTGCGAGAAAACGTGGAACTAGCATCAAAGCGATTTGCAAGTTGAATGGGATATCACAGAAAAAAGTGATTCGTCCAGGTCAAAAGCTTCGCTACAAATAAGAAATTAGTTTAGAAACCCGCAAGCTCTTCATATAGTCCCTTCGGTTCATCCGAGGGGATTTTTTTTATAAGCCAAGCTCGACAACTATTGGATAATGATCCGAAAGTTTTTGAGGGACTCTTGTATAATCCATTACTTGAATCGCAGGACTTGTTAGGATATAATCTATGCGAAGCGTTGCCGGAATATTACTGATATGGGTATTGCCTAACCCGTTGCCCTTTTCCACGAAAGTATCATTCAAATTTTCGGTAAGTACATTGTAACAGTAGGAAACAGGCGTGTCATTGAAATCGCCGCATAACACCACAGGATGAGGGCTTTTCGCCACACTTTCGGCCACTTTTAATGCTTGCTCTTCCCTTTTCCTAAAACCTTTTCGCAACAATCTCGCTACACGCATGGCGCCTTTCTCAACTTCTTCTGTATTGGTGTTTTCATCAAATAGAGCATAATCTTCTTGCTGAAAACGAATAGATGCAAGGTGACCATCATACACTCGAACCGTATCCCCTTTCACTTTTATATCCGCATAAATACAGAAATTATTGGCATCACCTTCGAAAGGGATGTAGCCCTTGTGAACGATAGGGTATTTCGAAAGAATCGTTACCCCGAAATATTCCTTTCCGGAAGTAGCATGCGTATATCTTTCATGAAAATAAGCCAACTTCAATTTATCCATTAGAATTTCGCGATGGTGCATTTCGGGTTTTTCATCACGCTGATAAAACTCCTGAAAACAGATAATATCCGGACTTTCTCGTCGAAGCATCGCATAAATACTATCACGTGCCGAATTCTTTTTAGACCAATACACACCAAACAGATGGGCATTAAAACTCATGACAGAAATGTTCTGCCGACCCTCTTCTAATGGTTCCGCACTATTCCAAGTGATGCAACTTCGCACATGGTTAAAACCCATCAGAATAATGAGAAGAGAAAACAATGAGTATTTCCATTTTCGAAGTAACCAAAAAACAACAAAACCCACATTGGCTAGCAAGATCAAAGGGTAACCAAGTCCAATGATCGAAAAATAGCCCAGCTTAGTTGGAGAAATATGAAAGCTAAGATAGGTAAGCAACAAAGCTGCAATGGCCAACAGATTTAGATAGAACATTAATCTGTTGAGTAAGGATTTCTTTTTGGTGGGTTTATCCGAATTCACGTTACTATTTCTGTGAATGAGTAAATAGAAACTCCTTTTCCTCTTTCGTCAAACCCTCATAACCCGTGCGAGAAATTTTGTCCAAAATAAGATCTATCCTTTTTTGATTTGCCTTTTTTCGAGCATTATATTCTTCGTCTGTTTCAAATCTTTTCTTGGGAGCTTTTCCTTTTTTCGAGCCACCAACAAGTGATTTGATTCCATCTAGAATTTTATCGAGCCAACCTGTCATGTTGATACCTTTTTTTCTGGTTTGTACAAATAGAAAGCCGAAAAGAGCTCCACCCAAATGACCTATATGTCCACCGCTATTATTTCCGGATTTAATACTTACAAGATCTAACAGCAAGAGACCTAAGACCACCCAAAGTATTTCGACTTCCACGATTCCGAACAACCTCACTTTTCTCTTCAGATCTGCCATAGCACCGGCCACCAAAATGCCCATTACAGATGCCGAAGCACCACAAATGGTCGTAAGCGGATTAATTTCTTGGAACACGGGAAAGACATTAAACGCAAAAACAAATAAAATAAATCCGCTGAGGCCGCTTAATAAATACAGCTTCCACAATTCACGTTGTGAGTAGTACATAACAAACAAACCGCCTGCGAAATAAAACACAAGCATATTAAACAAAAAATGCAAGAGTTCGAGATGAGTGAACATGTGAGTAATGATACTCCATGGTTTGGTCGCAAGAACCGGAATGGATGAAGTAGAAGACAGGAAAGTTCCTGCCGCGAAATAACTTAAAGCCACTTTTTGATTGAACAAATAAATGACCAAAAGCACCAATTGCAGGATGATAAAAACAAGCGTATTTACAAAGAGAATTTTCTCTGTATTACCACCTTTGGTGTAGAATTTCTTTATGTCGTTCAGGATGCTCAATTCAATCTAATTCCTTGCTTTTGCCAGATTTTAAGAAGGATGTATCCGAAGAGCATACCCCCGATGTGAGCAAAGTGAGCCACATTGTCTCCTTGTCGATTGCTCATAGCCAATAAAACTTCAATAGCACCGTATCCAAATACAAACCATTTGGCTTTGATCGGAATGGGTGGAAACAAAAGCATCAATTCCATATTTGGGAAAAGCATTCCAAATGCGAGCAATACTCCGAAAACACAACCGGAAGCACCCACTATAGAACCATTAATGCCAAGGTTCAGATTTGCCAAATCGGCATTTTCGAAATTTCTATTTACGCGAAGAGCATCCAAACCATCGCTCATAACAGCATTTAATCCGCTCGGCCCAACTTCATTTATTAATGCTTGTACTTCAAAATGATTTATACCCATATGCAGAGCAAACGCTCCGAGTCCACTGATCAAGTAATAAACTAGAAAACGTTTCGGACCCCAAACTTGCTCTAGTAATGTTCCAAAAACAAATAGACCGTACATATTAAAAAACAAGTGTCCGATCGATGTGTCAGAATGCATAAACATATGCGTTATGATTTGCCAAGGAGCGAACTCCTCCGACATCCAGTAATGGCCACTAAAAATCGGGTACATCATGGGCCATACCTGACTTGCAAGCCAGAATAACACATTGATGATGATGATATTTTTTACAACAAGCGGAATCCTTTCGAACATAATTTCATTTAAATATTTGCTCAAGATAACGTAAATCCAGCGTGATCATTACCGGCTTTCCGGCAGGTGAAAAATAGGGTTGTTCACAATCAAAAAGGCGTGCAAGTAAGTCGTGCATTTCAGGTTTAGTCAACATTTGACCTTTCCGTATTGCTGTATTTTTTGCCAAACTTTTAGCCATTCGCTCTCTCAATACCTCTCGATCGGGTGTACCCAAATCTCTTAACTGATCAAGCATTTCTCCAAAAACGGACTGCACATTTTGTACCGCTAATTCTGCCGGTATTCCTGTCACATTTACCTGATCATCCAAAACGTCCAATTCCCAGCCCATATCTGCCAAATCATTTTTCCAGCCCGATATTAATTGCTTATCGGAAAGGGAAACCTGCAACTCTTCCGGAAAAAGTAATTTCTGAATATGGATATGTGCCTGCCCCGTTCGTGGCAAAAACATTTCATACAAAACTCTTTCATGAGCTCGGTTCTGATTTACTATGACTGTTCCGGTAACATGCTGAAAGAAAATATAGGTTCCATGAAATTGAATCAAATGCAAATCTTCGTCTGCTTCAAATACAATTTCGTTTTCTACTAATTGTGTTTCGCTTTGCTGACCCGACCTCACTTGTTGGGTAATCTCAAACAACTCCGTCCAATCGGAATTACTAGACTGTTTTGGTTCGTTCCAAACCTCCCTCCCCACTCTTTCGAGCATAGGCGAAGATTTTGATCCACCACCTACCGAATTTCCACTGTGAAAGGGATTAAAATGATGATTGATGGCAATAGCGGGCTCCCCCGGAAATGCACTACCGGACAATGCAGGTTGATTCACCGCCTGATCTTGTTCGAAGTCGAGTGTCGGCGAAATATTATGACGACCTAAAGCCCTCCTGACACCGGCGTGCAGAATGGCGTAAATAGCTCGTTCATCTTGAAATTTAATTTCTGTTTTGGTAGGATGAATATTGATATCGATTTGAGTCGGGTCTATTTCCAAATAAATAAAGTACAGCGGAAAATTGCCACTTGGTAATAGATCTTGGTAAGCACTCATCACGGCATGATGTAAATAACCGTTTCGAATAAATCGATTATTCACAAAGAAAAACTGTTCGCCCCTCGTTTTGCGCGATGCATCCGGTTTTCCGATAAAGCCACTGAGGTTGACGATGGCAGTTGCTTCTTCAACAGGAACTAGTTTTTCGTTGTACTTATTTCCGAACACATGCACAATTCGCTGACGAGCTGTGCCTTTCGGAAGACTCATTACTTCTGATCCGTTGTGCGTAAAATTAAATTCAACTTCCGGGTGTGTAAGAGCCACACGTTCGAATTCATCAATGATATGTCGCAATTCTACCTGATCACTTTTCAGAAAATACCTGCGAGCGGGGACATTGAAGAACAAATTTTTCACCAAGATGCTAGTGCCTTCAGGGCATTGAATGGGGTGCTGTTCCTTGATTTTGGAGGCCTCCATGATGATTTCCGTACCCAAATTAGAACCGCGAAGCATAGTTTTCATTTCAACTTGAGCTATAGCTGCGATACTGGCCAAAGCCTCGCCTCTAAAACCTTTTGTTCGGATGCTAAACAGATCATCGGACCCCGTAATCTTGGAGGTTGCGTGCCGCTCGAAACTCAAACGTGCATCCGTGGCTGACATTCCCGTCCCATTGTCGGTGACTTGAACCAAGGTTTTCCCTGCATCTTTTACCACTAACTTTATAACGCTAGCACCTGAATCAATGGAATTTTCCAATAATTCTTTTACTACAGACGCCGGGCGCTGCACAACCTCTCCCGCAGCAATTTGATTTGCGACGGCTTCGGGTAATAGTTTGATGATATCAGACATATAAGAAACGCCAAAATTACGGGCAGCCCGCGAAAAGGCTTATTTGATACTAGCGGAAAACTTCAACAATGCTTCCACAAAAGCGCTCCAACTGAACTTTTTGACGTGATTTCGGATATTCCCAATAAAATCAGTGCTTTCGCGCAGGGTAAAAAAGCGAAGAATAGCTTCCCTAATTTGTGAAACTTCGGTGTTATCGACGATCAGACCTGTTTTTTCATGTTCAATGACCTCGGCCAGGCCCCCGACATTGGTGGCAACGACAGGTCTTTCGAAGTGAAAAGCTACTGCAGTAATACCACTTTGTGTTGCGCTTCGATAGGGCAATACTACCAAATCGGAAGCGGAAAAAAACAGAGGGACTTGCTGATCCGGTATGTATTCGTTAAAAAGGGAAATATTATCTCTCAGGGGCGACTCATTTATTTTTTGCCGATAGTCGGCAAAATCTCCATAGGCCTCCCCTGCAATGATCAAATGATAGTCGCTCGACAGTCCGGAAAAAGCGTCGATTAGAATATCTAGACCTTTATAATCTCTGATCAAACCGAAAAAAAGTAAAATCTTACGATCCGTTGGGATTTGTAGTTTCTCCAAAGCCACTTCCCTATTCATTTTTTCACCAAAATGATCATACACCGGATGATGTAGAATCGTTCCCTTGAGGCCGGGGCAAAGTGAGTCCACAACTTGATTTACCTCCTGATTCATTGCCACAAAAGCGTTCACTCTTTTCAAAAAGAAACGTGCCATAGGACGATCCCATGCTTTTGGTTCATGAGGTATGATATTATCGGTAATGGCGAGCACCCGAATACCTTGCTTTTTAAGCCTTCCACTCACATATCCCAAAGAAGGAGATAGAAACGACATCCAATAACGAACAATCACGAGATCCGGCTTTGCTGCTTTTACTCGGTGGAATGTTCTCTCCCATGAAAAAGGATTGATGCTATCCAACACGCGATCAGAGGGAATGATGTCTGCAATATCATTTCCTTCTACATACTGCGTTTTGCCGGGAAAAAGAAGAGATGGATATTGTCTCTTAAAATTGAATGCAATTACTTCGTGTCCCTGTTTTTCAAGTTCCCTATACAAACACGCATTAAACTGCGCAATGCCTCCGCGATAAGGATGAAAGGTGGAAATAATAGCAATTCTCACGATTGCAAATCTATGTAATTGCTAAAGACTTCATTCGGTTCAAGACTGTTTGGAAAAAGAGATTTAATCTTCATCATTACTTCATCTACCAGTCGATCCGGACAACTTGCTCCACTTGTAAGAATAATGCGTGGATGTGTTTTTTCCGGAAGCCACTTGCCAGATACCCTTTTTTGCAAATCATAGAGAAAATGATTCATCTCCGATTGACTTTGAATAGCATCTGCACCCTCAATAAAAAAGGACGGGTAAGCCGAAGAAAGTATAGTGTGAATTTGAGCTGTATTGCTGCTATTGTATCCACCCACAACAATAGCTATATCGGCATTAGAAGAGAGTACTGCTCGAGTGGCATCTTGATTATCATTGGTGGCATAACAGAGCGTATCGCGTGTATCGGCAAAAAATGTTCTGTATTCTTCGCCATGTTTTTTTTCCATCAGCGACTTAAAATAATCGGCGATCTCTTGTGTTTCTGTTGCGAGCATGGTAGTTTGATTTACGACACCTACACGTTGTAAATCTCTTTCAGGTGAGAAACCATCGGAATATTTTCCCTTAAATAATTCAAAAAATCCCTCCGAGTTTCTTGTCCCCATTACAAATTCGCCCAAGAGTTTTGCTTCATCAATATTGCGAATTACAATAGATGGTGCAGCTTCCGATGCGTGAGAAAACGTAGCACGCGTTTCTTCGTGTTTTGATTTTCCGTGAATTATTATCGTGTAGCCTTTTGTGCCAATTTCAGATGAACGTTTCCAGACCTTTTCTACAAAAGGACACGTAGTATTATAATTTTCTATTTCAACCCTTCGACTTCTGAGAATTTCTTCTATTTCCAACGTTGTTCCAAAAGCGGGAATCAATACGATATCTCCTTCTTCCAGTTCACTCCATGGCACAAGTTGCGAGCCGTCCGTATCCATTAAAAACTGAATGCCCATTTCTAATAAATCTGTATTCACAACAGGGTTGTGTATCATTTGACTTATTAAAAAAATTCGCTTTCCGGGATTTTCACGAACAGCTTTGTAGGCGATTTCAATAGCATTTTCGACACCATAACAAAATCCAAAATGGCGAGGAAGAATTAAAGTAAATTCTCCAAAATTTAATTCTGCGGGTTCTAGATTTTGCTTTCGCGGATCTGAAAGTTTTACATGAGCTTTTACCTTTCCGATAAATCCGGATCGATATTTTGAAGGTATTTCAAACGATTTCATTGTTTGGGAGAAACCAGCTTTTGATAATAATTGTTCAACTTTTTATCGCTCTTGCTCATGCGCATCAATTGTTTCACTGACTTGCTGCGTTTCATCTCTTCTTCTTGCTCAATGAGTTTACTCACTGCCTTTAGACCTTGTATTCGCATTTCATCCACGTTCTCACAACCTCTATTTTTCATTTTAAACAAAGCCATACCATGAATAAATGAATAGAGCAGTTCAGGATTTTCCTCAGCAAAAGGCAATGCCCTGGAATCTACATCTATTGTTATACCGGTTGTTCCGGCAAGCCATTCCATCACATAAATATTGACCCGACTTCTACATTCCAGATTTTTATATAAGGGTGCTTGGCATAACCAAGCGAGGCATTCACTTACAAAAACGGAGTCCTTCCTGTAGTCTTCTGCCTTGTTCCAATTATGCTCAGCCGGGATTTCCGGACACTTTATTCGTTGCGCTCCTACTTCAAGAGCAAAAACGAGCAAAACAAGCACATATAATAAACGTAAAGCCATCAGATGACACGGAGTGTTTCGGTAAATCTAATACCAAGCGATGTAAGTTCGTCGAGCACAGGTTGGTAAATTTCTTTTTGCACGGGCATTAAAACGCCTTTCGTAGTAATTTTTCCATTCAATATCATTTTGGCCGCAATTGCCACAGGCAAGCCCACCGTGCGCGCCATACTAGTTTGAATTGCATCCGATCCAATATCCACGAGGGTGGCAATATGCTCGTACGTATTGCCTTCAAGTGTATATACAAACCTATGATACATTACCACCATATCTTTGTCTTCGGGGTTCAACTTCCACTTTTCTTCGAGTAGCCACTGCAGTGCCAGAGCCGGAGTACAAGTCTTAGATCCGATTTTACGATCCGAGAATAACCCCAGCCAATCGAGCATACTCATTACTTCGTCATCAACCCTATACGTTGCAATAATGTAGGCCTTCAATGAACTTTCATCAGATTGCCCCGTGAAAGCACAGAGCAAATCACACCACGAAAGATTCTCCGGCTTTTCAATTTCAAAAGATTCATCGGTAAGTCCAATATTCACCAGAACATTCCAGGCCTTGCAGAAAGGAGATTTTCTGAGCGTACCACGAATAAGGGACGGGATAGCATCCAGTCCGTAAACAGACCTGTATTTTAGAGAATCCCGATTTGCGTACCCTTCAAATACTCCGTCATCACCCAAATCTATAGGGGTGGTTCGTTCAAATAAATGTTGGTAGGGAATATAATTGTATCGGTGGTTTTGCAAGTATTTCGCTGATCCTCCGGCACCTGCCATTACAATGTTGCGCGGATTCCAACTGATTTTATAATGCCACGGATTGTTATCGCTTTCCGGCGCTACTAAGCCTCCTGTGAAAGACTCGAACGACTTCATTTCACCGCCTCTTTCTCTAATATTGTCGAGAATAGCCATTGCCGACATATGGTCTATTCCGGGGTCCAAACCCATTTCATTCAGAAAGATAACTCCTTTCCTAACCGCATCCGCATGTAAAAGCTGCATTTCCGGTGAAACGTAACTCGGCGTTATCAGGTGCTTAGCCAGTTCAATACATAGTCCGGCTATGGCGGTATGCATAAAAGCCGGGAGCATTGAAATCACCAAATCTGACTGCGAAATCTCTGATCTGCATAGATCTATGTTGTTCGCATCCAACCTAAACCACTCTATGCTCGCATATTCGGGAAAACGAGCTGCTGCCGTATCTGCATCCACATCACCAACGCGGAGAAGCCAATTCTCCTGTTCACCGTGACTATAAAGGTATTGTATTAAAGTAGAGCTGGACTTTCCCGCACCCAAAAGCAGAATTTTTCTCATACAGAACGTTCATTAAAAGGCCGGATTATAAGGTCCGCCGGACGGCAAAGATAGAGGCAACAAGTCGCCCTTCAAAACCCGCAATGGTTCGGCCATGCAGCATTTTGGCATAGCGTTGGTAAAAGGAAGACATATACTACTAAATTTAACCCAAATTTTTGACACATGAAACAGATCTTTACTTTAAGTCTTTTCGCACTTTCATTTGTTGTTTCCGATGCCTTTGGTTTCAGTTCAAGCACAGAAGAACTGAATACCTACATCGAGTCAAAAGGCAAATAAATAATTGCAACCATTAGGTCCTGATAGACCAAGCTACTGTGTACTTTACCATTTTAAACGTTTGACATATGAAATACTTTACTCTCACCATCCTAGTCGCTACCCTGATCTATTCGTGTTCGGGCACTAAACACTTCACGAAGATGGCGGTAAAGCAGGAGGCTAGCGGATTGATAAATGAAGCAGCTGAAAGTTATTACAACGCGCTTCAACGTAAACGCACCAACGTAGACGCACAAGTCGGAATGAAAAAAACCGGCCAATTGGTTTTGAATCAAAAACTCGGTGAATTCAGCAAGGAGAAGAGTTTTGGAGGCAAGAAAGAAGCTGTTTATGCTTTTCACGCAGCCCGCGACTATAAGGATAAAATCGCTCGAGTTGGGGTAACACTTGACATTGTTGATTTCTATACCAACGACTATCGTGAAGTAAAAGACTCCTATATGGCCGATTTGTACGACGAAGGGGCTGCATTACTTGAGAATCAGAACTACACAGAAGCCGAAAAGAAGTTCAATGAAATTAAGACACTCGATCCGGACTTTAAGGATACAAAAACACTTGGTGATGTTGCATACCTTGAACCATTGTACTCCGAAGGTATGAAATCGTTCGAAGCCGGCTTGTACAGAAGTGCCTATGACAGCTTTCAAAAAGTAATAGCGCGCAAAGCTGACTATAAAGATGCACGAGTAAGACAGCAAGAGAGTCTCGATAAGGGAACATATACCATTGCTTTGTTGCCTTATGAAAACGCAAGCGGTGTGCAAGGTATGGATGCAAAAATGAGTGCCTATACTTTAGAGGCGTTGACAAAAATCAAGGATCCATTTTTACGAGTTGTAGATAGGGAACACATGCAGGCTATATTGCAAGAGCAGAAACTGCAACTTTCCGGTGTAATCGACGAACAAACTGCAGTTCAAGTGGGAGAGTTAGTAGGAGCTCAAGCAATTCTTACGGGAACGGTATTGAGCTATGAGGCTCAAAATGGCAAGTTGCGCAATACCACCCGCACAGGTTATGAATCTTACCGCGAAAAAAAGGTAAATGCGGAAGGTCAGGAGTACTTTGAAACGAAATACAAAAAGACATCCTACGTTGAATATTACAACGACAGTCGTTGCCATATTGCGATACAATACAAACTAATTTCGCTTTCAACCGGAGAGTTGATTAAAACCGAGATAATGGAAAAAGATTCCAAAGACGAAGTGCTTTATGCCACCTATCAAGGTGACGCAGGAAATTTATATCCGGCCTCGCAAAGTGGTCCGAACTTAAGTGCACAAGATCGCAAATCTTTGATGAACATGATCAACGGTAGACAGCAATTGCGCAGCGCTTCCGAATTGTCGAACGATCTATTTGATTCAATGTCAAAAAGTATGTCCGGACAAATTGAGGCAGTTGTAAGAAACTTGATAAAATAATGAGAAAGATGTTGACATATCAACATTCATACAACACCCGAAACATATTCGTGGGTTTGCTGTCGGCCTTGATTTTTGCTGTTGGTTGTGGCGGTGAAAAAAACGTAGTAGGTGGAAAAAATACTATCGTTTATGAACCTGCCCCGCAATGGGTTGGGCAGCGCCCCTTAAATTCATCCAATTACATTGGCATTGGTAGTTGTTCCAAAATTTCGCAACCCCTGGACTATGCTGCTGTTGCCAAGAAAAATGCACTAAATGATCTTGCCACAGAAATAAGTGTGCGTGTTCAAGGAAACACCTTCCTGAATTCTCTCGAAGTGAATAAAAACTTTAGCGAAGAATTTATTTCCACCATAAGTACCAGTACAAACGAGGAAATTAAAGACTTCGAAGTAGCCGGAATTTGGGAGAATGAAAAAGAATATTGGATTTACTATCATCTGAACAAAGCGGAATACCAACGTCAGAAGATGGAGAAAAAGATGCAGGCCTTGAATGCTGCCAACGATTACTACATGAAAGGTTTGGAAGCGGAAAAAGTGGCAAATATTCCCACCGCCGTAGATCTTTATTTGAGAGGACTCCTAGAAATGAAAGAATACTGGAGTGAAACCAATCCCTTTGTAAACGAAACCGGGAAGGAGATTTTTTTGGACAATGAAATTTATTCATCCATTCAAAGGGCGTGTAGTGGATTAGTGATTGAATTGTCTTCTGAGAAAATAGTGCTATCGAGGGAAAACCAATTTAACATCTCCTATAGTGCTCGAGTAACATACAATGGAACTCCGGCTAAAGGTGTCAGCGTCATCTATAATTATGATAAAGGTCGATTTAGTAAACCTAAAGAATTGATCAGCGACGAAAAAGGATTGATTGCGGTTCCTGTCAGCGATATCGACCCTGCAGTAAAGCAAAATAATATGGAGCTGCGAATTAATGCCGATGTATTCGCCGGAAATGATTTAGATATAAAGATAACGTCACCGCTTTTAAAGAACACTAAAACAGAAAAGAAACAGGTTCCTATCGATTTCGTATTACCCTCTTTTTACATTGCCAGCGATGAGAAAAATTTTGGTAATCAATCGGCTCACAGCACACTCTCTTCAGCCATGAAAAAATACTTGACCACACAAGGGCTCCGTTTTGTGGACAGTATAGATCAGGCAGACTATAGTATTTCGATCAGTTCCAATACTACGCAAGGAGGGATGGCGCAGAGTTTTCACGTTGCTTATTTAGAAATGAGTATTTCTGTGAAAGAAAAAGTGAGCAGCCAAACAGTGTATGGCGAGTCGTTGAATAATATCAAAGGCCTCCAATTAAATTTTGATGCCGCCGGTATAGAAGCTTATAAAAAAGGGACCGAAAAGATAGAATCTTCCATCGGGAAAGCCCTATTGGAAGCGATTTTGTAATTTTGGCACGATTCATGAAAATGCATAACAAACAATGACAATAAATACTACCATTATGAACGCGAAAATTTTTACCTCAGTTTTGATGATGGCCTCCATAGTTGTTTTTGGAGTAGCCTGTGGAAAGAAGAAAAAAGCCATTGAAGAACCTAAGCCTAACGGGGAAGTTCTGATCAATGAATACTGCACCGGCGATAATTATAAAAGCACCTCGGAAGCATTCCGTGCTACTGCAACCGGTGAGTCTATGGACCGTGAGACTGCCAAGAAAAAAGCAAGATCGAATGCACAGTCAGAAATGGCCAAGACCATCAACTCGACCATGAAGATTGTAGGTGACAACTATGTAAACTCAACTGAATTTAACAACAAAGAAGAGATTACTGAAACCTTCCAAGAAATGTCAAGAACCTTGGTTGATCAAGAGTTGCGCGGAGCCATTGAGATCTGTGAGAAACTTACTCAACGTGAAGACGGTACATTTGTAAGCTACATCGCGATTGAACTTTCAGGTCAAAAGATTGCAGACGCCTACAACTCGGGTCTTTCTAAAGACGAAAAATTGAAAGCCGATTACAACTACGAGAAGTTCAAAGAAACCTTTGAAAAGGAAATGGAAAAGTTCGAAGAAGGTCGCAAGTAATCTTCGACAAATCAATATCAAAAGCCCTCCGGAAACGGGGGGCTTTTTCAGTTTGGAGTTTGCGGGAATAGAAACAGAAGTTCGTTCAGTCTAGCCACGTAGTGGCGACATCTGTTCCCGAAAAACCGCCAACTAGTTATTCGGAGCTCCCGCGTTTACCCATTTCTCAATTTGAGTAATCTGGCACTCGGTTAGACCGGCGGAATTGTAAGGCATCAATACAGCACCATTTAACGCTTGCAAAGAATTCATCAAGGAACCGTTTAACGCCGAAGCCGAAATTTCTGCGTAATTGGTGAGAGATAAATTTCCATCCGGAGAGGTTCCGCTGTGACAACCTTGACAAGAATTTTCGATAATTGGAGATACAATAAGAGCGAAAGTTGAAACTAGGCTCGTATCACAATCAGCAATACACGAATTATTCTGAGCTCCTTGGCCAATCCATAATGCGATCATGTCAATTTGTTCGGGACTCAGTGGACCGCCATTGTCAACGGGAGGCATCAAATCTTCTCCGGTCTCTGTGAGTACATCAAGTAATTCGCTGTCATTGGGATCATAAGGTGTAATAAGCCCTTCACTCATGATGTGTGCATATGAGTCTAACACCAAATCTTCTTCATGGGTAATCGCATCGTGACAACCCACTTGGGCACAAGAAGATGCAATCAGCGGTAAGATCGAATTCTGAAAGTACACGGAATCCGGGTCGCAAGGATCCGGATTAACATAAGGAGGATTCACCACTCCTGGATCCACCGGCATAGGAATTTCATGTTTACAACCCACCATCATGAATGTGGAGATGATTAATATCCCTGCGAAAAATGAAAAAGAAGATGTTCTCATAAGTACAAAGTTAGTGCTTGTTACTGTGAATTTTGATGACCGACCTCAGGTCTGCTTTTGTTCCGGGACAACATTTACCAAGGATTACCCAACCTAGATTTTCGTCCCATGTGCAGTAGCAGGAATTCTTGCCGACCTGTGGTCAGTAATCAAGACTCAAGTTGGACAAAGTTGGAGACTGTATTTGGAACAGGCAATTAATTGGCGATAGAAGACCAGGAACTATGGCTAAGGCAAATGCAGATAAACAATTAGTAATAAGTCAATTGATTGGTGTTTTGATTAAAAAACATCGAATCATTCCAAATAGCTGAACAGGAAAAAAAGGACACCGAACAAGAAAAAGCGTCGGTATTACGATACTTGAAAACGTTGCGGAATTGTTTTAAGAATTATGTATTAAGAATTATGATCGTTTTCGTTTCGGACAACGACCGAATAAAATACAGATAGTTCTATACTATGCTTGTCTTCGTTTCCTTTGGGTCTTCTTCGGGACCCTTGGGTTCCAAAATGAAGAGGTGAATGTCCACGAAAGAATGAAACTATTTGCTCATTCTGTTTCTCAATTCTGCATCGATAGCATCGAGAAAATCTTCGGTACTGAGATAATGTTCCTCTTTGGTTTTATCGCCATGGATACAGACCGCTAGATCTTTGGTCATTTTTCCGGCTTCTACTAGATCGACACAAACCTTTTCCAATGTCTGCGCAAAACGTATAAGCTCATCGTTGCCATCCAATTTTCCACGGAACGCAAGACCCTGCGTCCACGCATAGATACTGGCAATCGGATTTGTAGAAGTTTTTTTGCCTTGTTGATGCTGGCGATAGTGACGTGTAACGGTACCATGAGCAGCTTCTGCTTCCATCGTTTTTCCGTCGGGAGTGATTAAGGCTGAAGTCATCAATCCAAGTGAACCAAATCCTTGAGCTACGATGTCGCTTTGTACATCTCCATCGTAGTTTTTGCATGCCCACACAAAACCGCCATCACTTTTGAGACAAAAGGCTACCATGTCGTCGATCAGGCGATGCTCGTACGTAATACCGGCAGCAGCCATTTTCTCCTTGTATTCGCTTTGATATACCTCTTCGAAAATGTCTTTAAAACGACCGTCGTACTTTTTGAGAATCGTGTTTTTACTTGAGAAATATAGATTCCAATTTCTCATCAGAGCCTGATTGAAGCAACTGCGGGCAAAACCGTAGATGCTTTCATCCGTGTTGTACATGGACAAAGCAACACCGTCACCTTCAAAATTGTAGACTTCCCATGTCTGAACTTCTCCCCCATCTTCGGGTGTAAAGGTCATCGTGAGTTTACCTTTTCCTTTTGTAACTGTATCTGTTGCCTTATACTGATCTCCGAAAGCGTGACGGCCGATATTGATCGGTTTAGTCCAACCGGGAACGAGACGAGGAACATTGTTGCAGATAATTGGTTCGCGGAAAACGGTACCACCGATAATATTTCGGATAGTACCATTGGGGCTTTTCCACATTTTTTTCAATCCGAACTCCTGTACACGTGCTTCGTCAGGTGTAATGGTAGCGCACTTCACCGCAACGTTATATTTCAAAGTAGCTTCTGCCGACTCCACTGTCACACGATCTTCTGTAAGATCGCGGTTTTCAATACCAAGATCGTAGTACTTGATGTCTAATTCGAGGTACGGAAAAATAAGTTTGTCTTTAATGAATGTCCAAATGATACGGGTCATTTCATCACCGTCCATCTCGACGATCGGATTGGCTACTTTGATTTTATTCATGCTATGCAAAAGTGCAGAATGATGTATTTTAATTTCTAATTAGACATGCTCACGCTGAGAGAAGAAAAATGCTCCTTCGATCAGTGCATTTTCATCGCTGTCGCTACCATGAACTGCATTTGCAGCGATGCTTTCAGCAAAGCGGCGACGAATGGTACCTTCTTCAGCTTTCTGAGGATCGGTAGCACCAATGAGTTTGCGGAATTCTTCTACGGCATTTTCTCTTTCAAGAACGGCAGCAACGATAGGACCACTGGTCATATAGTCTACCAATTCACCGAAGAAAGATCGCTCGCTGTGGACTGCATAAAAACGACCGGCCTCTTCTTTGCTGAGTTGGGTCAATTTCATTGCTTTAATTTTAAATCCTGCACCAATTATCTGGTCGAGGATTTTTCCTGTGTGACCTGCGCCGGTGGCATCAGGTTTAATCATAGTAAATGTGACGTTCGAAGCCATAGATTCAAGCTTTTTTTAATGAGCGGCAAAACTAGACACGAATTGACTAAGTACAAGACACAAGATAGAAAAAAGACAGCGGGGTTTCCGGGGGTTGTCGTCTTCTCTCCTAGTACGACAACGTGTTTTCATTCTTGAGCCACAAAAATTCCCATTTCCCCGCTGTCGTATCCTTGATTATCTTAGCCCAAACCGGCAAAAGTTTGGAGATGATTTTCAGTACAATGATGGGAATTTTTTTTTAAAGTGCTTCAATTTTGACCCTCATTTGTCAGAATAGTAATACTGTCGGCCCTTTGCGAACGACATTCGGAACCCAAAAATCCAGAAATTGACCCTAATTGGGGGTTCAAATGCCTACCTTTGTATTTCTTAAATCCGTAGAATATGAATATGCAGATAAGTCAAGATACCCTTTTTAATTCCGAGGCAGCCATACAACTCGAAGACAAGTATGGTGCTCACAATTATCACCCTCTACCGGTAGTCCTGGATCGCGGTGAGGGCGTATTTGTTTGGGATCTCGAAGGCAAAAGGTATTACGACTTTCTTTCTGCCTATTCTGCGGTTAATCAAGGCCATTGCCACCCCAAAATTGTAAATGCTTTAATAGATCAAGCTCAGAAGCTCACTCTCACTTCCAGAGCATTTTACAACAGTGTTCTTGGGAAATACGAAAAATACCTCTGCTCCTACTTTGGTTACGATAAAGTTCTACCCATGAATAGTGGGGCTGAAGCTGTAGAAACAGCCATTAAGTTGTGCCGCAAGTGGGCGTATGAAAAAAAAGGGGTGACGGATGGGCAGGCTAAAATCATTGTTTGTTCGGAAAATTTCCATGGACGCACCACAACCATCGTTTCGTTTTCTTCGGATCCGGATTCATTTGGTCATTTCGGTCCATATACTCCCGGATTTATTCAGGTACAATACAATGATCTAAACGCTTTAGAGAAGGCCCTCTCCGATCCTACTGTAGCCGGATTTTTGGTGGAACCCATTCAAGGAGAAGCAGGTGTAAATGTTCCTTCCGATGGCTATTTAAGAAAGGCATTAGAGCTCTGCAAGGCAAACAAGGTACTTTTTATTGCAGATGAAATTCAAACGGGAATTGCGCGCACGGGTCGTTTACTTGCTTGTGATCATGAAGATGTGCATGCCGATATTTTAATTCTTGGAAAAGCATTGTCAGGCGGGGCATATCCTGTTTCCGCAGTGTTGACGAACGACGAAATTATGTTGACCATTAAACCCGGTCAACACGGATCTACTTTCGGAGGTAATCCTTTGGCGGCAGCAGTTGCTATGGCCGCGTTGGATGTGGTTCGCGAAGAAAGACTGGCAGAAAATGCCGAGCATCTGGGTAAAATATTCCGCGCGGAAATGGACAAACTCAAAAGTGAATGTTCATTGATAACCTTAGTTCGTGGTAAAGGATTGCTGAATGCGTTGGTAATAAACGATAGTCCTGAAAGCAAAACTGCTTGGAATCTATGTATGTCGATGGCTCAAAACGGACTGCTTGCTAAACCCACACATGGAAATATCATTCGTTTTGCTCCACCCCTAGTTATGACCGAAGATCAATTACACGAATGCGTTGGCATCATTCGCAAATCTTTTCTCGAATATAAAGCCTGACTAAATCGCAGAAATCACGTCGTGACGAGTGATAATGTGATAACCACCTGATTCAAGTTTTACAAGAACTGCCGGAACTTCTTTGCTAATCTTTTTTGAGATTTCCTGAAAAGAAGTTTCTTCATTTACTTCCGGAAAAGGCGACTTCATTACGGCATCAATCCTCGTCTCTAGTGCATTCGGATTTTCTACGAGCAAATTAAAAAGTGTTGTTTCATCGATTGATCCAACAAAACCCTCATCACCTTTTACCGGAATTTGAGAGATATCATATTTGCGCATTTTATCGATGGCGTGACCAACTAATTCACCCGGACTTACCGTCACAAGTTTAAGATCGCGATGTGCATGGATTAGATGTTTTGCAGCTTTCTTTTCCTCATTCAAAAATCCACGATCGCGCATCCATTCATCGTTGAACATTTTTCCGAGATAACGTGTACCATGATCATGGAAAATAACGACTACCACATCACCTTCTTTGAAACGATCTTTCATTTGCATAAGACCCGCCATAGCAGATCCGGCGCTATTTCCGGCGAATATCCCCTCTTCTTTAGTGATTCGACGGGTCATGATGGCCGCATCTTTATCAGTCACTTTTTCGAAGTAATCTATCACACTGAAGTCGACGTTGGCCGGTAAAAAATCCTCTCCTATGCCTTCTGTTATGTATGGATAAATTTCATCCTTATCGAAGATACCTGTCTCCTTGTACTTTTTAAATACAGAACCATAAGTATCTATTCCGAGTATTTGAATATTCGGATTTTTTTCTTTCAAATATTTTCCTGTTCCACAGATGGTTCCACCCGTTCCAACACCTACAACCAGGTGTGTTATTTTACCATCCGTTTGTTCCCAAATTTCCGGTCCGGTACTTTCGTAATGTGCCAATGAATTACTGAGGTTGTCGTACTGATTCGGTTTCCAGGAATTAGGAACTTCTTTGATCAATCGCGATGAAACTGAATAATATGAGCGTGGATCTTCAGGATCCACATTGGTAGGACATACAATCACTTCTGCCCCAAAGGCGCGCAAAGCATCAAACTTTTCCTTCGATTGCTTATCAGTAGAAGTAAAAATACACTTGTACCCTTTGATAATAGCAGCAATAGCGAGACCCATACCGGTGTTGCCACTCGTGCCTTCTATGATGGTTCCACCGGGCTTTAAACGACCATCGCGCTCGGCATCTTCAATCATTTTTATCGCCATGCGATCCTTGATACTATTACCGGGATTCGTTGTTTCGATTTTTGCTAAAACCAAAGCCGGAATTTCCTTTGTGATGGAATTAATTTTTACCAAAGGCGTATTTCCGATGGTCTTGAGGATATTTTCGTAGTACTTCATTGTGTTTTATAGCTCGTGCAAAAATGAGAATTAAAAATCTAGGTTTACTCTAATTAAATCGAATGGATTTGATAGGTGTAATTCTGGTGACCAAAAAGGACGGCACCAACAGAAACACTCCGCAAATCAGCACTGTTCCGGCATCAATCATTAAAATATAAAACGGTTCAATCGCAACAGGGACAGCACTTACAAAATACTCCTCGGGGTTTAAGGTTACCCATTCAAATTTCCACTGCAGAAAGATCAGTAATAATCCGATGAGTGATCCATACAAAACACCTCTACCTATGATGGCGATTGCGTGAATGATAAATATGCTAATGATGGATCGATCAGTGTCTCCTAATGCCTTTAAAACACCAATCATATTTTGTCGTTCCAAAATCAAAATAAGAAGGGCGCTGGTCATATTTACCATCGAGATAATGATCATAAGCACCATGATTATTATGACGTTGATGTCTAACATATCGAGCCACGAAAAAATTTCAGGACTACGACTTTGTACATCCTGACACCGCAGAAAAAAGGGAATGGTCTTAAATATTTCATCGTTGATGGAAGTTAGGTTTTCATAATCAGAAATCAAAACTTCATAACCACCCACAAAATATTTTTCTGTTCCTCCACTATTCGAATATTCAAGAATAGTTTGACGTTCGCCGTTATCGTTTGCTGCATATCGAATGTCTACATAGGCCGTGTCGCCCGGGAGATCGGCATTTTCGCGAACTATGACAGAAAAAGAAGTATCTCTTCCGGTCTCAAAGACATGTGGGCCTCTTCCCTTCCAATCTTTGTTAGACCACTTAAATTGTTCATCGCCATCACTGTTGTATGCGGTAGCTTCAATACTATATGCGTTTTGTGAAACGGTAGTATCCACATACAGTTGTACCTGCATACCCCAACCGCTTAATCGCTGCACATGGGCAAGGTCTACAAAAACGTATTGTTCATCAAATTCTTGCAAGCCCGTATTATATAAACCGCTCACAACAAAATTTCGCTGTCGGGTGTCGGCCTCATTATTTATAAAATACAGACTGATTTTATCGCCTGTTTTGACTTGCATACGTTTTGCCATGTAGGTGGACAACATGATATCAAAACGAGCATCTCCCGAATCAACGTTGATTCGAGTCCCTTCTACGAGTTTATCGTCAAAAAAAGACCAATCAAAATCTTTAGAAATCCCTTTTATTACTACCCCCTGCAATGCCTCCGGGGCCTCGAGAATACCTGGTTTTGTGGCAAAAACCTGTACATGTTTTACCCCTGAGATGGCTTTGAGATCATTGTAAACAAGAGTATCTATGAGCATACTCTCCGAATCGCGGGTCGAATTGTCGAGATTGGCGACCACTTGAAAATGACTGCCGAAACCTACTACCTTACTTCGTATCTCCTCTTGAAAACCTCTTACTATGGCTAAAGAAACTATCATTAGGGCCACACCCACTGCTATTCCGGTGGTTGCAATACGCACGATAGGTCTTGAGAACTGGCTTTTATCGCCGCTTCTCATGATGCGTGAAGCTATGAATCCTGAAATCCTCAATTTGGGTGTATGATCAATTGTTGGCTCAAATGTTGGTTCAAAGGTAGACAAGCAAAGTGGGAATGAAATTTTTTCAGGACTTTCGCATCATGAAAGTATTTGTCAGTTTACTCTTATGGGCACTGGTTGCTTTAGCGTGTGCAGCTCCGAAATCTCCGGATAAATCGGAACAAACGACCATAGCAACAGAACCTCAGAAGATCGTTGTTGGAGCCGAACGAATGGACATTTTGCTCCCAAAACTGAAGGGTAAACGCGTTGCTATTGTGGCCAATCAGACCAGCTTAGTAGGAAATAATCATTTGGTAGATACGCTTCTGGCGAGTGGTGTGAAAATTATCCGAGTTTTTGCTCCCGAGCACGGATTCCGAGGTGACCACAGTGCCGGTGAAAAAGTAAAAACTACGAAAGATGAAAAAACCGGTCTGGCGGTTCAATCCCTCTATGGTTCAACCAAAAAACCATCGAACGAAATGATCTCCGAAGTAGATGTGCTCGTTTTTGATATCCAGGATGTGGGTGCACGTTTTTACACCTACATAAGCACTATGCACTATGTGATGGAGGCTGCGGCTGAAAACGACAAGGAAGTAATCATTTTAGACCGACCTAACCCCAACGGATTTTATGTTGATGGACCGGTGCTCGATACAACATTTCGATCTTTTGTGGGTATGCATCCGATACCCATTGTGCACGGTTTGACCATTGGTGAACTGGCTAAAATGATCAATGGAGAACGCTGGTTAAAAGGCGGATTGACGTGTAAACTAGAGGTAATCACTTGTTTGAATTATACCCATGAAAGTTCGTATGAACTTCCTGTTCGACCCTCTCCCAACTTACCAAACCAGGCATCTATATACCTCTACCCTTCACTTTGTCTTTTTGAAGCTACAGCGATGAGTGTTGGTCGAGGAACCGACTTACCCTTTCAACTTATTGGCTACCCATCGATGCCCTCGGGAAATGTTACATTTATTCCAAAAGATCTACCGGGAATTGCGTCGAAACCGGACTATATGGACGTAGAATGCAAAGGCCATAATTTACAAGAATTCGGATCTGTATACTTTTCCGCGGCAAAAAAATTGTACTTCGATTGGCTGGTAGATAGCTATAAGGAGTACACCGGCAAAGGATCATTTATAACGAAACCGGATTTTTTTGATAAGCTGGCAGGAACGGATCAATTGAGAAAACAATTAGAGTCAGGCAAAAAAGTTGATGAAATTCGCCAGAGTTGGGCTCCCGGCTTGGATAACTACATGAAGATTCGTAAAAAGTACCTTCTTTACCCCGATTTTCAATAAGAAAAAGTCCGGGCAACCCATTCATAGGGGCATTCGTCATGTTAATAGCTTTCAGATTACAGTTAATTGTCTGAACTTGCTTATTTTCGCTCCTCCAAAACCAAAATGCATTTCCATGTTCAGAAGAACACTTTTTATAGGTAGTGTGGCTCTCACGCTGATTTCTGTGCTAACCCTATCGGGATGTCAGAAAAATCCTGAATTCGTAAATCCGGTATACGCATGCGGATGTGGGACATTAAATTGGACGGATGTTGACTATCCACTATTAGACGCTAATTACATAGTACCGGATTCATTGGAGGAAACTTCCCGCCGTTATTACATTACCGCAGATGTAGCTGTAGAAGGCGAAAATGCAGCACACAGTGTGAACGTGATTATCGAGGTGAATGACGTTGTGGAGAGCGTTTTTTATGTGGGTGATGATGACGAAGACGCAATAGTGAATGTGCTCATTCATGAGATTAACGACAACGACCCTATTCTTCCGCTTAGAACTTTTGTTCCTATAGATGGTGTGGTTCAAATTGTACCGGCCATATTGGGTGGAACTGAAACGGTTACCTTTAATCTGGTTGTTCGCGAATTGTATGACGGTGATCTAGTTGGATTTGAAAAAAGCTTGAAAGGCAATCTGTCGGTATACATAGACTAGATCGACCCTAACAAGTGGATTACCAATTGATCAATGGAAATTTTCGTTTTCCATTCACATTCCACAAACCTATTTGCAGACCTTTGAGATCGGTTGTTTTGTTGTAAAGTCCGATTTGAAGTCCTCTTACTTTACCGGCTTCATTGCGTGCACCGATTTGCATACCTCGCATGGCCTTTCCTGCATAGTTTCCAAAGAATCCTACTTGAATACCATTCATATTATGCTCCGTTGAATTGCCCCCAAAGGCCACTTGAATACCATTGGCTTTATAAGAGTTATTTCCCACGCCTCCTATTTGAATACCATTTGAACGATAACTGAAGTTTCCAAAAAGGCCCAATGAAATACCATTGGTTGCATTCACAATGGAACCGAACCCATAAATATTTATGCCGTTTACTCTGCAATCACACCCATGACCCAATGGAGATAAGTTAATCCCATTAATTTTTTCTGCCACCGGGCCAAATACCATCTCTCTAAAGACCGTATCCGAATTAACAATAGGACTTCGAGGTATGAGCGGCAAAAAAAAACCCAATCCCACTGCCTCGATTCTTATCCCATTGCTTATTACATGTTGGATTCGATCCGTGTGTGTATAACCCACAGAAAGTCCATAGATCGTAGTGCTATCAGTGTTGAAGGTCCAAATCGGTAGACGAATTTTATTCCTTTGTGCACTTACATTTTCAGAAGAAAAAGAAAATGCTAAAAGAGACAGTAGAAAAATTCGGAAAGCTTTTACCATCTGTAAATTCTCTTTCCAAAAACGTTGCGATCGTCTCTAACCAGAAGGAAATACATGCCCGAAGTCAATTCAGTAAGATCCCATTCTACTTGTCCATCTATACGTTCGCGTGGACGAACCATCAACTTTTCTCCAAGCAAATTGTACACTTCCAATTGCCAATTTCCATCGTAGGGTACTTCAATATTCACTTTTCCTATTGTCGGATTTGGGTAAACATCGAAGCGTGGTTCAGCTACATCTAATTGGGATATGGAGACAGTTTCAATGAACACCGAATCAATTCCGGTGTATTCTCCACATTCGGAGTAGGCGGTAACGACGTAAGGATTCCATCCTAGTCCGAAAGTGTAAGCGCCATTGTCGCCCGGTTCCCATTTCACATCGATTCCATCCATTTCGATGTGAACAGAATCCACGGGGTATGATGTGACCAAATTCATCAGTGTGAAAAATGGACCCTCTTCAAATTCCAGATCAGCCCAAACCACGGGAGTGAAATTCCATGTTTCATCCTCTCCTAAGATAGTTGTTGCTGCCACGATTTGAATGATTTCTGCATTATCCTGAGTTATTCCATTTGGAACAACAGCTCCAGATGCAGAATTACCAAAAAATGCGGTATAAAAACTACATGCCGCGAGGTAAGAACCGGCAATAGAAGGGTGACTACCATCGCCGTCGTACAACTCCAACTCGCCATCCGTGAGATCAAGAACGTCTCTCCATACTTCACCCACGGGCACGCACCAAGCATCATTGTTATGGGCCAATTGCAAATAACGAGATGTTAAACTATCCTGTTGTTCATCGTAAGTGCATACCCATGGAAAGTTGGCGCAGTTATCAGTATCGCCATTTTTTCTTCCCCAAGTCGCAAAAAATGCGGGTTTTACACAATGATTTGCTGCTCGTGCCTGTTGGCATAAGTACTGCGCATAAGGTTCGACATCAGAACTAAATATTTCTTCGGACAATGCCGGTATTTGACTTTGCTCTTGAAAAACAACAAAGTCCCATTCCACATCATCCAATGCTCCGATGGTTTGATTTAAAACTGTGTGATCTTCCAACGTGTAGCCACCCGGAGCCACCATTTGGTAGTAGAGACTATCGCCCAGCGAATTGGCAATTTGAGCTGTAAGGGAGGGCATGTCGTTGTAGTAGGTATAACTATTACCAATAAATAAAACACGTTTTGTGGTTTGACAATTCGCCACTTGAAAACTAATAAGTACCAGTAGCAATAACAAGAATCTCATGTTGAGTAAATTTTATCTGACTAAGGTAGAGATAATATTCAATACTCTGCTATTCAATGATTATGATCATTAAACCTAACCTTTCGGCATTATTTTCGTAGAACAGTCTTTTAAAATGAATTTGAATTGAAGCCGTTTCGCCTCCTCCAACTTATAATTGTTTGTTCATTCATCTTTTTTTCCTTTTCCAATCAGAAGGAAAATACGGAGCGAATTGTGTTACACAAACATTCCAATGGCAAAGCCAAGATGGTTGTTTATGTGAAACCCGGTACACAGGAAATTGTATTCGAGGAGCTCTTTTTCGAAAGCGGTCGATTGAATTATTCCGGATCGTATAAAAACGACGTGGAGCACGGCACATGGACCTATTACTGGCCTAGTGGCAATCTTAAACTCACCGAAACCTATTCCAACGGTCTGGAAGAAGGCATCAGCAAACATTACAACGAACAAGGTAAGCTGACCAAGGAAGTCACTTACAGCAAAGGCAATGTGGTGAAAGAAGTGATGAGGTGATAAGAGTATAGATTACATGTCGTTTTTCGGCGTTGCGCTTCTTACGATGTAAGTGCAATACATAATCAATAGTTTTCAGAGTTACCTCAAATGAAAAAGGAGTCCGTTTGGACTCCTTTTCTTGTGGGAGCTACTGGGTTCGAACCAGTGACCCTCTGCTTGTAAGGCAGATGCTCTGAACCAGCTGAGCTAAGCTCCCTTCAAACTTTCGTTCGAAAGCGGGCGCAAATATACCCTCGATTCTCGATTCTACAAATCATGGTTGAAGATTTTGCGCTAAAAATTCAATCCTGTCTAATGCGTTGAAAATCAGCAATTATTTTTCTCTTGCGGTAACAAGCATAGTCCCACACTATCTTTGGCGGCTACTTTTAACACCTTATGAATAGTTTTTTTGATGTCCTAACAGATCCGGCCAATTACCTGAATCTGTTCATTCTGATCATGATGGAAATCGTGCTCGGTATAGACAACATCATTTTTATTGCCATCATCTGCGGCTACCTTTCTAATAAAAGAGATCAGCAACGGGCACGTTTCATCGGTCTTAGCCTAGCACTTGTAGTGCGAATTGTACTGCTTTCATTCATCTCATATATTACTCAACTCAAAGATCCTTTCTGGTCGCCGGGAGGAATTGATATAACAGGGAGAGGGCTAATTCTATTTGCCGGAGGTATGTTCTTGATCATCAAAACAACGATAGAGATCTACCACAAATTTAAGATCGCCGATCATGAAGAAACGGCAAAGTCGCGCATGACCACCATGTCGAACGCCATTTTGCAGATTACAATAATTGATATTGTGTTTTCATTCGACTCTATCATAACCGCGGTTGGACTTTCGAATCACGTCCCAATTATGATTGTGGCTGTTATTATTTCGATGATTGTAATGCTACTCTTCGCACCTCACGTAAGTAGAATTATTGAGCGTTATCCAACGATCAAAATGCTCGCATTGGCTTTCTTAGTCGTGATTGGTATTATATTGGTTGTAGAAGCTTTAGAATCGGCGCTCGGTCACTTTATGCCGGAAGGAATCGATATTAAGAGCTATGCCTATATTGCTTTAGCCTTCTCAGTGATTGTAGAAATATTGAACATCCGTTTAAATCACGTGAAAGAGAAGGCTGGAAGGAAACCTGCTAACTAATTTCTACAAGACTTCAGCAACGGTAAAAAAAGAACCGGTTACGAGTAGGATATCTGTGTTCTTCATAGATGTACTCGCATTTTCGAATGCTTCACGCACACTTTCATACACGGAACCTTTCAACCCAAATTCTGAAGCGATATCCTTTAATGCTAAGGCGTCTAAACCTCTTGGAATATTCGCTTTGCAGAAATAGTAGATTGCATTTTTCGGAAAGAGTTTTAGAACATTGGCTATATCCTTGTCTGAAACTATTCCCAAAACAATGTGTAATTGCTGAAACTGAAGTTGTGATACTTGAGTCATCACTGAAGCGATGCCATCTTCGTTATGTGCAACATCGGCAATAATGAGTGGATTCTCGCTAAGTATTTGCCAACGACCCATCAACTGAGTATTGGTAATTACGTTTTCGAATCCCTTTTTTATATTCTCATCATTCAATTTCCAACCTCGCGATCGAAGAACTTCTGAAGCCAGAAGCGCAGTCCTATGGTTTTCTCGTTGATAATTGCCTTGTAAGGGTGAGTTCAATAATTCGACGTGTTCGTCTGCGAGAAAAATTTCGGCCTGTTTTTCGTAAGCCTTTTGTACACAAACTTCTCTCGCGGATTCCGGCATTATTCCGAGAACAACCGGCACATTTTCTTTTATTATTCCGGCTTTCTCCGATGCAATTTTCTCGATTGTATCCCCCAATAGATTCATGTGATCCATACCTATGCGGGTTATAACAGAAACTTCCGGAGTGATGACATTTGTGGAATCCAAACGCCCACCTAAGCCAGTTTCTATAATTGATATATCAACGTTATGTTTTTTGAAATACCAAAAGGCTAGTGCTACTGTTATTTCAAAAAAGGAGGCCTGTATTGCTGTCCATTGATCTTTGTACAGATCAACGAACATCACTACTTCTTCTTTTGGAATCATGACCCCATTGATGCGAATCCGTTCTCGAAAATCGATTAGATGAGGCGAAGTATATAGACCCGTTTTATATCCGGCTTCCTGACATACCGATGCAATCAAATGCGAAGTGGAACCTTTACCATTGGTGCCGGCAATGTGCACACATTTCAAATTGACTTCCGGATTGCCCACGAGGGCAAGAAGATCAATCGTATTTTGAAGTCCCGGTTTATAGGCAGCCGGACCAATACGATGAAACATGGGAAGCTGAGCGTAGAGATAATCTAACGTCTCTGCATAAGATTTATCAATATCGTGATTGCCCGACATGTCCGCCATAACAGCGAATTAGCTCAACTTATAATTGAAGGTAAGAGTACCCTTTCTTTTTGCAGATGAACCGTCGGTGCGAGCGGTGAACTTGGCTGTAAAGGCAGCTTTTTTTGCTAGATTGAACAACGATTGGCTCGTTGTATTTCCGGCTGCCACATTTATGGAAGCGCCTACTACATTTCCATCTTTATCAACCTCTATATCCACCACCACTTTACCTTCCTCACTAGGTAAATCGCTCGTGGGTTTCTTTTTTAATTCACCACCCATCAAAGACCATCCTCCGGTGCCTTTACCATTGCCAAAAACGCCCTTCCCTTCGATCTGGCCTGTGGGGGTTCCTATATTTCCACCACCTTCCTTGTCTCCGTCCGATGGTTGGCCACCTCCTGTAGTTGAGCTGTTGTTTTTAATTATTCCTGCACCCTTACTCGTCTTTGGAGTTTCCACAGGTTTGTCGTTGTTGTTTCCTTTTGGAACGGTGACTGAAGAATTGTTCTGCGTATTGACGTCCGGCGTTGTGTTCTGCGCCGGAGCTGCAGCGCTTTCTTCCGGATTAGGTGATTCGTTCGGATTCGTACTTGGATTTTCCGATTCGGTTTCACCCATGCCTTCGGTATTATTTCCCCAATCACCCATAATTTCCATTTCCACGACCATACTTCCCAAAGGAGGATCAGGGCGTTCGCATTTCACGAACTGAATGAGGAAAAATGCAATGAGTCCGTGAAAAACCAGACTGGAAGCAAAGATTCCTTTTGAGTGATTAGTGGGTAAATAATCCATGGCTATTCTTCTGTTTTTGCCTTTGTCGCTACTACAACTTTCCAGCCATTTATTTTCGCTAAACTTACCATTTCGATTGTTTCGCCGGTAGGTACGCTTTTGTCGATATTGAGAACAACATGTTTGTCTGTTCTCGACTCGAGAATGGCTTTCAACCTCAGTTCTACTTGCTCTTTGGGCAACTCAACATTGTCCACAAGGAACCGTAAATCTTCGGTTATAGTAAGTGTTACAGTATTAGCCGCCGTTGGTTCAACACCTTTTGTTTGAGGAAGGTCCACCTGCTCTCCATTCACTACCATGGTTGACATGATAATGAAGAAAATGAGTAGAAGGAACACCAAGTCGGATATGGAGGACATGTTAGCCTCCGCCGATACTTTATTTCGTCTTCCAAAATCCATGGCTTCTTAGTTTCCGGGTTGTTCGAGAATGTCAACAAATTCCATGGCACGTGCCTCCATCTTGTGGATCACCTTGCCAATTCGGGATACAAGTGTGTTGTAGGCCACATAGGCTATAATACCCACAACAAGTCCCACTACCGTAGTAACCATCGCAAGCATCATACCTCCACCGAGTTTATCGAGTTGAGGACCATTTACCTGAATACTGTGGAATACTTCCACCATCCCGATTACTGTACCAAGGAACCCGAGCATGGGGGCAGCACCGGCGGCAGTGGCCAAAAAGCTGATGTTTTTTTCGAGGTTGTAGATTTCCAGTTTACCAACGTTCTCAATAGCCGCTTTTACATCGGACATGTCTTTTCCAATTTTGCTGATACCTTTTTCAAGCATCCGAGCTACCGGAGTTTGAGTCGTAGCACAAAGATTTTTCGCCGAATCAATTTTTCCTTCATTGATGTAGTCGCGAATTTTAGACATGAAATTACCCTCTTCTTTTGATGCCTTGTTGAGTGCCATCGAGCGTTCTACAAAAATGTACACTGCAATTATCGATAAAATAATCTGGGGTATGTAGATGTAACTACCCTTGATGAACTCATCAATAATGTTGATTTCTACTGTCTTCTGAACAGCATCAGCAGCCCCTGCAATATCCTGTCCTCCGACAGTTAGACTTCCATCTTGCAGAAAAAAGAGCAAATTCAAATAATCCATTGGTTTGTGGTTTTAGCAAATTTTCCTTTCCCGGTTTACACAAAGGGAACGGTGCAAAGTGGGATTTATTTAATTGCTAAAAACACTCCTTTGGCGGACTTATTCAAAAAACGGTGTGGAAAGTTTGGCTATTAACATAGGAAATCTTTTCGAAACCACCATTCGGTTCAGTATATCCGCACAAAAACTTTAGAAGTTACCCCCCTAAAAATTCCCCGCAGTAAAACTATCATCCATCTGGGCTTGCTGCTGATCTTCGTAGAAGTAGATTTTGATCATTACTACGTCGCGCAGGAAGTAGATTTTGCCGATTTCGATGCGGTTAATTTTAATGCCGGTGCGGTTTTCGAGGTCGAGAACCAACTCGGGACGTTTGCCGCTTTTGATGAGATTACAAAACCTAATGACCCGAAAAATTCCCTTGGTGTAGACCACTCGATTGCTGAAAATATAAGAATTTATATTTTCACTAAACCATCTAAATGAAAATATAAAAAACTATATTTGCACTTGTATCCAAAATTAACATGAGATGAATATAGGCAACTTTCAGTCCGGAAAATTGGTGCAAAGGATTCAGTACAAGAGTTTTGAGCCCACGATCATCAACACATCTTGGCACATGGACAGCGATGAGGTGGCATTGCTCCTTAGTCAGGCCGACCAAAAACTGGGCGAACTTAATGCCTTCAGCCAACTCATCCCCGATGTGGATTTTTTTATCAAAATGCACGTCCTGAAAGAAAGTACTACCAGCAGTCGTATTGAAGGCACACAAACCAATATTGATGAAGCAGCCAAAAAGGCAGAATACGTTAATCCGGAACGAAAGGACGATTGGCAGGAAGTGCAGAACTATATCGAAGCGATAAATACAGCCATTGTTGACTTGGAACAATTACCTCTCAGCAACCGCTTACTAAAGAGAACACATAAAATAATTCTTCAAGGTGTTCGTGGTAAACACAAATTGCCGGGAGAGTTTCGCACTAGTCAAAACTGGTTGGGAGGCAGCAGCCTGAAAGACGCACGTTTCATACCTCCCCACCAAGATGGTGTTTTGGAGCTCATGTCCGATCTCGAAAAATTCATTCATAGCGAGAATACCAACCTACCGCATCTAGTAAAGATTGGAATTCTACATTATCAATTTGAAACAATTCACCCTTTTTTAGATGGTAACGGAAGAATTGGTCGATTACTGATTACACTTTATTTGGTCAGTACCGGTTTATTGGTAAAACCTACATTATATCTATCCGATTTTTTTGAAAAAAACAAAGACCATTACTACGACAATCTCACTATCGTACGCACAAAAAACGACATGGTGCAATGGCTAAAATTTTTCCTCGAAGGTGTGCGTGTCACAGCTGAGAGTTCCATTCAAACATTTAAGAATATCATCGAGTTGAGAGCAGAGGTTGAAACAAAAGTGATCACGCTCGGCAAAAAACAAATGCTTGCTCGTGCTGCACTCCAACATTTGTACGGAGAGCCAATAACAGATATGCAAAGCATAGCGCAGGCCCTTGAAATCAGCGCAGCAACTGCCTCGAGGTTACTTGACGATTTGGTAAGACTTGGAATACTGAAAGAAACAACTGGCTTTAAACGAAACCGGGTTTTCGAATTTGAACAATACTTAAAACTATTCCGCTAATGAGTATAGTTTAAAATTGCCACGCCTTCCGAATTGCCAAATAGCTCCACCATTCGAATAGATCTCCGCCCAAAAAAAAGGCCATCCCTTCGGACAGCCTTTATATAATTTTGACTCTTACCCTAAAAATTCCCCGCAGTAAAACTATCATCCATCTGGGCTTGTTGCTGATCTTCGTAGAAGTAGATTTTGATCATGACTACGTCGCGAAGGAAGTCGATTTTGCCGATTTCAATGCGATTGATTTTGATGCCGGTGCGACTTTCGAGATCGAGAACTAGTTCGGGACGTTTGCCGCTTTTGATGAGATCAATGTTTTCGTATTGAATGATCTTCTGCGATTCGTGACGGAGGAGCCATACTTTTTCAAGTCCATAGGTAGCACCTATAATTACAATGTTAGCGAAACTCATCTCAAGCAGCGATACTTTTTTGTTGATCAAGGCATTCATTACCGACAAGGCAATAACAATAAAAAGATAGGTCATTTCCTTGATCGCAATGGCGTCTGTGCGATATCGAATAATTCCGAAAACTGCAAATAAGCCCATAGCAAATCCCATGTTGAGGTCCACACTTCCTAGCAAAAAGCACAGAAGAAATACAGAAAGAGAAATCAATATGTAGGTAAACAAAAAGTCCTTTCTTTTGGCAATCGGATAATAGATCAAACGCACAATAACCATAATGAAGGTCATGTGCAATACCAATCGAATCAACATCCCAATTAAATCTTCCCAATTGGCAAGCTCAATTTTTCCAAGTGGATTAAACTTCTTGTCATCCGGCTCGTCTAGGATACCACCTGTGGTATCCTGAATAAAAAACATCGCTCCCTGAGCCCACTCTGGGGCATTAGCTAACCATTCCATATGAAAGTTTTCTTATTTTGAGAAGTTTATCTTTAAATGAATTATTCTTTAATCCCTTGACCAACATGGCCACACCCAAACAATATTTACTGATGCTTTGCGGACGAATATACTTTTTCTTTAACACAACCATAAACGGAGAATACCTGTTTTGGTTTTCTTGTTTCACTTCAGCAATGACCAAAAAAGGCAAATCGATGGAACTCTCCTGATATTTAAAACCAAGGTCGAAATCAATTGTAAGTCGCTCCGGGCTATTTTTATTTACCAATGTTATTCTCCGAAAGTGATTCCAAAGTTTGGGTTCCAAATCCATGCGCAAAGGAGTATTCTCACGAATAAAATTTACGGCTCTCTCTTCGAGTGTTTCGGTAATTCCATCCACTTTCGTGCGGTCTTTGATTGTGCGATCTTTACTCGACTTGAATTTTACCTCTAAAAAATTCAAATTCGAATCCACATAACTTCTCTTACGCACTTTGAAACGATTTTTTTTACCCGCATGGTGACGCAAATAAAAATAAAAGTCTTTGGTATCGTAATAAAGCGTTTCATACTTAGAAGCCCTGATTCCCATAATTTCTAGGACACGATAATCCTGTGACACCTCACTTAGTGCCATGAGCAAATCATCTTTCGACATCATAAATTTGGTGTCGGTTCGATTCATAAGTTTGACCCCATCCATCTCTTCGAGTGTTATGGGTTCAAAACGGGAAAGTATTTGGTCCAGATTTTCCACAGGTCTGGCAAATGTATGCGGTTACCAAATAAAAACGATTTCTTTACATTCGAATAATATACCGAAAGAATATTCCTACACCTCGAAGGGACCAACGAAAAATTAAAAATGAAAAAACACATCATCAGCTTTGAATTCACCGAATACGATGGAAATCAAGATCTTCAGCCCGAGCAACTTGCACTTTTAGAAAAAGCTTTTGACGCCTGCGCCAGTGCCTATGCGCCCTACAGCCTTTTCAGGGTGGGCGCTGCCGTGGAACTCAACACAGGGGAAATTGTGCTTGGAAGCAATCAGGAAAATATAGCCTATCCCTCCGGGCTATGCGCTGAAAGAGTAGCGGTTTATGCCGCTATGTCGCAACATCCCGATTCTACCATCCGTCGAATAGCTATTTCGACTTCCGGAGAAGGAAAAACGAGCAAAGTACCTGCCGCACCCTGTGGATCATGCCGTCAAGCCATTTTGGAATATGAACTAAATCAAGAATATGAAATAGAATTGATACTAGGAACTCCGGGCGACAAAATCCGGGTTATTCAGGGGATCCAATACCTCTTGCCTCTACATTTTCACGAACCCGGCTTGAGAAAAGATCGTTAAACAGCAAAAAGCTGGAATTGTTCGGTTAGTGTAATTTGTACACTATGTGCGAAAAGACTAAATTTCAGGAAGTATATTTGAGCGCAATTTTTTAGATTAAAACATGGCAACTGAATCATTACCAGGCAAAACCAAATCGAAGACGACCACGTCCACGGGCAAATCACGCTTCTCGAAAGATACCTACATAAAGTGGTACCGCGAGATGCTCTTGATGCGCAAATTCGAGGAAAAGTGCGGTCAACTCTATATCCAGCAGAAGTTTGGAGGATTTTGCCACTTATATATCGGTCAAGAAGCAATCCTATCGGGCATGATGGAAGCTATTCGTCCAACGGACCGAGTAATCACAGCGTATCGAGATCACGCACATCCCTTGGTGATGGGCACAGATCCTAAAGCCGTCATGGCCGAATTGTATGGTAGATCGACCGGTACATCGAAGGGCAAAGGCGGATCGATGCACATGTTCGACAAAGAGCGCAATTTATTTGGCGGTCACGGAATCGTAGGTGCTCAAATACCTATGGGCGCCGGAATTGCTTTTGCCGACAAATACCGTGGTGAAGATCATGTTACACTTACTTTTTTCGGAGATGGTGCTGCCCGTCAAGGTGCTTTGTTTGAGACATTCAATATGGCGATGACATGGAAACTTCCGGTTATATTCATTATCGAAAATAATCAGTATGCCATGGGTACATCGATTGAAAGAACATCGAATGTTACTGATCTCTCTAAACTCGGACTCTCTTTTGAAATGCCTTCTGAAACAGTAGATGGTATGCGTCCGGAGGCCGTATGCGAAGCTATCGAAAGAGCTGCAGAGCGCGGCAGAAAGGGCGAAGGCCCCACCTTGTTGGATATCAAAACATATCGTTACAAAGGACATTCCATGAGTGATCCACAGAAATATCGCACCAAAGAAGAAGTTGCGGAGTACCAAGATCAAGATCCAATTGAATATGTTCTTCGCATGATTCGTGAAAATAAATGGCTTTCAGATTCAGAAATTGAATCCATTGAATTAGAAATAAAAAATGTAGTGGAAGAGTCTGTACAATTTGCAGAAAATTCACCTTATCCTGATGCCTCCGAATTGTACAAGGATGTGTATGTTCAGGAAGATTACCCATATGTTAAAGATTAATATTTATACCCTAAGCGAAGAAATCACATGGCCGAAATAGTACGTATGCCGAAATTGAGCGACACCATGACAGAAGGTGTGGTGGCTGCTTGGCATAAAAATGTTGGAGACAAAGTAAAAAGCGGTGAGCTGCTTGCAGAGATCGAAACGGACAAGGCCACCATGGAATTTGAGTCCTATGTAGATGGCATTTTATTGCACATAGGAGTGCAGAAAGGTCAAACAGCACCTGTCGATTCTATACTTGCCATTTTCGGTAAAGAAGGAGAAGACATTAGTGCAATGTTAAAAGACACTCCTGCTCCGGCACCTGCAAAAGCTGAAGCGGCTCCCGTAGTTTCAGAAAAAGTTGCTGCACCTGCTGCTGCTCCCGTTGCACAAGCTGCTCCCGTTGCGGCACCGGTGGCACATGTTAACACAAATACGAATGGTCGTTTTAAAGCTTCGCCTTTAGCCAAAAAAATGGCAAGCGACAAAGGAGTAGATATCACGCGTATTGCCGGCAGTGGTGAAGGCGGAAGAATTGTACGCCGAGATGTTGAGTCTGCATCGGGTGGTGGTTTCGCAGCGTCACGTGGAGTGATGAAAGAGATTTTCACGACGGAAAATGTCTCGCAAATGCGCAAGACCATTGCACGTCGATTGGCAGAAAGTAAATTCACGGCACCGCATTTCTATCTAACGATGGAAATAGATATGTCGAATGCTATGGCTGCTCGTACTGCTATTATTGATGAAATCGGATCGAAGATTTCATTTAACGATATGGTTGTTAAAGCATGTGCTTTAGCATTGAGAAAAAATCCGAATGTAAATTCGTCATGGCTTGGTGATACGATTCGCAGAAATCAACATGTGCACATTGGAATAGCTGTGGCTGTTGATGAAGGCTTATTGGTACCTGTTGTTCGTTTTGCAGATTCAAAGTCTTTATCTGATATCAATGTTGAAGTAAAAACATTTGCAGAAAAAGCAAAAAACAAAAAACTTCAACCACAAGATTGGGAAGGAAATACGTTTACTATTTCCAATTTGGGAATGTTTGGTATAGAAGAATTCACTGCGATTATCAATCCGCCGGATGCATGTATTTTGGCAGTGGGAGCTATACGTCAGGTGCCTGTTGTAAAAGACAATAAAGTTGTTCCCGGCAACGTGATGAAAGTGACCTTGAGTTGCGACCACCGTGTGGTGGATGGCGCTACGGGTGCGGCTTTCCTGAATGATGTAAAAGCCTATCTGGAGAGCCCTGTTCTCCTCTTCGTTTAAGCAAATTTTTCGATTTTCCATACTTGACCCCGTTCCAAAAGAGCGGGGTCTTTTCTTTGTACCGGATTTTTTATTCCGCAAAGTTTTCAAAGAGAAATAGAAGGGCGCAAATTTTTAATTGCAATTAAACTCAATTATTATGGAAAATGATGATGAACTAAAAATTGAAAATGAGTTATCCAAGATAATCATTGGAATAGCGATTGACGTACATAGAACCCTGGGTCCGGGGATGTTTGAAAAGACCTATCAAGATTTTCTTTATCACAAATTGATACTCGAAGGTTTGCACGTCGAAAAGGAAAAACAAGTAGATCTCGAGATTGAAGGCATCAAATTGGAAGGTGCATACAGAATAGATTTGCTCGTTGAAAATAAAGTAGTTCTGGAAATTAAAAGTGTGAACGAAATTACTGATATTCATTTTGCTCAAACCCTCACCTACCTTAAAGCCGGGAACTACCAATTAGGTCTAATCTTGAATTTTGGAGCTTTAACAATGCGCAAAGGAATAAGGCGCTGCATCAATTCTAACGATTGGAGAAAATTATATGCCAATACAATTCCTCCAATTGAAAATTGTTAGTTCTTTCAACCCCAATTATCTTTACTTCGCGGACTCAAAGAATTGTCGCATTATCATTACGTTCAATGATCTTAACCGTTTTCCAAAAAATAACTTCCCTTTCTTCATTAATCTTTTGAGATCTCTGCGGTAAAAATGAGAAACGACGTCTTACATAACCCAATAGAATATCTAAAAGGTTGCGGGCCCATGCGGGCGGAGGCATTGCGTGGAGAAGTGGGCGTTGTTATTTGGCAGGATTTGTTGAATTACTTCCCCTTTCGGTATGTCGATAAATCGCAAGTCCTCAAGATTTCCGAGATACAAAGTGATCAAGTTGCGGTACAATTACACGGTCAACTCGTAGTACTCGAAGAATCGGGTGTTGGAAAAGCAAAGCGATTACGTGGAGTACTGCGCGATTCTACCGGTGATATTGACTTGATTTGGTTCAAAGGTCAAACATGGTTGAAAAAATCACTCAAGATTGGTTCCTCATATGTTGTTTATGGTAAACCAACTGTCTTCAAAGGCAAATACAACATCGCTCACCCTGAAATGGAACTCGAAGAAGAAGCGAGAGTAAGCATCGGATCACCTTTAAAACCGGTGTACAGTGCGACCGAAAAAATGAATCGGATAGGCCTTAACAGCAACGGAATTGCAAAACTTACTCTAACGCTCATTGAAGACATTAAAGATTCGATACCTGAAAATCTACCCTCCTATTTGATCAGTTCGTATAAATTGATGTCGCGAGCAGAAGCATACTATCAGATTCATGCTCCTGCATCCCATGAAAAACTAGAAGCTGCAAGACGGCGACTCAAATTTGAAGAGTTACTTTTTTTACAACTTCAACTTGTACGTCAAAAATTAGCCGGAACGAAATATGAAAAAGGAGTAACCTTCCGTACCGTTGGAGAATATTTTAATGGCTTCTATTCAGGTTTTTTACCCTTTGAATTAACAGGAGCCCAGAAGAGGGTGCTCAAAGAAATTCGAGGGGATGTAGCTCGCGGGCAACACATGAATCGTCTTATTCAAGGTGATGTGGGAAGTGGAAAAACCATCGTCGCTGTATTGGCTGCCCTGATCGCGATCGACAATGATTTTCAAGTTTGTTTGATGGCACCTACTGAAATTTTAGCACAACAACATTTTAACACCATCCATGAATTGTTGAATGGCTTTAATGAAGTAATCTCCAAAAACGGCAATAGACCACCTCTTCGTGTGGCTTTGCTCACAGGCAGTGTTTCTAATCGCGATCGAAAGCCCATTCACGAAGGACTTCAAAACGGAACCATTCAATTTATTATAGGTACCCATGCACTCATCGAACCGGCCGTTCAGTTTTTGAATTTAGGCTTGGTTATTATCGATGAACAACATCGTTTCGGGGTAGCTCAACGAGCGAAACTTTGGAAAAAAGCAGAATTGCCTCCTCATGTTTTAGTGATGACAGCCACACCGATTCCAAGGACTCTTGCAATGACATTGTACGGAGATCTTGATACAAGCGTGATTGATGAATTGCCACCGGGAAGAAAAAGTATTGAAACCAATCATTATTTTGATTCTGCGAGAAATAAAATATTCAAGTTCATAGAAGATCAAATTGCTCTTGGCCGTCAGATTTATATTGTATATCCACTGATCGAAGAAAGCGAAAAAATGGATTATAAAGATCTGATGGATGGATACGAAAGCATCTCTCGTCGATTTCCATTGCCTCAATATAAAATTGGAATTGTTCACGGTCGGATGAAACCCGAAGACAAAAATTATGAGATGGCACAATTTTCTGCGGGTCTTACACAAATTTTAGTGGCCACAACGGTAATTGAAGTGGGGGTAAACGTACCCAATGCCACTGTGATGATCATAGAAAGTGCTGAGCGATTTGGCCTCTCACAATTGCATCAACTGCGCGGACGAGTTGGTCGGGGAGACGCACGTAGCTATTGTGTTCTCATGACGGGTAATAAACTCTCACGGGATTCTAAACTTCGCATGGAGACTATGTGCAGAACCCAAGATGGATTTGAAATAGCCGAAGTTGATTTGCAGTTGCGAGGTCCGGGGGATATCATGGGTACGCAGCAAAGTGGCTTACCGGACTTGCGAATTGCTGATTTAGTAAAGGACCAACAAATATTAGTCGCGGCGCGGAATACAGCTCTTGAGATAACAGATGAAGATCCTGATCTGACTATGTCCAAAAATGCACCACTCAAAGAATACATGGAGTGGACTAGACAGCGAAAGTCAGATTGGTCTATTATTAGTTAATAGCACCCACCGATTCATCCAAGATTGCGCCTATTTTGATTTCCGACCCTTTGATCAAAACGACTTCGCTTTTCGCATCTCCATCCATATCGGACAATAAAATTTTTGTTGCCGACTCTGCAGCAACTTCTCGCAAAAGTCCTCCCGGAATCGAAATTGCATAGGACTTTCCATCGCTTAAGGGTGCAGATAATACTTTGCGGGAACTAACCGTTCCCGTTCCTATCAAACCTTCGGGTCGCTCCATAAGCTGAATTTTTTCCATGAGTTTATTCGAAAAATCATAGATGAAAATATCGTTGCCGGAAGAGAATACAAAATCTTCTTTGCCATCTCCATTGATATCCTCAATCAACGGTTTCACATTGGCAGGCACATCATTTTCTACTCCTCCATCTTGTTGGTTGAATTTGATTCGGACCAAAGAACCTGCAGAAGAATAATAAGTGATGGCAGACTCCTCTATGGAATTGGAAGCGATGCATACAGCGCTTTTTCCATCATATCCGGTCAAGACAGATTTCGGTTCATATTTCATCATGCCATTTCTGCGAAGACATTGGATCCTATTATCAGATAAAACGGAAATAAGCCAATCATCGACGCCCACACGTATGTGATGAATAGATGTAACAGCTTTACCCGATTTTTGATGCATCCATCCCGTGGCGGTTTTTCCTTCTACCGTGTAATTGAAAACAGTTCCATCTTCCAGTCCGCCAACGATCCGATAATTTTTGGAGCGGTCGTAATCAAATACGTACAAATCAGATTTCAGCGGGGAGGTATATTTAATCGGGAATCCGGACATATCGTTGCCGTTGCGATCAATTAAATACAATTGACTGCCGGTGGAAAATATGAGTTGCAATTTTGCATTTTTCAAGGCATCCACTTGCTTCACTTCTCCTTTTATTTTGCCATCCAAATTTTTTGTCCAAAGAACTTTTCCGTCTTGATCGATAAGGTAAATGGTGTTGGCTTGATCTTGTGCTAAAATTTCTAATTCACCGGAATTATGATTTTTAACGAACCAAGGACCATTGTCGGCAATCGGCGATGAAAGCTCTACCTTACCAACTCCGGCTAAGGGAGAAGAACTCGACGCACCGACCATAACCTCTGCTTTTCCCATAAGTATATTAACTCCGTATAGGCCCTGTTTTAGTTTGGAAAGTGATGCACGTATCGGGCTAGCATTTCCAAAACAATTCATAAAATGCTCGGGTAAAGAAGAAATGGAATACGCTTGTTGAACAATAAACCACCCAGTGTTTTGGCCTGATAAAGGCTGTCCATCGGGAGGTACATGTTCGAAAGTTGATCTTGCGTGATATTGATTGATCAAAGCTTTTAAAGATTCCGGGGCTGAAGAGAAACAAACATAATGACCAAGAAGAGCGCCGTAGGAGGCGGTGTTCATATATCCCAAAAAAGAATTACGATCAAAAACCTGAGGCATTTTTATAGAAAAAAGCAGAGAACCCATGTATCGTGAAGTGTCCGCGCCCAGTAGTGGTTGAAGTTTGGTCATCGGGTTTTCCCCTTCTTTCACTGCAACAAATGAAATCGTATGTGATCTGTCAGTATCTTCAAAAATAAAATTGCCCCACTCACCACCACGCCACGAAAGAACCACTTCGTTTAGATCACATGCACATGAATCACCTAGATCTTTCCATGCTTGTCCCCAAAACAGAGAAGCCGTGGTGCCTTCATTGGCCGAACTCATCAAGTCCCATCCTTCTTCAAAAGAAGAGTATATTTTGCATTCCACAACAGATGCATTCGAAGGAATAATGGATTGAGCTCCGAGAGTATTTCCGGCTGATACATACCGCAATGCCGATGCACTCGAATCACCTTGATGAGCAAATCCTGAGAGTTGAAATCTTCCTTCGATGTTAATCAAATCTGTATGCCACCAATCTTCTTTATCTCGAAAGAAAAAGTGAATAGGAACATCTTTCGCCATCGTTTGAACGAGCTTTTGTTGCATCCGATTAAAATCCGCTGACTTACTTTCCATTGAACTGAGAATAGTCTCTTCAATTCCCGACATGGAAGTAGACCACAACAAGCAATGATTGAACAAGGCACTAAAGCTATTCGATGAGCTATTCTCATAAATAGCAACATCCTGATAACTCTTGACGGACTGAGGATTAAATTGTAAACTGCCTATGAGTGCAGAGAAATCTGATTCAGCACTTTTTCCGAGAGGTAAAATCAAATTCCATGAATTGTTTACAGACGAAGAAGTCGTGTAACAAATCACAGGATTAGCCGCGAGGAGAGAAGACCATTTTTCATCGGATTTTCTTTTTGCGGCCAGTTCGGAAATGATGGTGTATGCCCCGGTAATTGCATACGGAAAAGAAGATGCCGTAGAATCGGAGGCGTAATTCGACATCCATACAATGGCTTCATCCGTTTTATCGAAGGTTGAGACCTCTACAACTATTGCTGCATTTGATGAAACCAACGACCATGGATCTAATTTGTCGCCACTCATGTCGCGTAAGTCGAAATACACAAAAACAATTGTGGCCAGTGCCGCGAGCACTATAAGTATGGTAAGAGACTTTTTCAACATCGTAAGGCGAAAGTATTTGATACAGATCGCTGTGCCGATGCACATATGACTTATGTTTAAACACTGATTTGTTGACCATTAACAATCGCTACGAAATACCAATTTCACTGGAAACCGTAAACACATACCTTCGGAAATTCGAAACGAGGCAGTTTTATATACCTGCATTCGTGGCAATAGCTGCGCTATTCCTTTTTACAGAAGCTTCCCTCCGAAACGACTTCGACATATTTCTTTCGGCGAGTCGGCAACTGTTTGAGGGAAAGAATATTTACCGTGAGACCTATTTTGACGGATACCATTACTACTACAGCACTTTATTTGCTGTGCTCCTTTATCCCTTAACCCTATTACCGGCTTTTCTTGCAAAATCAATCTGGATAATCCTAAATCTGCTCTTTTTATTTCGTATGCTTCATTTGCTGAATCCCTGGTTAGAATCGATTCAAGTAAAAGCCCAATGGAAAAACTTACTCAAATTAATTTTACTTCTATTCTGTCTACGGCTACTTAAGGGAAATATTCATTTAGGTCAGATGACCATTTTCATTTTGTATTTGAGCCTGGAATCTGTTCATCAAATTAGAAAGGGAAGTTCTGTCGCAGGTTCGCTTTTACTTGCCCTTGCCATCAATGTAAAAGTCTTGCCCATTGTATTGGTTCCCTATTTGATTTATAGAGCAAAATGGAAACCGGCAGCACTTACCATTCTCTTCCTGTTTGTGATGGCTTTCTTACCCGGATTGATAATAGGATTTAACTACAATCATTATCTTTTCTCTGAATGGTGGCAACTCGTAAACCCTTCTCAGAGCAAGCACTTGATGGACGTTGAGGAAACCAGCTTTCATGGTTTATCCACCGTGCTTCCGATTTTATTAATGAGCGAAACACCCGACCGAAGTACCATTGATATATCAAGGAATATTCTCAATCTCACTTTCGTGCAAGTCACTCTTATAATTCATCTGTCCCGTTTACTACTAATCCTTGGGACATTGTGGTTCTTAAGGACCCTTCCATTTAGGAAGGCCCCCTCTATTCAACATGAATGGTGGGAATTAAGCTACATCTTTTTATGCATACCCCTCATTTTCCCTCACCAACAGCATTACGCGTTCCTGTTTATCTGGCCGGCTTTGGCATACCTGATTAGTTATGCGTATCAATTAAAGCGGAAAGGAAGATACCTCTTTTTTTTGACATTCATTTTTCTGTGCATGAATGCCGCATTAATCCTAGGATTCTGGAGAAATTATTTCGAGCACTTCAAAATAGTAACACTTGGTGCATTCGTCTGTTTGATATTGCTTTTTATTTCGAAACCCGAAAAATTAAGCTTCGAGCAGACCTCGTGAGATAACGATTTTTTGTACTTCGGAGGTGCCTTCGTAAATCTGAGTAATTTTTGCATCGCGCATTAAACGCTCCACGTGATACTCCTTTACAAAACCATAACCTCCATGAATCTGAACCGCTTCTACCGTATGTTTCATCGCCACGGACGACGAGAATAATTTTGCCATTGCGCTCGCTTGATCGTAGTTCATTTTATTGTCTTTCAACCAAGCTGCTTTGAGACAAAGCAAACGAGCAGCTTCAATATCGGTAGCCATGTCGGCGAGCTTGAAAGCAATAGCCTGATGTTTGGAAATCTCTTTTCCGAAAGCTTTTCTTTCTTGGCTGTATGCAAGAGCCAATTCGTAAGCACCACTTGCTATACCTAATGCTTGAGCGGCAATACCGATGCGGCCCCCGCTCAAAGTTTTCATGGCGAACTTGAATCCAAAACCATCTTCCCCGATGCGATTCGACTTTGGGACTTTTACATCCTGAAACATCAGAGTGTGTGTATCACTGCCACGTATACCAAGTTTGTTTTCCTTTGCACCGATGATAAAACCTTCCTGTCCTTTTTCTACGATCAAACAATTGATACCGCGGTGAGCGGCCTCTACATTTGTCTGTGCCATTACAAGATAAACAGAAGCTGTACCTCCATTTGTAATCCAGTTTTTCGTTCCGTTTAGCAGATAGTGATCACCTTGATCGATAGCTGTTGTTCTCTGCGAAGTCGCGTCGGAACCTGCTTCCGGTTCTGATAAACAGAAAGCACCGATGATTTCGCCTTTCGCCAAAGGAACCAAGTACTTTTGCTTTTGCTCTTCCGATCCAAACGTTTCAAGTCCCCAACAAACGAGCGAGTTGTTGACCGACATAACAACAGAAGCAGAAGCATCCACTTTTGATATCTCTTCCATGGCCAATACGTAACTCACGGTATCCATACCGCTTCCACCGTATTTAGGACTCACCATCATTCCCAAAAAGCCTAATTCTCCCAGTTGTTTAATTTCTTCGGTAGGAAATTTTTGATGTTCATCTCTTTCGATTACACCGGGCTTCAATACGTTTTGTGCGAAATCTCTTGCGGCAGATTGAACGGCCTTTTGCTCTTCACTTAATTCAAAAAACATAAAATGATGGTTTATGGTACGGTTCGAATTGCAAAGAAAAGCCTTGATTCCATTTTATGGTTCACTTGAGAAAATAAAAAAAGGGACACCCGAAGGCATCCCTATTGATTATCAGTGAATTTCCTATTCTAAACTTTATTTTCTGCCTTTAGAACCACTTCTGCCGGCACCCTTTGAATTTCCACTTCCTCCTGTTTTAGGTTTCGCTGAAGATGAGCGTTCTGTAGATTTTGATGCCCGGCTACCTTGTTTTTTCTCCGTATTTCAAGACCCATCGCGGTTTACCTCCCCTTGCTTCGAATTTGAACGTTCATTATTTCGAACTACCGTAGGACGACTTTTTGCTCGCACTTGTCGGTGAGATACATACACATTATTGGCTCTTGTAACGTGGCAAGTCCGAGTGCGAACGTGCAACGTAACATGCCTATGGGCCACCGGATACCAGCGATTCCAGCCCCAATGATGCCAAGGATGCCACCAAAATGGACGAGCTCTCCAAGACCAAGGGGAAACCCAAACCACATAAGCCGGGTGATAAACGTAACGCACACAAGGCCACACCCATACATTCACATAGACTCCAAGAGCCATTGAAATTCCTTTACCCCCTTGTTTCATTTCATCGGAAGGCTCCACATAATAATCTTTCCCGTAATAATCCTCATCGCCGATTACCTGAATAGCCGCATCGTCGTTTGCTTTCTTTTCAAGAGCCACACAAGCTATGTCTTTAAAGTCGCCTTCCGCGATTTCAACTGAAAGCATCAAAGCGTGCGAATCACCCTCCGATTTATCATTCACAATGATGTAATCTACCTCCCCATTACGATCTAAGTCCAAATTGTTGACACTACTGTCCTCTGCATTGAGTTTCTTCTCGAAGTCTTCAATGTTTTCTGCTTTTTTAAAAAGCTCCAGTACACCAAACAGACTCAGGTTATCCCCCGGTAAACCAAGTGAATCAGGTTTTTCCTCTTGGGCAATGGACCATTGACACACAGCGAGAGTAAAGAAAAAGGCGAATACTTTTTTCATGCGTATTTTTTTTACTTTGACGAATTAAGGATGAAATGGTTTATACCAATCAAGATTTCTGTCGTACTTCAAAGTTCTTGCCGCATTTTTGTCACCATGAATGAAGCAATCAACCGAGAGTTTACCGTTTTAGGACTTATGAGTGGGACCTCTCTCGACGGACTGGATTTGGCTTTATGCAAGTTTATTAGTGAAGGAGCTATATGGCAGGGAGAAATCATTAGAGCCGAAACACAAGCTTACCCCGCTCCTCTAAGAAACTCGTTGCTCCGTGCAATGGAATTGTCGGGAGAAGAGCTTGTTTTTCTCGATAATGAGCTAGGTATATTGATAGGGGAACGTTGTAAATTTTTTTTACAAAATGCAGATGTGCATCCTTTGTGTATCGCCAGCCATGGTCACACGATATTTCATCAGCCGGCGAAACAATTGACATTTCAGATTGGAAATCCGGCAGCACTTGCAGTAAAAAGTGGATGCAAAACCGTAGCCGACTTTAGAAGAACAGACGTTGCTTTGGGCGGACAGGGTGCACCCTTGGTACCCTTCGGCGATATTCATTTATTTAGCGATTATGAATATTGCTTGAATCTGGGAGGTATTGCCAATATCACAGCGAAAAAAGGTGAAAAAATTGAGGCCTTCGATGTTTGTCCGGCCAATATGATATTAAACCAACTCATCTCAGAAATTGGAAAAGAGTACGATGAAAATGGTTTATACGCTTCAACCGGAATCTTAATTCCTGACCTATTTGAAAAGTTAAATTCGCTCGATTACTATCACGAAAAAGGACCTAAAAGCCTCGGTCGTGAGTGGTTTGAAAACACTTTTCTCCCGATAGTCGAAAGTTCGGATGCAAGCCTAGCTGATCGTTTGAATACGTGCGTCGAACATATTGCTTTTCAAATAGCAGCTAAGACCACCAATTCGAAAGGGAGTATGCTGATAACAGGCGGTGGAGCTTTCAACTCCTATTTAATACAGCGAATTCGCTTTTATGTTTCCGTAAAAATTGTCGTGCCCGAGGAAACCATGATTCAATTCAAAGAAGCCTATGTATTTGCCTTTTTGGGATTGATGCGATATCTGGAAATAGACAATACGTGGTCGACCATAACCGGAGCTTCAAGATCCTCTTGCGGCGGGGCAATATATCTTCCCTGAGGCCATTTCATGGGTACTAATGACCGAGTACTCTGCACCCATCCTGTTTGGGTTCATGGATTTTAATAAAAAATGATTGGTCATAGCGACTCTACCAAGTAATTTGGCCCCGAAACCAACCTTATGCGAGACCTATTAAAAAAGTACGAGAGTAAAAGACCGGAGATTGTCTTTGAATGGAAAGATCCCTTTACCGAAGCGGAAGGTTGGGTAGTGATAAACTCGCTTCGCGGCGGAGCTGCAGGCGGAGGTACACGAATGCGTGTCGGTCTAGACAAACGTGAAGTAGAATCACTGGCCAAAACAATGGAAATTAAGTTTACCGTGAGCGGTCCCCAAATTGGAGGGGCTAAAAGCGGTATAAACTTCGATCCACGTGATCCCAGGAAACAAGAGGTTTTGGAGCGCTGGTATGCAGCAGTAGCTCCCCTTTTGAAACATTATTACGGTACAGGAGGAGATTTAAATGTGGATGAAATCCACGAAGTAATTCCTATTACCGAAGAATGTGGTATTTGGCATCCTCAAGAAGGTGTATTTAACGGTCATTTTCAACCTACTGAAGCACAGAAGGTGAAGCGAATTGGCAATCTTCGCTTAGGCGTTATCAAAGTTCTTGAAGAGGAGAAGTACAGTCCATCGGTTCACCATAAATACAAAGTCGCCGATATGATTACCGGTTTCGGTGTTGCCGAATCGGTTCGACATTACTATTCTTTGTGGGGAGGAGATTTGCGTGAGAAACGAATCATCGTTCAAGGATGGGGCAATGTGGGAGCTGCTGCAGGTTATTACGCCGCCCAAGCAGGTGCTAAAATTGTAGGTATCGTTGACCGTCATGGTGGACTTATCGATACAAATGGAATGTCATTTGAAAAAGTTCGTTCTCTTTTTATGGAGCGAAAAGGAAATACACTACAGAGTAATGGGTTGATCGGTTTTGAAGAATTGAACAAAAACATTTGGGATGTTAATGCAGATGTATTCCTTCCCTGTGCAGCGTCGCGACTAGTGACTGAGGATCAACTGAACCGATTATTGCATGGAGGTTTGCAGGTAATTTCCTGCGGAGCTAATGTTCCGTTTGCAGACGAACAAATATTTTACGGACCGATTGCGGGAAAAGCAGATGAGCAGTTAAGTCTTATACCCGATTTTATTGCCAATTGCGGCATGGCACGTGTCTTTGCATATCTCATGAGCAATGGCGATGTAGACTTAACAGATGAGGGGATTTTTGAAGATACCTCTCAATCCATTTATCAGGCTCTGCAAAAAGTTCACAAACAGAATTCCACAAAACGAGGACTTACCAAAACGGCCTTTGAAATAGCTCTCGAAAAACTTGTTTAATAGAAACAAAATAGAATTCGTATGATATCAGTAATCATTTTAGTCGTATTCGTCATTGGGTATTGCGCCATTGCATTCGAGCATTCAATTAAAGTAGATAAAGCCGCGTCTGCTCTTATTACCGGGGTTATCTGTTGGGTCTTACTCGTTTTAGGATATCACTCAGTTCCTGCCCACATGACGGACTACTATAATTCCTTATCCATTTTCGAGACTCAAACCGGAGCACAAGAATTTAATTTGCACGACTACTTTGATCACCGTTTACTGCATCACCTTCAAGATATCGCTTCTATTTTATTTTTTCTAATTGGAGCAATGACTATAGTCGAGTTGATGGATTCTCATCACGCTTTTAAAGTTATTACCGATCGGATTGTTACTACGAACAAAGTGAAGCTACTTTGGATAATAGCGATCATCACATTTTTCTTGTCTGCAGCCTTAGACAATCTTACTACTGCAATTGTAATGGTGAGTTTGTGTCGAAAGCTAATATCAGATCAAAAGACTCGATGGTTTTTTGGTGGTATTGTTATTATTGCCGCCAATGCCGGTGGGGCTTGGTCGCCAATAGGCGATGTTACTACAACTATGTTATGGATCGGTGGGCAGGCGACAACCGTACCTCTAATACTTGAGTTATTTCTGTGTAGTCTGGTTTGTATGGTTGTTCCACTTGCCATCCTATCCTTCACAATGAAAGGTTATGTTGAACGACCTAAAGAAAAAGAATCAGAACATTTCACCACCTCACCAAAAGAACGTTCACTTGTATTTATTCTAGGAATTGGAGGTTTACTTTTTGTTCCGGTATTTAAAACGGTAACACATCTGCCTCCATTCATGGGAATGATGTTGAGTCTTTCAATCATTTGGATTGCGACTGAAATTATACACTCTCGAAAGATCTATGAAGAAAAAAATAGATACTCCGTTTTAAGTGCTCTGCGAAAAATAGATATGCCATCGGTCTTGTTTTTCCTCGGAATTCTTTTGGCGGTTGCTGCTTTGGGCGAAGCTGGACAATTGCTCCAATTAGCAGGTGTTTTAAAGGATAGTTTAAATAATATCTATGCGATAAATATTGCCATCGGGGCGATGTCTGCGGTTATAGATAATGTTCCTCTTGTAGCGGCGAGCATGAATATGTATCCCATTTCAGCGGCCGGAGTTACGGATCCTTGGTTGAGTCAGTTTGTGCAAGATGGACCCTTTTGGCACTTCTTAGCCTACACAGCCGGAACAGGTGGAAGTATGCTAATTATAGGATCTGCTGCAGGTGTTGCAGTGATGGGTATAGAAAAAATCGACTTTATGTGGTACTTGAAAAAAGTGAGCCTTTGGGCTTTGATTGGATACCTAGCCGGGTGTGGTGTTTACATCGCAGAAATGATGATAATGCACTAAGGAAAGGCTCCTGCTTTAGTCCTTTCGTATAAGAACAACTGCGTAGGCGGTTACACCTTCTTCTCTTCCTATAAAGCCCATCTTTTCGCTGGTAGTGGCTTTAATAGAAATATTCTCCACACTTAGATTACATGCCTGAGAGATATGTTCTTTCATGGCTGCGGCATATGCCATCACTTTGGGTTTTTCCAAACAAAGAGTGCTATCGATATTTTCAATTTGCCAACCCTTCGCAGCTATGAGAGCGAATGTTTTTTGAAGTAGAATTTTACTATCAATGTTTTTGAAGTCGGCAGAAGTGTCGGGAAAATGAACTCCGATATCGCCCAAATTAGCTGCACCTAACAACGCATCACATATGGCATGAAGTAAGACATCTGCATCGCTATGACCCAAAGCCCCTTTGGAATGTGGAATTAATTCTCCGCCCAAATAAAAAGGGCGACCCTCTATCAGCTGGTGTACATCAAATCCGAAACCTACGCGAAAAGACATTCGCTTATTCTTCATTTTGTCCTTCCGCACCTTTCGACTTGCCGTCGAGGGTCAGACGTATTGAAAAACGAAGTGTATTCGCCAGCGGATTCTGCTGTGTCGTCGAGATCAAATAAGACATATCAATGTTTATTACCTGATAACGGAGACCTGCTCCCAAGGTGATAAACTGACGATTTCCTTTTGAATAGTGTTCGTAGAAATAACCGGTACGAAATGCGAATTGCTCATCATATAAATATTCAAATCCGCCACCCACATTTACTTCACGAAGTTCTTCTTTTAAGATACTACCCTTCTCTACACCAATAACTTCGTTGTCTTCATTTTTAATTGGAATACCCGGAGCGTCGGTGAAAGACTGCAAAATGCCTGTGGCCACACCGACATTTGGATCCTTACCCGATAGAATAATCGTGCGATCGTTGTCGTCATAAATGGGTGGAGAAGGAACCAATAGTTTATTTACATCACTCGTGAATGTAATTTGCTGGTAGTCGTCCAAGTTCATTGTAAGAGCTGCACCCAACTTCAGATTTGTAGGAATAAAATCCCTTTCGTCTGTGTTGGTGTAACTCATTTTGGCGCCAATATTCGAAATATTCAAACCCCAATTAAAAACCGCGTCTTTATCAAAAACCTTTACATCGTCGTTGGTATAAAATACGGAGACATCGACAGCAACTGATTGACCTGCTTTAGAGTCGGTGCCGGCTACATTGGTGCCACCCGTTAGGTTTGAATTCACGTATCGCGCTGCAATACCACCGCTATATCGCTGTGAGAGTGTTTGTCCAAAAGCTACATCTATGGCGAACTCACTTGGTTTAAAGTCGCGAATAACAGAACCCACTTCGTCTGTGAAAGTTATATTTCCCAAGGTGAAGTAGCGTAAGGATCCACCGATACCTTGTCTTTTATTCAATTTTTTATAGCCACTCAAATAGGCCAGGCTCATGTCGTTTACAAGGGCTCTCAACCAAGGTGAATATGACATTGATAATTCAACATCGCTTTTTACCCATGCTAATTTCGCTGCATTCCAATGCACGAGATTAGCATCTGGGCTTAATGCAACTCCGGCATCGCCCATTGCTCCGCTTCTAGAGTCGGGGGCAATCATTAAAAATGGAACGGCAGTGGTGATGGTGTTCAGCTGTACTTGCTGCGCGCGCTCAGTCTGGTTTGTCAGCTGTGAGAAAGCGTAGCTTGAGTAAATGCAGGCGACCATCAGTATGGCCAATTTTAGTTTTGACATGGTCAGATTCTTCACAAGGACGGCAAAGATAGGCATTATTGAATAAATCAAGTTAATTGAGGATAACGAGCTTTTCGAACTTTTCCGCACTTAGACCGGTATCGTTTCGAACTTCGACTTTATAAACGTAGACACCACGGCCGATTTTGTCACCGAAATCATCCCGACCGTCCCAGGCTATAGGATCTACTCTGAAACCATTATTTTGAACCTGTTGGACGATGCTTTTTACGAGTTTACCCCCAACGGTAAAGACCTGAATTCTCACATCGAGGCTCTCACAAGCTTGATTATGTTCAAAGGAAAATTCGGTATGTGTTGTAAAGGGGTTCGGGTAATTCAGAACGTGTTCCAAAGCAAGTTCGGCACTAGAAGCTACAACAAACTCGAGGTTTGCGCTCGATGAATTGTTGTGGACGTCCCAAGCTTTTAAACTAATAGTGTGTGTACCTTCCTCCATTTGAGGTAATTGATACCTGATTTCGCCCTTTTTATAGGTGTCGAGAGCCGCTTCGTAATAATCGTTGAGGATTAGAGGATCTTGTGTGTTTCCATCTAAAATCGCAAGAAGGTCATGTCCAATACCATTTCCAACTGTATTTATTCCATTTTCATCTTCCAATTTAGCCAGAAAAATCGGTTGGATATTCGTAATGCCTCCACTCACAAAGGTGGTGTCGTTCATGAAAAGTTCTACAACCGGGCCTACTTGATTTAATTCTGCACCTTCGAGCGAACTTCCGATACTAAACGTTTCATCATGGCCATGGGCATCCAACGACCCGGCTACAGCGTAATAGCTCACTCGCCCCTTATCTACACTGTAGTTAATGTCGTACGGCACAACAAATCGGAATGAAAAATCGCCATTTACAACACTCGCCTTTCCTTTGTATATGATTTTGTTGAAGGCGTCAAACTCTTGAAAAATCCCGCCATCATTATTAAGTGAGGTTATATGCGACTCTTTGTCAAAAACAGTAGGATAAACAAAGCCATTAAAACCATTGAGTTTAGTGCCATCAGCATCCCCAACATAACCTTTAAATTCAACCTCTTGAAGAGATTTTAGCGTATCAACAAATAGAGTAATTTCAGTTCCGTTGATGTGAGTCGTATAAACCATCTTATCGGGATAAGCCATAGCGAGTGCAGGGTCGCCCAACAAACTGAAATTGGGTTTGCTGCCATTGGAAGCAGAAACTCCATTTTTAGTGAGCATGTTGATTTTTCCAAGCGTGAGATCTGTAATTTCATTTTCATCAAAAGCCACTCGAAAGAAAGCAGTATCGATGGCGAAATTGGATCCTGAAGTTACAACCCTCGTAGTCGTCAGCATTGCGATGGCACCTCCCTCCGGATTCATAACCAAGACCTCGCCGGCTGAATTGTAATCGGGGTCATCAAAACGCGCAAGTTCGCAAGTCGCCGTCAAGAAAACCGGCAGTCTATTTTTGTTGGTCCAATTCTGAATAGTTGGAATATCTAGAATTCGCTCGTGAGCCCAACCGCGCTCGCCACCATGACCGATGTAAGTAACGAGTAGAGCCCCATTTTGCACACGCTGGCGAATGGCTTCTTCGCCCTCCGGATACCTCTCTCCGCCGGCTATGGTCTCTTGCTTAAAGGCGTCCATATAGAGTTTTACCACATCATAATCATTGTGATCATCGCGGACCATTTCGGCTAGAAAATCATTCTGTGCCAAATGTTCTTCTTCCGTTGGGTTGCCATTCCCATCTTGATCATCCGAGACTAAAACAAGAAGATTTCGCCAAGGACCATATGAAGAGGCAACTTCATCTCCCAGACAATACGCATCCCCTGCTTGAGAAGTGTTTTCAGCAAGATATAACCTCACTTTCTCGACATAATCAAACCCTTCCTGAAGGTTTGAAGCAGGAATTCTTCCCAATCCACAATCCAATTTATTCGATGGGCTTTCGTCATCATCATCATCGAGGAAAACAAAAAAGTCGTCGCTGACATAACTGGCGGTGGGACTTGTAGATTCTGCCGATTCAAAGACCATAACGTTAAACCCGCTGTTATTTGCCAAACCCTTGTTAAAACGGTAAGATCCGTCACCAAACAAGAGTAAATTCTCCGGTTTCATCGATTCATTTGAACCTGCTCGATCAAACATCATTTTTACAAGCATTCGAATCGCCGTTGGGTCGGGATTACCGGATGAAAATTCATTAAACACTTGGGGGGCGGAAACAAGAGCCACTGTTTTCCCCATTCCTGTGTGAATCTCGGCTAAGGCCTCTGCTGCGGGCATTTGCTTAGGAGCAACTACCATAATTATATCTGTGTTTGCAATTCCGTGCAGATCCTGATTTACTACTTCTCCTTTCGGTGTAGGGGTAAGAAAACCGGAATTTGCGAATGCAACATATTCACGAACTTGACTGTGCGATGCCTTCCATTCTGCCGTTGTACCGTTGAGAACAAAGTTTACTTTTTGCGGATTGAGCGGTTCGGTGATATCCCAAACCGTAATTCCACTATTTACCTGAGATAATTGATAAAGTGCAACTTCTCCGTTTCCGGTATTTTGGGGTTCTCTAAAGATCATTTGCGAACCGGCCATTGTGAGTTGACGACGAGCATTTACCCGCAGATAATCAATCCAACCTTGAGCCTCCGGATTTCCTTTGTCGAATTGAACAGCAATAGTCACATTGGCAGAAGAAGGTATAAAATCGACCGTTCCCGTTTCGACATCGGCTTGTTTAGACAGAGGTCCCGAGCCCACGGTCTGCGTATCGGTTGTCAACGATTGACCGCTTACCGTGAAAGTAAAATCACTGCTTTGGCTGACCGATCTCACGGCTACACTCACATCGAGAGTTGCCGGTTCTTGAATAACATTTGGGAAGTTAAAATTGTAGGAGCCATTGATATTCACATCGTACAAGTCGCCATAAAACTCACGCCCGGATTTAACGAGGTTATAGGTATCATTTTCGAGGTATTGATAATCTTGAAATTCATTAATCACGAGGGTTTCGGTTTCGGAAACGTCGGGTGCATTTTGAATTCTATTGGGCACGAGATCATCGATTCGCAAGAAATAATAGGCTGAATCAGTGTAAAAATGTTTGTTATGAAGGTATCTCAAACTATCATCCACATAATTCCACGTGTCGGGACCTTTCCCATAAAACAGTACATAATCGTTATCGTCAAATTTTCCATTCTGTACATTTTCGAATACATACATCGAATTTTGAACTAAATCATCCGGGCGAGAAACTTCATTTGAAAAAGGGAGCAATTCTCCACCGTTTCCATAGATGTTCAACGAGCTTGGATCGAGATCATTTGTTTGAATTCCAAGCTGATTCAGTATGTTTTTGTCTATTTTATAGACACCATCTTTGGCGATGGCCAATTTGTACCACGTTCCTTCCGACAATACAGAATGGTCTGCAAAACTTAAGGTGCGTTGGTTCGCGCTGGCATTTTGCTCCTTTAATGTTACCTTTATTTTATACTGAAGCAGTCTTTCCATTTGGGATTTCGATTTCCTGATTGGAAGAATTTCCAAAGACAGATAAGACAGTTCGCCACCCTTCTTCATCTCTGCAACAAATTGGTAGTCAGCAGAAATTGATGTTTTCTGCGATTGATCTAACCATTCTTCGTTGAAGGATGCGCTTTCTTGGGTAATCCAAATGACCTCATCCACCGCCCAACCATTTGGGATTAGTCTTGAAACGGAATGTACCGGAACCTTATCCTCATTCGAGTAAGCGTTGTAAATCCCCATTTCGTTGGGGATTTCTATTGTTTCTGCGAGATCATACCACTCCACTTTACCCTCAAAAACAAGTTCTCTTTGCGCTGCGAGCGAACCTGAGGTCAGTAGGGAAACGAGTAATATTGGATGTATTAAGATTGATTTGAACATTTTTCGGGTCATGAAGCAACGGCTTTAACAAATGGCAAGTCTAGTTATTGTGTGGCGGAAAAAATTTATATTCGCCAAAATTGTTGTATTATTGCTAATTCATTTTAAGCCACAAAACTCCCTACAGCGGATGAAAAGATTTTTTCATTTACGGACAGCTACTTTTGCTATATTCTCTCTAATCGCGAGCTTGTCAAGTGCTCAGGACCCCGAGTTTACTCAGTTTTACTCGAATCCCTTGTATTTGAATCCGGCGTTTGCAGGCACCCAAAAATGCCCCCGTTTGGTAATGAATTACCGAAATCAGTGGCCATCATTGTCGGGTAGCTTTGTAACAACCAGTGCGAGTTACGATCAACACGTAAAAACCATTCAAGGTGGATTAGGTTTGATTGTGATGAATGATCGTGCTGCAGAAAACACACTGAATACCACTACTTTATCCGGTATTTATTCTTACGAACAACCGATTTCTCGCCAATTTTCGATTAAGGCAGGTTTACAAGCGACTTATTTCCAAAAATCATTGGATTGGGATAAATTGACTTTCGGCGACATGATTGATCCTCGCAAAGGATTTATATATCAAACGCAAGACGTTCAGCGTGGAGGAAAAGTAAGTAACGTAGATTTTTCTGCGGGAATACTTGGATTTAGCAACACCATCTATGGAGGTTTTGCCGTTCACCATCTAAACGAGCCGAATGAGTCTCTGATTGTTGGTACAAGTCGTCTTCCAATGAAGTATACGGTTCACGCCGGAGCGGTAATTCCAATTGAAAAGAAGCGCAAAAATTCAGACGCGAACATTTCTCCGAACGTATTATATCGTCGTCAAGGAGAATTTCAGCAACTTAATCTCGGGCTTTACGTTAACAAGGGGCCGCTAGTAGCCGGAATTTGGTTCAGAGGTTTGTTGTTTGGCGAAAAATACCGTGATTCATTTATCACAACGATTGGAATTCAATCGGATGTAGTGCGTTTCGGGTACAGCTACGACCTCACCATTTCTGAACTGACTCCATCTACGGGAGGTAGCCACGAGGTTTCACTTACTATCAATTTCGATTGTAAGCCTCCTCGGACCGGACGTCGCTTTGTGCCTTGTCCATCGTTTTAAAAAAGACATTTTTGATATTGCATTCCTGGAACAATACAATAAATACCTGCAACCCTGTGTTTAATTACAAAATCAAGGAAACCATGAACCCAATGCACAGAATCAAACAAACCTGCGCTGTACTTGCTACTGTCGTATTGCTGGCCTCCTGTGGTAAAGAGCGAAGCGGTGCTACCGGCTGGGCTTACAACGAACGTGAAAACGGTGGATACGAACGCGTAGCTTACATCGAACAAGAGACCGGTCCCGGATTGGTTTTGATCGAAGGCGGTCGCTTTACTATGGGCCGTGTAGAAGATGATGTTAAGTTTTCATGGGACAATATCCCTAGAACTGTAACGGTATCTTCCTTTTACATGGACGAAACCGAGGTAACCAATCAGTATTGGTTGGACTATCTACATTGGTTGAGTATGGTATATGGAGATAGCTATCCTGAAATTGTATCAAAAGCTCTTCCCGACACCTTAATGTGGCGCGAGAAAATGGAATACAATGAACCTTACGTTGAATATTACCTTCGTCATCCTGCATATTCAGATTACCCTGTTGTAGCGGTAAATTGGTTGCAGGCAAACGATTTTTGCGCATGGAGAACGGATCGTGTAAACGAATTGATTCTTATTCGTGAAGGTCTTTTAATTCACGATGCTCAAGGGCAAGTGGATGACCAACACTTCACAACTGACTCCTATTTTGCCGGACAATACGAAGGTCAAAAAGCAGCAGAAGGAGTTGAAGATCTTAATCCAAAAGGAACGGGCACCCGCAATATTAGAATGCAAGATGGTGTGCTATTGCCACGTTACCGCCTACCTACCGAGGCTGAGTGGGAATATGCGGCTATTGGTTTAGTTGGTAATTCATTTCAAGAACTTATTTCGGATAGAAGAACATATCCATGGAATGGACACTATGTTCGTAATGATGATAATGGCGGAAACTTCTTCGGAACAATTCGCGCCAACTTTATGAGAGGGGCCGGTGATCACATGGGTGTTGCCGGTTACTTAAATGACAATGCAGAGATTACATCGCCTGTTTATTCGTATCCGCCAAACGATTATGGCTTGTACAATATGGCCGGTAACGTTTCTGAATGGGTGATGGATGTTTATCGTCCTCTTTCTCCTGAAGATAAAAGTGATTTCCGTCCATTTAGAGGTAACGTTTTTGAAACACGTGTACTCAATAGCGACGGTTCTATCGCTGACAAATACGATTACAACGTGTACGATATTTCGGGAGTGAAGTATTTCCTTACAAAATACCAAGAAGCCGCCGCTGCAAAGGAAGGTCGTCTATCTGAAGGTGATCTTACTCTGCTCGACCAGTGTAATCAAAAAGTAGATCAAGCCGCTGAGCTTTTCGGTCAGCGCAAACAAGATGAAGCAATGGGTATCATGCAAGAAACGATGGACCTTGTTACAGATAATGAATCGCCAATTGCACCCGATCTTCGTAATGGTATTGCCGATTATATCACCAGCACACCCGGGGATATGCGTCAGAGAAAAGTTAGCTCTGAAGAAAACATCGATAGAAGAAACTACCGCGTTGCTCAGAATATTGACTATCTCGATGGTGACTTCCAATCGAGTATTGCCTACTTCAACACTGAGTTTGAAAACGATGAAAACAGAATGTACGAGTGGGGTCAAACTACGCTCGTAAACAATCGTGCTCGTGTATACAAGGGCGGTAACTGGCGCGACCGTGCGTACTTTACTATTCCGGGTACTCGTCGCTTCTTGGATGAGCGCCGCTCGATGGCAACCCTTGGTTTCCGTTGTGCTATGACTCGCGTAGGTAGCCCTACGGGTCTTGGAGGAAGAGAAGACTAAGAAATAGACTATCCTATTTGGTTAAACCCCGTCAGCCATTGGCCGACGGGGTTTTATATTTGTAGCCCAATGAACGCAGAACAATTATTAGTTCACTTTCGAAAAGTAAAGAAAGTGAGTACCGACAGTCGAAGGATCGAGGAAGGCACCATTTACTTCGCATTAAAGGGCGAAAATTTTAATGGCAACCACTTCGCCGGTGAAGCATTGACCAAAGGAGCTTCACTTGTTGTCGTTGATGAAAAACAAGATATCGCCGGAGACAAGGTCTATCTCGTTTCATCGGTGCTCGAAACATTACAAGAGCTCGCGCGCAATTATCGGCGTACATTCTCTATTCCCGTTTTGGCAATAACCGGCAGCAATGGAAAAACGAGCAGCAAAGAATTGACTCGCGATGTGCTTGCGAAACGATACAAAAAAGTACATGCGACCCAAGGCAACTTGAATAATCATATTGGCGTGCCCTTGACTCTTCTGAGTATGCCGGAGGATTGTGACTTTGCTATTATTGAAATGGGAGCGAATCACCAACTTGAAATAAAAGCATTATGCGAAATAGCTGAACCCAAATTCGGTTTGATAACCAATATAGGTAAGGCACATCTAGAAGGATTTGGAGGCGAAGAAGGTGTGTTTAAAGGCAAAAAAGAACTCTTCGATTATCTAGATAGCCATATCGGACTCGCCTTTGTGAATGAGGAATTCGAGAACCTCGTCCTTGCTTCTATGGGTGTACCATACATACCTTTCAAATTATTCACTCCTTCGCGACAATTCGAAATAATCTCCTCAAGCCCGGAATTAATTTTTGCATATACATGTCCGGAATATTCGAAGGAATATCAAACCCATTTGACAGGTGCCTATAACATTCACAACATCATTGCAGCTCTTGCAATAGGCAATCATTTTAGAGTGCCTTATGAGGATGGGCTCGCAGCTATATGCGAATATATACCGGAGAACAATCGCTCGCAGATCACAAAAACAGCTTCGAATCTTGTGCTGATGGACGCCTACAATGCAAATCCCAATAGTATGTCGCAGGCATTAATAAACTTGAGCCAACAAAAAGAAGCTACATTTTTCGTCATTGGAGATATGTTTGAGCTAGGCGACTCAAGCGCTCCAGAACACGAAAAAATCTTGAGTTTAGCCACCGAGTTAAACCTCTCAGGGATCGCTATCGGCAAACACTTTAGCGCCTTTCAGAACACAGGTAATTACACTCTCTTCGATACAAAGGAAAAAGCACTTGAATGGCTTTTGGCGCATCCTCCTCAAAATAAAACAATACTATTGAAGGGTTCTAGGGGAATGAAACTAGAAGAACTTTTATCAGCATTATAAATCAAACATACTTTTGTACAAAGCATAATTTTATGGCACTACTTGAAGAATTAAAATGGAGAGGACTATTGCAGGATTTTATACCCGGCACAGAGGATTATCTCCAAGACGGTATGGCTATAGGGTATGTTGGTTTTGACCCAACGGCAGATTCGCTTCACATCGGAAATATGGTTCCGGTAATGTTGCTAGTGCATCTTCAGCGTCATGGACACAAACCTATCGCTCTGGTAGGAGGAGCGACCGGCATGGTGGGAGATCCTTCGGGAAAAAGTTCGGAAAGAAAACTACTTGATACGGATACATTGCAGCACAATCTAGAGTCGCAGAAAAAACAACTCATGCGTTTTTTGGACTTCAATTGTGGCGAACACTCGGCAGAAATTGTAAACAACTACGATTGGTTCAAAGACTTCAGTTTTCTTGATTTCATTCGAGATGTGGGCAAACACATCACCATAAATTATATGATGTCGAAGGACAGCGTTCAAAACCGAATGGAAACAGGAATGAGCTTTACTGAATTCAGTTATCAGTTGGTTCAAGGATACGACTTCGCGCATTTGTATGAAAATAAGAATTGTAAACTTCAAATGGGGGGTAGCGACCAGTGGGGTAACATAACTACAGGCACTGAGTTGATACGTCGCAAACTACAAGGCGAAGCCTATGCTATCACCGCTCCCTTATTGATGCGCAGCGATGGAAAGAAATTTGGAAAAAGTGAAGGAGGTAATGTTTGGTTGGATAAAAATCAAACTTCTCCGTATAAATTTTACCAATACTGGCTCAACGTTTCCGATAGTGATGCCGTGCGTTTTTTAAAAATATTTACGCTCTTGTCACGCGAAGAAATTGACTCATTGGAACAACAACATGAGAAGGATCCGGGGTTCAGGATTATGCAAAAGACACTTGCCGAAAACATAACGCGCACGGTTCATTCGGAAGAAGATTTGCAGACTGCGCTTTCTGCATCGGAAATACTTTTCGGAAAAAGCACGCAGGAAGATCTCTTGAAACTATCCGAATCTTCCTTTTTGGAAGTATTTGAGGGTGTTCCTCAAGGCACTATCGCAAAAGATACATTGACCCAAGGATCAGGGATCGTGGAAGTGCTTACCGGTTGCGGATTTTTGCCTTCAAACAGCGAAGCCAGAAGAGCATTGCAGGAAAATTCTATCAGTGTAAACAAATCCAAAACAGATGCTTCCAAAATGATCACACCCGAAGACCTGCTCAACGGAAAATATCTTTTGTTGCAACGTGGTAAGAAAAATTACTTTGTAGTGGTTGTAGCTGAGTAGCAAAAAAATCTCAGTTCGCAACAAGTAAGTTGCATCCACGAACATCAGAATGATCGAAGCGACCCAGAACTTCGAAACTGCCGTCGCTAAGTACTCTACCCAAATCCTGGGTTGCTATAAATGAGCAAGAAAACGCATTGCCCAAATCGATGCAATTGATTCCTCCTGTGCGTCGATCTTCACAATAAGAAAAAGGGTCGTTCACTTCCCGAATTAAGGTTTTCATCCATGGGGGACATCTAAAGTGGCCTTCAGAAGTGGCGTATGCCTGACTGATCAATTCGGTCATTCCATATTCGCTGTGGATTTCGGTTTTCGAAAATCCTTTCTTCAAACGAAGATGAACCTCTTCTCTCGTAAGTTCCTCCCTCCTACCCTTCATGCCACCCGTTTCCATAATCACAGCCGAATCACTTAATCTATAATCAAGTTCAGCTAGATCAAGGAGAGCGAATGTTACCCCGATTAATAAGACTTTCTCTCCGGAAACATCACACAGCTCCAGTTGGCGTTTCAGAGCTATTGGATCATTTAGAAAAAAACCATGATTCCTGCCGGGGGAAGCTTTCATGAATTCGCTGATCATGTGAACCAGTGAAGAGTCGCTTCGTTCCAAATACGAAGGCAGCAGCGCAAGAAAAGTCCATTCTTCTGGATCTCCATAAAACATAGAAAAGGCACTTCGACTCAATCCCGCATAAAGCTCAGAGGAATGAATAAAGTGAGTGCTTCTAATAGATCCGGTTGTACCACTACTCTTGAAGACCAATTGTTCCGGAAGCGAGGGTGAAATAATGCGATGGTTCTTGAAAAATTCGATAGGGAGAAAAGGGATTTCTCTGTAATGCGTAATATGGCCCGGTTGAACTTTTAGCAAGTCCAAGAAGTCTTTATATACGTCGATTTCTTTAGCCTGAAATCGAAATATTTCGAGAGCAAGATCGTTAAAACCCTGCTCATCGCGCAATTGTTGGCATTGTTGAAGAATGTATTCGCTAGTCACAGGCCATAAAATTCGCAAATGAACAGGAAGTAAACCGAAAAAAAGATAGTTTTGATGCAATGAAAAAAAATTCCCTTGCCTTTGTTTTAATAACAGCCCTTCTTGTGGCCTGTCTCAAGGAGGATGAATATCCTATTGAGCCGGTGCTTACATTTAAAGAATTGAAGATATTTAACGGCGATTCTGCTCGTTTGATTATTGGATTTACCGACGGAGATGGCGACTTTGGACTAAATGACAACGATACATTAAGTCCCAATTTTTGCGGAACCTGTCCCTACCACCAAAATTTAATCTTGGACTACTTCGAATTGCAAAATGGCGCATGGACCTACGTAGAACCCGCTTTACCATTTAATGTTCGTGTTCCTTATCTGGCGCCTACCGGTCAGGATAAAAGTCAATCGGGCACCATTGATGTATTGATGCTCGATTATTATCTCGATACACCTTTTGACACGTTTAAATTTGTGATAAAGGGATATGACAGGGCGCTTCACGTAAGTAACCAGGTGGAAACCAGCGCTTATGTCAAAGCAAATTAATTCTATATAAGTAAACTATTCAGAGACTTTTTGCGTTTAGGATAGAGATTGTAAACCCAATATCATGAAAAACGCAAAAAGAATTTTAATCGCAGTAGTGGCTATGGCCGTGCTCGCATCGTGCAGCACATCCTACAAAAGTTGTGCAGCGTACGACCATCACGTAGTAGTTGAAGAAACGAAGTAAGCAAAGGAACTTTTAAAGTCCTAGAAGAATTTCTTCTGCTGATTTGCCTCCGAACATCATTCTCTCCGGGTTTTCGAGCATTTCTTTCACTTTTACAAGGAAGCCCACACTTTCGCGTCCATCGATAATTCTATGATCGTAGCTCAGAGCCACATACATCATAGGTCGAATTACCACCAGTCCATTTTCTGCAATAGGTCTTTCAACAATATTGTGCATTCCGAGAATCGCACTCTGCGGAGGATTTAGAATCGGAGTAGACATCATTGATCCGAATACTCCACCATTGGTAATGGTAAAAGTTCCATTGGCCATATCGTCCACGGTAATCTTTCCTTCTCTTGCTTTTTTAGCCAATTCACCAATAGTCCTTTCAATTTCTGCCAGGCTTTTGCCTTCTGCATTTCGGATATTGGGTACCATCAGTCCTTTTGGCGTGCTCACTGCAACACCTATATCACAGTAATCGTGGAATACGATTTCGTCGTTTTGAATTTGTCCGTTTACAGCGGGAAAATGATAGAGTGCCTCACAAACCGCTTTGGTGAAAAAGGACATAAAGCCAAGTCCCACACCATGTTTTTCTTTGAAAACATCTTTGTATTTCGCTCTTAGGTCCATGATAGGTTTCATGTTCACCTCGTTGAACGTTGTGAGCATGGCCGTATTATTTTTTACAGACACCAAACGCTCAGCCACCTTTTTCCGGAGGTTCGACATCTTTTCGCGTCTCACATTTCTGCTACCCTGCCATGATTGCGGAACGGACGTTTCGAAACCTCGAGAAAGAGCATTCATCACATCACCTTTTGTTATGCGACCATCTTTTCCCGAGCCATTGACATTGGCAGCTGCTACACCATTTTCAGCCATCAACTTTGCAGCCGAAGGAGAAGGAATTTTATCAGCATAACCCACTTTCGTATTAGCCGGTTCCGCCACTTTGGCCTCCGGTTTGGGAGCTTCCTTTGGGGCAGCGACTACTTCTACTTTAGCGGCCACGGGAGCTCCGGCAGGTTTTGCTGCTGCGGTATCTATCAGACAAACAACAGAACCAACGGCCACTGTATCTCCGGCTTTAGCTTTTAGCGTGATGGTTCCACTTGCCTCTGCAGGTAATTCGAGAGTAGCTTTATCAGAATCGATCTCGGCGAGTGCCTGACCGCTTTCCACATAGTCACCATCTTTTACCAACCAGTTTGCAATAATTACTTCGCTAATTGATTCGCCCGGCGAAGGAACCTTCATTTCTAAGTTTGCCATATCTTTTTTTCCTGATTAATCTTTTTATTTGGATGCCACTTGAGCGTATGCAAACACTTTTGACATCATAACTTTCATTCTTTTCTCATGAACCTTTGGAGAGCCTGCAGCCGGAGAGGCAGAAGCAGGAGTGGAAACAACATCTAGATTCCACGATCGCAAAGATTGCAGAATGTAGCACCATGCACCCATATTCTCAGGTTCTTCTTGAGCCCAAATTAGTTTTACATTTTGCGAATAGACCGAAAGCACTTTTTCGAGTTGCTTGAGTGGTAAAGGGTACAATTGTTCCAAACGCACAAAAGCAATCGTGTCTATTTGAAGTTTTTCACGTTCTTCTATTAGTTCGTAGTAAATCTTACCGCTACATAAAACAACAGTTTCAACCGCTTTTAAATCCGGCAAAACATCGTTTACCACTTCTTCGAAATTTCCATTTGCCAATGCTTTCAAACTTGACACTGCTTTCGGATATCTAAGTAGTTTTTTTGGTGTGAAAACAACAAGTGGCTTTCGATATTCTGTTTTTACCTGTCGTCGCAACAAGTGATAGAAGTTTGCCGGAGTTGTGCAATTACAAATCTGCATATTATTCTCTGCGCATAGTTGTAGGAATCGTTCCATACGTGCACTGCTATGCTCAGAACCTTGACCTTCATACCCGTGAGGGAGAAGCATGGTAAGACCGTTCATAGTTCGCCATTTATCCTCTGCTGCGGATATAAACTGATCAATAATAATCTGGGCGCCGTTGTTAAAGTCTCCGAATTGAGCCTCCCAAATTGTAAGCCCCATAGGAGCACCAAAGGCATAACCATAGTCGAAGCCAAGCACACCGTATTCGCTAAGGAGACTATTATATATTGTTAATTTGGCCTGATCGACTTCCAAATCATTTAATGGAATAAACTCCTTTTCATCATCCTCTTCGGTTTTCACCACGGCATGTCTGTGAGAAAAAGTACCTCTTTCCACATCTTGACCGCTAATACGAACCGGATGACGCTCTGTCAGCAGAGTCGCATAGGCGAGTAATTCGCCCATGGCCCAATCCAATTTATCCTCCTCGATCATTTTTATTCGATCGCTAAAAACCTTCGCTGTTTTGGCGAAGAATTTCTCTCCGGCAGGAAGAGTACACATCTTGATGGCAAGTTCCTTTAGCTTTTCTAATTTCGTTGATGTATCAACTTTCGATTCAAAGTCTTTATCGGAGGATAATCGATATTCTTTCCATGTCTCCTCTAAAAAGTGCTTGACCACTGTTTTAGTCAATGAACGTGAAGCGGCATACTCAGCCTCCAGTGTATCTTCAAATTCTTTCTTCTTTGATTCTCCGTAAGCTTTATCGAAAGTTCCTTCCTCAATAAGTTCATTGAGATAAATATCTCGCAAGCTTGGGTGCGACTGTATCAATTTATACAAAGTCGGCTGAGTGAACTTAGGTTCATCTCCTTCATTGTGGCCATATTTTCTGTAACCGAGCAGATCTACAAACACATCCTTATTCCAACGCATGCGATATTCAAGCGCGATTTGCATAGTTGTAATAACAGCTTCTACATCGTCTGCATTCACATGAAACACAGGGCATAAAGTAGTTTTAGCTACGTCGGTGCAATAGGTAGAAGTACGACCGTCTAGGTAATTGGTCGTAAATCCGACTTGATTATTGGTAACAATGTGAATCGTTCCGCCTGTACGATACCCATCCAAACCGGCCATTTGAATTACTTCGTAAACTATTCCTTGTCCTGCAATGGCGGCATCACCGTGAACGAGTACCGGAACAATTTTACTTTCGTCTTTAAGATATAAATCAATTTTAGAACGGGTAAGTCCTTCAACAACGGGGTTTACTGCCTCTAGGTGTGAAGGATTTGGACATAAAGTGAGATGCACATCATTTCCATTTGAGGTAGTCACATCTTTACTGTATCCCAAGTGATATTTTACATCTCCGTCGAAAGCTCCTTCGTCGTCGAATTGTGCTCCATCGAATTCGGCAAAGATTTGTTGCTGCGGTTTGCCCATGATGTTTGTGAGCACATTCAATCGGCCTCTGTGGGCCATTCCGATAACAAACTCCTTTACACCCATATCGGCACCTTCGCGCACGATGTAATCGATAGCGGGAACAAGGGCTTCGCAACCTTCTACACTAAATCGTTTTTGACCGATAAATTTCTTTTGAATATACTGCTCGAAGGTGGTGGCTTTATTCACCATATCGAAAATCTGGGCCTTCTCTTCTTTGGTAAACTTTCTTTTCTGCAAAACTTCGAGGCGCTCTTGAATCCATCGTTGACGCAGTGGGTCGCGGATGTACATGTATTCCGTTCCAATGTGTCGGCAATAAGACTCCTTTAATTGAGCTATGATATCCCGAAGTTTGGATGGTCCAATTCCGATTTCGTTTCCGGCTTGAAAAACCACATCCAGATCTGCATCTGTGAGGTTAAAATGTTGGAGATCCAAAGTAGGTGTATGATGTCTTCTTTCTCTCACCGGGTTTGTTTCGGTGAAGAGATGACCTCGTGTTCGGTATGCGTTGATGAGATTAACTACTTGAAACTCCTTTCGGATATTTTTTCCGGCACCGCTTTCTTCCTCAGCGGGAAGAACATCGAACGATGCATTTTTAAAATTAAAACCATCGAAAAAATGCTTCCAAGATGTATCTACTGATTGAGGGTCCTGTTGGTACTTTTTGTACAGGTCCTCCATTGTATTTACATCAGCATTTCCAAGGTATGAGAATGGATCCATTGTGTTTTCTTTGTTCAATATTCCGCTGTGCGAAGTTAGGCCGTAATACCGAATGAATTAATCAGAAATTGGAAGGATTTCAAGACTGATAAAAATGTCGATACCACACTTTCATGGCCTCTCTACGTAAAATCACCCGTGTCAGTTCAGAAATTCTGCTCCGATTACTCTCTAATTGAAGCCATTCAAGGAGGATGGGTTCCGGCAAATCAATCCGATACATGACTTCTGATAGATGGTAATACTGATGAACCCACAATTTTTCAATCGCGATTTCAGCTCGATTTTGCAGGGCTTGTGGGCTAATTTCCGTTTCAAATTCACCACAGGTGACATGGGGAGCGAGATCCTTATTGAGTTGTTCGAGAAGGAGTTGAAGGAATTTCTGCTTATCGGAAGTAGTTAACTCGGCACCCGAGGGTATTATATCGGTGATATTCATTATTTCACGCGCTTGGCGAGGCCGTACATAAACTCTAACAGAGAACCCTTTTTCTGTTCATTGATATTCAAATCATCCAATGCTTTTAAGGCGTATTCTGTATATTGCTCTACCGCCCCGAGGGCCAATTTATCCACCCCTAATCTCGCGTACATATCCATTACCGGAGCCACGCGATCATATGGGTTTTGCTCGGTATTTTCTATAAGTAGTTCCCACTGACGAAGGGTGTCAGCATCGGCCATTTCACGAGCTTTAACGGACAAATAGGTTTTTTTATTTGCCACAATATCACCTGCTCTTTGTTTTCCAACCTGATCCTGATCGCCGAAAACATCGAGGTAGTCATCTTTGATCTGAAAAGCAAGTCCCATGAATTGTCCAAAGTTATAAATGCCTTCTTGTTGAGCAGCGTTTGCTCCGGCTGAAATAGCTCCCATTTTTAATGCACATGCCACCAAAACAGCTGTTTTCAGACGAATCATTTCGAGGTATTGCTCAATTGAAACATTTGCGATTTTCTCAAAATCCATGTCCAATTGTTGACCTTCACACACCTCCACAGCGGTTTGTAAGAATATCTCCAAAACAGCATCTACCCATGGCTTCCTTTCGGAAAGAATCAATTGAGTTGCATGAACAGACATAACATCACCACTCAAAATCGCACTGTTCGTCGACCATTTGATATGTACGGCAGGATTTCCTCTTCTTAAAGGGGCTTGGTCCATGATATCGTCGTGCACCAAGGTAAAATTGTGAAACACTTCTAGGGCTACTGCAGAAGAGAGCATTTGTGAGGACTGTCCGTCAAAGATTTCGCATGACATAAGACACAGTGCCGGGCGAATTCTCTTCCCCCCAAGTTGCATTACATATCGAATGGGAGCATGGAGGTTCGTTTCCGGCAGACTTTTGCAGTACTGTTCTATCCTCTGTTCAATCAGAGGGAGGAGCTTTTCGTACGAGTTCATCATTTGATTTTCAGGAGATCCAGGAGATATTTACCATATCCGCTGTTTACGAGCGGAACCGCCAAAGATTCCAATTGTTCATCCGAGACATATCCCATTTTCCAAGCGATCTCTTCGATAGCGCCTATTTTTAGACCATGTCGTTCTTCAATGACTTGAACGTATTGTCCGGCTTGCATGAGTGAGGTAAAGGTACCTGTATCGAGCCAAGCCGTCCCCCTATCAATCATTTGAACGCTTAGTTTTCCCTGACGTAAGTATTCACGATTCACATCAGTAATTTCATATTCACCGCGGGCACTGGGTTTCAGAGATTTCGCGATTTCAATTACAGAGTTGTCATAAAAATATAATCCCGGCACAGCAAAATTGCTCTTGGGTTCTTTTGGTTTTTCTTCTATCGAAATTGCCTTACCGCTTTTGTCAAATTCTACCACACCATACCGTTCGGGATCGGACACGTGGCAAGCATACACAAGACCACCGTTGACATCGTTGTTTGTTCTGAGCATTTTGCCAAAACCTTGTCCATAGAAAATATTATCACCCAAAATCAAAGCGACCTTATCGCTTCCAATAAAATCGGAACCGAGAACAAAAGCTTGAGCGAGACCATTGGGTACTTCTTGCACTTTGTAAGAAAACGAACATCCAAGTTTTTTACCATCTCCAAACAGTTTTTCAAAACCGGGTAGATCGTGAGGGGTAGAAATAATGAGAATATCTTTTATACCCGCCAATAGTAAAGTTGAGAGCGGGTAATAAATCATTGGTTTGTCGTATATCGGCATCAACTGTTTACTTACAGCTAAGGTCAATGGGTATAATCGGGTACCGGATCCTCCGGCCAATATGATTCCTTTCATGGATAGATTATTTTGCCAACTTCAACCTTTTTTAGGTTTAAATTAATTCTCCTCCTCTCCTATTCTCCGAGCTTCTTCTCTCGCTCTAAATGTCAGGAGCCTGTAATCTTGGTCATCTTCTTCGTCTATAATATGGATAAATGGCTCTCGAAACGCTTTATTGGTTAGCGCTTTATTCAGAGATAAAAGGAGTGCCGGCAGTAAAATTAGATTGGTGAACATGCCCACCAAAAGTGTAATGGCCACCAACAGGCCCAATGCTTGAATACCCGCAAATTCGGAAGCTGCGAACACGCCAAATCCCATAAAAAGAACCACACTCGTGTAAACAATACTAAATCCTGTATCCTTCAAAGCCATAAAACTAGCGACTCGAATATTCCAACCAACAAGATCCAACTCCTGCCTGTATTTAGCAAGGAAGTGAATGGAAGTGTCTACCGTAATGGAGAAAGCGATACTAAAGACAAGGATAGTGGAAGGTTTGAGTGAAATTCCGAAAAATCCCATGAAACCGGCAGTGAGGATAAGAGGCAGTAGGTTTGGAATCAGCGCGATTAATACCATTCGCCATGAACTGAAAAGGCCTGTCATGATGAGCATAATAGCCACAATAGCAAAGAGTATACTCGAAAATAAATTGTCGACCATGTAGTCTGTTCCTTTTAGAAACACCACACTCGTGCCGGTCATTGAAACTTTATATTTGGTTGGGTCAAAAATGCTATCGACTTGAGGTTTTAACTCATCCATCAATTTTTGCATTTCCATCGTTCCGATATCTGCTACATGAGAAGTAACGCGTGTTACGGTTTTGGTGCTGTCCAAAAATCCGCTTTCCAAACCTTTTGTATTGTAACCACCTTTAAAATAAGGACCAATAAAACTTTTTTCGTTACTTCGGATTAACGTGTATCTCGAAGAATCACCATTGTAAAAGGCTTGTTTCGCAAACTTGGTAGCATCAACGATGCTCAAGGTTTTAGAGAACTCTTTATGAGTTGCCATCAACTGTTGCAGCTCTTCTATTTTTCTCAGGTTGGCATCTTTAGTAATCTGGCCCTTTTTTTCGCAATCGATAAGGACTTCGAAAGGCATTACCCCATTAAAATTAGTTTCAAAAAAGCGTAAATCGGTGATTACCCTATCATCATCCGGAAGATCATCTACGATATTACCCGTTGTAACGATTAAATTCATACCCACAAAACCCAATACAAAAAGCGCGACTGTGGTTATATAGACCCATCTCCTATGTCTCGATATCAATACTATAACCCCATCTGTCATTTTGTGCATCCAACTTCTTTCGAGGTGATCGAGATGTCGAAGTTTGGGGGGTGCCATGTAAGAAAAGACAACTGGCACAGCGAGCATAGAGAGCACAAAAAGCGCCATGGTTGCTACCGCAGAAGCCGCACCAAACTGAATAAGCAAGTCGCTTTGCACAAAAATGAAGGTGGCAAAACCTAGGGCTGTTGTGGCATTCGTAAGGAAATTAGCATTACCGATTTTATAAATGGTTCTTTGGAGCGCTTTTATTTTATTTCCATGACGTTTGTACTCTTGGTGATATTTATTTACCAGAAAAACACAGTTTTGCATTCCAAGAATAACCATTAAAGGAGGAATGATCGACATGAGCATTGTCAATGGATAGTCGAAGACTGCAATAATGCCCAAGGACCATATCACGGAAACCACAATGATTCCCACATTTAGCCACATGACGCGAAAACTCTTGAAGAAGATGTAGAGTAAAAAAGCGGCCACCAAGGTCATGAGACATGTGAAAAATATCATCTCCGACTTGAGTTTCGCTCCGAGAACAGTGCGGATATAAGGTAGACCGCTGATATGGATTTGAAGGCCGGTTTCCTCATAAAACTCATCGCACAAAGCCAAAACTTTTTCTATGGAGGGACCTCGTCTTTCCGAATTAAAAAGTCTGGCATTCACAAAAACCATCATCAAACTCGCGTGAGTGCTGTCGTTGTATAGAAGATTTCTATAAAAAGGCAGATTAAAAAGCTCGGATTTAATTGAGTCCAGCTCTACTTGGGTTTCCGGAATTTGGGAAACCAACTTTCTAAACCTAAACTTCTCTTCTGTAGTGTCGGCGTACATAACATAACAGTGAGCATCGGAGAAAACGGAGTCTATAGCGCTCTGCTCAACGACCGATTTCTGACCATTCACGATCGTATCAATGGGAACCGTAAGTTCTTTGAGCCTATTTCCTAGTTCGTACCAAGCCCTATAATGCTTCAGTTCGTATAGTTTTGGGTCCTTTACACCCAAAACAATTACGTTGCCGTCTTCGCTGAAATTTTCAACAAAATGCGTGTAAGCGAGGTAAGTAGTATCGTCTTCGGGAAGAATTCCGGAGAATTTGTAGCTCAGCCTCACGTTTTGGGATTCCCAAGCAAAAAACACGGTGATCAATCCCAAAAAAATGAGGATTGGCAGTCTAAAGCGCAGGGTTAATCCGGCAATTTTTTCCCACATAAGATGTTGTCATACTCCCGGCTCGTTAGGTCGGGAAATAATTCGGCAAAGAAAAGCAAGAATAGCGTGTGATTTTCGTCAAATCACGTACACTTTACACCCGTTGATGTGATAGGAGTTTATATTTGCCCGCAATTTTTAAAAAAGACCATAAATGTCAAACAAGTATCAATCCGAGATAGACGCCTTCATGGCCGACATCAAGGCAAAAAACCAGAATGAACCGGAGTTTATTCAGGCTGTGCACGAGGTTGCTGAAGCAGTTATCCCGTACATTGAGGAGAATCCAAAGTACAAAACTGCCAAAATTCTTCAGCGTATTGCCGAACCGGAAAGAACCCTCATTTTCCGTGTTCCATGGTTAGATGATAAGGGTGAAGTCCAGGTAAACCGAGGCTACCGTGTAGAATTCAATAGCGCAATCGGTCCTTATAAGGGCGGTTTGCGTTTTCACCCGACAGTAAACTTGTCGGTATTGAAATTCCTAGGTTTTGAACAAATATTCAAAAACTCCCTGACTACTCTTCCTATGGGCGGTGGTAAAGGTGGAAGTGATTTTGATCCGAAAGGAAAAACAGATAATGAAGTTATGCGCTTTTGCCAAAGCTTCATGACCGAATTGGCTCGTCACATTGGTGCCGACACTGACGTTCCTGCCGGCGACATCGGAGTTGGTGGTCGCGAAATCGGATATATGTTCGGTCAATACAAACGTCTTCGCAATGAGTTTACAGGAGTACTTACCGGAAAAGGTAGAAATTGGGGTGGTTCGTTGATCCGTCCTGAAGCAACCGGTTATGGAACTGTATACTTTGCCCAAGAGATGTTGAAGACTAAAGGCGCAAATTTCACAGGCAAAACTGTTTTGGTATCCGGAAGTGGAAACGTTGCTCAGTATGCCATTGAAAAAGCTACAGAATTGGGTGCCAAAGTGGTTACAGCTTCTGACAGCAGCGGGTTTGTCTACGACAAAGATGGTTTCAATGCAGAAAAGCTTGCTTTCCTCATGGACCTGAAAAATGTAAAACGTGGACGTATTAAGGACTACGCAGACAAGTACGGATGCGAATTCCATGAAGGTAAAACACCATGGGGAATTAAATGCGATATCGCATTACCCTGTGCTACTCAAAATGAGTTGAAAGGTGAGGATGCCAAAATACTGGTAGAAAATGGTTGTATGTGTGTAGCTGAAGGCGCTAACATGCCTAGCACACCTGAGGCCATCGAACATTTCCTTGCTAAACAAATCCTTTTTGCACCGGGTAAAGCTTCAAATGCAGGTGGAGTTGCTACTTCAGGACTAGAAATGTCGCAGAATTCATTGCGTCTTTCATGGTCTAGAGAAGAAGTTGACCAGCGCTTACACCAGATCATGAAAGATATTCATGCCGCTTGCGTGAAATTCGGAACAGAAAATGGTGTTACGAACTATGTTAAAGGCGCTAATGTCGCCGGTTTCGTGAAAGTAGCCGATGCCATGCTCGATCAAGGTGTGGTGTAAAAAAATAGATGATATTCAAAAAAGGCCTGCATTTGCGGGCCTTTTTTTTTTAACGTCAATCTCTCTATACCTTTACATACAGATGCAACCTTAGCTAGACTTTTTTACTCTTATTGAGTGTAATACTACTTCATGAAACCGAACTTACTCGTCTCATTTTCTGTCACTCTACTCCTCTCATTTTCGCAATTAGCGAGCGTAGCACAGTTACATTATTTCGAAGAGTCGATCAATGGTGGAGTGACGATGGGTGGATGGTCGCCCGACGTATTTGGCAGCGGAGCAGGAGCCTTTGACATATACATAGAACCGGGAAGTACTATATATCGTGCATTTTTAGTTGCCGGCAGATTGGGTCCGGGCGATGGCACCGTTACACTCAATGGAATTAATTATGCACTGTCGGCGGCAAACGAAGCATCGGGGCCTTTTTTCACGACTTACGGCGATCCTAGTGCTGTCCATGTCATAGATGTTACAGCGGATATTGATCCGACAGTGCTCAATTATACCATTTCCGGTGGAACACCTTACCAAGATTTTCAATTAGTTGTTTTTTACGAAAACGCCGGCTTGGGTCCTGTTACAGGTGCTCTATTTCTTAATAGTGCCGATATGGGAGTAGCTGTAGCAAACTGGACCTTAAATTTCGATAATCCTATATCCAATTCAGGAGATGTAGCCATGGCATTTTTTAATTCTTATCAATGCGATGCCATATTTGATGCAGAAGACATAACTGTGAATGGAACTTATATTGGTACAACCGGATCGCAGGATATAAATTCCGGTTGGTGCACAGGCACCTTAGGTAATTTCTACTACCAAAATGCTACCCTCACGGGATTAGGCGACGACAATGCCGATCAAGCTGTAGGAGGATCCGAAGCTCTCAGTAATGCCGCTGCACTCATTCCAAATGGAAGCACAACTGTAGATGTGTTATTTGAACATGCAGGAGGAGGCGGAGATAATCACCAGTGGAGCATCGTGACCGTTTTTGGAAGTTCATGCGTTGCTCCTACTCCAAACTTTGCATTTACGGAAGTCTGTGTGGGAGAAGAAACCACATTTACCGATTCTTCTGTCGGAGCCGTATCAAGTATTCTTTGGAATTTTGATGATGGAACCACGAGTACTGATCTAAATCCTGTTCATACCTATGCCGCTGCAGGACTTTACGACGTAACACTTACTGTTGAGGATCTCGACGGTTGTAGCGATTCATTTACACAACAAATAAATGTTTTTGCACTACCCACCGTTTCCATTATTCAATCGGAAGGTTGCGGAGGAGATCCATTTACCCTCACAGCATCGGGAGCATCAGACTATGTATGGGAACCGGGCACACTTTCCGGTTCGGCAATAAATGTTTTACCTGCTGTAGAAACGGATTATATCGCAACGGGTACTGATTCCAATGGATGTGTATCTACAAGCAGCATCACAGTCATTCCTGTTGATACATTGCAAGTTACCGCAGAATGGATTACCGATTCATCATGCGACAATCCTACCGGTGGTTCCGCTCAAGCGTTTGTCAGTGGTGGCGAAGGTCCTTACGAATTTCTGTGGTCACCGCTTGGAGGGACGAACACAACAGGCACTAATATGATCGCAGGCATTTATACCGTTCAAGTAACAGATGCTTTGGATTGCGCAGTTCAAAGTAATCCTGTAACTATTATTCAAACCGGTTTACCTGAAGTAACCATCTCAGGACCCTTAGAAATTTGTCCGGGTGAAGAGATAGAACTTATAGCGGAAGGTGCCACCACGTACGAATGGGCAAGTGGCGAAATTACATCTTCGATTACGATTGCTCCCCTTGGAACCACCACTTATTCAGTCATTGGAAATGTGGGTATTTGCAGCAATTCTGATTCTATCACCGTAATCGTTTACGATGTGAACGCATGGAACGGAGATACAACTTTTGTGGTTCCATTTTCTACATCCATTTTGGTAGAACTACCGTCAGAAAATTTATATACATGGAGTCCCTCAACCTTTCTAAGTTGTTCGGATTGTCCTAACCCAATGATTACTCCGACTGAAACGACTCTGTATAGTGTCATTTCGCAAGACACCACCAATGGTTGTATCGAAGAAAGTTTTGTTCTTGTTGTGGTTGAATTTGCGGATGCTTTTATTCCAAATGCGATTACACTAACTAATGACGATTTGAATGAAGTTTTTAGAGTCTATGGTGGACCATTTATCAATCCGGTAATGCGAATATTTAATCGATGGGGAATAAAAGTATTTGAAACAAATGACATCGAGAAAGGCTGGAACGGTGGTATTGACGGATATTATGCTCCCGATGGCGTGTACGTTTATCAGGTGGAATACGACACAGATGAAGGACGTAAAAAGTTAGCCGGCACTGTTACTATTATCAGATAAGGCTCCTCGGCTCCGCTCGTTCACCGATACTAAGTTTCTTAAACTTATAAGAACGAATCCAAATGTCTTTACCTTCATCCGATTCAATTTAATTATCCACAGATGGGAACCCTAATCAAGCCTTTCGCCCGGCGTGTTAAAAAGTACTTTATTGTTGTTCCGTTTTTTGCTTTGTTCATTTCACAATCTGCAAAAGCACAACTTCATTTTTATGAAGCCACATTCAATGGAGGTGTTACATCGGCAGGTTGGTCGCCTGATGTATTTGGTGCCGGCACAGGTAGTTTTGATATTTACATAGAACCAGGAAGTACAATCCAAGCCGCTTTTCTTATTGCAAGCCGATTGGGTCCCGGTGATGGAACAGTAACTCTTAATGGCATCGACCATGGGCTATCTGTGCTCAATCAAATTACGGGTCCTTTCACAACACTATACGGTGATCCTAGCGCAGTTCATGTGGTGGATGTTACCGCGGACATAGATCCTGCAGTTACCAACTATCAGATAACGGGTGGCACCCCTTATCAAGATTTTCAATTGGTAGTTTTTTATGATAACCCCGTGTTATCTGTCGTAACGGGGGCAATCTTCCTCAATACGGTGAGTTTGAATGTTGCTTCCTCCCTATGGACCTTAGACTTTGACACTCCTATTATCAATGCCGATGATGTAGCCATGTGTTTCTTCAATTCATATCAATGTGATATGGGGGCCGATGCCGAAAACATCACCGTTAATGGAACTTATATTGGAACTACCGGGACACAAGATTCCAACTCCGGATGGTGCACCGGAACTATTGGAAGTTTCTACTATCAAAATGCAGCTGTAACAGCTCTTGGCGACGATAATGTGGATCAAGCAGTAAATGCAGGCGAAGCGTTGAGCGATGCAGCTGCGCTTATTCCTAATGGCAGTGATCAAATAACCGTACTTTTTGAGCATGTCGGAGGTAATCAAGATAATCATCAATGGAGTATAGTAACTGTTTATGGAAGTTCCTGTCAGGCACAGGCACCGGAAATTAGCGCTACAACCGTGTGTTTAGGTGAAAATACCTCTTTTTCCGAAATCAGCGGAAATGCATACAACACGTGGAATTGGGATTTCGGAGATGGAAATACTTCGGCAGAACAAAACCCGGAACATACCTATTCAACTGCAGGTGATTATAATGTAGTCTTAAGTGTTGCAGATTCTGAAGGTTGTTTTAATGCCCTCAACTTATTGGTAACAGTTTATCCTTTGCCTGAAATTAATGTTGAATTGACGGGAGGTTGTGATAATAATGAATACACTTTGATTGCCACAGGAGCCGAAACATACATTTGGAATCCGGGCAATCTTTCTGCATCGGACATTACCGTGAACCTTGATATATCCACTACATTTCAAATTTCAGGAAGTAGTGAATTTGGTTGTATTTCGAATATCGAATACGACGCTATACCGGTTGAACCATTAGAAGCTGCTTTAGAAATTTTATCTAATCCTACTTGTGAGGACGCAACTAATGGATCCCTCAACGCAGTTGTACAAGGTGGGCTAGAACCATTCACATTTGTATGGTTACCGCTCGGTTCTTCTTCCGCAATAAATGGTGAGTTATCTGCCGGCATTTATTCGGTTACTGTAACTGATGCAAGAGGATGTTCTATAACTAGTCAGCCTATAGAACTTATACAAACCGGACTTCCCGATGTTATCATTTCCGGTCCGAATTTTTTGTGTCCCGGAGAAACAATTACACTAACCGCTTCCGGTGCAAATACCTATGAATGGTCCACAGGAGAAATCGGCAATTCCATAGAGGTCAGTCCCGACGTTTCTGCCACTTACACCGTAACGGGCAATAATGGATTGTGTGAGAATTCTGCCAGTGCCGAAGTAGAAGTATACACTGCGAGCAATTGGAATTTATTTGAAGAATACTTGATCGAATTTGGTCAGAGCATACAATTGAACGGGAGCATTTCCGGGAGTTATGCTTGGACGCCATCCGACGGTTTAAGTTGTTCCGACTGTCCAAATCCATTGGCTAGTCCTAGTGTTACCACGTTGTACACTATAGTCGTTCAAGATTCCGAAACGGGTTGTACTAGTGAACACCTTGTATTAATCAATGTAGAAGTAGTTACCATTTTCATTCCCAATATTGTTACATTAACCGAAGATGGATTAAACGAGGCTTTCCGTATTGAAGGTGGCCCCTTCCGCAATCCAAAATTGACTATATACAATCGATGGGGAAATGAGCTCTTTGAAACCACAGATCCATTGAGAGGATGGAATCTGAAAATAGATGGTGAAAGAGCTCCGTCCGGAACCTACTATTACATCTACCAATATGAAACTCTTTCCGGACCAAAAAACAGAGAGGGACATTTTACGTTGATAGGCCTTCCTTAAATCGGGAAAGAGTTATATTTGTTTGAATTAACCAGAACCATTATGAAGCCTATTCTTCTCTTCACTTTTCTTTTACCCTTAACTTTACTTGCACAAGAGCCGTTTTGGACAGAAAATTTTGGTGTTGGTTGCAATCAAGGTCAACTTATAAATGGGTATGTAAGTCCAAACGGAAATTGGTCTGTTACGAATACGGGGTCCAATGCTTCTTCTTCGAATGTTTGGTATGTAAGCGCCATGGAAAACGGGAATTCAGAAGGCTCGTGTGGCAGCACTTGTGGTATTGATCGTTCATTACATATTGGAAATATAAGTGTACTCGGAATCGGAGCAGACCAAGGCGCTGCTTACTACGAAGGTCTTTCACTCTTCTGCGGTATTTTCCCTTGTGGTGCAACTGATAAACGAGCTCAAAGCCCAATCATTAATTGTTCCGGTCAAACGGGTATCACTTTGGACTTCGATTACATTGAAGGCGGAAATGCACAAGACAATGCCACCCTGTGGTATTTCAATGGAAGTGTTTGGTCGCAGCTCTCCGATATGGACAAGACATTTTCAGGACCGTGCAGTCCACAAGGAATTTGGACGCACTACACCATTGCTTTGCCTGCTAGTGCCGATAACAATAGCCAAGTTAGAGTAGGCTTCCGTTGGATAAACAATGAAGATGGAAATGCAACGGATCCAAGTTTTGCTGTTGACGATGTTCAACTTAGCGCCGTCCCTCAAGGAGATACCACACCGCCCACGGTAGAGTGCCCCACAGACGCAACCATATCTTATGATGAAGCATGTACTGCCTTTGTTCCCGATTACATTACCGGCTTGGTATATTCCGATAATGAAGATCCTGCACCGATCGCCACTCAATCTCCTCTTCCGGGAATCTCTTTTAACGGAACTCAGCAAGTTACGATTACAGTAACAGATGCCTCCGCGAATGTGACCATTTGTACATTCACTTTAGAAGCGATAGATGAAGTTGCACCGGAAATTTCGTGCACAGAAATTATTCAAACCTTTGCCGGACTGGAACCCGGAATGGTGGTGGCTGTGGAATTACTAAACGCGAGCGACGTATGTAGTTCGTACATCATAAGCAACTCTCTTGGAGGAGGCGCAGATGCCACAGGTTATTATGAGATAGGAATGACAGAGGTTATTTTTACTGCTACCGATTCATTTGGCAACAATGCCTCATGTTCGACATTGGTAGATGTTCAGCAATGCTGCGAAGCCGATTTTAATTGCGACGGAACGATCGGTGTTTCCGATTTACTATTTCTCATAGGTTACTTAGGAACAACGTGCGAGTTTAGTTGTCTAGCAGACCTGAATGACGACAATCTGGTTGGGGTGACGGATCAGCTTGAATTCTTGGGAGTTTATGGTACCACGTGTCCCTAATAATTATTGCGGAATTTCATCGCCACGCAATTCTCGAAAACGTTTACGAGCGTCTACAACATAGAGACTACCCGGATATTCAATGATTAGTTTTTCATAGAGAGGCATTGCCTTCTCCGTATCTAAAAATATGTATTCATACATACCTGCAAGCTTAAATAACGCATCGTCCGCATTGATATCCATGCCATACAAGTCTACCACTTGCTGGTACATATCCCTTGAATCTTCAAACAATCCTTGTTTAAATTTCATGCTTGCTTTCATCATGAGAATATCGTCGCTTAAACTATGTCCCGCGAACTGATAGGTAATACTGTCTAGCGTAATTTCAGCTTCCGCATATTTTCCTTTGAACGACAAAAAATCTGCACGGGCATACATTTCCATAGGCAATGTCAATGTATCCATATTAAAATTATCGGTAATAAGCAATGAGAGATCAATTGCATCATTAGAAATCAATTTTGATGTTGATGCCTTTAAGACGTCCAACTGTGTTTGTGCCCATTCGAAATCGCCGGAATAATATGACACCTTGGCGTTTCTATATTTTGCTTCATGTCCAAGAGCATCTTCTTTAAAATCCAGTTCCACCTGAGAGTACAATAAAGAAGCTTCCCACACCTCTCCTTTAAACAGTAATATGTCGGCGAGTTCGAGTTTGCACATTGCTCCGGATCGTTCATAGAGCCCAGGCATTTGCAGAGCAAAATCAAGAAGATCTATCGCTTCTTGAATTTTATCTAAACGAAATGCTTTTATGTGAGCTAAATCCTGGATGAGTGATGCGGTGGAAGCATTTTTACCTACTTCATACAAAGTCTGCTCATATTGTTGTTCGATAAGGACAAAAGCTTCCTTGTTTCCTCCCGGCTTCTCTTCTTGTTCTGTAGTTAGAACATTCAACAATTCCATGCGAGCAGAGAGGTAATAATCGCTCAGCGGTCCTTTGTCTATTACATATTGATACGATTTAACCGCAGTAGAAAAATCTCTGTTGTTGAAAGCAAGCTGACCTAGATTCATGAGACGAAGGCCGGGCTCTCCATATCGTTTATCCAATGAAGCGGTTTGTACAAATGCAGAAGCGAAATCCTTTTTCTGTAAAAAAAGCCAAGCGAGTAATTCCGTATAAATGGGTTGGTCGGGATACTTCTGCACACGTTTCAAAAGTTTAGTGCGAAGAAGTTCTTGATTTTCCGGATTCTCTACAGGATCTAAAACACGGTTTAATGAATTCTGTACTGTTTGAATGTAGTTAGGCGATTCTATCAAAAGATCAAGGTAGGATTCTGTCATAGCCTCAAAATCGCCCATATTTCCTTGCAACGTTGCCATTTCGTATGAATAATTATATCCATCACCTCCCTCTGCTTTTCCGCGTTGATAGGTTTGCAGTGCATATTCAAATTCGTTGATCTTACTAAATTCATTTGCCAATTTGACAACATTAGATCTTGTTGGCACTAGCTCTTTTAATCCTTTATCAAACTGTTCTTTGGCGTCCTCTTTCCTTCCAAATTTCGAATAAAGATCTCCCAATTGAACATAGGCAACACCATCACCCGATTCGGTTTTAAGTTTCTTCTTCACCAATTTTTCGGCCTCTTCAAAGTCATTTAAGGCGATGAGAGTGTTCAGATAGTTTGTGTAAACAGCTTGCGTCTTATTCGTCTTGTAAATTTGCTCATAATAAAGTCGGGCTTGGTCGTATTGCCCTTGCGAGTAATAATAATCCGCCAATTCAAGTTCTTGTTGTGCCGAGATCTCAGCGACCGAGACGAACAAGAGAAAGGCAATAAAGCCGAAGATTTTATACAATGACGAGAGACTTTTATAATTCATCTTTATTTCAAACTAGGTATTGCAGGTATTACACGTCTAAGTGAATCTACCACATTTAATACAAATGGATAATGTTTGTGATACCGTTCATTCAGCCAAAGGGCTTTGGTGCCAATTCCATTTATCTCTCCTATCAAATTTGTAGCCACATCCATTTCTTCCTTATAGACTCTTTCAACGTAGGTATTATCAATTTTATTACCCACCCCATCAACGGTTGCACCACTTTGCAGAGCGGCTCGCAAATCGCCAAGTTGCTTTTTTGTTTTTACAATTTCCGCGGCTACTTGTTTAGACCTTGTTCCAATATCGGGCAACAACTTTAGAATCGTCCTGTATTGCGCAAAAGGCTCCGTCATGGCGGCCGTTTGCTCGCCAACATAATTCCGCTGGACAAAGGTCAAATGAGATTCTACGGTATCAGTTATAGTTTGAAGTTGTTCCATACTTAGGCTATAAAACAATTTTTCCGCTGAATCCAATGAAAGAAGTTTCGAATCAATGGCGGCAATTTTTTCATCCGCATTTTTAATCCCTCCACACGCTGCAAAAAGGACTAGAAGTGTCAGAACTGCGAAATATTTCAAGTACATAGATTCTTTACGATTAATTGAATGACGAAGTTAGGGCGGCGCAAGAATCTTTCCATCCCAAATCTTCTGAAATTACATTCCCGAACAACGAAATCCGATTAGTCGATCCGATCGAAACCACAATATGGACGGAGAACTTCAGGAATGGAAATACCTTTTTCATCTTGGTAATTCTCGAAAATCGAAGCTACAATCCTCGGTAGGGCCAAAGCACTGCCGTTGAGTGTATGGACCAATTGGGTCTTACCATCTTTGCCTTTGAATCGGCATTTCAGGCGATTAGCCTGAAAGGTTTCAAAATTCGAAGTGGAACTTACCTCCAACCAGCGCTGTTGAGCGGCACTATAGACTTCAAAGTCGTAAGTACAGGCTGAAGCAAAGCCCATATCTCCCCCACAAAGGCGGAGAATTCTGAATTCCAGACCCAATTTTTGAAGGAGCATTTTCACATGTTCCACCATTTCTTCGAGGATTCTATATGAATCTGCGGGATGCGCAATTTGAACAATTTCAACTTTATCGAATTGATGTAAGCGATTGAGACCGCGAACATCTTTGCCATAACTTCCCGCCTCACGACGGAAACATGGAGTATAACCGGTGAGTTTGAGGGGTAGTTGTTCTTCCTTTAAAATGACATCTCTAAAAATATTCGTGAGTGGAACTTCCGCCGTAGGTATCAGATATAGATTGTCTAGTTGGGCGTGGTACATTTGATCTTCTTTATCGGGCAACTGACCGGTTCCAATTCCACTGTCTTCGTTTACCAGAAGAGGCAACATAAATTCTTCGTACCCTGCATTTCGCGCTTCATCCAGAAAAAAGTTTATGAGAGCCCGTTGTATTCTTGCGCCTTTATTCCGATACACGGGAAAACCGGCACCCGTTATTTTGTTGCCCAATTCAAAATCGATTAAGTCGAACTGAGAGCAAAGTTCCCAATGTGGTTTCGCTTCGAAAGAAAACGTCGGTCGACTTCCGTGAGCAAATACTTCCACGTTATCGTCGGCTCCCTTTCCAAAGACAACAGATTCGTGAGGTGTATTGGGAACTTGATACAACAAAGCCTTCACTTCCTCTTCGAGCTTTTGAAGTTGGATGTCCAATCCTTTTGACACTTCTTTTAATTCAGCCGTACGAAGTTTTTTGCTTTCAACCTCCGCTGTTTGGCCGGACTTAAATAAGAGGCCAATTTCTTTTGCTATGTTATTTCCTTCGGCGAGAATATCATCCAATTCACGCTGAGTCTTCTTGCGCAAATCATCTTTGGCAATTATTTCTAAAAGAACTGCACTAAAGTCTTTGTTTCTTTTTGCGAGACTTTTTTCGACCGCCTCGCGAGTTTCTCTAATATTATTAACCAGCAGCATACAGTATAGATTTCAATGGATTTGGCATTCGTTTTCCTCACCTTTTGTGAGGAAAAATTTAAATGGGGTACAAATAAAAAACTCCCGAGCCTCAGAAAGGTCGGGAGTATATCATTTTTCAGAAATACCGCTACCTTCTTAGGCGTGCGGAACTACCGAAACAAAAGATTTGTTGTCTTTCTTTTTTCTGAACTGAACTTTTCCGTCAGTCAGTGCAAAAAGAGTATGGTCTTTACCGATACCAACGTTTTCGCCGGGGTTGTGACGAGTGCCACGTTGACGAACGATGATATTGCCGGCGATGCAAACTTCGCCACCGTATAATTTCACGCCTAGACGTTTACTATGCGACTCGCGGCCGTTTTTTACTTTACCTTCACCTTTCTTATGTGCCATGGTATTTTACTTTTTACGATCCGTTTTACGAGATCCGAATTATTTACCTTCTTTTAATTCTTCTTGCCATTTTTTCAATTCCTCGAATTTGCCGTCAGCAGCTAGCTGTGCTTGCGCTGGCCAGGTACCCGGGTTTTTCGATTTGATCACTCCGCCGGCCTCATCGAGGATGGCTCTGAGGGCATCTACGTTAGCAGCTGCCAAGTCAGCAAAGGAGTTAATCCCTTTAGAATTGAGAAGTTCAGCGATTTTAGGACCTATACCTTCAACGGTGGTAAGATCGTCGCCTTTTGCTGCTTTCGGGGCCGGAGCCGGAGCAGCAGCCTTTGCAGGAGCAGCACCTTTTTTAGCACCTGAAGCGGCAATGCCTTCAATGGTTACTTCAGTCAAATAAGATCTGAAACCATTTTTCTTCTGGTATCCTTTTCTTCTTTTCTTTTTGAAGACAATTACTTTGTCTCCTTTCAGGTGTTTCTCGATACGAGCGGTTACCTGTGCACCTTCGATAGCTGGGGCGCCAACGGTGATACTGCCACCATCTGAAATCAGAAGTACATTGTCGAAAGCAACTTTCGAACCTTCTGCACTTTGAAGACGGTTAACATACACGCGCTGATCTTTTTGCACCTTGAATTGCTGCCCTGCTATTTCTACAATGGCGTACATATGATCTACGTTTATGGTTTAAAAATGGGGGGCAAAGGTACGTACAATATTGATTTCTACAAGCCCCCACGACGGTTTTTTCAGTTTTTTCCACTGTTTTTGATTAGATAAATCCCTGAAAGCATGATTCCTGCCGCGATCAGGTACCAAAAACTAAGTACTTCTCCATCCCCAATTCCCCATGCCATTGCCACTAATGGCATCAAAAAGGTTACCGAAGAAGCAAAAACGGCATTGGTTTTTTGAGTCAGCCAAAAATAAAGTGAATTTGCCACTACTGTACCTCCCGTAGCGAGTATTGCAATGTACATCAGCGAAGTAGAACCATATTCGTGTTCACTAACCACTCGGATGGCTCCATTATTCAAGGTATAAATAATACACGGCATCCCTACAAAAAGCAGACTTATGGCAGTGATTTCCAGCGGTTTCATATGGGTTAAAGCGTGGGGAATCACATTAACACTTAAACCGTAAAAAGCGGTTGCCAAAACAATGAGCAAGAGAGCATCCCAATGTTGCTCGCCTTTGTTCCATTTAAGCGCAAGTAATAAGGCCGCTCCGGCAAGCCCTATAAGGATTCCAAGAAATTTTTTAGTATCTCCTTTTCGTCCAAAAATGACCATTCCCACCAAAATGGTAAACAAAGGAGTGAGAGAATTCAGTATGCCGGCAATACTACTTTCATGATGCTTTTGGGCCATTGTAAATAAAAATGCCGGAAAACCACTTCCTACCAAACCCACTATTGCCAGCCATTTTAAGTCTTTACGGTCAATGCGCGCCAAGGCCGGAATTGAAATGGGCAGTAAAACAATGCAAGCGACAGACATTCGAAGAGCTGCCACTTGCTCGGGGCTAAAGACCGACAATCCCTCCGGAGTTTGAAGCCCCCTTTTCATCAGAATGAACGAACTGCCCCAGGTCAGAGCCAGAATCCCGAGAACTAAAAAATGAAGGGCCGTTTTGCGGTCATTTTTCATAAATGCTGATTGCCAAAATTTAACAAGTGGCAAAGAGAATGTATTATGAGCGAATAAGTACCTTTACACCGTTAAAAAAGATTCCGTTGGCTATGAAAAAAATTCAATTCGTTTTCGCAAGCATTCTTCTCGTTTCTGTGCTATCGTGCAGCAATGGATCTACCAATTCTACTTCTACCGGAGATACGCCTGTTACAAGACGTTCGATTGATTCTGAAGTAAACAAAACAGTTGCCTCGCTCACTATCTCGGGCATGACATGTGCCGAAGGTTGTGGCGGAAAAATTCAAAAAGATCTTCAAGCTTTAAATGGTGTGGTGCAGACCGACTTAACGTTTGAAGAAAACAAACCCCAAAACACAGTTCTTGTCACATTTGACCCGGCAGTTATCACCGAAAAAGAGATGATAGGTTGTGTAAATGGCATAGCCGATGGAGCATACCATGTGGATGCGGTTGAAATTATCGAGTACAAAGGATTGCAATCGGCAGGCAGCAGTGGTGTAGAAGGAAAAATGACCTTCACTGAATTCGGGCGACTCTACCAATTGCTGAATCTTCTTCAGATGGTTTCTAAACTAGCCCAATAACTAGGTTCCCTCATTTTGTTAGGACAAGACAGGTCAATACTGCCGTAGCTTTGTGCCCTAGATGATCCCGCCTCTTTTTCATTTTATACGCCGCGTTGCATATTTCGCACTGATTTGTGTTTTACTGGTAATCCTAGCAGGAAGTATTGTCCGCATGAGTGGCTCCGGAATGGGCTGCCCTGATTGGCCAAAATGTTACGGTCATCTCATCCCTCCTACCCAAGAAGAACAAGTTGAATTTTTTTCGAATAAAAAATTCCATCGCGGTGAGATGATTATTCTCAATGACACACTTTGGTTATCGAACATCGATTTCCGGAGTGCCGATGAATTTAATCGCGCCGATTGGCATAAATATGAGAAGCACGATTATGCCATATTCAATGCGACGCACACATGGATCGAATATATAAATCGATTGATTGGAGCCTTCACCGGATTACCTGTCTTGCTTTTATTTGGTTCTTGCATTCTTTGGTTATACCGCCAGAAAGACTACATCAGTTTTTTGCTTTCTTTCGCAGTACTTTTTATGCTGGGTTTTGAAGCTTGGCTAGGCAAATTGGTTGTAGACGGGCACCTAAAAACAGCGAGTATCACACTTCATATGTTGGGCAGTATGCTCATTGTTTTGCTACTCGTTTTTCTCATCAGAAGATTCCACCCTACTCTACACCATACCCCCTTTAGCAGTAAACAAAAACTACTGGGAGCAGCCTTTATAATGCTCGTTGTAATTCAGGTTATAGTAGGAACACAAGTTCGTGAGCATGTCGACGAACTCTTAATCAGTGGGATTGAGAGATCAAATTTAGCAGAACACTTTAACACTACTTTTTTGATCCATCGCAGTTTTTCGATCTTGCTTTTAGCAACGGCCTTTGCATTGTATAAAATTTCTCATACCAATGAACATTTGAGAAAATCAGTTCGTTGGATTCTGCTCTTTATCGGTCTTGAAATTGTTGCGGGAATTACACTTTCCTATCTGGGAATGCCTGCATTTGCCCAGCCCATTCACCTAGTAGCCGCTATGTTTATCTTTCTTCATAGTGCTCGTTACGTTGCAATTACTTACACGAAATCTATTGCTTCCGGCTCTTAAAGATATCGTAGCGGAGCGAAAAGATATTAGAATACAAGACATCGGATGCATTTCCAACATCGGAAAGAGCGTAATCGATTTGAAGCTGTTTGATGCGAAGACCGATGCCCATATTTGGTTGGAAGGTCATAGCATCTGAACCATCGAATTCTTTAACACGCTGAATATTTCCAACCCCTCCTCGCAGAAAAATAACATTTCTATATCCCACCTCGAAACCGAAACGAGGATCTACACTTACCGGATCTGCTGAGACCAAGACATTTCGCTGTCCATCTGTTGTTAGCTCCGCATTAATTTCGGTAAGCAATGACACTTTGTTGAATTGCCATCCTCTTGCAGCTCCTAAAATCAAACGGGGCAAAGCTATTTCGAGCGAGTTTTCAGGTACAATGTTTCCTGTGGAGAGAAATACTTCCTTGGTTCGCTCATCCAGAGAAAAAGACCATGCATTAAAAGTGGATGTTACATCCCGAATCATAGCTGCATACGTCATTTTTCGGTGTGTATAACGGGCACCGGCATCCAAACCAAATCCCCATGCCCGAGCAAAATCCCCTAGTTGCCTATAAATAACCTTGGCATTCACTCCCCAAGAAAATCCTTCATTCAGGTTTTTCGGGTTTACCAACTCGTCTCCGGTTTGACCCTGCTTTTTTCCAAATGGCAACTTATTTTTTCTTCCGTAGGAAAAGACAAATGCATAGTCGGCGGCAGAAAATGAAGTGATTCGATCATAATCAATATTGCCTGAGGCATCCACCAATTCAATTGTATTGGGAATATCATCCACTCCGAAACGCATAAACGAAAATGACGCAGCACTAGTCGAATCAATTTGTTTTCCAATAGCGGCATAGTCGTATTTTGCTATACCCGCAAAATATTCAGCATGCATTGCCGCCAATTGAAGGTCGCCTTTAATGCCGTTTAGCCCCGCGGGGTTCCAGTAACCGGCAGTCACATCGTTTGCACTTACTATTTGTGCCTGCGACATTCCAAGGGCTCTTGCCCCAACGCCAATATTCAGAAATTCGTTGACGTATTTCGGAGTAAGGTCGTCGTTGTCTACTGTATTCGTAACCTGCGTTAATGCCGCTGTGGAATAAAGTAATGCCGTAAAAAAAATCGTCTTTTTCAATGAAAACATTGGCCGCAAATTAGTCAATCCTCCTCTGAACTACAAAGCACTGTCATTATTGCCCTAATAAGATCATGGGAATTCATTTTTTCCAATTCTTCGACAGGTTCCACCCCGAATTCCCGCAAAGCCCTACTGGTAGCAGGTCCGAAGGAAATCGCTCGGGCACTTTCATGCCAGGTATTCGCTTGGAAAAAGGACTGAACATTGCTGGGACTTGAAAAGATGAATACATCGGCCGAAGCTATCTTTTTGGGTAACTGAGAGGTTTTATAACAGACCAAATCGAGGCACTGCTCCTTCCCAAGTTTAGCAGCCAAGGGATGAATACTAATGTCGCTTTGGGGCACTAAAACAATTTTAGATGCTAGCACGTTGGCAAATTCCGCCGCGACTTGATCCGTATTACTTGTTTGACCTATAAATGAAACGGCCTTGTATTTTTCTAGAGAAGCTGCAGTTGCCATACCCACAGCTCCAAACAAAACATCTTTCGGTATGGTAGGATTTTGCACAAAAAAATACTCTACTGCATTTGACGAAAAGAAAAATATCCAATCATACGATTTGGTGGGCAGCTGATATTTTACATCTGTGGTTTCTATGAGCGAAATGGCTTCCACATCCACATCTAATTTTTCCAACTCCAAGACCAGTGTTTCAACTTGCGCCGGAGTTCTGCTAATATAAACCCGTTTTTTCATTTCTTAGAGTTCTTCAGCTCTTAGAAAAGTCATTGCTATATCAACTAAACGAGAAGGAACTCCCTCTTCAATTTGCGTTCGACGCACCTTTGCGCCGACTTGGGTAGCATAGCCTATTTGAGCTCGAAAAACATTCTGTTGCTGTTCTACAAATACACCTATGGGTAGATGACAGCCACCCTCCATTCGACGAAGAATTTCTCGTTCAATCCAAACAGCATCCTCTACTTCTTTACAATGAATCTGAGAAAGTGCGTGTACTGTGGCATCATCATCATTTCTGCATTGAATAGCCAAAACACCTTGTGCCGGTGCAGGTACAAATTTCGTTGGGTCCAATATTATTTGGTGAAGCCCCTCAAGTCCCAACTCAAGGCGTTCGATACCTGCTCGAGCAATTACAATAGCATCAAATTCTCCTGCCCGCAATTTCTCTAAACGTCGAGGAACATTACCTCTGATATCGCGCAATTTGGCACCCGGTAATAAATCTATTATTTGCGCTTTGCGTCGCGAAGAACTAGTTCCTATAACAGCATCAGGGCCAATATTCAAATACACATTTTCTATGTATTTATCTTGTCGGATGAGCAGTACATCCTCCGGATTGGCTCTAACACTCAGAGCGCCGATCATAAGTCCCTCCGGAGAGCTTGTCTGTAAATCTTTGTGGGAATGAACTGCAATATCTATTTCCTTGTCAAGCAGAGCCTTTTCGATTTCCTTCGTAAAAAAACCCTTGCCTTCAATTTTATCGAATGTGAGATTGGAAGCAATGTCGCCCTGAGTATATATAATTTTTATTTCGGACGAATATCCCCAGATAGATAATTGGGATTGTACGTTGCGAGATTGCCATAGAGCTAAGTCAGAACCTCTTGAACCGATTATGAAATGTGACTTCACGGCTATTTGGTATGAGCAGCGGTGAGTAATACTTCACGAGCCATCTTCATCGGTACGCTGATGTACTTTTTCTCAAAATAGTCGATGATATTATCCAAGACAGCTTTTGATTTAGGGTCGAGTTCACTTACTTCTTGAGCAAATACCTCTGTCATGGCAAGTGCTCTAATTTCCTTGATGGTTGTTGGCACATTACTCATCATTTTTTCGATGGTTCTTTGTTTCAACAAATGACAATATGCCTCAAGAGCTTCATCGATCATTGGTTCGCAACCCACAATGGCGCTTTCCCAATGTTTTATGTTAGTTGCTACTTCTTCGCCAATTTCCGACATTCCCATAAACGTGACATTGGGAAGTTCGCCAATTTCAGGATCTATGTTGCTGGGCACAGAAAGATCTATAACGAGTTTCCTGGAGCCATCTTGCGTCCATTTGGAAAACATTTCTTCGGTCACCAACACATCATGACTTGAAGTGCAGATTACGAGTATATCAATTTGAGAAACATGCTTTTCTAAGTCTATTAATGAACCCCACTTCCCTTGCACAGGTTTCATTAACTCTTGCGCGTTGGATGCGGTCCTATTGTACATCGAAGCTTCTTTGCAAGGCTCTTCGCGCATATATTTTGCAATCGCACGCATCATTTGACCGGCTCCAACAAGAAGCATTCTTTGCTCGGCGACACTTCCAAATTCCTTAATCTTTTTCCATGCGAATGACGCTACACTCACCGGTTTCCCATTCATTTGGGTTCGGGTATGTATCTGTTTTGCCGTTTCAATACATTGCCGAGAAAGTAATCGGATCCGATCACCGGTCAATCCTTCTTGCTGACAAAACTCAAAAGCTTTTCTAAATTGAGTAATGATTTCTCTTTCACCGACCATCATCGATTCGAGAGATGCAACCACGCGCAACAAATGTTTAGCAGCACTTTTGCCTTCATACATTTCGATGGACTTCAACCATGTTTCATCGACTTCACAACCCGAGAGAAGAGAAAGTAGATTAGTGATTAGAATTTGATCGAAACCTTTTTCAACGACAAAAACTATTTCCACCCGATTGCAGGTAGCTAAGTACATTAATTCTGAAAACCCGAAAGTGGATTTGATATCATTTAACACCTCAATGCGCTGATTTCCGGACAGCGTAAATTGCCCAATGGTAGATAGTGGGAATTTTTTGTGCGTTAAAGCGATTACATGGATTTCCTGCGCAGTCATATCGTTGTCGCCGCAAAGGTTCTATACTTCTGCTTTCACACTGTCACAGCTATGTCAGACGCAATACCCGAAATAGGTTAAAGAATAAAAAAAGGCCCAATCTCATCGATCGGGCCTAAAAGTTCTCAGCTTGCAGAAACAGGAACAGGAGCGTACTCAACATGATAACCTACACCCTCCGAAACTCAAACTGTAAGTTTAGCAATCGTTTTAGAAAAATGATAAATATCAGTTGCAATCGCTTCCGTAAGCGGAGAGAAATACGAGTACATCAGAACCTGTTGTTTTATCGTCGCCCGTAAAATCGGCAACACAACCTGCTTGACAACCCACTTGTCCGGTTAGTATAAGTAGATCGGCAGTTCCCACATAATTATCACCCGATAAATCACCCACGCAATTTCCGCCAATGGGAGGAGGAGTGAAATTAAAGCAAACGTTATTGAACTCAGCTGTTTCCGAGGTAGTGCTTCCGGGAGGATCATAGATAGTTCCATCTTCATTGAGTCTTCTCAGTGAAAAATTCAGGCAGCCGTCTATTGGGCCATTGCTCGTGAATTGCGCAACGAGAACTCGCCCGTTTATATCTGCTGTGTTTGGGGGAAAAGCTTCGGGCAAAGTTGTGACTAGGATATTCTCGCCAAACAAATCATTCGCCACAAGATCTGCTCCTGCCTCCCACGCATTCAGGAATGGGGCGTCAATTGGAAGTTCAGCAATTCCATTGTCAATATTGTTTTCCCATCCAATGGTAATCCACGAATCGAACTCAACCAAGGGATCCAAGATAACAGCCAATGGGTCAATGTCCGCTGAGGTGGCCCCCCCGAGATTGTTGTGATAAAAGCCCTCAGGCGCAGTAACGGTGAGTGGGTGGAGGGTGAAGCCAAACATCACTTGAATTTCCCAGTTTTCAGGGATATTGGCATATACTCGGATGGTATGTGCTTCCCCTCCTAATTCCGCTGAAAGAGCTGTGAATTGGGGTTCAGGAATTGCGACTTCCTCAAAGGAAAGCGTTAAATAGGGGCTTTGGGCTAAAACCATTCCGTAAAACAGGAAGGTTAAGATTAGGGTAGAAATTGTTTTCATAGGGGTGGAATTTGTAGATAGTACTTGTGAATTTAAGACATATTTCCATGCCTTTGACAATTTCCAATGCCAATTTGTTTCAAGTTTGAATTTCTACAGAACAAATTGGCTTCCTTGGGTGAAAATGCTTGGTTTATAGCACGATCGCGACATCTCCAAAAGACGAAATCAATTTCAACTTCGTGGCACCGGAGCCAATGGTTCCAACTTTGTGGCTGCTTGTATAGTCCTTCTCTTTGAGTGTCACCACCGCACTGTTCGGGATATTTACGTCACCGTACGAAGATTCAATGTCAAAAGCGACACCTACAGAAGCCCCTAAATCAATTACCAAATCACCGTATTCCAATTCGGCGGCAAGCGATTTACAAGCCGACTGAAGTTGTTCAATTTTCGCATCTCCGAAAGCCAGATTGAGATTGATGTTACCATTCAATTCAGCGATCACGACATTTCCATATTGTGCTTTCATGCCTCCTCCACTCCAACGTCCCACTTTAGCGTCACCAAAAGCCAATTCGACTGCATTATTTGATCCGGATAATTTACCGGCCACCAAATTTCCGTACTGAAGATTGATATTTAGATTTCCAGCCAAATCACTTATTGTAAGATCACCAAAATCCACATGACCGTCGATGGAACCGGTAGCAGGCATCTTAACCGTTGCATCCATCGACCAATTCTCGTTGTTTTTGCAGTTCAAATTATCCACATTTACTTTCATGCTCACTTGTGAACCACCACCATCGAGATCAACTTTTATTTTTTCGAACATCTCGTTGGCTCGTTCCTCTGATTTGGCATTAATATTTACAACTACAACCACTTCGACGGTCGATTGATCCCATGTTGTAACGACCACATTGGAAAAGTCGACATCACAACGAAAGAGAACATCTTTGTTGACACTAAATGACTTTCTAATTTCCTTTGGATACTGATCGAGAGAAGCCGAAAAAAGGCATAGCGGCATCAACATAACCGAAAATAGGGCGCTATAAATCTGTGTTGTTTTCATGTGTTGGATTGTTCTTGATTTGAATATATTTCTGCATCATTTCGATGACTTGTAAACGATATCTATAGTTTTCTACCATGGCCATTACAATCTTCTGATCATCGCGATTGGATTGATAGGCATTTTCTAAAACAACATATTGACTCTCCAGATAATGCAGATTATACAGAAACTTCTGCACTGTTGCATCCCCTGCCGAAACATCCATTTTATTGGATTCATATCGCTTTTTATAAAACCCTTTAACTTCGGAAAGCTCCGCCGGCACTTCCATTTCTTCGTTTACTTGAGCTAATTGAGACTCCTCATTTTGTTTGCTGATTTTAAAAACTGAAACGGCAATTACAATCAAACAAATGGAAGCTGCCGCAACTGAAACAAGTACGAAACGTGTGCGAAACCTCGATTTCATAACAATTTCACGCCGTTGCATTAATCGCGTTTCAAAACGATCCGCATGTCCTGTCAAAGGTTCCTGATTCATGATCAACTCAGACTCAAGTAATTTCTTCTTCAATTCTTCTTCAAACATGTTCTCTCTTTTGTTCATGAATAATCTCTTTAATTCTATTCAAAGCTCTGCTATACTGAGAGCGAACTGTGGAGGGTGCTATTCCTATAATTCCGGCAACTTCTTCATGCGACAGACCATCCAACAAATGCATTTTTACTACTGTTTGATAGCCGTTCGCCAACGAGTTCACCACTTCCCAAATTGTGGCAGCTTCAGGTAATTCGAACTCTGCATCTATTTCTTTTTGTTCGCCTTCCCATGTCGGAAAATCGAGTTCATTTTTCCTTTTACTTTTCAGAAAGTTGTATGCCATCCGAATAGAAATACTTTTTTGCCATGCGAGATAAACATCCGGATTGTTCAACTGATGTAGTTTATCAAATCCCTGTATGATACTTTCCTGCATCACATCTTCAGCTTCCTGTCGGTTCTGAATAATTCTATATACCGAAGGGAATAATACACGCCACGAGCGATCATAAGCCTCCAACTGAAGCCGTCGGTCATTCATTCTGCACCCATCAACGATTTCCTTCCAGGATAACTCCATTCAGCTATTGGTTACTTGCTTTCGGATATATGACACTACTTTTTCTAAAACGCTGCATGATTAGAAAAAAAAAAGAAATACTTTGAAATTTCTTCTACGTGTACGATTTGTTTGAAGCATGAAAAAAGGCAGCTAGAGTAGCTGCCTTTATTATTTAACCAAAAAAAGAAAATTACAACGAACAAGCAATGCACAAAATGCATAAATTCTTCTAGCCCGAGCACATTTCGCAGGAATCCGGATTATCCAGCGAACAAGCAATTGCAGCTTGTTGACGCGCGAGTTCTTCTTCGTTTATAGCGCGAGTATCTTGAAGATCCAATTCGGGCTGAGCTTTCAACTTCATAGTAGCCTCGCGCTCTCGTTCACGAGCCGTTGTTTCGCCAACACCCGGGTCCACAACTACTGTTGTTGCCTCAATCTCTGTAGGTTGATCTTTATATTTTTTATCTACTGTAAACTTGATTGCATCCGTAGCAGCTTTTGTGCGGAGGTAATACATACCGGTTTTTAATCCTTTCTCCCATGCATAGAAGTGCATAGAGGTAAGTTTACCTGCATTCACATTTTCCATGAATACGTTGAGTGATTGACTCTGGCAGATGTAGGCGCCGCGATCGGCACTCATATCGATAATTGCCTTTTGAGGGATTTCCCAAGCTGTTCTGTAGAGTTCTTTTAGGTTTACAGGAATCTCCGGGATATTTTGAACGGAACCATTCGCTTGAATGAGTTTGTTTTTAAGATCTTCATTCCACAATCCAAGGGCTACGAGATCTTTCAGAAGGTGCTTGTTTACGATGATGTATTCACCTGCAAGTACACGACGAGTGTAGATGTTGCTGGTGTATGGCTCAAAACACTCGTTATTTCCCAAAATCTGAGCGGTGCTTGCTGTTGGCATTGGAGCCAAGAGCAAAGAGTTTCTCAGGCCATATTGCTTGATTTCTTCTTTCAAGACATCCCACTCCCAACGATTTGACGGAGTTGCATCCCACATGTCGTATTGTAGAATGCCTTTTGAGGCCGGAGAGCCCGGGAAAGTTTCATAAGCGCCATCCAACTTCGCAAGATCTTTCGATGCTGTTGCTGCGGCGTAATATATCGTCTCGAAAATTTCTGTATTCAGTTTTCGTGCATCGGGGCTATCGAATGGGAAACGCAACATGATAAACGCATCAGCAAGTCCTTGAACACCGATACCGATAGGACGGTGACGCATATTACTTTTCCTTGTTTCGGGAACCGGATAGTAATTGTTGTCAATTATTTTATTGAGGTTGATGGTCAACTGATAAGTAACCTCAAATAATCGATTATGATCAAACTCACCATCTTTTACATATTTCGGAAGAGCGATAGAACCGAGGTTACACACTGCAATTTCGTCGGCAGAAGTGTATTCTATAATTTCAGTACAGAGGTTTGAACTCTTAATTGTGCCGAGGTTTTGCTGATTGCTTTTGCGATTGGCTGCATCTTTAAAGAGCATGTACGGAGTGCCTGTTTCTACCTGCGACTCGAGTACTTTAAACCAGAGTTGTTGTGCTTTGATCGTCTGACGACCTTTACCTTCTTTTTCGTAACGAGTGTAAAGTTCTTCGAAAGCCTCACCCCATGTATCTGCAAGACCCGGACATTCATTCGGACACATAAGGGTCCATTCGCCGTTTTCTTTTACACGTTTCATAAAGAGGTCCGAAATCCAGAGAGCGTAAAATAAATCTCTTGCTCTTGATTCTTCTTTACCGTGGTTCTTTTTTAGATCGAGGAAATCGAAAATATCGGCGTGCCAAGGCTCTAGGTATATAGCGAAGGAACCTTTTCTTTTTCCACCCCCTTGGTCTACATAACGCGCCGTATCATTGAATACACGGAGCATAGGTACAATACCGTTGCTCGTTCCGTTGGTGCCCTTAATATATGAACCCTTTGCACGAATGTTGTGCATGCTAAGACCTATACCACCGGCGCTTTGAGAAATAAGAGCACATTGTTTTAGTGTATCATAAATACCGGAGATGCTATCATCTTTCATTTGAAGAAGGAAGCAGCTACTCATTTGTGGTTTTGGAGTACCGGCATTAAAAAGCGTAGGAGTGGCGTGAGTAAACCAACCTTCGCTCATCATATTATATGTCTTAATTGCGTTTTCGATATCCCCTTTGTGAATACCAACGGATACACGCATAAAAAGATGTTGCGGACGTTCGGCTACCACACCATCAATTTTCAGGAGGTAGGATCTTTCGAGAGTTTTAAAACCGAAATAGTCAAAATTAAAATCGCGATCATAGATAATGGTGCTATCTAATAAAGCCGCATTATTCATGATCACTTCGTACACATCATCTGCGATTAGTCCTGCGTTTTGACCGGTTTTAGGATCTACATAGTAGTATAGATCCTTAATGGTTTTCGTAAAAGACTTATTTGTGTTTTTATGTAGGTTGCTTACAGCGATTCTTGAAGCGAGTTGGGCATAATCCGGGTGAGTGGTTGTATTGGTCGCGGCGATTTCTGCTGCGAGGTTATCCAGATCGGTAGTTTTCACGTCATCATAGACACCTTCAATCACCTTCATGGCAATTTTGATTGGATCTACGATTGGATTCAAGCCATAACAAAGCTTGCTGATACGGCCGGTGATCTTATCGAATTTTACTTCTTCTTGGCGGCCATCTCTTTTAATAACGTACATAAGCTTCTTCGGGTATTAATATGTTACGGGTCTTTTGTTAAATAGTAAACTTTTTGCAGTGGTGAGATAATTCCTCCCCTATAGCCCTTCTGCATGGCTAATTTCGTTTTTCATTTTATTGTTGTGAGGATGTACAAAAATTGATTCCAACAAAGTGACGGTTGAAAAAATCATCCTCTGATTTTTTCACACTTGGAAGGAAACTTATCAGAAATCCTCGTTCAGGGAGAATGTGTTTGATGCCTTTTCAGACAACACCCCTGATTTCTGATATTCACCCACCCTTTTCTCGAAGAAGTTGGTCTTGCCTTGCAGCGAGATCATTTCCATAAAGTCGAAGGGATTCGGTCTATTGTACACTTTTTCGTTTCCGAGTTCCATGAGCAGGCGGTCGGCAACAAATTCGATGTATTGCGACATCATATCGCTGTTCATCCCGATGAGTTTCACCGGAAGAGCATCTAAGATGAAGTTTTTCTCGATTTCAACTGCATTTGTAATGATATCGCGGATATGCTCTTTCGGAAGCTTATTCGTGATATGCTTATTATAGAGCAAACAAGCAAAATCGCAGTGCAGTCCTTCGTCTCGACTAATCAATTCATTTGAGAAAGTGAGTCCGGGCATCAAACCACGTTTTTTCAACCAGAAGATGCTGCAGAATGAGCCACTGAAAAAGATTCCTTCAACCGCGGCAAAAGCTACCAAACGTTCAGCAAATGTTCCGTTTTTGATCCAACGCAGAGCCCATTCGGCCTTTTGTTTCACGCAATCCATTGTTTCGATTGCTTTAAACAAATAGCCCTTATCGGCAGTATCCTTAATATAGGTATCGATCAACAGTGAATAGGTTTCGCTGTGGATATTCTCCATCATAATCTGAAAGCCGTAGAAAAACTTCGCTTCGGTATATTGAACTTCACGCACGAAATTTTCGGCGAGGTTTTCATTTACAATTCCGTCGCTGGCTGCAAAAAAGGCTAATACGTGTTTGATGAAATAGCGTTCATCGTCGTTCAGCTTATTATTCCAGTCAACTAGATCAGCTTCAAGATCAATTTCCTCTGCCGTCCAGAAACTAGCTTCCGCACGTTTATAGTACTGCCAAATATCTTGGTGAACGATTGGAAAAAGGACAAATCTGTCCGGATTTTCTGTGAGGATATGTTCTTCGGCTGCCATATAAACTGATTTTTTTCGGGTACTTACTTCTTTATTCCAATTTCAATCCGGGTCTTCAGAGCTAACTTGCGTATAGTTAGACAGATTACCGAAAATGATCTCGGGATAGTTGGGGAGGTCAAATATTTACCATAAAAAGGCATAAGCAAAGCCCAAAGAATTGACAATGACCCTTAGTTATAAACATCGATCAAAACCCCTATGAATAGAGGCTTCCCATGATTTAATCCCCAAATTGAGGTATATCAATTTTATGGAAAAAATGTTCACAACGAAGTCGTCACAATTTTGGATGATGAAGAAAAATTTACTTTGTGAGATTCCGGAAAATCTAAAAAACTCAGGTATGGCCAACGCAAAAACCCCGAAACGTTTTCCGGGGAATGCTGAATTTAAATGGTGCATTAAGGTTAAGACTAAGCTATTCGCTTGATACGCTGAATCAGGCAAGTTTCTGATTCAATGTATCCCCGGATTTATCCGGATCACAAATTCCCGGTAGAAGTCGCCAATCTACATTGGCCAGAGATAATGTTTTTGTTTTCGTGGGCAAATATATAACCCTCATCGAAGAAAAAACAAATTTTATCGAATAAAAATGAACTTTAGTCGAAATAATTTCGGCGACGGTGTTGATTATCAATTATTTAAATAAATAAAAAGTTTCGATTAGTCAATTTGTCACTCCTATATATAATGGTATTGTTTTAGACATGCACGCTAGACACACAAAAACGCGGTCGCTCATCTATTTTTGAGGCCCGATAAAAAAAGATAAAACAGCGACAGTCTTGCAACAGATTGCCCACACAACATATGCTAGGTACATTATCCAAAATTCTCAAAAAGTTCGTCGGCGACAAAGCATCGGACGATCTCAAAATATTCCAGCCAATTGTAGAACAAGTAAATGCGATTGGTCGCGAATTGGAAAACATCAGCAATGATGAACTTCGTCAGCGTGCAGAACGAATGAAGCAACTTATTCAAGAACGCATTGCGCCGATTGAAAAGGAAATAGATGAACTCAAAGCTCAAGCCGAAGGTCTGCCGGGAACAGAGTTAGAAATGAAAGAAACAATCTTTCAGCAAGTGGATGTGCTAGCGAAGGAGTCTGACAAAAAGACCGAAGAAGTTTTGGACGAACTTATGCCCGAAGCCTTCGCTGTTGTAAAAGAAACCGCCCGTCGCCTGAAAGAAAACGCAGAACTCCGTGTAACGGCCTCGCAGCTCGATCGCGATTTTGCAGCATCGGGAACCAAAGCTCATGTCACCATCGAAGGCGATCACGCAATTTGGTCGAGTTCGTGGCTCGCAGCCGGAAACATCATGAAATGGGACATGGTCCATTACGATGTTCAGCTTATTGGTGGAGCCGCATTGCACAAAGGAAAAGTTTCTGAGATGGCCACAGGTGAAGGAAAAACGTTGGTAGCCACATTAGCCGTTTTTCTAAACGCATTAGCCGGCAGAGGTGTACACTTAGTAACTGTAAATGACTATCTAGCAAAACGTGACTCCGAGTGGATGGGACCTTTATATGAGTTTCATGGACTGACCGTTGACTGCATAGATAAACACCAACCGAATTCGGATGCTCGGCGTAAGGCATATAGATCGTCTATCACTTTTGGAACGAACAATGAATTTGGTTTCGACTACCTCCGAGACAATATGGCGGTGGATGCTACGCACCTCGTGCAGCGCAAACATCACTTCGCCATTGTCGATGAGGTAGATAGCGTATTGATTGACGAAGCTAGAACACCTTTGATTATTTCGGGACCGACTCCTAAAGGAGATCAACAAGAGTTTGATAATCTAAAACCTAAAGTTCAACTTCTTATCAATGCCCAAAAGGCAGTAGTAAACGATTTCATTACTGAAGCCAAGAAAAAACTGACTCCGGATGAAAATCATCAAACAACTAAAGATGAAACACTCGAGGGAAGCACAGCCCTTTTCCGAGCCTATCGCGGTATGCCTAAAACCAAAGCGCTTATAAAACTATTAAGTGAAGGTGGTATTAAGGCACAACTTCTAAAAACGGAAGGACATTATCTTCAGGACAATCAGCGTGAAATGCCTAAAGCTGATGAGCCACTTTTCTTTGTCATCGAAGAAAAACATAACCAAGTTCACCTTACTGAAAAAGGGATTCAACTCATCTCCCAAAACATGGAAGATGAAAAATTCTTTGTGTTGCCTGATCTTGGAAGTGAATTGGCCGACATCGAAAATAGCGGCAAAAGCGACGAAGAAAAATTGAGCATGAAAGAAGATCTCATGCGCGATTACACGGTGAAAAGTGAGCGTATTCACACCATCAACCAGCTTCTGAAATCGTATGCACTTTTCGAAAAAGATATCGACTATGTTGTAATAGACAACAAAGTGAAAATTGTGGACGAGCAAACAGGTCGTATCATGGAAGGTCGCCGCTACAGCGACGGTTTGCACCAAGCCATTGAAGCGAAAGAAAATGTGAAAGTTGAAGCAGCAACACAAACGTATGCTACCATCACATTGCAAAACTATTTCCGGATGTATCACAAGTTGGCAGGTATGACAGGTACTGCCGAAACAGAAGCCGGAGAATTGTGGAGTATTTACAAATTGGATGTCATGGTTATTCCTACCAATCGCAATATTTCGCGAAAGGATATGAATGACAAAATCTATAAAACGAAACGAGAGAAGTACAACGCAGTGATAGATGAAATCGGAGAATTGCGCAATGCAGGTCGTCCGGTGCTCGTAGGAACCACTACAGTTGAAGTATCTGAGTTGCTCTCTAAAATGCTTCGACTTCGCAACATTGATCACCAAGTATTAAATGCAAAACTTCACCAACGTGAAGCGGATATTGTTGCCTCAGCCGGTCAAGCCGGAACCGTAACGATTGCCACTAACATGGCCGGTCGTGGTACCGACATCAAACTCGGACCTGGAGTAAAAGAAGCCGGAGGTCTGGCTATCATCGGAACAGAACGTCACGATTCACGTCGTGTCGATCGTCAGTTGCGCGGTCGTGCCGGTCGTCAGGGTGATCCGGGATCATCGCAGTTCTATGTTTCCCTTGAAGACGATCTCATGCGTTTGTTTGGAAGTGATCGCATTGCAAAAATGATGGACCGCCTTGGATTAAAAGAAGGTGAAGTAATTCAGCATAGTATGATCACCAGTTCGATTGAGCGTGCGCAGAAAAAAGTGGAAGAAAACAACTTTGGTATTCGAAAACGTTTGCTCGAATATGATGACGTTATGAATTCGCAGCGCGAAGTAATTTACAAGAGAAGAAAACATGCCTTGTTTGGAGAGCGCTTGAAGCTCGATATAGATAACATGTTTTATGATCTTGCAGCGGGTAGTATCGCGGATTTCCATTCGGCCAAAGATTTTGATGGATTCAAACTAGATCTTTTGCTTCAATTTGGTATCGATTCACCTGTGGATGCAAAGGAATTTGCATCCCTACCCGAGGATGAAATTGCTCACCGTACTTATACGGCCGTTGAGCGCAATTACAAACGCCGAATTGAACAACTCGCACAAGAGGCTCATCCGGTCATTAAAAATGTGTACGAAAACAATACGCAGGGATTTGTAAACATTGCAGTACCATTCAGCGATGGTCGCAGAGGAGTGCAAGTTGCCGTAAACCTTGAAAAAGCCCACGCTTCAGAAGGTCGTGAAATAGTAGATGCCCTTGAAAAAGGAATTACTTTGGCGATGATCGACAGCAGTTGGAAAGAACATTTGCGCGATATGGATGATCTCCGAGGCAATGTTCAGTTTGCATCGCACGAACAAAAAGATCCATTGCTAATCTATAAGTTCGAGTCATACAAACTCTTCAAAAACATGATTGCGAAGGTGAATCACGAGATTGCATCTTTCCTAATGAAATGTCAATTGCCGGCGGCTCAACAACCTGCACAAATTCGTCAGGCCACTACGCCTAAAGCACTCGACACTTCGAGAGTACAGACCAACAAACCGATCATGCAAAACCTTGCTGAGCGCAGCAGTTCGAACCTTCGTGAAGCCCAAAGACCAATGGCCCCGCCAAGTGGTCCGGCACCAAAACCGGAGACAATCATTCGTCAAGAAGCCAAGGTCGGCCGCAACGATTTATGTCCATGTGGTTCCGGGAAGAAGTATAAGAGTTGTCATGGAATAGGGGAATAACCGTCGGGACGGACGGCAGTCCGTCCGTGCGGTTGTTGGGACGGACAGCCGTCCGTCCCCACAACCGATTACAATTCGCTCATTTCCGCGCCGGTTTTTTCCCACTCGGCCATGAGGTCTTCGAGTTGCTTTTTGGCCTCTTCGTATTCAGCGAGTTTTTTCTGACTATTCTCCGCATTGTTATAATCCAAGAGAGCTATTTCTCCATCGAGATGTCTAATAGTTTCTTCGGCCAACGAAATTCCTTTTTCCAGTTTTTCGATCTGCGTTTGGAGTTTCTTTTTTATCCTTTCCTTTTCCTTTTTATCGCGATGATCTTCTCTTGATACTTCAACGACTTGAACTTTTGGTTTTTCTGCTTTCGAAACTTTGTTCTGTTCAAACAATGCAATCGACTCTGCTTTTTTCTCTTTCAGGAAGTCGAGAACGTCGCCAAACCAAGTGCGAAGACCATCCGGCTGGATTTCGTAAACAATATTCGTAAGGCCATTGAGGAAATCCCTGTCGTGACTTACCACTAATAGAGTTCCTTCATATTGCTGCAAGGCCTCTTTCAGGATTTTTTTACTTTGCAAATCGAGGTGGTTTGTCGGCTCGTCGAGAATCAAGAAATTGTAAGGTTCCAGAAGCAATTTACAGATTGCCAAACGCCCCTTCTCTCCTCCACTTAATACACGAACTTTTTTATCAATTTCATCCCCACCAAAAAGAAAAGCGCCGAGAAGACCGCGAATATTTTTTCTAATATCTCCGGTTGCTTCGTCGTCAATTGTTTCAAAAACTGTTTTATCGCCATCGAGAGTGGCAGCTTGATTTTGGGCAAAATATCCCAGATTCACGCCATATCCCGGTTGAATAGTACCATCGTCATGAGACTCCTGATTTACTAGGATTTTCAAGAGAGTAGTTTTACCCACACCATTGCGTCCAACCAAAGCGATCTTTTCACCTCGGTTGATCATCATATCGAGGTTGCGAAACAGTTTCAGTTCGCCAAAGGCTTTTGAAAGTCCAATTGCCGTAAGGACTACCTTTCCGCTCTGGACGGGCGATTGAAACTTAAAATTAACGCCACCTGTATCGAAGTCATCGACTTCAATTTTATCGAGTTTTTCAAGTTTTTTGATCAAACTTTGGGCGAAAGCGGCTTTATCTTTTTTCGCTCTGAATTTGTCGATCAACTTTTGAGTGTCCTCGATATACTTCTGCTGGTTTTTCGCAGCTTGATATTGACGTTCAATTTCATCTTGACGTTGAACGATGTATTTAGAATACGAAAATTTGTAATCGTAAATTTTTCCTTTTGAAATCTCTACAGTACGACGCGTAACATTATCCAAAAAAGTACGGTCGTGAGAAATAAGAACTACAGCTCCGGGATAATCCGAAAGAAAATCTTCGAGCCATTCGATACTTTCGATATCGAGGTGATTGGTTGGCTCGTCGAGCAATAGTAGATCCGGGTTTTGGAGAAGAATTTTACCAAGTTCAACTCTCATTTTCCAACCACCGGAGAATTCGGCCATTGGTCGATTCATATCCGAGGATTTGAAACCGAGACCTTTTAGTACCTTCTCAATTTTCTCTTCGATATTTCCACTTTCTAGCAATTCGAGGCGGTGTGACACAAATTCCAAACGTTCCACCATACGACCGTAATCATCGGAAGTGTAATCCTCCATGGTAGAGATATCGTGCCCCAATTTGTCGAGTTCCGCATGAAGCGATTGCACTTCAGCGAAAGCTGTTTTGGCTTCTTCGTAAACCGAAGCACTGTCGCGGTGGGCCATTTCCTGCGGTAAGTAGCCAACCGTTGAACCCCTTGTAAGCGAAATACTTCCTTCGGTTGGTTTTTGAAGACCGGCCAAAGTCTTGAGCAGGGTCGATTTTCCGGCCCCGTTTTTACCCACAAGTCCAATACGGTCGCGCGGACCTATAAAAAACGAAATGCTTTGAAAAAGGGCTCTTGAGCCAAAAAAAACGCTGAGATTTCCTATTGTTACCATTGCGGGCGCGAAATTAGTTCTAAAAAGAGCGCCTGCCGAACGCGAACGCCCTTTATTTCGCTAAAGAAACAGAACCCATCAATACTGCCACAAATCGTGCTCCATGATGAAAAGATCGTTTTTGATCTCCTCGGACTCGATTAAAGCATCGATGTTTCGGGCATAGTCGGAGATATATCTATTATAAACGTTTGCCTCTTTGACCACAAAACTCGAGAACATGCGTTTTTCGAATAGTTCGTCGAAGGTCATTCGTTGAGCATCGTTGCTACGATTGAAGGCTGCTTGGTTGGCTAAAACGTACCTCAATTCCGGAAAATAAATCCAAAACAAGGGTTTCATTCCGCGCTTTAGACCATTGTCGTCGTAATCTTCCATCATAGGGCAAATGCCAATGATGCGAACGTATCTCTCGGAGCGCTGCTTATCGAAAAGCCAATCTTCTTTGATTTGGTATTGAGTAATAGAAATGGACTCAACAGGTTTGTTGACCGGTACGATATCCGGCTCTCCTGTCTCCAAAATCAAGACCGTTTCATATTGTATCGGGTTCAAAAGAGAATCAAGTTCCGTTTGCGAAAGTTGATAGACGAATTCGTCGTTATCCCCTGTTGGTCCCAGACCATAAGCACTTATCGATCCTTCAACGAGCAGGGCATCCTTAATGCAATCAAACAAACTCTTGCGATCTGCAATACGTTCAATAGGGAAATAAAGCGGGTGATTCATCTTTTCTCTGAGATCGATGACTTGCCAGATGCGCTTGGCCCACATCACATCTGCCTCGCGCAAATACGGATGAGCGATAACTCGTTTGGTGGGAATCACCTCCGCTACCCAAGGTCTGTCCGGTACAGATGGATCGGGAAAATACCTCCCTTCTCCGACAGTTGTGCCTGTAGTGTCGGACTCTGAGCCCGAAATTTGAGAATAAACTTGAATAGAAGACAGTAGCAATACAGTAGCAAAGACATTGATTTTTTTCATGGCTTTGCAGGTTTTAATGGTTAGCACATTAACCCTTGAGCACAGAAAATATTGCACAAAAAAAACCGGGCACTAGTCCCGGCTCTTTTACATATTCTTTCTTAATAATGCCAAAGGTCATGTTCCATGAGGAAGAGATCGTTTTTCACTCTCTCAGACTCAAGGAGGGCATCGATGTTACGAGCATAGTCAGAAATTGTACGATCGTAAACGTTCGCTTCCTTAACTACATAACTCGTGAACATGCGCTTTTCAAAAAGTTCGTCAAACGAAATTTGAAGAGCGTCGTTTTGGCGATTAAAAACGTCTTGGTTTACGAGTACATATCTCAATTCAGGGAAATAAATCCAGAAGAGAGGTTTCATACCACGTTTTAGACCATTATCGTCATAATCTTCCATCATCGGACAAATACCAATGATTCGTACATAACGTTCGGAGCGTTGTTTGTCGAAGAGCCAGTCTTCTTTAATTACATATTGTGTAATAGAAATGGATTCAACAGGTTTTACTGTTTGCACCAATTCCGGCTCTTGTGTATCGATGTTTATCACTGTTTCGGTAGAAATCGGATTCAACAAAGAATCCAATTCCACTTGCGAAAGTTGCCAGTGAAATTCATCATCATCTCCGGTAGGGCCGAGACCGTAGGCAGCAATTGAACCTTCTTCGAGAAGTGCATCTTTCATGCAATCGAATAGGCTTTTGCGGTCTTCAATCCGATCTATCGGGAAGTACAACATGTGATTCATTTTTTCGCGAAGGTCAATTACCTGCCAAACGCGTTTAGCCCACATTACATCTGCTTCACGCAGGTATGGATGAGGAATTACTCGTTTAGTTGGATTTGCTTCGCGCACATAAGCACCATCCAGAACAGTCTGAATCTGTGCGAATGAATCTGCGCCGGTCAACAGCAGGGCTGTTAAAACGAACGATACAACGAACCTTTTCATGGTATGTCGATTTGGTTTAACCATTTATAATCCTCAACGTGATGTTGGAGAGTTTTCTTTCCGTTCCATCAGGCATTTTGCAAAGGATGTTTTCCAATGAGAACGACTGACCGGGTTTCAATTTATCAATAGCACCTTTTTGTCCATCGGTAATTCTATTTGCAGAAGAAGGTTGCTCGTTTACTTTACCATCCGAAGAAACTACTACCAAGGTGAAAGACTTGATAGTCGGTTTAGCTTCGAAGTCAAAGTCCTTCATTTCAGGAATGATACCTTGGGCATTTTTCGCTGTTGATTTTGTAATCACGTTATCCGTAGGGTACTTACCATTAAAGTTTGGCACCGGATCGGGCATACGTTTTACACGGAACTTTTTGGTACCCATGTTGGTTTTCTTACCGTTGATTTCAGCTACCACACTGATGTCGGCTTCTGCGCCTGCACCGGGAGTAATAGTGAATTTACCGGCACCATCTTTTACCAATTGGTGTCCGCTGCAGCTTGCCTCAATTTTGTTGAGGTCGGCGCCCGGAACAGAAATTTCAATTGGGTTTGGAAGACCGCGGTAGAATACGTTCATTTTAGTAGGTGAAACAACGAGAGCCGGTTCAGCTACAGTGAAAGGAGGAATATTGAATGGGATGCGTTTTGCAGAACCATCGGCATCCTGGTATTCGATCATACCGCGGTAACCGTGATCTCCAATAGACATTCCACCGGTGAGCTTTTTGATACGAACTTTTCCATCAGGACCTGAAGTATAGACTTCTGACCCTGGTGAAAATTCGGTTGCAACACCAGGTTGTCCTGAATATTCGCCACCAATGTACACTTTTGTCTGTCTCGTTTTATCGAACGCAGCCAAGTACACTTCAGTAACAAACGAGTCACCTTTAAGAACGTAACTCTGCTTAGGCACAACAGCTACCGTTACGTCGGTAAATTTCAAGTCCTTCGCATTGATACCTTTTTGTAGTTCCTCCAAAACATCGGCCTTTGCCTTTTTAACCGTAGTCTCTACAGTAGAAAGATAGGTGATGATAGCAGCCAATGGCACGTGGAAGAAGTTTTTGGTTTCCCAACTAACCTCTTTGTTTGCTTCCATTTGCGACTTGTAGGAGAAAGATGAATCCAGAGTGGTTTTCAATCCATCGGAGAGCGACCATTTTCCGCCTGTAGCATTCGTAAGTTCAATACCTTTCAATTGATCTCGGAAACCTTCCAATTTAGTACGAAGTTCGAATGCAGACCATGGATCCTGGCGAGGAACGTCGGGCTTGGGTCCAACAAGCAAAGCTGTATTGTTTTGGTTTTCGTCCGGCTTACGTATGATAAGTTTGCCATCCGGTCCTTTTGCATCCAATTGGATAGAACGACCGTCGACCATAAATTCGGCGAAATCTTTACCTTCTTTATCACCCTTCATAGAAGCAGCCATAACGTGAGCCTTAAACTCTTCAATGTACTTATCAAGTTCATTCGAAAGTTTTATCACTTCATCGGCTTTATCTAAGAATGGTTTAGTCTTAGTAGGGTCCTTTTCCATCTCGGCTTGAAGCGCGAGGAATGAATTGGTCGCCTTTCCATCAATAGTAGTGTTCGTGCGCGACACTCCTTTATCGATGGCAATAAATGCATCTAATATTTCCTTGGAGACGTTCATGGCTAACAGAGCTGTTAGTACCAGATACATCATACCAATCATTTTTTGTCTCGGGGATTCCTTACCACCAGCCATTGTTTTGCAGGTATTTGAGGGTTAGAGAAAAATTGATACGATTAGGCCCTTGCGGTACCCATTGCGTTCAACATGTTGCTGTACACTGTGTTCAAAGACTTCAAGTTTTGAGAGAGTGTAGCAATATTCTCTTTGTAAGCTTTAGTATCCTCAACAGAATCGGCAAGATTTTTCATCAGCTCGGACATGTCGGTAAACAACGCTCGTGATTTTTCCAGTTCAACGAGTTGAAGTTCGTACATGCTATTGAGAGAAGAAAGATTCTCTGACATTTTTTGAAGGTGCACACCCGCAGCTTTTCCTTCATCAGCGTGTGAAGTCAAACCGGTAAGAACTTCCGACGCAGCAGCGTAGTTGTCGGCAAGGGTACTTACTTTCTGACTAGCAGAACGAAGGCTTGTAGAATATTCGGTAGACGCGGCAGCAGCATCAGAGACGTCAGATAGCTGACGAGCCTGAGAACTGAAAGAACGCAGACCATCACCAAGGCTGGCAATAAGTTCCGGTTCAATTTTAGCTTCCGAAAGCATATTGTCGAGTTGAGCGGTTACGCCCGACCCGCCAGCACCTTTTGAGCTTGCTTTTCCGACATTTTGCTTTTTCAATGCCATTTTATCTGAATCCGGTAAAGCGAGTTCAGGGTACACAAGAGACCAATCCGGTTCTTCATGTGGTGGTTCGAATGCAGAGAAAAAGAAGATAACAGCTTCGGTCGAAAGACCTACAATCAGAAGGAGCGAGGCAAATGGCCAGTGCTCGATCTTAAACAATGCACCAATAATTACGACAGCTGCTCCAATACCGTACAGCTTCGCCATAAACTTTTTCCAGCCTTTACTTCCAGGTTTCATAATTTACTTGCTTTTGTGATTGATATGATAGTTAAAAATGTCCAGATTTATTCTTCGTTATAATCCTCAGGGTCAACATTTTTACCCCTACCGAGATAACTCATCACACAACGGAATCCGATGTATGATTTAGCTGTGTCCTGGAATTCGAAAGAACGCGTACCTGTTTGAATAAAGTAACCGATATCTTTCCAGGATCCTCCACGAATTACCTTACGCTTCATAACCGGTGGTTCTTCTACACGAGCTCTGTACTCGTATTCAGGACTCAAGTCATGCGAAAATTCATAAATCGATTCGTCAAATGCAGTGTTGGTCCATTCTGCAACGTTTCCAGCCATGCAGTAAAGTCCATAATCGTTGGGGCTATATGATCCGATTGGAACCGGATAGATACCATTATCATCGGCATAGTCGCCACGCATCGGTTTGAAGTTGGCAAGTGGACAACCGAGGTTGTTTCGGATGTATGGACCTCCCCATGGGTATGGAGAAAGTTCAAGACCCCCACGAGCTGCAAATTCCCATTCTGCTTCAGAAGGCAAGCGGAAACGCTGAACAAGAACTTCACCATTGTTGGCTTTCCACTCATTCAAGATTTGAGTTCTCCATGCGCAGAATGCTTGACATTGACCCCAAGTTACTCCAACCACAGGGTAGTCGTCGTAAGCAGGGTGCCAGAAATAAGCCTCTGTCATTGGTTCGTTGAAACCGTATGTGAAATCATGTACCCACACTAAAGTATCGGGATACACATTGATCACCTCTTCAATAATGAATTGAGAGCGATCGCTATGCCCACGAACCGAGTGAAGTTGATTTAAAGAGTTGAGTTCACCGTATTCCTCGTCCTTACTAGCCTTGTTGGCAGCGCTCTTGAAGTCGATCCACCAGTAACGGTATTGCAATTTCGATGCGTCGATTTCCCAACGGTCGTAGAATTTCTCCTGACCTTGAATAAAGAATTCGTCATAGATGAGGTCGAAGATTTCTTCGTTTTCCATGTCGATGGGTTCTTCCCAATTGAGAATGTACCCCTTATTAATAAAACGATCCAATTCTTGGCCGTTTGCATTTTCGAATACTCCGTACCCTTCGATATCGTTCTGCGCAAGCATATCTCTCATGAGTGAGTCGCGCACATAGTACACAAACTGACGATACTCATTATTAGAAATCTCGTGCTGATCAATATAGAAAGCCGGTATTGTTACCGTCTTTGAACGTGAATTCAGAGCGTACGGCACATCTTGATCACTAGGTCCCATGGTATACGATCCGAAGTGGATGTAATTCATCCCATACGGATTTACCTGAACCCATTCGTCGCGTGGAAACACTCCCACCAACTCACCTCTCGGCCCTGAATAGCATCCCACCAACAGAGCGGCTACGATTAAAAAAAAGAACGATTTTTTCATGGTTTCCTTAAAATTAGTAATTCACGCCACGCCTTACATCATGGCTTACTAAAAATCCTATAATTTCCAGAGGCAGGTTATACTTTGTCTTAACGTCAGGATAACTCAAGTTGTTTCAATTTATTTTACAAGAATCTTGGGTTGCCGTGACGGGCCTTAACAGGAATTTCTGTGAACTTAAAGCAATAGGTTAGGAAAATCTCGTGTGAACCAGCGCTGTATGTCTTGATTTCACTGGTGGTCATGTCATAGGAGTAACCAAGCATAAGTTTTGATTCACGTGAAGAAGTACGTGTTTGAACCGGTGCAAAAATCTTTTGAAAACCGACCATTGGAGCAATTGCATCGCCCGGACGGAAAGAAAGACCTCCCCAAAGCATTTCTTGGTAGAAATAATTCACGTTGATATCAAAAATACTCACGCTGAACGGAGTTTTAGCCAAAACGTTTGTGCGTATTTGGTCGCCTGAACTTAGGTTAAAGTTGTAACCCCCCATAAAGTAGTAGTGACGAACAACCTGAATGCTCAAATCGCTTAATTCAGGAGCGGTTAGGTGAGTAGCAGAAATACCTGCATAATATGCACCCGGCTTGTAGTACATCACACCAAAACCTAGGTCAAACGTCCCTTGTGTTCTTTCATTATCAGGAATAACGGGATCACCTTGGTCAATTGGAATCCAATCTTTACCAAGTTTCTTGCTGTAAGATCCCAAACTGAGTCCTCCACTTATGAAAGCACCATCGCCCAATGCATGTTTGTAGGCAGCGGAGACACGGAAAGCTGTATTTCTTTCTTGACCCAAATTGTCTTTCATGAAGGTAAGACCTAAGCCCAAGCCTTTAACCGTGCCACCTAAATCGCCATTGTAATTAAACAAGGCTGTTTTTGGGTCGCGGTCGAACCCATCCCATTGATCGCGGTAGAATGCCGACAGACAATGCATACAGTCCGCACCAGCAGCAGCCGGGTTGAACGACAGTCGGTCGAACATCCAGTTTGTAAACTGAGGGTCTTGCTGACCAATAGAAACGATAGTGAATGTAGCAAATACAGTAGAGAGTAAAACTTTTCTCATACGTGAATGTTGGTTCATAAAAGAGTGGTTAACGGTTTGCCTATTCCAATTTGGAAAGTGGCTAAAATAGAAAGTTTTTGCACGCCCCAAAAAAAAATTTTGAGTGCTCATAGGTCTTTCATCGCACAATAATAGGCTATATATTTATTTTTCAATCAATTAAGCGACTAAACAAGCTTTTGATAGGTCTTCCACCAACGGTCGGGAAGTTCTTCATTTGAGGCTTGTTGGTACTCTTCGTAGGTACAAGGGACCAAATGATGCCTTTCATATTTCTGTTGTCCGGCAGGATAAGGTACATCCATCCACCACCGATCACTCTTATTGCTTTTGTAAAAAATGAGATCGTGTTCTTCCTTTTCGAGGTGTACTATAAACTTGAGGTATTCAGAAAAATCGCAAACAGGATAATCAGCTTTTCTAGATAAAAATCCTTCGATAAAACACCACATCATTTGAGCTGCCAAGTGCGATGTTTGGCCAGTTGGGTCGACGTCCGGGTTTAATTCATAAATACCAAATGACGTGAGTTTGTCACTCATACCGGCATATCTGCAAAGTTGAGCAGCCTGATCCCCATAAAAACCATTGGGTCCCGCGTGCATGCAGCCCGGGGCCTCGGATTGTCGAATGGAGGACATATCGAAACTCACGATATCTGCATTTCTGATAATAGGTTCGGTGCGTTGCATAAAGGGCTGCATCTCCCCAAGTCGGTACACATCAAAATACATCTTGCCCATTAGTTGAATAAGCTCAGGATCGGTGAGATAACGCTGCTGTCCAATATTGCTATAATTGAACAAATAGTTGGGCTTATGGAGGATAATCTTGTTGAGATAGTTTGACGAGTTAACATCATCTGAGCTCTGACCGAAATCCAAGCATCTATCTATAGTAACAACATTCACCGTTTGCTCGAGATTTTCATAGGCCAGATAATTCGCATAGGTGAGATCTTGAGATCCGCCGAGAATGATGGGTACTATACTCTTCTTGATGAGTTCTTCACACGTTTTGGTAACGGCATAATACGTATCTGTGATTTCATTGCCGGGAAGGATATTTCCCAGATCTATAATTTTTGCTTCGGAATCGAAGGGATATAATTTATAGAAGTGATTTCTTATTGCATCAGGAGCGTTGGAGGTGCCCGGGTTTCCGCCACTGTTTCTGTCTTCGCAGACGCCAATTATTGCCAATTGCATGCCCTTGAGTTCTTCAAGATCGCCTGTAAAGAAGGTAACCTTATCAATCATTCGTCCGGGTCCGGGATGAATGAAGGAGTGTCCTCTGAATTCAGAGGGAGTAAAAAATACTGAGAAATCCATAGGGCGAAAATGCCACTCGGATTAGCCCCTACTTCTATCGTTTCAATAAATTGTTGAGCACTCGGATGTTGATTTCCCCTTGTGCTACTCCTTTTTCTTGGAAGAAGCTTTTTTGGCAGCTGCCTTTTTTGTAGACGCACCCGCCTTCTTGGCACCACCGGTGGCCTTCTTCGCTGCTGCCTTTTTCACTGCGCCTTTTTTGGCAGCCGCACCTTTCCTAGCGGGTTTTTTCTTCGGTGGTCCTTGTTCGGCCATCGCTGCTTTAATTTCCTCGAGGGTAATTAAAGCGGGATCAGCGCCCTTTGGTAATTTGTAATTGTCCGTACCTGCTTTGATGTAAGGCCCCCATTTACCTTTTATAATTTTAATGGTTGGATCCTCTTCAAATTTTCGAAGTTCGTTAGCCAATACACCATCCAATTTATCTTGAACCAACTTCGCTGCCCTCTCCAATGTAATTTCCATTGGATCATCTCCTTCATTTTTGCGAAGCGATGCGAAGAGGTCACCGTATTTTACATAAGGACCAAATCGACCGACGCCTACCGTGATGTTTTTTCCGTTCCATTCACCTAAAGTTCGTGGAAGTTTGAATAGTTCGAGTGCCTGTTCGAGGGTAATATTTCCAATACTTTGATTGCCGCGAAGACCTGCGAATTTTTTCTCTTCGTCTTCACCTAACCCTATTTGAATCATGGGACCGAAACGACCGATTTTCGCAAAAATAGGTTTACCGGAAACAGGGTCGACACCCAGCTCTCGCTCACCGGTAGCACGTTTCGAATTAAGTAAAGTATCTTCTACATTTGAATGAAAGGGCACATAAAAACCTTTAATCATATCCTGCCACTCCAATTTACCGGAGGCGATATCATCAAATTCTTCTTCCACTTTTGCGGTAAAACTATAGTCGAGGATATTTGGAAATTGATCCACTAAAAAGTCGGTCACCACCATTCCAATGTCGGTCGGGAAGAGTTTATTTTTCTCTGCACCTGTCATTTCAGTTTTCGATTCTTCTGAAATCTGAGCTGCCTTTAGCGTGATGATTACATAATTTCTTGGAGTTCCTTCCATTTCCTTTTTCTCCACGTATCCCCTATTCTGCACAGTAGAAATTGTGGGTGCGTATGTAGATGGACGGCCTATACCAAGTTCCTCCAAACGTTTAACCAATGAGGCTTCCGTGTATCTTGGAGGACGTTGACTGAAGCGTTGTGTGGCCAGAATAGAATCGAGGACAAGTTTTTGTCCGACGGTCAAAGGAGGCAACATTCCACTGGTGTCTTCGTCCGATTCATCGTCGGTGCCTTCCATGTACACTTTCAAGAAACCGTCGAATTTGATCATTTCACCTTTGGCGAGTAGGATCTCTTCTGTTGTGCTAATACCCACGGATGCCGCAGTTTTTTCCAACTCTGCATCGGCCATTTGAGAAGCGATAGTTCTCTTCCAAATCAGATCGTAAAGTCGTTGTTCATTGCGTTCGCCGTCTACTTCATGCATCGCCATTTCGGTGGGGCGAATTGCTTCGTGCGCTTCTTGCGCACCCTTCGATTTCGTTTGAAACTTTCTGGTTTGTGCATATTTTTCACCGTACGACGCGTTGATTTCATTTCGGCATGCATCTATTGCAAAGTCCGATAGGTTCACGCTATCCGTACGCATATAAGTGATCTTTCCACTTTCGTAAAGCTTCTGCGCGAGAACCATGGTTTGAGCAACGGAGAACCCAAGTTTTCTTCCCGCTTCTTGTTGAAGCGTGCTGGTTGTGAAAGGAGCAGAGGGAGATTTCTTCGAAGGTTTGGTTTCAATGTTCGCAATGTTGTATTCTGCATTGCGGCATTTTTCCAAAAAGGCTTCGGCTTCTTCTTTCGACTTTAATTTCTTTTGTAAATCGGCTTTGAGTGTGGCGTTGCCTAAGTCAAACAAACCACGAATATTGAAAAATGTAGATGTGTTGAAAGCTTCAATATCTCTTTCGCGCTCCACAATTATTCTTACTGCCACCGACTGCACACGGCCTGCAGAAAGCGATGGTCTCACTTTTTTCCATAGGACGGGAGAAAGTTCAAAACCCACCAAACGATCCAGTACGCGTCGCGCTTGCTGAGCGTTCACCAAATCGATATCCAACTTTCGTGGTTTTTCAATGGCGGCAACAATTGCTTTTTTAGTAATCTCCGAAAAAACAATTCGACGAGTTTTTTCGATTTCAAGTCCGAGCGCGTTGAGGAGGTGCCAAGAAATGGCTTCCCCTTCGCGGTCCTCATCTGTTGCGAGCCAAACGATCTCCGCTTTTTTCGATAGACTTCTCAGTTCATCTACTACTTTCTGTTTATCCTCGGAGACAACATAGTCCGGTTTAAAACCGTTTTCGATATCTATAGCGAGCCCTGATTTGGGGAGGTCGCGTACGTGGCCATAACTCGATTTCACGGTAAAATCTTTACCGAGATAACCTTCAATGGTCTTGGCTTTCGCCGGAGACTCCACTATAACAAGGTTTTTTGCCATTCTATTTATCGGAATTTTAGGATACGGGGGTAGTTTCCCGCCGACCATTAAAAAGGGGCAAATGTATGGGGCTATTTTTTAAAGAATCCAAATCCAAACGATTTAGAACCCTAAAAGCCTCATAAATCCTTATCTTTGCAGCCTTTACGAAATTTCAAAACAGCCAAATACTGTGGAAGAAAAACAACTAGACGAGTCCAGACAAGGTGAATACCTCATGTTGGAGACTGAAGAAAATCCAAAATCCGGTCGAAAACTCCTTTTGGAGAGTTACGGATGTCAAATGAACTTTTCGGATAGCGAAATTGTGGCCAGCATTATGGCCAAGGAAGGTTTCACTACTACCCGAGATCCGGAAGAAGCCGATCTGGTGCTCCTTAATACTTGTGCTATACGAGACAATGCAGAACAACGCATTCGTGGTCGGCTTGATTTTTTGCGTAGCATCAAAAAACGCAAACCTGAAATGACCATCGGTGTTTTGGGCTGCATGGCTGAGCGATTGCGCGAAAAATTACTCGAAGAAGAAAAATTAGTTGACTTGGTTGTCGGTCCGGATGCGTACCGAGATCTCCCGAATTTGATAAGTCGAATTGAAGACGGGCAACAAGCCGTTAATGTTCTTCTCAGTCGCGAAGAAACCTATGCAGAGATCACTCCTGTTAGACTTAACAGCAACGGAATTACAGCCTTTATCTCGATCATGCGAGGTTGTGATAATATGTGTTCGTTTTGCGTTGTGCCTTTTACACGCGGAAGAGAGCGCAGCCGTGACCCGGAGAGTATAATTCGCGAGGCAAACGAATTATTTGAACAGGGTTATCGCGAAATTACATTGCTTGGTCAAAATGTTGATTCCTACAAATGGAATATTACTGCGAAAGGAGAAATTCTAAACGCTGAAAAACCTGTTGTCAACTTTGCCGGACTGATCGAGTTGGTAGCAAATGTTCATCCCGATTTGCGTGTACGTTTTTCTACCTCACATCCGAAAGACATGACAGACGAAGTGCTTCATGTAATGGCCAAATATGAGAACATCTGTAAGTACATTCACTTGCCTGTCCAAAGCGGGAATTCGGAAGTACTTAAAAAAATGAATCGTGGATACACACGCGAGTGGTACCTCGAACGAATTGCTGCGATACGTCGGATTATGCCCGATTGCGCCATATCAACGGATATCATTACCGGTTTTTGTGGTGAAACGGAGGAGCAACATGCGGATACACTTTCATTGCTAGCTGAAATAAAATATGAAATGGCCTTTATGTTTAAGTATAGTGAACGTCCGAAAACATTGGCCGAACGCAAATACGAAGACGATATTCCGGAAGAAACAAAATCTCGGAGACTCAACGAAATTATCGAAATTCAATTGGCGGGAGTTTCATATCGCACAAAGCAATTTGTGGGTACTACTCAAAAAGTTTTGATTGAGGGAACTTCGAGAAAATCGGAAGCTCATTATTTTGGAAGAAACTCTCAAAACATAGTAATCGTTTTTCCGAAAGGAGAAGGATATAGTTTGGGTGAATATGTGGATGTGAATGTTCGTGAGTGTACAACTATGACTCTTATTGGAGAAGTAGTAGGCACTTATGAGAAAAGTAAATTAACGGTTTAAGCCTAGTCCAGCATGGAATTACAAAGTGTAAAACAACGCTTCGATATTATAGGACACTCGCCTCTACTCAATCGTGCAATCGACATTGCCGTGCAAGTGGCACCTACCAATATTTCGGTGCTTATTACGGGCGAGAGCGGAGTGGGTAAAGAAAGTATTCCAAAAATCATACATGCATACAGCGCGCGCAAACACGGTCCGTACATAGCGGTGAATTGTGGGGCGATACCCGAAGGAACAATAGACTCAGAATTATTCGGTCACGAAAAAGGATCTTTTACCGGAGCCTCTGATTCGAGAAAAGGATATTTTGAAGAGGCGGATGGCGGAACTATTTTTTTAGATGAAGTTGCTGAATTACCTCTTCAAACGCAGGTTCGATTATTACGTGTGCTTGAAACCGGCGAATACATTCGCGTTGGTTCTTCAAAAGTAAAAAAGACAAACGTTCGCGTGGTAGCTGCTACCAATGTAGACTTTAGTAAGGCTATACAACAAGGTAAATTTCGTGAGGACTTGTATTATCGCTTGAATCAGGTTCCGGTGTATATGCCTCCTTTGAGAGAAAGACGTGAAGACATTATCCTTCTATTTAAAAAATTTGCCACCGACTTTGCCGAGAAATATCGCATGCCTGTTTTGCAAATGACACCGGAAACGGAGCGTTTATTTGTGAATTACTCTTGGCCGGGAAATGTTCGTCAATTGAAAAATATAACGGAGCAAATGAGCGTTCTGGAGCACGACCGCATCATTACACCTGAGAAGATCGTGTTTTATCTGCCCCATGAAAGTTTTTCGAGTAAACCCGCATTACGAACAAACACTTCGGAGACTCCGGATTGGAGTGAGCGCGAAATTCTTTACAAAGTTCTCTTCGATATGAAAAACGATTTGAACGATTTAAAAAAACTCGTACTCGGGATGATTCAGGAAGGAGGTAATTATGTTCCTTCTCAAGAAAACTCAGCGCTTCTGAAAAAAGTATTTTCGGAAGAAGATGAACAGATTCCACCCATGAGTGTGGAGCCATCTCATCACACGAGTATTATACCCTATCAACCGAATGTTAGTGTTTCTCCCAACTCGCACCATTCGAATCATGAAGTAATTGAAGAGACTTTATCGCTTACAGACTCGGAGAGAGATCTTATAAAACGTGCTTTGGCAAAACACAAAAACAAACGGAAATACGCCGCCGAGGAATTAGGGATTTCTGAACGCACTCTTTATCGAAAAATCAAAGAATACAATTTGTGATCGTGAAAACAATTGCGTTCATATTTTCGGTATTGATATTCTCTTCATGCGGAGTGTATTCATTCCGAGGTGGACAATATTCGGGAGCCAAAACATTTTCGGTTGACTTTTTTAAACCACAAGCGGCATTAGCCACTCAAGTCTATGCCCAGAACTTTACGGAGAATTTAAAAGACCTCATGTTGGCTCAATCACCCCTGACCCTAGTTGGTAAGGATGGCGAATTGCAATTTGAGGGGACCGTTACGGGTTATGTCATTACCCCGGTAGCTATTCAGGGCAATGAAACTGCGAGTTTGAACCGATTAACCATTTCAATAAAAGTAAAATACACGAATACCATCGAAAAGAATCTTAGTTTTGAGCGGAGCTTTTCGAAATACGCCGACTTTGAAGCGGATGTCGATTTGTTTAGTGTGGAGGAAACCTTGTGGGCACAGATCAATGATCAGTTGGCGCAAGAGGTGTACAATGCGAGCGTGGGGAATTGGTGAGAGAACAATAATGAATTATGAGTTATGAATTATGAATGGAGATCTCGTTGAGATTGAAGTTTGTTCTTCGAAGGTGATGGATGATGGGTGATGGTTCGTCCCCCTGAGCTTGTCGAAGGGGGGGGGGGGCATGAATGCGGAGTTATGAGTTATGAGTTATAAATGATAGATGGGATTGAACTGCGATTATTGGAAGGACATTTTTCATTTTTAATTTTCCATTTTTAATTTTAATGAACAAAGAGATATTATACGAAGCACTAATCAGTCCATCGCGAGTGGGGGAAGTTCCGCGCGATGAATTGGAGCGTGTTGCTCGTGAGTATCCTTATTTTAATAGTGCGCAGGTATTGCTGGCTCGGAGTTATCGCCAGACCGGAGATCATCGCTTCTCAGATCAATTGCAAGTGGCCAGTCAGACCTCAGGAGACAGGCTTTCACTTTACCATTTATTGAAGGAAGAAATTCAAGCAAAACGTCCGGAGATTGAAACAATACAGGCAACAGCCCCCCTTCCTATCGCTGTTCCTGAATCTCCCATTGAAATTCCGGCTACATCGATAACAGTCACGCCGGTTAAGGAATCTGTTGTCGTTCCGGAAAAAATGGAGGGGCCTGTATATGTATCTCCGATTGTTATTCGTCCGTCGGCACCGGTCACAGAAAATACTGCACCGGAAAAGCAAATAACTCACGAGATCATTTCAGATATCGCATTGCCTCCGTTGGCTGCAAATCCGACACCATCTTTGCCTATTCCATCTGACAAAACCTCTACAGATGAAAAACCTGTTCGAGATGCTTTAGATGAAGCTATTCTGGCTAGAGCTGTAAGTAGTAGCATTGAACTCGAAGTCGGAGAGGAAGAGCAAAGTGAGAATGAGGAGGAAGATAATGAGAATGAGAGCGAAATGGAGGGAAATGACGAATCTTTCGCCACTTGGGTGGCAAAAAGGGCCAAAGATATTGGTTATCAAGAAGATAAGCCAAATTCTACTCATTTACCCGTGTATAATGAGTCCGGACAGGCGCGCATTCAACCGAGTACAACCAAGAAAAAAACACAACAAGATTTAATCGATCGATTCATACAAACAAACCCTCGAATTCAGCCCGGAAAATCGGACGAATATGACCTAGAAAACATAGCAAGAACAAGCATTACAGAAGATTTGTCGGTAGTGTCGGAAACTATGGCTGTTTTGCTTGCTTCTCAGGGTAAAAAAGAGAAGGCACGAAGAGTTTACCGCAAACTGATGGAGCTACATCCTGAAAAAAGCGTTTACTTTGCCGCCCAATTAAAAATACTAGACAAGTTAAAATAATAGGATATGGAAAGTTTTATCATCTTACTCATCGTAATTGTGTGCCTTCTTCTAGGACTTATCATTTTAGTTCAGAACCCCAAGGGTGGTGGATTGGCTGTCGGTTTTCAAGGCGCTAGTCAAGTAGGCGGGGTTCAGCGCACCACAGATTTTCTCGAAAAAGCTACCTGGTATTTAGGGATGGCACTTTTCGTTTTATGTCTTGTTTCCTCAGCTTGGTTCAATCAGGGCGAAGCAACTAACGACGAGGAAGCACCGGCCACTCAAACAGAACAACCTGCCGAAGGCGCAGGCGATCAGCAGAACGCGAACCCATAATAGGGATCCCAATCATAGTTCAAATGTCAGTGTGGCACTCACACTGACATTTTTTTTGCCCAAAACTGACAAATTATGAGTCTGTTTGTCACTCTTAGCCCTTGGCACAAAAAATGACAACGGGGCATGCATAGCATTAATTAAATTAAACCATTAAATATTTAGCAACATGTCAGTTAACGTAAAACCAATTGCAGATCGCGTGCTGGTGGAGCCATCTCCGGCTGAACAAACCACTGCAAGCGGCATTATCATTCCTGATACCGCCAAGGAAAAGCCACAACGTGGAAAAGTAGTGGCCGTAGGAATAGGAAAAAAAGACGAACCAATGACCGTTAAGGCCGGAGACAACATTCTTTACGGCAAATACGCAGGCACTGAGATTACGATCGAAGGCAAAGAATACCTCATCATGCGCGAGTCTGACATATTCGCTGTTATCTAAATCAGGGGCAACCCATCATTCATTAAAAAAAATCATAAAATACCATGGCAAAAGAAATAACCTTTGACACCAGTGCCCGTGAGAAATTGAAAGCGGGTGTTGACGCAATGGCGAATGCCGTAAAAGTGACACTCGGTCCAAAAGGCCGCAATGTTGTAATCGACAAAAAATTTGGTGCACCTCAGATCACCAAGGACGGAGTGACCGTAGCTAAAGAAATTGAGCTTGCAGATCCGATCGAAAACATGGGTGCTCAAATGTTGAAAGAAGTTGCATCAAAAACTGCAGACATTGCGGGTGATGGAACTACTACAGCCACAGTTCTTGCTCAAGCGATCGTTACTTCAGGATTGAAGAACGTTGCCAGCGGAGCAAACCCAATGGATCTTAAGCGCGGTATCGACAAAGCAGTAAATGCAATTGTATTAGAGCTTAAGAAGATTTCTCAAACCGTTGGAAGCGACAACGATAAAATCAAGCAAGTAGCCACTATTTCTGCCAACAGCGATGAGACCATCGGCAGCTTGATTTCGGATGCAATGAAGAAAGTAGGCATCGAAGGTGTGATCACTGTTGAAGAAGCGAAAGGAACGGAAACAGAAGTGAAAACTGTAGAAGGAATGCAGTTTGATCGCGGCTACCTCTCCCCTTACTTCGTGACTAACGCTGAAGCAATGGAAGCGGATTTAGAAAATGCTTTCATTTTGATTTACGATAAGAAGATTTCGAGCATGAAAGAATTGCTTCCAATTCTTGAGAAATCAGCTCAAACCGGTCGTCCACTTTTGATCATTGCAGAAGATGTAGACGGTGAGGCACTTGCAACATTGGTTGTAAACAAAATTCGCGGTGCACTGAAAGTAGCTGCCGTGAAAGCTCCTGGTTTTGGTGATCGCAGAAAAGCGATGTTGCAAGACATTGCGATCCTCACCGGTGGACAGGTGATTAGCGAAGAGACAGGTTTAAAACTTGAAAACGCTACACTCGAAGATTTAGGACGTGCTGAGAAAATCACGATCGATAAAGACAACACTACCATCGTAAACGGAACAGGTTCGAAAGAAGCCATTCAGTCGCGTATTGGAGAGATTAAAGCACAGATAGACAAAACTACATCTGACTATGATCGCGAAAAACTTCAGGAGCGTCTTGCTAAACTAGCCGGAGGGGTTGCCGTACTTTATATCGGTGCAGCCACTGAAGTAGAAATGAAAGAGAAAAAAGACCGCGTAGATGATGCATTACATGCCACACGTGCGGCTGTTGAAGAAGGCATCGTACCGGGTGGTGGAGTTGCTTTAATCCGTGCGAGCAAAGCCCTCGACAAATTGAAGGGTGCTAACGAAGACGAGCAAACCGGTATTGCCATTATTGCGCGTTCTATTGAAGAGCCACTTCGTCAGATCGTAGCGAATGCAGGTGGAGAAGGTGCCGTAATCGTGAATAAAGTGCGTGAGGGCAAAGATGATTTCGGATACAATGCACGCACAGAAGTTTATGAGAACCTCATTGCAGCAGGTGTAATCGATCCAACGAAAGTTGTTCGTGTAGCCCTTGAAAATGCCGCTTCGATTGCCGGAATGCTTCTCACTACAGAGTGTGTTATTTCGGATATCAAAGAAGAATCATCATCGATGCCGCAGATGCCGGGTGGTGGAATGGGCGGAATGATGTAATCGAAAGATAGAATTTTTTATATGAAAAACCCCGTTCGAAAGAGTGGGGTTTTTTGTTTGGGATATCCTCGTTTAAATGGCTTGACTATTTTTGAAAGTTTTTGACCCAAATTCACCAGAAAATGAATTACTCGAAGTACTTGACTCTTTTATTTGCTCTACTTAGTTTTGGAAGTATAGGTGAAACTTGGAGGATCATTAATAATCCTTCTTCGGATGTAATGGCGAATCACTCAAGGCTGATTCTGGTTTCCGGAAGTATATCTGCCATTTTTGTAATTCTCACGTTTTGGTTTTGGCGAAAAAGTAAAAAGTAAATTAATGCAACATCACATTATACCCTTCAACTAGGGGTAAAACTTACAACTCACCTTTCATTACATTTACTACTTCCGTGTACTCCTTGCCTCTTTTTTCTGCGAAATAATCTAATCCAAGCATGAGAAGTGCTTGTAGGAAAAGTCCGGCAGCGAGACCTTTCATGTATGCCGAGAAAAAAGGAATAAACATGACTAGCAGTCCCGCGATAATAAGTCCGATTTCTACCCAACGATAGATTACAAAATTCTTCATTACCTTTTCCATACGAGGTTCTTCGAGGGCAACATAGGCAGGCTTATCATTTTCATATAAATTTTTTAGTTCCATTACCTGCGCTTCGGTGCGAGAATAGACACTGTATCCGACAATGATCTGGATTAGTCCGATCGCTACGATTCCGGTCGACAAACCATAGTGAAAACTAGTTTTTTGTTTTAGCAAAAAGTATGCTGCTGCCGCAATTGCCGCTGCCCCTGCTGCGAGAAAAATCAGGCTTTCATATCGTTCGCCTTTGAAATATTGAATGATTTGGTTTTCCATAAGGAAGAGTTTGGTGCGAAGATAGGGGGATGAATGGGCTAATTAGCCAATGTGCCAATGCGCTAATGTGCTAATGTGAGTTCACGCAATCCTGAGACGTAATTGCTCCGAAGTTGGGAATCAGAAATGGAAAATTCAAAATGGAAAATGGAAAATGGCAGTGCACGTTTTTCTGAGATGAGAAAGCTCCGAAGCAGCGAAGGAGCGCAGGCACCAAAGCTCCAGAGGAGCGACAGTATTAAAAATGTAAAATGGCAACTAACGTTTTTCTGAGAAGAGAAAGCTCTGGAGGAGTGACGACACCAAAGCTCTGATAGAGCGACAGTATTGTTCAATTTTTTTTGCCTAACATTGCAGTACAAATCTGAACATTATGAGCCTTAGTGATAAAATCAACAATGACATTAAAGATGCCATGAAAAGCGGTGATAAAGACCGTTTGATGGCATTGAGAGATATAAAGTCGAAACTACTTTTGGAAATGACCAAAGAAGGAGGCGATGGACAAATTGATGAAAGCGTTGGATTGGCTATTCTCAATAAACTATTAAAGCAGCGCAATGAATCGGCCGATATATATCGTACTCAAGGTCGAGAAGATCTTTTGAATGATGAACTTAAGCAAGCCGCTGTTATCCAGTCCTATTTACCGGAACCTCTTTCGGAAGAAAAAATAGCAGAAGCCATTCGGGAGGTAATTGCTGAAACAGGAGCAACTTCGATGGCTGATATGGGTAAAGTGATGGGCGCGGCTACTAAAAAACTCGCCGGTCAAGCCGATGGAAAAGTTGTTTCGGAGTGGGTGAAAAAAATTCTATCGGGCAACTAATACGATGGCTCGAAAAAGGAAGAAAAAAGCGCACCCGAAATTTCAGATTATCGGCAGACTTGAGATGATTATGCTCCCTCAACTTTGTCCGGGTACGGTAGAAGCTAAAATAGATACCGGTGCATATCGCACAGCCATTCACAGCCTTTCTTGCAGAGAAATAGATGAAGGGGACAAACGCGTCCTCGAGGTTATATTTGATCTCGACGGCAGCGGAGCGCGAACTCTGTACTTCCATGATTTTATGCAAAAACAAGTAAAAAGCTCTTTCGGTAATTCAGAGTTGAGGTATTGCGTGAAGGTGAGAATTCATATCGGTAGCCGAAAAATAATAAGTGAGATTTCGCTTACCGATAGAAGTGATATGAGATATCAGGTACTAATTGGACGCAAGACTTTGAACCAACGTTTTTTGGTCGATACATCCTCTAAATTTCTTTTGGGAAATCCGCGTTAAACGGAAAAGACTAGATGTGTTTTTCGATGTACTTTACAATTTGTCCGGCGATATCTTTTCCTGTCGCCTTTTCGATACCCTCCAAACCCGGAGAGGAATTTACTTCGATGATCAGCGGTCCACGTTCACTTTGCAACATATCTACACCGGCCACTCCCAATTTTAGGGCATTAGCCGCTTTAATAGCTGCAATCTCCTCCTCTCTTGTAAGTTCTATCACTTCGGCAGTTCCGCCACGGTGTAAGTTCGAACGAAACTCTCCTTCCTTTGCTTGACGTTTCATTGCACCCACCACATGTCCATCTACCACCAAAGCACGAATATCCGCTCCTTTTGCTTCTTTAATAAATTCCTGAACGATTACGCGAGCCTTTAAACCGTTAAACGCTTCAATTACCGAGGTAGCAGCCTTCTTGTTTTCTGCTAACACAACACCCAGACCTTGGGTACCTTCCAGCAATTTAATGATTACCGGAACACCATCTACTTCTTTCAGAATTCTTTCTACATCTTTCGAGTAGTTTGTGAAAACCGTTTTTGGTAGTCCTAAACCTGCCCTCGAAAGTATTTGCATGCTGCGCAGCTTATCGCGCGAACGAACTAGGGCCTGGGATTCAACTGCTGTAAAGACATTCATCATTTCGAATTGACGAACCACGGCTGTACCGTAGAAAGTCACGGATGCTCCAATGCGAGGAATGATGGCATGTACATCCTTCAGTTCGTCACCATTGTATATCACTTTGGGATTTTGCTTTTCAATAACGAGGTTGCACTTCAAGTGATCTACCACTCGAACATCATGACCACGGGAAATGCCCGCTTCTACGAGTCGTTTGGTACTGTACAACTTTGGATCTCTAGAGAGAATTACTAAGTTCATGTCAGGAAAATGGGAGCGTGAAGGTAAGGTTAGAGAGAGTTATGTTTCAGCATACGAATGTGAAATATAGAATATTTTTTTGATTTTCGAAAATTACCCCTCAAAACCAAGCAAAAATGGCTGTTCTCCCTTTCATTTTTCAATTCCGAACATGACCCGAGTGCTGCCAATAACATCTCCTGCTTGGACAACAGACCTACTATACTCACGGGTAGACAAGGTAAGATTCGAGTAGTTCTCATGATCCATTTCAGCTGCTAAACGCAGGGCTCTTGCAAAGGGTTCATCATCCAACACCAAATCAAATCCGGCACCCCGTTTTTCCAAATTAAGCCAAGGAGTTCTGTTGGAAATAATCACAGGTTTCCCCAGTGAAAGCGCTTCGGCAATGGAATGACCGAAATTCTCACCGCGAGTAGGGAGATAAAAAAAGTGTGCATCCTTCATTTTTTCGGGAATGAGCGTAGGGTTCACTTCACCCTTGTACTCAAATTTCACATGAGGCATTTGTTTGAGTCTAGTCGAACATTCGTCGAAGTATGCCTCATCCCCTATGGGGCCATACCACTGCCAAGTACACGTCAAATCTTGAAGGGAGGTCTGATCCAAAAAACGCACGGCCTCACTCATACCTTTTTCCGGTGAAATACGCGCCACAGTAATCAGTCGAATATGACCCTTTTCTTTTTTCAATGCGGGCAATGCTTCGGGTGCGAGAGTTGGAATATTTGGAACAACAGCAACGTTTGCAGCCTCGCCGAAAAAAACTTTAATTTCTTGCGCTTCGGCATCAGAAGAAGCGTGCCACGTGATGCGTTTGAACAAACGACCCAAACGAACGAGTCTCAGAAAGAACATTTTTTTTCGAGATTTCACAGAAAGCGCACCTGCCTTAAGCATACCCCTAGGAGCCAAAATCACCTTTTCTTTGTGTCCACGTCGAGAGCACCACCAAAGGGGCATCAACGTAAACCACATTGAAAACATCGAATTCATGTAAATCACATCGAAGTGAATGTTTCGAAGTAGTCGTCCTAAATTGCGATTATTCAGTGAAGAAGGATCTAAATAAATAACTCTTGTATGATCGTTATAATTCGTCCATTCACCCGTTCGAATACCAACATAAGGTTCTTTAGAATTCAAATCTCTGTCGGATGTGATTATAAAAAAATCGGCATCATGAATAGCATTCACGAGATTGACAATAGAAGTAATGGGTCCACCGGCCTTATATCCCGGAGCAAACCATTCGGTGAGTACGACTATTTTTTTTCTGCTCTTCACTTAGTCAACTTTCTTATTAATCCGAAAAAAGCGACCAAACTCCACACGCCCTCTAATATTACAAATGGCCATGAGGGTATGAGATAAGACCCGTAACATGCCAGAGCAGCTCCGATAGCATTTAACCAAAGATAAAGCACGTGTTCCGAGGTGAGCCACTTCATAATAAGTGCAAAGAATCCTGCAAGAATCAAGATTACCCCCGCCGTACTTATAAGATCTGATGCACTCATGATTGAATTTTGTTTTTTCGCATCCAATAACCCAATACCACCAGATGCCAAATTCGAGACCATTTGATTTCAGGATCATCTTTTAGAAATCGGTGCCAAAGCATATTAATACTTCCCTCTACAAAATGGCCCGAATTCTCAAGCACCTTTAGGTTCTCTTCACATAGGGATCGCAATTCGTTTTTCATCCACAACCTCCAAGGAAAAGTGAATCCCATTTTTTTCCGTGCGGTAATTTCTTTGGGCAATAATCCCTTCAGAGAATCAACCAACAATTTTTTAGGAGTATGTGGGTATTTAATACTATCGGGAATGGCTAACACGTATTCCACTAAACGATGATCGAGAAAAGGCACACGTACTTCCAAAGCATGCGCCATGCTCATCTGATCCGCATCTCGAAGCAATACATTTTGCATGTATGTATTCATTTCCGCCATCGTCACTTTTGAAAGGAGAGGCAAATTTGATTGTTGAATATCTCTACATATCCTATGAACCGATGAGCCGGCATGAATTGATTGATGTATCAACGACTCAACCAACGCATCGCTAAAAACCCGTCTTGAAAATGGATATGCATTCGCAAAATCTACCTCCGACAAGGAGAGAACTTCCTTTATTTTTTTAGTTGCAACAGATGGAGCCATTCCGGCAAGTACACTTCCGGTCATGCTTCGGAGCATATGCGGAGCGATGTTTAACCAGCGGTTGCTTTCGAGTTTTTTCATTCGTTTAAAAACATCGTAACCGGCGAATAACTCATCGCCGCCCAATCCGCTTAGAGCCATTTTGATTCCGGCATCTCTTGTCAACTTCGAAACAACATAGGTATTTGGTCCGTCACCTCCGGGGTGATCCATTGCATCTAAAGCCTCAGGAATTAACTGCAAAAAATCATTCGCACTTACCCGCATTTCGTGATGACGTGTTCCGAAGATTTTAGCGACTTCAGAAGACCATTGGCTTTCGTCAAATTCCTTTTCGAAAAACGTCACAGAGAATGTATCTACTCTTCCCGGTGCTATTTTACTCATTAGTCCTACTATAGCACTAGAGTCAATTCCACCTGATAAAAAAGCACCAAAAGGAACATCCGCCCTCATTCTAAGCTCGACCGAAGAATGCAACAAATCGAGAATCTTCGAGTGGATTTCCGTTTCCGACTCCAAGGAGCTATTTGTTGATTTCAGTGGGTTCCAATACTCTGAAATTTTTAACCCCTGCTTTGAAATTAGCGCGGTGTGACCGGCAGGTAACATTTGAACATTTTTCAAAATAGTAGCCGGTGCGTGCACTGTTTGATATGCAATGTACTCACCTAAATATTCGTCGTACAATTTAGGTTGTGCAAATCCACCTGCCATTAAGGCACGCTGCTCGGAGGCAAAGGCGAATTGATATCCATCTTGGATATAATAAATCGGTTTAATCCCTAATCTGTCTCGGACCACAAAGAGTTCTTCCTTTTTCGCATCCCAAACAGCAAAAGCGAACATGCCGATTAGTCGGTGAATACATGCATGACCCCACACGGTATAAGCCGCAAGAAGCACTTCAGTGTCGCTTTTAGTTCGGAAACTAAAAGTCGATTTGAGTTCTTCCCGCAATTCGAGATAATTATAAATTTCACCATTAAACACAACTACGATCGATTTGTCGTTGTTGTAAAACGGTTGATTCCCGTCTGAAGAAGTATCTATGATAGAAAGTCTACGATGACCAAGAGCTACCAAATCATCGAAATAAAAACCCTCTGCGTCAGGTCCACGATGCCGGATAGCATCTGTCATTTTCGACAAGGAAGAACGAATTCCACCTACATCAGTAAATCCATAGACACCGGCTATTCCACACATATTATTTAAACGCTTCTATTACTCTTTCCAAACCATTTCGTAGAGGAACCAATTCGCGCGACAATGCTCTTTTCATTTTAGAATTGTCTGGTTTTCTCCGTGTCATATCTCCCTCTTCCAAGGCCGGAAGATGAACGATACGAGAAGAAGAGCCTGTGATTTCAACAACTAACCTAGCTAATTCGAGAATAGTAGTTTCAACTTCCGAACCGACATTAACGACATCGTTCACAAATAGATTTTGGCGAAGCGCACCGGCACACAAATCAACATTGTCGTCGATATAACAAAAAGTTCTAGTTTGGCTACCATCACCATAAACCGTAATGTCTTTATTCGCTAATGCCGCTCTAATAAATCTGGAAATAACAAAGTCTTCACTTTGTTGCGGGCCGTATGTGTTGAAGAATCGGAATACTGTGTACTCGAGGTTATATTCTTTATGATACGACTTTAGAAAAGCCTCTCCCAGGTTTTTCACAATCGCATAAGGCAAACGAGAGTTGAGCGGCGTGGTATGTTCGTTTTGGGGAATATGGACAGGCTCGCCATATACCTCACTTGAACTGGAATAAAAAACACGACGCACAGCATGCTCTCTTGATAATTCCAAGATGTTTCTGATACCATCGATGTCGCGTAACACACTTACCGGATTATCGAGGGTTCGTTTCACACCAACAAGAGCTGCAAAATGAAAAACATATTGAAATTTATAGGTTTCAAAGGCGTGCACTACTTCACTCAAATTATTGACATCACCTTCAATAAATATCACATTGTTTCCAGATGAGTACGGAACTTTCGAGGCCTCACCGGTAATTAAATTATCTAAGATTACAATTCTGTTATCCGGATCGGAGGATAGATTTTCAGCGAGGGCACCGGCAATAAAACCGGCACCCCCGGTTACAAGTATATCAGTCATGCTTCGAAAGTATAGATTCTTCCGTAAGATTCAGCAAAGTTCTCGACCAAATTACCGGACTGAGCTTTGAAGCGAGTTCACGGCTTTTTAATTGCATCATTTTATGTTGTTCCGGATTCATTTGCATTGCCTTTTTGAGGGCATCTTTGAGGGCTTCGAGATTTTTGGCGGGAATAAGAAATCCATTTTTCTCATGTTGCAAAAAAGCAGATGCCGCACCCACTTCACTTGTCGCAATAATGGGCAAACCCGCCGCAGCCATTTCGTGCATGACTACTCCCCACGGTTCTTTTTCGCTTGGCATCACAAAAAAATCAGCATCTACTATGTACCGGCCTAGTTGATCAGGTTGAACAAATCCTACATGTGTGATCTTAGGGTGAATTTTACGCTTCGCCCATTCATCACCCGTACCTATACAAACAAGTTCCCAATTTGGAAACGAGGGAGACAATTCTTCAAAAGCAGTCCAAAGGTTCATGATCCCTTTAAAAGCTACATAACGCCCTAAGAACAAAAGTTTGTTTGACTTGGCAGATTTATCCCCAACATACAATGGACTAAATAACGCTGTGTCGGCCGAATAAAAACCGGTTCGAATTTGATCGGGTTTAAAGCCCATTTTCGATGCATAGTTGGCCTGAGGGGTTCCCGGAACCCAGACATGTGTAAATTTTCTTTTAACCTTATGAGGATCCAATGCCACCGCCAATCGTTGTTTCCACGTTCCTTTCCACTGATTGTCCATCAAAAGAACACGCGGAATTTTGCCTATGAAATAATCGCATGCTTGTAAATATGCCGAGTCTATCCAGCCGGAAACGAGGATAATATCCGGACTTAAATTTTTGAGCCAAGTAAGAAGGGATACTTCATCGAATGAATTTCGTTCATACAAAAAAATGCCAGTTTGATTTTCGAAGATAAACGGAGCTTCTGCGTTCACGGGGAGTCTCACAATATGCACTTCCACTCCACTTTTCGCCAATTCCTTCACACAAGAAATAAAATAAGCCGCCAATTCGGTATATAGAAAAACAACTTTTCCCTTCATGGTGTAATTACATTCACTTCAATCATACCGGACTGTTCCGATTCATTATCACTACGGGCGGCCTTTTTTGCCCTATTATCCTTCCACGTATAGTAAAAAAGCCAAAGGAAAAATGGGAATCCATTCAGGAAATAGTGACCCTGCCGAAAGAGGTATAGAAGAATGATCAGAATCAACGCATTTGACATTACCCACACCTCAGTTTCGGCTGCCCTTGGCTTAAATATCCAACATTTGATAATAAAAACCAACATGAAAACTAATCCATATAAACCTGTTTCCGACATTAATCGCAGTGCCATTGAATTGGCATCCTGTTTATTAAAATCGATTTCGACTACACCCTCAAGTTTTGTGAGTGAATATTTTTCGAATGCCGTTGGGTGCGAACCAAGGCCCGTTCCAAATACGGGATTTCTCTTAAAGTTTTCGAGAGCGACGTGGTAATTATTGTACAAGACAAAACTAGAACCATGAATTTCGTGATTTCGAAAATCTTGAGTTGTGAAAATGTCGAAGGTTCCATCGAAGCGTTGTCTAAACTCCGGGATATTCTCATATGAATAATTAAAGCTGTAGTAGAATATTGGGGCGAACAAAATTGCATATCTAAAAAAACCCAAGTTCAGGAGCAACAATAGAACGGCCAAATAGATACCAAAAATACCCAAACTGGAAAATGTTAGAAGGTAGGCCACGCCGATTATTATACTTCTTTTACGATCTATAAAAAGTTTTTTGTTCGACGAGAGATTATAAAGAGCCACAAAAAAAGCCGGTGCAATAACGGCTGCGAAATAGGATGGTTCCGAAAAGATTGAGTTCATTCGAATCCCGAATCCACCTTGTGTAACACTCCACTTATTTAGTAGCCATCCATAATTATACCCCGGGGCAAAGCCGATTTGGTAGGAAATGATTTGTACAATGCCTATGCCCGAAACAATCACTGCACCCTTCATATAATAAAGGAATAGTTTCTGAACATTTCCCTCGAAAAGTTCGATTACATAGTGATAAAAAACAACTGCCAAAAAAAAACCCACAAAGATTTTTAGAAACTGACCTGATTCATTTTGACCAATCTGCACATAGGTAATTCCTACAATGAAGAGTGGTAAAAAAATCAAAAAAGGCAATTTCGGAAAACCATATCGCATAATGAATATGGGGAAAAACAATAGGTAAACTATGTAACTAAGGTAACCCTCGAACGGCGTTTGGAATAGCGTAATTGAGCTGACGAAAATCGTCAGGTAGATTAGAAATATGACGTATTTATTATCCAACTCTCTGCAATAAAACTACTAGGACTCGGCCATGGTATCCTGACCACTTTTCACTTTGGTATACTTACCTTTTGCGCGAATCCACCTTTTTTCAAAGTATTCGTACGAAAGGTAAGCGATACCAATGGTCAACAGGACCGCACCAAGGTACAAAGCTACATTTAATAGGGGGTTCATTTCTCTTCCTTCTACCCCCAAATTTCTAATGAGAGCTAGTAGAAAGACGATCACCATTAAATGATACATGTAAATACCATAGGAAATCTTTCCAAGAAAGGTCCATATCTTTCCACTACACCGGATGATCGAATTCGGCCCAAAGGCAACATTGGCAATGATAACAAGGAAGGATCCCGCATAAATAAGGTGTATTCCGTTTTGAAAAAAGGGCGGCGTTAGATACACCAATGCGGGGATTGAAATAATTGCAGTCCATTGCATCCAGCGTGAATAAATAATAGTCAGCCAAAATTCTTTTTTATAAAATACAAACCATGCGCCCAAGCCACCCATGCTCATACATTCGAGTTTGCTCATCGCCAAAAATTTCCGCAATGCTTCGAATTCCGGACCCGGGAAACCGAAGAGCACGATGGCCTTTAAAAGAATGAATAACAATGTAAATATGACAATTACACGAAGGCTATTCCTGAAAAACGCCATCAGCACAGGCCAAATTAGATAGAATTGCTCTTCTACCCCTATACTCCAGCTTTGACCGATGTTAGGGACGGCCATGTACATTGAATAAGCCAAATTCGGAACAAAAAAGAGGTAAGACCAGAAATTACCCATAAAGTTTTCTGTTAGAGCTTCAGACTGGCCTTTTACATAAAACCAACTAAAATGTGGTAGCACAAAAAAACCAATCAAAAAAACTAGAAAATAGAGAGGCCAAATCCTCAAAATTCTGCGCATGTAAAACCCACCAATCGAGATCTTCTTTTCTTGCGATTTTTCTACAAAGAGCAGGTATGTGATCAAAAAACCGCTCAAGACAAAGAAAAAAACAACTCCGAGTGGACCTGCTTCTGCCACCAAGGGGCTGAGAAAATGAACTTGTCCGGTGGCGATATGCGATAAGGGCGCTTCGGTGAACACTTTACCTGAATCCACCCACAGGTTACTAAATCCACTGTACTTCTTCATCAGCTCTACATGTGTAATAAGCACAGCAAAGGCCGCGACAAACCGAAGTCCGTTAAGACCGGGGAAATAGATGGATTTGGTAGACACAGCGCGAAAATAACTTTAGGGGCGAAGGTCCAACGATAAAAATCGTTTTATCTTCAAACAGGCCGTTAGGGTTTGAGTCGGCGAATCAGTGCTTCTTCAAGTTTTACGGCTACATCGGGCCATAAGAAATGTGAGCTAATCTTTGATCTGGCAGCCTCTTGCATTTTTGTAAGTTCGGATTCTTCGATCCGAATTGCCTTAGTCATGGCGTCTATAAGTTGTTGTTTATCTCCGGGTTCGATAAGCCAACCGCACGTCGAATCCACTTCAATATTTACAGCACCCACATCGGAAGCCACTATTGCCAGACCTCGTGCCATTCCCTCCAAGATTACATTCGGCATTCCTTCCGAATACGAAGGGACCACTAGCACGTCACATTGATCGATTAAGGAAATAATTTTTTCTGTCTCTGAAATGGATCCGTGATAGATCACTGATGAATTTTTAAGTCGTATTGAATTTGGTATTGGCCCAATAAAATGAAATTCGAAATCGTGTATTGTCAGCAATTGGGAAATAGCCCTTTGCAACTCCTCTATCCCTTTTCTGCGTTCATTTCTACCAATGAATAAAAACCGTCTTTTAGTGCTCACTATTTTCCTTGGGTCTTTTCTCAACCACGAGGCATCAATGGCACCCGACACCTCTTCAATTCGATCGCGCTTAACACCAATACTTCGAATGATATCGGTAATATGACCTCCATAAGAAAAAACGACGTCCGCTCGATTATTATTCCAACGAACCGGTCCTCTCAGCATCCAAGACTGTATTTTCGATTTCAAGTCAGCGTCTTTTTGAAACATTTCGTAGCCATGAAATTTCACACCGATGGGCGGTAAAGGCGTGCCTTTGGATTTGACGTGTAAAAGATGCCATGCACAGAAACCTTTTGCATAAATAAAGTCGAAATCCTTCCATTCATCTTTTAAACGATCGTACATCATTCTCGACAACTGATACGATTCTTTTATATAATGACCGGGCAACCAACCGGCATCCGGGAAGCGCATAGCAATTGACCGAAATCTCGCACCGGCGACTATTCCCAGACTCTCCACAACTTCCTCTTCAGTTGGAATAGACTTGGACTTAGCGGGCACTGCGTGAACTAACGTAACATCATGACCACGCTGTAATAGATACTTCACAACATTCGATGAATGTCGCTGCATTCCACCCATTACAAAGGGATAAACACCGTCGGCAAGAATTGCAAGTTTCATGATCTCTTAAAGGGGCGAAATTAGTTCAAAACCGAATCATTGTTTTTCAAAGCTGCCCTAGCTCTTTGAGCTATGTCCAAAGCTACTATATCCCATGTATATTGCTTTTCCACCTTATCATGAAAACGCTTAGCAAGTTCAAGTCTAAGCGTATCGTCGAATACTAACTTATTTAATGCATTAAACACTTCATCTAAACCATCGTTGACCAAAATTCCTTCTGTCCCATTTACCATTACATCGCGCATGGGCACATTATCCGGAGCCACAATAGCCTTCGACATTGCTCCATATTCGAACACCTTCACGGGTGAGCCATACCAATTACTACTGGCCATAACGGCGATATCCATAAGATCTATGTATGTGTAGACATCTCGATGAGGAACATTACCAAAAAAAATCACCTTTTTATTTACACCGAGTTTTATTGCTATTTTTTTCAAATCGGGGAGCACCATACCATCGCCTACAACTAACAAACGAAAAGATTTTTCGGGGTGTTCGTTTACAAGGTTTGCAAATGCCTCGAGTAGACGATCGACACCGTGATACTTAAATATTGAACCCACAAAACCAATCACTACTTCATCTTTTCGGAGTCTATATTGAGCTTTGAGCGAGGCCTTCAATGAAGGATTAGCGTGAGCCTTTTTAGGGTTAATGGCATTTGGAGTAATGATAATTCTTTTCTCCGACGAAGGATACTGAGCTTTAAAATAATTACTAAGTGCGGAGGATACCACATAGACTACCGAAGCTCCCTCGATTTGTTCCTTTTCACATTGTTTGGATTTCTCGATGTAAAGTGAATTGCCTTCAAGGTAAATTTTTTCTTCAGAATACGGCGCATTCATTTCGATGATTAACGGAATATTAAATCTTTTCGCGATCCGAACTCCCGCCTTCATCATGTAGTGCGCACGCTCATAGATCACATCGGGTTTATGTTGAATAATCATCGCCTCCAGCTCTTTCGAGTTTCTTGCATCCCATCGTTCCAAATCCCAATCTTTCAGAGACTGCCACACGATATCGGGAGTGATAAATTTTAACACCCCTTTATACCAAGGAGTTTTAAACTGACTCAAACCCGAAAAACGTTTATCCTTGTCGCCGGCTATGAATTGAATTACTTGATGTCCTTGGTTTTCCAACGCTTCTATTACTTCACGCATGTGCGTACCCGGTCCGCTGGGAGATGCCAGTGTAAGATTTGGATGTGGGCTGTAATAAAGTATCTTCATGATAGAAAACTCAGCAATCTGTCGGTGGCATGATGGAGGGTGTAGGATGAAATATCGAAGTCGCTATTAAAATTCAGTCGGCCGGCATTGAAATCATTGACTAAAATCGGAAGATCACGTGAAATATTTTCGAGTCTGCGCCCGAGGCGATTTGATTCTATGAATTTAGATAATTCACCTTCCGGCCCCAGATAAACAAACGGTTTTCGGAGGGGTAAGTACTCAAAAAACTTTGTTGTAAATTGATTTTTATTATGGTCTGCAGCCATCATGATACAAAAATCCGCACCTACTAATTCATCGAATATTCCTTTGCCAATGGTAGGCGAAATTTGTATCGTAGAGAGGCCTTCGAAAATCTTTGCTTCAATTTGGTTATCCGTAAACAATTTAAAATACAATTGCTTTGACAATTCAGTGGAATTACTTTCAATATCTTGTAGACAAGTTTTCCACTCCTTCAATATATCGGAAGTGCCGGTGTAAAGTGCCCCTCCATAAACGAAGGTAACTTTTTCTTTCGTTTTTATGATCGACTCTCGAGGTATATGCAAATCTGTTTCATCGTAAAAATGGGGAAGTACATGAAACTTAGATCTATCATTTGTCACGCTTTTCGCTTCAGAGAATAATCGATCGGTAAGCTCTTGGTATGGACTGATAATTTTATCGGCAAATCGAAAAACAATATTTTGCTTTTCAATTTCAACATTCATTGCATTTGAATCTAAAAACGGCATACCATAGTTCTTCGCAGTTAGCCAAGGATCTCTGTAATCGACCAAGAGTTTTATCTCGGGATTTTTCTGTTTAAACAAGGCGCAATAATACAGAGCATTGAAAGGAGCACCGGTTGCTATTACATGTTTGATTCCCTTCGAAACAACCAATTCTTGGAGCTTTTGTGTAAGAACCTCTTGCCAGCCAATAGCTACATCGTAAATGGTGCCCTGCTCTTCTTTTTTAAGTTGATTTAAATCCCATAAATACCTGAACTTATGTTTCCATCCCTTTTTTGGATGAGAAACTGATTCCGGATAAGTGCGCTTAATGGAATGAACTTCGATACGTTCACTCTTTGTATCCTGCGTCCATGCAGATATGTTGTTGTTCGATACAGGATCTGCTTTTACTACTACTACTTGCAGCCCCATACTTGCAAGACCCTTTGCCAATTTCGCCCACCGTCTGCCACCAATACCTTGATTGGGAGGGAAATCGAAATTCACGATAATGACCGCTGCGGGCATTTGACTCATAGGGGTAGATAGTGCAGCAAAGATAGAGCAGCTCAGCTTCTCATTTGCCAACTGGGGTATTGCGTCCACAGATAGTCTTCCAACTTATTTCTTTTGAAAAAATCTGAGTCACTTTCCCTGGTACATTCCTCAATCAATAAGCTTAGTCGATTATAATCTGAAAAACAAATTGCGTTCAAGTTGCTTCCTTTCAGCGGGAAATCCGGAATGCCGTAATTGCCGATTAATGTTTTATAACCGGAAAAAAGTCGTTCGAACAAAATAGTACTAAAGGCTGCCATAGCTATTCCTGCGTCTTCAAAACAAGCGGTTGTCGGCTTGGAAAAATCATTGAATTGATATTTTCCTTCACCCAATTTAGAATTGTAATAGCTTTTTGTAGCTTCTATCATCTCGGGAGCTCTCTCGCGTGGATGTAGGAAAATGCGAAGTTCAAATTCTTTATTTTCATTCACGAAACGGAACAAATCGTTCAGCAATTTCTCTTCTGCTTTTGGTATATTCAGACCCACATCAGCATGGTCTTGGGCCAATCGCAGCCAAGAAGCATGGGAATAAAAACCGATTACCGATTTCGAAGATTCAGGCTTGTAGGTGCGATAACGTTCTATGTATGTCAATGCTCGCTCCGGCCCCCATTTTAATAAAGACTCGTAGCGAATGGAATTACTGAAAACTTTCAGTTCCTCATGATGGTAAGGGGAGCTCAAAACAATTTTATCGGCGATGAGAGTAGAGTTGTGAGTGGCTAGAGGTCCGCTGCTAGGTATTTTAATTGTTTCGATACCCAGTTGGCGGCACAACAAACTGATCCAATTCGATTCCAATTCGTAGGGCAAAAAATCATACAAACGCCGAATATTATTCTGTCGAAGCCAATGAATAAAAACCGTTGTATCGTTGAGTTCACGAATGAGCAAAGCCCAGTTGACCCTGTTTGTTGCAAAAATACTTTTACGGATAAAGGGAATGCATGCCACACTCCAGTTCAACCAATAGAAGAATTTAGAACCTTTGGGCATTTCAGGCCACTCAGCTTTTCCAAAATACCAAGACAATTTTTCACCCGATTCAAATTCAATGTAGGATTGAATGGCCGATGATTGCCGCATAAAGCCGCCCAATACGGCACTGGTTCCGCCTTCTCTTAGTTTAGCTGTAGCTTTATGCGAAGAGAAGATTTTCTTAGAATTTCTAAACCATTCTCGAAGACCAATGAGTCTATCAGAATCTGCCGTTGCGGGCAGTTGAAATGAAATATTTTCGAGCAAGCATTTTTTCGCCAAAAACAAATCGGAATCCACCGAGGATTCAGCAAGAATTTCCTGAAGTGATTGTCGAACTTCTTTAAAGTCGTTGGCTAACATGAATGCTTAAATGGCCGATTTTTCAGGACATTCCGAGGGTTTTACGAATGCGTTCGAATTCAAACGCGGTTTGCTTTATTTCCATCAGGTCATCCATATCCATTGAACCCAAGTGAGCCTTTTCCGTTTCATATTGAAAAGATTTTCTAAGGGTAAAATGTTTTTCAAGGTAGGTTGCTCCGTGCGCTGAAGCAAAGAGAGCACCTGCGTTTCCGAGGGTATGATCACTTATTCCCTTAAACGGTGATTTCGAAAAATCCGGCATCTGAAATTCATCCGTACGAGTTGGGTATTTCATCACACAAAACAAGTAGACGGCACTTGGATGGATTTCTATTTCTTCGATAGGTGTATCACTAGGCACAGAAACGAAAGTAGGTTTGTTTGACGACATGATACGAGCCACAAGCTCCGGCATCTCCTTGTGCATTCTGGCGGCCACCTTTAAATAAGGCAGGTCCAAATCGAGACACCAGTCGAGACGTTCCTCCGTAAATGGTGTACCAAATAGAGGCATGTTCAGGGTGTTGGCATAATCGCGCAGACGTTTCAATCCGGCTTTATTCAGTTCCAAATAGGCGCGTTCGGCACCAAACTGTGTGGCGGTATATAGTTGAACTTTCACAGCATCGGCACCGGCCATTTTGCTCTGAAGAATCATCTGTTCGGCAACTTCGAGGCTACCACCGTGCTGAGGAAAAATTTCTGATATTACAAACATGATTAAACAATTAGAGAGTGCGAATTTACGCGCCCTCTAACCTCCAACCCAATGCAACGCGCTTCGGTTACGCGACATTAAGCTAATTAATTGACTACTAATATGTAGCAATACTTTGATCTATCTCTTTAGCGAAGGCCAGGATACCTCCTTTCAGATTTACGAGATTATTATAGCCGTGAAATTCCTGTAATTCACGAATTGCCTTCGCACTTCTGATTCCACTTCGGCAGTGAACCACCACTTTTCTTTCTCTGGAAATGGCAGCCACTTGCGACGAAATTTGAGCGAGTGGAATAAGTTCACCCTTAAGATTTGCTATCTCATATTCGTACGGTTCCCTTACGTCGATTAATTGAAAATCCTTGTCGTTATCCATCCATTCCCGCAGTTGGAAAACATCAATTTCCTCCACCTCATCCGACTTTTTAGTAGAGTCGGCTTCAGTAGAAACTCCACAGAATTGAACATAGTCGATGAGTCCTTTCTGGGTTGGATTATCTCCATTTAGAGGATTTGATGGATTTCGTTTGATTTTAAGAATTCTCGTTTCAAACGAGGCCGCATCAAAGATGAAAAACCTTCCGTTCATGGGTTCACCCACTCCTGAAACAACCTTTATTACTTCATTAGCCTGAAGCGAACCTAAAATTCCGGGAAGCACCCCGATTACACCACCTTCGGCACAACTGGGAACCAGTCCCGGAGGTGGAGGCAGTGGAAACATGTCGCGGTAATTAGGTCCGACTACACCATTTGCATCGGTATAATTGAAGACCGAAAGCTGGCCTTCAAATCGAAATATGGAAGCATAAACATTCACTTTATTCAACAGGACACATGCGTCATTGACGAGGTATCTGGTGGGGAAATTGTCCGTTCCGTCGGCAACCACATCATAATCTTTAATTATATCCAATGCGTTTTCCGATGTAATTCTCGTTTTATGCGCAATGAAATTCACATTCGGGTTCAAGCCTTTTAATCGGTCAATGGCGGCATCTACTTTATGTTTTCCCACATCACTTACCGTGAATAAAACTTGGCGCTGCAAATTGCTTTGGTCTACGGTATCAAAATCGACTAAACCAATGTTACCTATACCGGCAGCCGTTAAATACAATAGCAGCGGACTACCTAAGCCACCTGTTCCGATTACTAAGACACGTGCCGCTTTCAGTTTTCTTTGACCTTCAATATTAAATTCCGGGATGATCAGGTGTCGGCTGTATCGCTCCAGTTCTTCTTTGCTAAATTTAATTTCACTCATAGTCATTTCATTTTAGAAAATAAAATTTACATCGTCACAACCTCCTGCAATAGCGGGGACGATGCTAATTACACTATTGCTATCTATTTGAGTTGTGTCTAATGCTTCCGCACTCACATCTTCATCTCCAAGAAATATACGAACAAAGGGACGAACCTTTTCGTTTTCGTCGAGCAAATGTTTTTTGATCTCCGGCTGTTTATTCACAAGTTCGAGGATCGCAGTAGTGATAGTGTTTCCTTCGACTATAACGGACGACTGATCCGATGTGAATTTTCTGAGCGGAGTAGGAACGATAATTTTAGCCATGATTCATTAAGTTGATTTTATACGATTTTTTAAATGATTTCTTCTTCTTCAAATTGTTCCGATTCATTGAGTCTCCAAGAGCGAATAACTTGTTCTTGATCCGGAAAAACAGAAGTGATGATGTACGAGAAAAATGGAACGGCTGCGATTCTATCGTGTTCACTTGGTACTGCCGGATGCAAAGGATGTGAATGATACACCCCGAGTAATTGAAATCCATTTTCGTCCGCAAAACGTTCGGCTCGCATGTAATCGACGGGTTCTATTTCGAAGCGTCTTCTCTTGTCGCCTTGCTTATGGTTGATGACTGTCTGTGCCACTGTTATGTAACGAATACCACTTGTTTCATGTCCGAATAAAAATCCGCAACATTCGTCCGGAAAAATTTCCAGCGCATCGCGTTCAATGATTGAGCGTGCTTGCGATTCGATATTCAGGACATGTTTTAGTTTTCGATTTTCCATTACTTTAAAGAGTCGGTGAGAAAGATTTATTTTGATCTGCCAGCACTGTAACAACAACACCGCTTTCAATGCTATTTGCGATTTCGATGGCAGCAATCAAATTTGCAGCACCCGAAGGAGTAATTAGTAATCCCTCGAGTTCAGCAGCCAGAGGGATAAGTTCCATGGCCTTTTGAGTTGAAATCCACAATTCCCTGTCGGCTAAATTGGAATTATAAATACCCGGTACCTTGGCCGTTTCCAGATGCTTCCAACCTTCCAGTCCATGCATTGGAGTATCCGGTTGACAAGAGATAACTTGTATTTCCGATTTAAATTCTTTGAGGCCGATAGCAGTTCCCGTAAAAGTTCCGGTGGTACCAAGTCCACAAACAAAGTGCGTGACTTCTTCATTTGTTTGGTTCCATATTTCTGCGGCAGTTCCGAGAACATGCGCTTTCCAATTATTCGCGTTGTTGTATTGATCGGCATAGTAATATAATCCGGGGTTTTTGGAATTGATTTGAGCTGCCTCCCATTGAGCTCCGTCTGTACCTTCAAGCCGACTCGTAAAGACGAGTTCTACTCCGAGTTGCTGCAAAGCATGACGCTTGTATTCGGATATATTTTCAGGTACACACAATGTCAAGGGTATACCTGCGACAGCACAAAACACTGCGTATGCAACGGCTGTATTGCCACTACTTGCATCAAGAAGCCGCATTTCCGATTTTAATTCACCCGATTCGATGGCCCTTCTAATGATGTTATAAGCTGCTCTAGCTTTCACACTTCCACCGAATTGTTGCCATTCCAGTTTTGCATAAATCTCCACGCCCGGTTTCGAAAATAACCTCCGAATTGGAAAAAGTGGAGTACTACCCACAAGGTGCTCGAGTTCAAGAATTCGCTGGTAGGCATCCCAACGCGTGTGTGAATGTGTGATGGTTTGGAGAGTCATACTTTCTATTTTTTTTAGTAGTGTTTATTCCTTTTACATTTTAAAAAAAAAGTCCTTCCCGGTTTGAATCAGGAAGGACTTAAATCCATAGGTGGAGAACTCATGAACTACCCACCTCTTCCCGATCGAAAGAGTTCGCAACAACAGCAACAACAATTTGCAACCAAGAGCGATGTGTATTTCATTTTTTTACTTTAAAACAATTATTAACCAAAACTAAAGCCCCCCGGTTGTTTCCGGAGGGCTTCATTATTTTCAGATCAGAATCTGTAAATGCAGCTATCTACCGGTCCCCGAGGGTCGGACAACAACAACAGCAAGTACAAGTAATTCTGCTCATTTTTTCTAATTATGAATACAAATATAGAGATTAGTCGAATACAAACAAGTTTTTATCGAACTTTTTTACCCCTTTTTTCCCTTGAGCGACTTTTCTTGTATTCACGCTAGTTCAAAGCGCTGATCTTTGTAAAAAGTAAACACCCATTTACCATGCCGGATTACCCGACTGTACCCTATTTCCCCGCTCTTTTTAGTGAAGAAGAAATGTTCGATAGGTTGCGACACCTTTCGGATCACATGAAAAAAAGAAGAACCGTCAGAGAATTTTCGGATCGACCTGTATCATTGGACCTTTTGAAAACGATCATAGAGTTGGCGGGCACTGCACCCAGTGGAGCCAATAAGCAACCCTGGACCTTCTGTTTGGTCACAAATCCCGAGTTGAAGAAGTCGATTCGAATAGCGGCCGAAGAAGAGGAGAAGCTAAACTATCAAGGAAGAATGAGTGAAGAATGGATCCGTGATTTGGCTCACCTCGGCACCGATGAGTTCAAACCATTTTTGGAAACGGCGCCGGCACTGATTGTGGTGTTTCGCAGGTCGTTTGAATTTGAAGATGGGGGTAAAAAACACCAGAATTACTACGTGAGTGAAAGTGTGGGATTGGCTTCCGGTTTTTTAATTCAAGCCATTCACTACTGCGGATTGGCATGTTTGACGCATACTCCCAGTCCAATGAACTTTTTAGAGAAAATTTTGGAAAGACCCTCAAATGAGAAAGCATTTTTGCTTATCCCTGTCGGGTATCCTACGGAAAAAACCCGTGTGCCGGATATTCCACGCAAAAAACTGACAGAAATATGCGTGGAGTATCCTTGAAAATTAAAAAAAGCGATGGAAAGAACCGGAAAAAATAGTTTTTGAAAGCGCATTTCGCTGATCCTGAGCGTAAAAAAAAGTGTATTTCGTTCAAATTAAATGAATTAAAAAAAAGATGTTGCCACCAAGAATTGGATTACTTTTGGCCCGCATTTTTTCAAACAAAAAACCTCTAAGAAATGTCTGACATAGCAAAGAAAGTAACGGCCATTATTGTTGATAAACTCGGCGTTGATGAAAACGAAGTTACACGCGAAGCGAGCTTCACCAATGACCTTGGGGCTGACTCTCTTGACACCGTAGAACTTATTATGGAATTCGAAAAGGAGTTCAACATAGCCATTCCTGACGATCAGGCTGAAAAGATCAGCACTGTTGGCCAGGCAGTAGATTATATTGAGGCAAACGCCAAGTAAGTGTTGGCAGTATCAAAGAATTTACTTTCTTTGACCATACTTTATTCCTGATTCATACCTTATGGAGCTTAAACGGGTTGTAGTTACCGGTCTTGGTGCGCTCACACCTCTGGGCAATAACATTTCAGATTACTGGGATGGCCTTAAAAAAGGGGTTAGTGGCGCTAATCTCATTACCCGCTTTGACGCTTCGAAGTTCAAGACGCGTTTTGCATGTGAGCTAAAAGGGTTCAATGTGGAAGATCATCTGGACCGCAAGGAAGCCAGAAAGATGGATCCTTATACCCACTATGCTTTAGTTGCTGTTCGCGAAGCTCTTGGCGATTCCGGTCTCGACCTTGAAAAGGTTGACAAAGATCGCGTAGGGGTTATTTGGGGTTCAGGAATTGGTGGGCTTCTCACTTTCCAGGAGGAAGTGATGAACTTCACTCGTGGAGATGGTACCCCTCGATTTAATCCATTCTTTATTCCAAAGATGATTGCGGATATAGCTTCGGGCCATATTTCTATCAATTTTGGATTCAGGGGACCGAATTACACCACAGTATCTGCCTGTGCCTCTTCTACCAACGCACTCATCGATGCCTTCACCTATATTCGACTAGGAAAGGCCGATATGATGGTAAGCGGAGGATCTGAGGCGGCCGTTACTGAAGCCGGCGTTGGCGGATTTAATGCCTGTAAAGCCCTCTCCGAAAACAACGAAAATTACCTAACTGCATCTCGTCCATTCGATTCGACCCGCGATGGTTTTGTCTTGGGAGAAGGTGCAGGTTGCATATTGCTTGAAGAATATGAGCATGCAAAAGCACGTGGAGCCAAAATCTACTGTGAAATAGTAGGTGGAGGAATGAGTGCGGATGCATATCACATTACAGCTCCACACCCTGAAGGTATTGGTGCAAAAAATGTCATGCTCAATGCTCTCTCGGATGCAGGATTAAAACCGACGGATATCGATTACATCAATGTTCACGGAACATCTACGCCTTTGGGGGATGTTCAGGAAGCCAAAGCCATTCAAAATGTATTTGGAGAACATGCGTACAATCTCAATGTTTCGTCGACCAAATCTATGACAGGTCACCTTCTAGGTGCGGCCGGAGCGATTGAAGCCATCGCAGCTATTTTAGCTGTGGTTCACGACATCATACCACCTACGATCAATTTTGTGCATTCAGATCCTGACTTGGATCCCAAGTTGAACTTTACTTTCAACAAAGCACAAGAAAGAGTAGTGAACTGTGCAATGTCCAACACCTTTGGTTTTGGTGGTCACAATACATCTGCCATTTTCAGGAAGATCTAATGCCGTGGAACTTTACGTTCTTCAGAAGAAAGTACCCACCCGATAAAGAAACACAACTCTTTATCAAAAAGGCTTTCGGATATACACCGAAGGATACAAGCCTTTATCTGCAAGCGCTCCGTCATAGCAGCGCCGCGACCAATATAAAACCCGGTTTAAAAAACAGCAACGAACGACTCGAGTTTTTGGGAGATGCTGTGTTGGATTCGATCATTGCACATTACCTGTACAACAAATTTCTAACCTTGCCGGAGGGAGAACTCACAAAGATGAAATCGAAAGTGGTTCGTCGTGAGAATTTGAATGCTATAGGTTATGCTTTGGGAGTAGAAGAACAACTTGACTTGAAATTGGGGAATCAAGAAATGCATGACAGCATCGTCGGGAATGCTCTCGAAGCACTAATTGGTGCTCTTTACCTCGATAAGGGATTTGATTCAACACGCGAGATTATCATTCGCATTCTGAAAAGTCGCGGGCTGGATAATATTGTTCACGATGATGTCGACTACAAAAGCAAGTTGCACGAATGGTCTCAGAAATACAAACGCACACTTGAGTATAAAGTGATCGAACACAAAAATGAAAACGGCAGTAGCTTTTATAAGGTAGCTTTGCTGGTGGATGAACGTGAGCACGGAACAGGCATCGGCAACAGCAAGAAATCCGCAGAACAGAATGCTGCGAGGATGGCGAGCGAGAATCTTCATATTCGATCCAAGAAATAAATAGGACATACATTCCATATAAAACACAATCACATGTACGGCAAACTTCAAGATCATCTTAAAAACGAAATTGCTCAAATCAAGGAGAGTGGTATATTTAAAACGGAACGTATCATCACTACCCCTCAGGGTGCAGTAATAAAAACATCGGAAGGCAAAGAAGTACTAAATTTTTGTGCTAACAATTATCTCGGTTTAAGCAGTCATCCAAAAGTTTTGGAAGCCGCGAAATCCACTATCGACAGTCATGGTTATGGCTTATCGTCGGTTCGTTTTATTTGTGGTACACAAGACATTCATAAAACCCTTGAGCATAAGCTATCGGCATTTTTGCATACAGAAGACACCATTTTGTATGCAGCTGCATTCGATGCAAACGGAGGAGTATTCGAGCCACTTTTTGGAGAACAAGATGCGATCATATCGGATGAATTGAATCATGCGTCTATTATAGATGGAGTCCGATTATGCAAGGCTAAAAGATTCCGATATAAAAACAACGACATGTCAGATTTGGAGATTCAGCTTCAAGCTGCTTCCGAAGCGCGATTTAAAATCATCGTAACGGATGGTGTTTTTTCTATGGATGGCTATGTTGCACAACTCGATAAAATTTGTGATTTGGCGGATAAATATGACGCATTGGTTATGGTTGACGAATGCCATGCTACAGGTTTTATCGGGAAAACCGGCCGAGGCACGATTGAGCTTAAAAATGTTCTAGGTCGAGTAGATATCATAACGGGAACATTAGGTAAGGCATTGGGAGGAGCAATGGGTGGTTTTACCTCAGGTCGTAAAGAGATAATCGACTTGCTTCGACAGCGTTCCAGACCTTATCTATTTTCAAATTCATTGGCCCCATGCATTGTAGGAGCGAGTATTGCCGTGATTGATTTGTTGACTGAGAGCACAGAGCTTCGCGACAAACTGGAATCGAATATCCGTTATTTCAAGGAAAAAATAAAGAAGTCCGGTTTTGATATAAAGGACGGAGATTCCGCTATTGTTCCGGTAATGCTTTACGATGCACAACTTTCGCAAGTGATGGCTCAAAAATTACTGGAAGAAGGTATATATGTGATTGGATTCTTTTACCCCGTAGTACCAAAAGATGCTGCTAGAATCCGCGTACAGATTTCGGCAGCCCATGAGTTCAATCATATCGACAAAGCAGTTGCCGCATTTGAAAAAGTTGGACGCGAATTAGGTGTCATCCAATAAAATCGAATTGCAATACGACTACATCATCTGCGGTCACGGCATAGCAGGTGCTGTATTGGCCCATACTCTTCAACAGAGAGGAAAAAAGGTATTGATTTACGAAGGACATCTTCCCTACTCAGCATCCGCTGCAGCTGCAGGATTGTGGAATCCGCTCAGTTTCAAAAATCTCAAGCTCACGTGGCGAGCCAATGAATTTTTGGATGATGCTGAATCATTTTACACACGAATTGAAAAGGCGAGTAAGAGGAGTTTCTTTCATCCCTTAGAAATGTCTCGTCTTTTCCACTCCATAGCCGATGCGAATGAATGGGATACCCGAAGCACATCTGAGAGTTTAATAAATCATATCACTTCAGATAAAACGAATAAACTAACGGCTACTGTTGATCAGCCCTATGGATATGGGGTGGTAAAACAAAGCGGTTGGCTGAATACTCCGGAATTTTTAATTGCGTCTAAAAGCTTGCTGAATGATCATTTTCGCGAAGAGACGCTTGATTACTCAAACCTGGAGATATCTACAAATGGGGTTCGCTACAAGGAAGTAATAGCAGAGAAAATTATATTCTGCGAGGGCTACAGAATTATTTCCAATCCATGGTTCAAGTACTTGCCTGTAGAGCCCAATAAAGGGCAAGTTCAGACGCTTCGCAGCGAATTTGCTTCTGATGACCGCATTTTTCATTTCGGAAAATTTTTGTTACCATTAGGCGATAAAGTTTTCCGTTACGGTGCGACGTATGAATTTTTTGATCCACATCCGGAACCCACTTCCGTTTCATCCGAACAAATGCAAACTGAGCTCAAAGCCGTTTGCAGCGATACTTTCGAAATTCTTGAGGAAAAAACAGGTTATCGCCCCACTCTACCCGATCGCAAACCATTGCTTGGTCTTCACCCCACGCATTCCGAACTAGCGATTTTTAATGGCATGGGCTCGCGCGGAGTGATCATGGCGCCTTTATGTGCACTGCATTTTGCAGATTTTTTGGAGGGTACATGTGAATTAGACCCTAACCTGAACATTGAGCGTTATAGGAGGTTATTCAGTTATACTAAGAAATGTTGACTTAAATTTACACGCAAATACTTTTGAAAGATGTTGAATAAAAAAATCGAAAAGGCCCTAAATGATCAAGTAAAAATTGAGTCCGCATCCAGTCAGGAATACCTAGGTATGGCCTCATGGGCTGAGAACAACGGATATACCGGCACAGCTTCATTTCTTTATACTCACAGCGACGAAGAGCGTTTACACATGCTCAAATTGATTCGATTTATCAATGATCGCGGAGGTAAGGCGATTATACCAAAACTTGATCAACCGGCAACAAATCATAAAAACTTACAGGGTATCTTTAAGTCCCTTCTTGACCATGAAACAATGGTTACTCAAGAGATCAACAATGTTGTAGATATCTGTTTGAAGGAAAAAGATTACACCACACATAACTTCATGCAGTGGTATGTAGCCGAACAAATTGAAGAAGAAACGTTGGCGAGAAATCTGATGGACAAGCTCAAATTGGCCGGAAATGACAATGGGGCACTTTATCTTTTTGATCGCGATTTGGGTACTCTAACCCCTCAAGAGTCTGGTAAATAGAGCATTAAAACCCAATAAGACATAATTGACCTCCAAAAGCCCGTTTCCCAACGGGTTTTTTCATTTAACATCAAAGCGTGGACAACCCACTGATTTTGTGGGTTTCGTGAAACATTGTGTGTCTAGTTTTGGTACAAGTAAAAGTGTACTTAGTACAATTATGGTCAGACCACTGATAATTCTTTTAGTCTTATTGCTCGGCACCTCCACGATGTTTTCGTTGGAGGGGGAAGATCAGTTGGATAATGCGAACACGGTAGTAATCATGAAGTCGCATTATCTATTCAATTTTGCGAATAGCAGCAGTTGGCCGGATGAGTTCCGGAAAGGTAAATTCTATATCGGGATTTTGGGGAATAATGCGCTTTACGAAGAGATGGCCTCGCGTTATGGAAATAAGCCTGTGGGGAATCAAGTTATAGAAGTTGTAAACCTCCTACAATTCGATTCACGCAGATTCATGCATGTGCTTTACATCGATAAAACCAAAAAAGTCGACATGCCTCGAATCGTAAAAGAACTTAGAGGGGAAAGCACGCTTTTTGTTTCCAGTTTTGATGGAGGTATAGCGGCCGGGGCCGACATTAATTTCAAAACAATAGATGACAACATCCGTTATGAGCTAAACAAAGTGTCCATGGAGGGAAAAAAAATAACCCCCGGAATAAAAATAATGCAATCGGCCATTAGATGAAGAACTATCTAACATATGCGCTCTCTATACTGCTCGTATTGCTTACACATTATGTGTTTGCGCAAGACTTGCCGATTACACAACAAGCTATACAGCAATGCGTAGATCGCGACTACGTAAAGGCCCTAGCTACTATCAACAAAGCAGTGGTGGCTGCCGACGAAAAAAACCACCCACGCACCTGGTATGTAAAATCGTATGTCCATAAAGAGCTCTACAAACTCTTAGACACCCCTGAAGAGCAAGAAAAGGAACTTGTATTTGCTACTAAAGCGATTGAGAAAAGTATAGAACTTGATCCATATAAAGCCGAATGGAATCAGTCAGTTTCTATGTTGGAATACCTCAATGTTCAATATCAACATCTAGCTCGAGGTTATGCTTTGTCCCGAGGTAATGTAGTCAATGCACATGTAGACAGTTTGTTTAACGAATATTTGCGGCTTCAAAGATTGGTAGACCCGGGTGTTGATTTGAAAGAAGAAGAACTTTCTTACAACAAGGTCATGGGTCAACGCAGTTATTACATGTGGGAGTCTGATCCTGAGGGGCATCCGAACGGCCTCAAAGATGGCGAAGAATATTATAGAAGAGCACTACTTATAGATGACAAAGATTGCGACGCTAACTACAATTTAGTTGTAGGTTTTTACAATTTGGGAGTTCACAAAATCAAGTTGCTCAATACCACTTCTGATATTGCGCAACTGATACTTACACAAGAGGAAAGCATCAATCTATTCCGGAAGTCTCTTCCTTATATTTTGAAAGCATATAGCGAATGTCCCAATGACATAAACATTCTCAGGGCAATGTTCTATATACACAGGGCGCTCGATCGAGAAGAAGAATCTCATAGATACGCTAAGGAAATTGAAAGACTTATTCTAGAGCAAAATTGATTGATATATCATGAAACTCAGATTCTCTATAGCAAGTAAAATAAGCATCGGATTCGGTGTTTTTATTTTAGCTGTAGGAGCTTTCATTTTAATTACGAATGGAACGCTGAAAACGAGTCGGGAGTTAAATAATAAGATCAACGGAGTATACACCCCCTCTACACGCGCACTCGAAGTCCTGCGAAATCAACTATTGGAAGGGCAGTACCTCATCCATCACTGGGCTTATAACCAAAGTTTAGATAGTGCGGCAGAGCGCCAGCAACTTCGCGTTTTGATGAAAAGAGAGGTTCCAAGACAGATTCAAATAATAGATTCGATAAGTTCTAATTGGTCGGAGTCGGAAATAGCGGTACAGAAGAAACTCACTTTGCTGATAGACACTTTATATGTCCATTATAAATATGTAATGGACATGTTGCCAAACTTTGAGAGCTACATGGAACCATTTGCTCCCATGCTCGCTCAATATCCTTTGACAGCAAATGAGGCGATACCCTCTACATTCGAAGAAATCAGTTCTACACTCGAAGGATTGTATTCTGCACAGGCCCATAAGATGCAAACCCAAGTGTTAGAAATGAATGATTCGTTCAATACGCTTCGCACCTTGCTCATCACCTTATCACTTGCCGTAATTCTAATAAGTATTGCGATAGCCATTTTCACAACTCGTTCGATAGTTCGGCCCTTACAGCTACTCAAACAGAAATTGGCAAATCTCAGTTTGGGTATTTATTCCGTTCATCCTGCCAAAGCCGGGAACGATGAGATAGGCGACATGGCGGCAGCCTTCAACAAACTCGTAACGAATTTTGAACGTACCAAAGAATTTTCCACCAATATCGGTAGTGGGAATTTTGATATGGACTATGATCCTCTTTCGGAGCACGACGAAATGGGTAAAGCCTTGCTTCGAATGAAGGACGATTTGCACTCATATCGCAATGAAATGGAGCAAAAAGTAGCTACACAGACCATTGAGATTCGAAAGCAGAGAGATGAAGTAGAGCTGCAAAAAGAGCGTGTAACAGAACTCTACCAAGATTTAAAGTCGAGTATTGATTATGCCCAGCGCCTGCAGGAGACAATACTTCCCGATGACGAATTTATTCGGAATATGTTTCCGGATTCATTTGTTTTCTTTCGCCCGAAAGCGACAGTTAGCGGCGACTTCTACTGGTTTAAACAACAAGGCAACCGAAAGATATTCGCTGCTGCAGATTGCACCGGTCATGGAGTACCCGGAGCATTTATGAGTTTAGTTGGACACAATGTTTTAAATCAAGTGACCAAAGTGTTTACTCGTCCTGATCAGATTCTGAACAACCTCAATAAACTAGCAGCCGAGGTAATGCGCGCTGATCGATCGGGAGAAGGTTATATGCGCGACGGGATGGACATTGTGGTTTGCTCTCTCGATGAAAAAAATCTTACTCTAGAGTTTTCCGGGGCACACAATCCTGTATATATAGTTCGGGATGGACAATTGATAGAAACCGATTGTGACCCATTCTCTATTGGTTCATTTGTGAATGGAGAAAAAGAGTTTACCAATCACAAACTTCAATTGCTGAAAGGAGACTGTTTGTATTTGTTTTCAGACGGATACATGGATCAATTTGGAGGGCCTAAAGGCAAGAAGTTTTTGAGGAAACAGTTTAGAATGCTCTTGCTTCAAGTAAACCATTTGCCGATGGCCGAGCAGAAATGGCGTATGGCCGAAACCCTAGACAGATGGCAATCCCATCACGAGCAGGTCGACGACATACTCGTAATGGGCATCCGTATTTAAAAGATGTTTTTTCTTAGTTTGAGAAAACAGAACCTTCCATCACATACGTTTCAACGGGATTAACACAAAGCACAGGAATCTGCGATTCATTTGTTATAACCTGCTGTTCGTAGGACTGATTGAAAATGCTCATGAAACTTGCGTCGTAAAAGTTCATGATACAAATAAGGTCTGCATCAACACCGGCCGCGTATTTCACTAGAGCTTTAACGAATCCATCACTTTTTGAATCGGTGATTTCTACACTGTATTCTACACCACGCGAACCGAGATATTCCTCAGCGAACATGATGTTTCTTTGAAGTTGATTTTTGAGGAACTCATCCGTTTCACCGGGTGACACGAGAAATACACGTGAGCCGAAGTAACGAGCAACGTCACCGACCATTGTCAATTTTTGCTTAGTTTCTTTGTGCAAGTCCAATGGAACTACAATTTTCTGATAGCCCGAAGAGCGAATGCCGCGTTCCTGACAAATAATAAAAGGAATTGTACTTTCAGTTACGATTTTGAGAGCTCTGCTCCCTGTTAGAAACTGCATTCCGCGAAGACCGTGCGTACCCATGATAATGAGACTTGCATCAATTTCGCTGGCCACTTTATCAATGTCTTCGAAAATAGAACCGATGCGGACCATAGTGGTTACTTCCATTCCATTTTCGGTTCGTATTCTATCTCTCAGGGTTTCGAGTTTCATACGAGCTTCGGAGATGCCTTTTTTGCTGGCGATTACATGAAGGCAATTGATTTCGGCACCAATTGCTTTAGCCACCACAATTGCATGTTCAAGAGCCGTATCACCTACTTTGGTAAAATCCGTAGGGACTAGAATTCGCTTGTTATTGACTTGCATAATGAAGATTTTTCGCAAATCTAATTCACAGAACCCCTGTTTCGGTGACCCAAATCAATCTAAGGCTTGTCAAAAATCAGTTTTAGCCCGAAACTACTGATCTACAAAGCTCAACAGAGCCGATCTGAACAATTCAGGGGCTTCGGCATGCACCCAATGACCGGCATTGGGAATACTCACGAAACTCGAGTGCGGGACGATTTCGGAGATACCCGGAATATCCTCATCGGTAATGTAGTGTGAGTTCTCCCCTCGAATGAATAAGGTTTCCGTCTCGACGATCGGCTGAGAAGGAATAGCCGCGGTCATATTCGAAATATTAGCTTCGAGCACGGGCAAGTTGAAACGCCAGGCCAATTTCCCGGGCTCTTTCCAATAAAGGTTTTTCATCAAAAACTGAATGGTAGCCGGATCGCCAACGCCCGGAGCGATTACTTTTTCCAATTCCGAGCGACTCGTAAAAGCGGAAAGATCCAGCTTTCCGATGGTATTAAAAATATGCTGGTGATGCGGCTTGTAGGCCCGAACACCGATATCGACAACCACTAGTTTCGACAGTAAAAAAGGATTTTCCTGAGCGAAACACATGCTTACTTTTCCTCCCAGACTGTGACCAACGAGGCATACATCCCTTAGTCCCTCTTCCGCAAAAAACTCGAGAAGATCGTTTGACATTACCTGAAAATTCATTTCGGGCAGGTGGGGCGAATGGCCATGATTTCGCAGATCAACCAGAAAGACCTGATACCTTGAGGCCAGGACTTTGGCGTGACTCATCCAATTGTCGCCGGAGCCGAATAAGCCATGAACGATCACGAGGGGCGGACCCGAACCAATGGTCTGAGAGAACAACTTAATCATGGTCTGAGTTCTCTTTTGTAGAGCTGAACCGTGTTTTCGAGTCCAAAATACAAGGCGTCGGAAATAAGTGCATGACCTATTGAAACCTCGAGAAGTCCCTGAATGTTCTGCGAGAAATAACGAAGGTTTTTTAAGTTCAAGTCGTGTCCTGCGTTGATGCCAAGCCCACATTGAACGGCCCGTTCGGCGGCCTTTTGGTAGGGTTCAATCGCCTCTTCCGGATTTTGTTCGAAGTGAGATGCAAAAGCTTCTGTGTACAATTCGATACGATCTGTTCCCGTAGACTTTGCCGCTTCTACTTGTGATTCCGCAGGTTCGAGAAAGATGCTCGTGCGAATACCCTTTTCTTTGAATCGAATAAGGATCGCTTTGAGAAAATCTTGGTGTTTGATACAATCCCATCCTGCATTGGAGGTGAGCACACCGGGAGGGTCGGGCACGAGTGTTACTTGCTCCGGTTTTATTTGGAGAACGCGGGAAATAAAATCTTCAGACGGATACCCTTCAATATTAAATTCGGTAGTTACTACCTCTCTCAGAGGTTGTAGGTCGCTGTATCTAACGTGGCGTTCATCGGGACGTGGATGCACGGTGATACCGTCGGCTCCAAAGCTTTCAATGTCTTTTGCTGCTTTCACAAGATCAGGTATGTTTCCACCACGTGCATTTCGGATGGTTGCAATCTTGTTGATGTTTACGCTGAGTTTGGTCATTGCGATTAAATTGGGCGCAAAGATGAGATGAAGCAAGGCTTTTACACAGAGAATTTTGAACATTCGACTTGATCGTTAAGCATTACGAAGAGACGGCAAACAGAGATCTTTGCTCCCTGAATAGGATAACGTTCACAGGTGCTGTGAACGGAGTTAAATTAGCCACGAATTCACGACTATTTGATCGTCCTATAGTCATCGACAAAAGTTGGCTTTACGAAAAAATCAGTTTTTAAAGTGTTCTGTCAATTGTTCTCTACATGAGAATTTAGATGTTCATATTAACCCGGTAAAACTCAATTTTTTTCTCATCGAGTTGAGTGCATCACGAAATGGCTTTAAACTTCGCCAATGACCCACGATTTCCGAACGGCCCTATTCAACCTGACCCGGGACACCCAAATCAAATGCGAGCGGATTTTGAGGGGTGGACGCATCGACAGGAGATATTTCATGTAGTTAATCGAAGTATTCTCCAAACATACCTTACCTTTACTTTACAGATACTGAATAAATTTGAGAAATGCTCAAGAACCTAAGACAATTTACGTTTTGGCTTACTTTAATTGTTGCAGTCTCCTGCTGCAAGCATGATACAGAGCCTTCCTCTTGTGAGTGCGGAGAAGTAAATTCTATCGAGGAGTTGAAAGAATGGGCCTTTTTTAAGGAAGGTACATATTGGATCTATGAGGAAGAATCTACTGGGGCAAGAGATACGTTCACAGTGGTGAACTCTCATGATTTTATCACTGACCAGGGTAATGTTCAGTTCGATTATGAAACATATCGCAGTAGCGATGGATATTATTATTGGTTTTGGTTCAATGAAGGTTGGACAAGTGATTGCGGTGCACAAGATTGTTGTAGGTGTAGAACACTTTGGTGCGATAAGTATATCAGCGGGGATGCTGATGGGGAGGATCGGTTTTTGAGATTTCCAACTTTTGAGCAAAACTATGCTGGACTTTCTTGGGGCGGAGGTGATTATGGACTGGTAACTGTCATTGATAATTTTTATAATTTCAACAATGGGAATTTCTTGTTTGATACTGTTGTCGTTCAACGAAATGACAACTCAGTTCTTGATCAATCAACGACAACTAATGAATATTTTGAGGTGATTTATTATTTTGCCAAGTCGATAGGAATTGTCCGGAAGGAAATAACTGAAACAAATGAAATTTGGAATCTTGTTGAATACAATGTGATTCAATGACTTAATGCTCAAACAAAATGAAAACGACGCTACTACTTGCTTTGCTCATGACAACATTTTCTTGCTTTGCCCAATCTGATCAAGAAAACCAAAATAAATACTGGAAATATCGTGAGATTTTAAAAGACCAAATTTGTTAAAATCGGTATTGAGCCCGGAGAGAGTATTCCCATGGCATGCAGAATACCTGGTTATGCGTATGGCGGAACAACAGACCAGAACGGAACCCAGTTGCAGTGGAAAGATGCGACAATAA